>CAZFYX010000086.1:0-54015 GCA_964523885.1 uncultured Burkholderiales bacterium | reverse complement strand
GGTGAACAATGCCGGCGCCATCCGTCCCGGGTCGATCGAGGAAGTCACCGACGAGTTGTGGCGCGGCTACTGGGACCTCAAGGTGTTCGGCTACATCAACCTCGCGCGGGCCTGCTACGCCCGGATGCAGGCGCGGAAGGCGGGTGTGATCGTCAACGTGACCGGGCTGGCCGCCGACCGGCTCGACTTCAACTACATCGCCGGGTCCACCGGCAACGCCGCGCTGAACGCCTTCACGCGCACGCTCGGCAGCTACAGCCTGGAAGACGGGATCCGGGTGCTCGCGGTCAGTCCGGGCGCGGTCGAGACGGAGCGCCTGGTGACCCTGATGCGCAACCGTGCGGCGGGCCAGTTCGGCGATCCGGAGCGCTGGCGGGACTACCTGTCGGGTCTCCCGATGGGCCGACCGGCGACGCCGGAGGAGGTCGCCAACGTGGTCGTGTTCGCCGCCTCCGGCTGCGCTTCGTACCTGAGCGGCATCGTCATCACCGTGGACGGCGGCCACAACGCACGCGGCGGCAGCTTCACGCGCTAGCGTGCGCGCTCGCGCGCACCGTCGCCCCGCCTCAGGCCTGGTTCCGGTAGGTCAGGATCAGGTTGCGGGAGTAGGGGATGATGTTGAGGATGTAGCCGAGCATCCCGACGAAGTCCTTGCGGCCCACGAAGTACGTGAGCAGGATCGCCGAGCCGATCATGCTCAGCCACCAGAACGACACGGGTACCACCGATTTCCTGGCACGCTCGCTGGCGATCCACTGCACCAGGAAGCGCGCGCTGAACGCGATGTTGCCCAGGAACCCGAACAGCTGCCAGGGTCCGATCACGAAGCCCAAGATCGTCATTGCTGTATCCCTTCCTCAGTGCGGCGCACCGGCACCATGCGGCGGCGGTACCAGCGCATGGCGAAGACATCGCCGATTCCTACCCACAGACGGTTCATCGTCCCATACTTCGAGATGCCCTGGTGACGTGCGCGGTGATTCACGGTCATCTCGACAACCTTGTAGCCCTGCCATTTCCACAGCGTGGGCAGGAAGCGGTGCAGGCCCCGGAAGGGGACCGCTCCCTCCATCATCTGCTTGCGGAAGACGCGGTAGTTGCAGCCGGCATCGTGGATCCCGTCGTCCAGCACGAAGTCCCGGAAGCGGTTCGCGACGCGCGAGGAGAGGCGCTTCATGGTCGAGTCCTCGCGCCGCCGCCTCACCCCGGTGACGGCGTCGCAGGAGCGGAAGGCCGCCAGCATGGCGGGTACGTCGGCCGGGTCGTTCTGCAGGTCTGCGTCCATGGTGAGCAGGATCTCGCCCCGGGCCGCAGCGATGCCGCTCAGCAGTGCCGCGCTCTGCCCGCAGTTTCTGGTGTGCGACACCAGCCTCAGCTGCGGACAGGTCTTCATCGCCTCCAGGACGCGACCGCCAGTCCCATCGGTGCTGGCGTCGTCGACGTAGACGACCTCGAACGCGAGGCCGGTGGCCTGCAGGACCGGCACCAGCTCGCCCAGCAGCGGGAGCACGTTCCCCTCCTCGTTGAAGCAGGGGATGATCGCGCTAATTGCTATCGGATTCGTCACCGCTGTCCTTCTCCGCCTTGCGGGTGTTGAGCACGCTCTTCAGTCTCGGGTGTTTCGCGAACACCGCATCCCAGCGCTCCGCATCGTAGTCGGGGGCCTGGTGGATCTCGCCGGTCTTGAAGCGCGTGTCCAGCACGTTGAAGCTCCCGCCATGCAGCAGCAGCGCGATCATCCAGCCGGCCAGTGCGACCGCGGCGGCGCGGCCGAGCTCGCGGCGGACGACGCAGCGAGCGACCCAGGCTGCGGCGGCCAGGAACAGCAGCCCCGAGGCTACGGCGAGCGGCAGGGACGGGGCGAGCAGCGTGAAATGAACCGGCGCCGCCACCGCCATGGCCAGGAGCACCAGCACGAACAGGCCGCCGGCGATCCATGCCCAGCGCGCCATCCACGCGCCTTGCCAGCCGTTGCGCAGTGCATCCGCCGTGAGCAAAGCGAGGTAGGGCAGGAGGGGGAGGACGTAGGCGAGCTGTTTCTGGGGGATCATGGAGAAGAGCAGCAACACCGCCAGGAACGAGAACAGGGCCCAGCGGAGCACCGGTGTGTCCGCATAGCCACGGGTGGTGATGGCGCGACGGACGACGGCGGGCAGCAGCAGCGCGGCCGGAAACGCGATCAGCGGCAGGTTGTAGGCGAAGAAGAACGGGTTGTGATGGTGCATCGCCGTCTGCGTCTCGACCCTCGCGCCGAACGGCATGAGCAACGCGTCGCGGAAGGACTGGGTCGGCTGCTCGTTGGCCAGCAGCGCCGCCAGTCCCCAGGCTGCGATGGGAACGCAGGGCAGGATGATCGCGCCGAGCCAGAAGCCGGGGCGCCTGAGAGTCGGCCACTTCCCGGCGACCCACATCATTACCAGTGCGGGGATGAGCACCTGCGCGAACGCCGGGGTGCCCTTGGCCAGGAGTGCCAGGGCCATGGCGGCGCCGGCGAGGACCAGGGCGCCCTTGCGCTCTTCGCGGACGTAGGTGGCGAGACAGGCGGCAGCGGGGAACGAGAACAGCGCCAGCAGCATGTCGAAGTTGGCGATGCGGGCGTTGACGTAGAACGTGGCCATGCCCATCAGGGACAGCGCGGCGGGAAGCGCGAGCTCGCGCAGTCCCGTTCGGACGCAGAACACGTACACGAACAGCACCAGGCCGATGGCGCCCAGCGCCGACGGCAAGCGGTAGGCGATGCGTTCGCCGGCGCCGGTGATCTTCGCGGCGCCCGCGGCCGCCCAGTAATAGAGCGGGGGCTTGTTGAGCTTGAGCTTGCCCTCCAGGCGCGGCAGCAGGTAGTCGCCCGACTCGAGCATGGCGTCGACGACCTTGAAGATGCGCACCTCGCGGATGGTGGCCGGGGGCGTGAGCGCCTGGCCGGCCAGCAGGACGACCAGCGTGAGTGCCAGCGCCAGGGCCAGCAGCCACCTGGGATCGATTCTCGTTGCCGGCGTCGCTGTTCGAGCGGACGAGGGGACTGACATGGGGTCGCCGGAAAAATTGCCGCAGTCTAGCAGGAGCGGGCCGGTCTGCCTGCATCGCGATGCACCCTGCCGCAAGAGCCCTGTGACTCAGCAGCTCCCCATGTGCCGGGTGTCGTTCCATACACACACGATCGGGTCGCGCACGCCGTGCTCCTGGCCTCTGGGGGGAATGTCGGTGCGGCCGGTGTGCAGCGTCGACGGCCGCGAGGCGGTTCCGCCGTGTCGGGCGAGGAAGACGATGGCGTCGGTGCTGCTCATCGGGGGGCGGAACCACGGAAGGCACAGGCTCTCAGCCGGCGTGGTACTCGGAACCATGCGCAACGCCACCCGGCGGGGGCACCCATCCCGGGAGCATGCTCCAGATATACGCAGGCTTTCGTCGATGCTAAGATCGCGCGGCGACGATGCAACCGGGTTGCAGGCTGTCGCCGCGCTTAACAACACCGGCCGGCAATGGCAGGATGCGCGCGCTGCAACGAGGCGGCTTCATCCCGTCGATGCGCAGCATGGATCGTTACGGGAGGCGGTACAGGATGGTATTCGATCGACCGGGATTGGCGCGCTACCGCTTGCCGGCGGCGCTCGCGCTGGTGTACCTCGTCCTGCAGCTGGTGCTGCGCCTGGTGCTGTGGTGGGTGGCCGATCCCGAAGTGGAGGTTCGCGCCCCCGCGCTGGCCTGGGTCCTGCCCGCCGGCACGCTGGCCGACCTGGTCGAAGTGGTATACCTGCTGTTGCCCTGTGTGCTCTGGCTCTGGCTGCTGCCGCAGCGCTGGTACCAGTCCCGGGCCTGGCGCGTCGTTGCCTATGCGGGCTCGTTCTGCTGGCTGTACGTCATGCTGTTCTCGGCCGTCGCCGAGTACTTCTTCTTCCAGGAGTTCAATGCCCGCTTCAACCTGGTGGCGGTGCACTATCTGATCTACCCGAAGGAGATCCTGGGCGACATCCGCGCCGAGTACCCGCTGGGGAAGGTCCTGCTCGGGATCGCGATCGTGGCCGCCGCGCTGGTCTGGCTGCTGCGCGGCTGGATCCGCCCGCAGGCCAAGGCGGCGACGAAGCTCGGTGAGCGCAGCGCACTGCCTGTTGCGTACCTGGCCTGCTGGGTGGGCTGCCTCATGCTGCTCACGGCCTACTTCACCGCCCAGTCCGACAACCGGGTGGCCAACGAGCTGGCCATGAACGGTGCCGCGACCTTCTTCCGCGCCGTGCGCAGCAGCGACATCGACTACCCGCACTTCTATGCCACCCGCCCCGCCGAGGCCAACTTCGCCCTGCTGCAGCGTCAGTTCGGCCGCTACGGCGGGACCTTCACCCGGTTGTCGGAAGGGCGTCTCGATTGCAGCTTTCCCGCCCGGCCGGATGGGCTGGGCCGCCTCAACGTCGTGGTGCTGATGAGCGAATCCTTCGGCGCCGAGTTCAGCCGGCTGTACGGCTCCCAGCGCGACTGGACCCCGCATTTCGACCGCTTTGCACAGCGCGGGATCTGGTTCCGCCACACCTACGCGTCGGGCACCCGGACCGTGCGGGGCCTCGAGGCGGTGACGTCCTCCTTCCCGCCCATCCCCAGCGAGTCGATCGTGCGCCGGCTGGGCAACGACAACGTCGCCACCTGGGGCAAGGTGATGCGTGGGCTGGGCTATTCCACCACGTTCCTGTACGGCGGTTACGGCTACTTCGACAACATGAACGCGTTCTACGCGGCCAACGGCTTCGAGGTGCTGGACCGCACGCAGATTCCCAAGCCGGTGCGGTTCGAGAACATCTGGGGCGTGGCGGACGAGGATCTCTACGACATGTCGCTGCGCCACTTCGACGATCTGGCGAAGACTGGCAAGCCATTCTTCGCGATGATCATGAACACCTCCAACCACAAGCCGTTCACCTTCCGGAAGGGCGTGCCGGGCGTGAAGGCGAAGAAGGGCGGACGGGAGTCCGGCGTGCGCTATGCCGACTTTGCCACCGGCTACCTGCTCGAGCAGGCCGAGAAGCACGACTGGTTCCGGAACACGGTGTTCGTCGTGATCGCCGACCATGGCGCGCGCGTCTACGGACGCGCCGACATTCCGCTGAAGTCGTACGAGATCCCCTTCATGATCTATTCGCCGGCCCACATCAAGCCGCGGCGGGTGGACGCGCTGACCGCGCAGATCGACGTGGCACCCACCGTGCTGGGCTTGCTGGGGCTGCCCTACACCGCGCCGTTCTTCGGCAGCGACGTGCTGAACACGCCGGAGGAGGGGCGGGTGGCGCTGTTCAGCCACAACTACGACGTCGCGCTCCTGCGTGGAGACAAGCTGGCCATCCTCGGATTGCAGAAGACGGTCATGAACGTGCGCTACGACCGCGACACGGACACGTATACGCGACTGCCGGACGATCCGGAACTGACCGACCTGGCGATCGCCTACTTCCAGACCGCCTACGAGCTGTTCGCCGCGCACAAGTTCGAATAGCGCCCATCGGGAGCACCGGGCCCTCGCGCTTCTGTCGCCGCCGGGCCTCCCGGACCCGCACAGGTCTGTCGACGGGCCCGAGTGCAGGGGCCGCCGGGGCCGGGCTTGGTTCTGAGCTAAACTTGGGTTCCCTTCCGCACCCGGCAGCGCTGGGCGTCATCCTTTCTCGTTCGGCAGTCGCATTCGCAGCGCCGGCGCCGACCTGTGAAACGGCAGCCGCGACCCCATTGTGCAACGTGTGATTTTCGACGACCTGCAACGCCGGGCTGGCCGATTCCGGCAATCATGACGATCCTGCTCGGTGACGTGCCAGACGGCCATCGGCGCCGGACGATCCCGACCATTTGGGTCGCCCTGGCAGCGTCGGTGCTCGTCCACGTCGCGCTGCTGCTGTTCGCTGCGCCGCGGCTGCAGCGCATGACGCTTCCAAGCCCGGACGCGGAGCAGCCGGGTTCTAGGCTGGTCGTGGCGCTGGCCCCTGCAAGCACCGAGGCGGCCGCGGTCCCGCCGCCGGCACCCACGGCACCGCCGTCCTTGCGCTCGATGGCGAGGCAGGCGCCGGTCGCGGCAGTGAAGACTTTGCCTCCACCTGAAGCGCCCGCCCCGAAGCCGGCGATGGTCCCCCCCGTGGTGACGCCCGTACCCGCACTGGTCCGCGAGGCGCCAGCCCCACGGCCACCACCGCCCCCGTCTGAGCCGCCGGTCCCCGTCGTGGAGGCACCGCCTTCCCCGGTCGCTGCGCCACCACCGCCTCCTGTGCCCGCGCCGCCGACACCGCCGGCACCCCAGCCGCAGAAGGCGCTGCCGGCGCCATCGCTCGCCCCCGAGGTGCTGCCCACCACGCCGCCTGCGCCGCGCCCCGCCGAACGGCCGGTTGCTGCAGCGCCGGCACAGCCGCCCCAGGTCCAGGGCGACCTCTCCGCCTACATCGAGGCACGGCGTCGCGCACGAGGTGAGACCGGCTCTGTCTCCGCGGAGGCCCGTCCCTCGGATGGTCAGCCGGCGAACCGGCCGCGTGACGACGAGAGCGCGCGGCGCGATCGGGTCATCGCGGAGAACCTCGGCCTAAACCGTACGCCGACCTTCGGCTCGGACAACAAGGGCGGCGGGATCTTCGAGATCGAGTACGTCGGGCGCGACTCGGCCGCATTCCTGTACTTCGGCTGGAACAAGGACATCCAGCGCAATTCCAAGCAGCTGATCGAGGTCGAGCGCGGCAACAATCCCGACATCCGCATCGCCGTGGTGCGCAGGATGATCGCGCTGATCCGGACTGAGGTCGTCGGGGACTTCATGTGGGTCTCGCAGCGGCGCGGGAACGTGCCGCTGTCCTCGCGCCCGGAGGACAACGCGGAGCTGGAGGCGTTCATGATGAACGAGTTCTTCGGGCCGCGGCGGTAGCCGGCGTACACGGCCCCACGCAAGGGGGCATGCCGGTCGTGCGCGCGGCGGGATACTTGAACGGCATGCATCGATGACCCAGAATGAGCGGGCCTTGCGGCCACCGGTTCTCGCATTGCTGCAAAAGTCCGCGGCGGCTGTTTTCGGCACCCCTCGAGACCACGGGAACCAGCCGGACGACGCATGTACGACCCTAACGACACCAAGGACGAAGCGTACAAGGCGGGACGTGAAGGCCGGTCGATCCAAACGGCACACGGGGATGACTACGATCGCGGCGCCGCGGATCGGCGCAAGGCGAAGAAGAAGCGCGAGGAGGAGGGGAACCCCGGCGGCGGGGGTGGCGGCGGAGCGGTCGCGCTGTTTCTGCTCGCGGCAATCGGCATCCTGATCCTGCTCGCAGTCACATCCGCCATTGCCGCGGTGTGCTCTGGTGCAATCCTGCTGCTCGCGACGCGTCTCCTCCCCGGGCGGGGGCGCACCTCGTGGGCCGAGGCCTACAAGGCGAGCTTCTATGCCTTCTTCACCTGGCAGGCGGTCATGCTCCTCATCGGTGGAGCCGCCGTCGCAGTGCAGAACGGCGCCCCGGGATCGTTCTACCGGTTGATCCGAGAAGTGGCCCATGCGGCCGAGTACATCGCGTTCCGCATCGCTCAGCCCATCCACGCCGCACTGCCCCTGCCGGCGGGCACGCCCGCTATCGACGTGACGCTCTTCCCGACTGCGGCGGCGCTCGCGCTGCTCCTGGTACCTGCCGTGCTCGCCGCAGGGCTCGCGCTGCGCATCACACTGGAGGACGCGTTCGACGGCGTAGTGGGCTACCTGATCGCGTGTGTCCTGGCACCGGTCATCGTCGTCCCCGGAGTGCTGTTCGCGCAAGGCATGACGCTTGGCGCGATCTGGCTCGCCTTGCACGCCGACATCGCGCCCCTGGGTACCGGCATGCAACACGTCCTGGCCGCGAGTTGCGGCGTCGCGGTGGTCCTGTCCCTGACGTTCGTCGGCGGCATGATCGGCGCCGCCATCGTCTGGGTGCTGGCGAACCTGGCTGCGCGGCGGGCGGCGCTGTCGCTCGGCAGTGCCTACTCGACCGCAGCCCGCGCCCTGTTCGTTGCGGGCCTGCCGACGGTCCTGTTGCTGTACCTCTTCCGCAGCGGCGACACACTGGTCAGCGCAGTGCTGGCTGCCGCGACCTCGGCGACGCCGTTCGCCTCCGTCGCTGCGCTGCTGGGCGAATGGACGCTCATGAAGGGCTTCCTGCTCGTGGCCCTGCCCGGGCTGCTGCTCGCGGCACTGGTCGTGAACCGTGGGTTGGAGGACGCGGTCGCCGGTGCTCATCGCCCGCTGGTGGCCGGCACGGCCGTCGCCGCGATGTGTGCCCTGCTGGCATTGCCAGCGCTCGCGATGGGAATGCTGGCGTTTCGATCGCCCTGGGTTCGCAGCCTGGTGAGCTGAGTGGTGTTCAACCGATGACAAGGCGCCACGTGGAGCGGTGGCAAACCCTTGTGCCGTGGCTCGTGGCGATCGTTGGCGTGCTCGGGATGCCGGGTGCAGGTGCGCAAGTCCTCTGGCTCACCAGCGAACGTCCGCATGAGCCGCAACATCGGCTTTCGAGTCACCTTGGTACGTGGGCCGAAGCGCGTGGCAGACAGTCGCACCAGCTGACGTGCAGCTTCTCGTCGGCCCACGCACCCGTGCCGCTCACGGCATGGTTCAAGCAGTTCGAGCGATGCGATCCGGTCACGCTTCCGGTCGATCACGCCACCCGATTCCAGGCCCAGTCCCCTGCAGAAGCCGTCTTCACCGACAGCACCGGGCGCCGATCGGTGATGCAGGCGGAGGCCAGGCAGATCGCCGATCTCCAACCCGACGCGCTGCGCATCTCTGCTACCGCAGTCGCCCGACACACCGGTCCCGCGCAGGTTGGCAATCGCGGGACGCCGCGCGCGTGGGGCGAGGTGTACTTCCGGGTGCCGGACGGTCCACGCGTGCGCCTCAACTTTCGCGGCTCGCTGCGCTGGGAGGGCAGGGCCACCGCGTACAACGGCGGCTTCCAGGTGTTGTGGCGCCCCAATACCATCTCCGATCCACGGGCGACCCTTCCCAACTTCGGCTGGATCGCATCCCGCATCGATCGAAGCCAGAGCTCGGGCACGGTCGTACAGGACAACGTCTACCTCTCTCCCGGCGTGTACATGATCAGCTGGCACGTGCATGCCGACGTGAACGATGCAGACAGTCTGGTGGCGCTTGAGATCGCCGCCGACTTCGCCGATGAGGAGCTGTGTCCGGACTCATTCGACGCCAGCACGCCACGCTGGCCGAGCGGCGCCGGCTACACGGCGACGATCGTGAAGGAGGAGGCCACCGGCCAGACCCGCTTTACGCCGCACTGCGACGACCACCCCGGCGCGTGCTGGAAGCAGTCGCGCGTGCGCTTCCACATCCGCAAGGGAGACACGGAGACCGGACCGCACTTCGGGTGGAAGTACGTGCCAGGAACCCTCCGTCGCGACCGGGACTACCTGCGCTGCCAGGACATCGACCCGCGTTACAATTGCCACGGTCTGACGTTCGCCGAGTCGCGCTTCTGGGTGGAGGACGACTCGCTGCGGCAGATCCTCGCGCTGTGGTGCCCACGGGAGATCCGCGCAGCCGATGCGCTGCCGGGCGATGTCCGCGTGTACTTTTCGGCTGCAGGACTGCCGCCGATTTTCGACTGGCTGGGCAGTGCCGTGCAGCAGGAGCCGTCGCACTCCCAGACCCTGTTGCAGCGCCTGGAAGACGTCGACCCGAGGCAGCGACGCGTGGACGAGAAGGCCGGACTGCTGCGCTACTCACCCGAGGTCAAGATCGACGGGTGGGATCGCGGTACGCCGAGGTACTTCCGCTGCGACTTCTGACGAACGGCAAGCCGGTGACGATCATTCTGCGTCGGCGCGACATCAGCCCGGCGCCCGGGCGAGAACCGGATAGTATGTCCCTTCGTCTCCGAGTGCCCCCGGGCGCGCAGTTCCCGCCCGCCTGAACCGATACACATGACGCTCCAGCGCTTCTCCGACGAGCTCGACGCGCTCGCCGCGATCGACCAGCGCCGCCGCCGCCTCGTCCTCGACAGCCCGCAGGGTGCGCGGATCGAGGTCGACGGCCAGCACTATCTCGCCTTCTGCAGCAACGACTACCTCGGGCTCGCCGCCGATCCGCGCCTCGCCGAGGTTGCTGCCGATGCGGTCCGCCGGTACGGGGTCGGCTCCGGCGCCTCGCCCCTGGTCACCGGCCACCACGCTTCACACGAACGCCTCGAGCAGGCGCTGGCCGACTTCGTCGGCCTGGAGGCCGCGCTGCACTTCTCCACCGGCTACATGGCCAACCTGGCCGTCGTCACCTCCCTGGCGGGCGCCGAGGACGCGATCTTCTCCGACGCGCTCAACCACGCCTCGCTGATCGACGGCATGCGCCTGTCGCGGGCGAAGGTGGTCCGCTATCCCCACCGCGACGTCGCCGCCCTCGAGCTGGCGCTGGCCAGCACACCGGCACGCGATCGCTTCGTGGTGACCGAGAGCATCTTCAGCATGGACGGCGACCTCGCACCGCTCGATACGCTGCTCGCGGTGTGCGAGCGCCACGATGCGTGGCTGGTGATCGACGACGCGCACGGCTTCGGCGTGCTCGGAGACCGCGGCCGCGGCGCACTGGAGCACTTCCGGCTGCACTCGCCGCGCATCGTCTACGTCGGGACGCTCGGCAAGGCTGCAGGCGTCCACGGCGCGTTCGTCGCGGGTGCTGCGGACGTTGTCGAGATGGTGCTGCAGCGGGGCCGCAGCTACATCTTCACCACCGCGACGCCGCCGTTCCTGGCGCCGGTCATCGAAGCGAGCCTCGGGCTCATCCACGCAGAGCATTGGCGGCGCGAGACCCTGCGAGGACACATTGGGCGCCTCAAGCAGGGTCTTGCAGGCACGGCGCTGAAGCTCATGCCCTCCGAGTCCCCCATCCAGCCCGTGGTATGCGGCGGCAACACGGCTGCGCTCGCGGCGAGCCGGCACCTGCGCGAGCGCGGGCTCATCGTCTCGGCGATCCGCCCGCCGACCGTGCCCGAGGGCACCTCGCGGCTGCGCATCTCGCTCTCGGCGGCGCATTCGGTGGAGGACGTCGATCGTCTGCTCATGGCGTTGCGCGAGCTCGACGTGCACGCGGCGTGACGCGCTTCGGCGCTGGCGGCCGGGCCAGCGCAGCGCGCGCGGTCGGGGCAGGGCAGAACAAAAAGCCCCGCCGAAGCGGGGCTTTTTTACTGCCAGCTGAACCAGGTGGCCCGGCTCAGTAATCCATCCCGCCGCCGCCCGGCGGCATGGCAGGCGCCTCTTCCTTCTTCGGCAGCTCCGCCACCATCGCATCGGTGGTGAGGATCAGGCCGGCGACGGATGCGGCATTCTGCAGCGCGTAGCGGGTGACCTTGGTCGGGTCGATCACGCCCATCTCGAGCATGTCGCCGTAGGTGTCGTTGGCGGCATTGAAGCCGAAGTTGCCCTTGCCTTCGACGACCTTGTTGACGACGACGGAAGGCTCGGCACCGGCGTTGGCCACGATCTGACGCAGCGGCTCCTCGATCGCCCTGGAGACGATCCTGATGCCCGCGGTCTGCTCGTCGTTGACGCCCTTGAGGTTGGCGATGGAGGCGCGGGCGCGGATCAGCGCGACGCCGCCACCGGCGACGATGCCTTCCTCGACGGCGGCACGGGTCGCGTGCAGCGCATCCTCGACGCGGGCCTTCTTCTCCTTCATCTCGACTTCGGTCGCGGCACCGACCTTGATCACCGCCACGCCGCCGGCCAGCTTGGCCACGCGCTCCTGCAGCTTCTCGCGGTCGTAGTCGCTGGTGGTCTCCTCGATCTGCTGGCGGATGGCCTTGATGCGGCCCTCGATCTGGCCGTGGTCACCGGCGCCGTCGATGATCGTGGTGTTCTCCTTGGCCACTTCGATGCGCTTGGCGCGGCCCAGGTCCTTCAGGGTGGCGTTCTCGAGCTTCAGGCCGACTTCCTCGGCGATCACGGTGCCGCCGGTGAGGACGGCCATGTCCTCGAGCATCGCCTTGCGGCGGTCGCCGAAGCCCGGCGCCTTCACCGCGCAGGTCTTCAGGATGCCGCGGATGTTGTTCACCACCAGGGTGGCGAGCGCCTCGCCCTCGACTTCCTCGGCGACGATCAGCAGCGGCTTGCCGGCCTTGGCGACCTGTTCGAGCACGGGCAGGAGGTCGCGGATGCTGGAGATCTTCTTGTCGTGGTACAGGATGAAGGCGTCCTCGAGGACCGCCACCTGCTTGTCGGGGTTGTTGATGAAGTAGGGGGACAGGTAGCCGCGGTCGAACTGCATGCCCTCGACCACGTCCAGCTCGTTCTGCAGGCTCTTGCCGTCCTCGACGGTGATGACGCCTTCCTTGCCGACCTTGTCCATCGCCTCGGCGATGATCTTGCCGACCTGCTCGTCGGAATTGGCCGAGATCGAGCCGACCTGGGCGATCTCCTTGCTGGTGGAGCAGGGCTTGGACTGCTTCTTCAGGTCTGCCACGATGGTCTCGACGGCCTTGTCGATGCCGCGCTTGAGGTCCATGGGGTTCATGCCGGCGGCCACGTACTTCATGCCCTCCTGCACGATGGCCTGGGCCAGCACGGTGGCGGTGGTGGTGCCGTCACCGGCCACGTCGGAGGTCTTGGAAGCGACTTCCTTGACCATCTGCGCGCCCATGTTCTCGAACTTGTCCTTCAGCTCGATCTCCTTGGCCACCGACACGCCGTCCTTGGTGACGGTCGGGGCGCCCCAGGACTTCTCCAGCACGACGTTGCGGCCCTTCGGGCCCAGCGTCACCTTCACCGCGTCGGCCAGGATGTTGACGCCCACGATGATGCGGTTGCGGGCGGAATCATGAAAACGGACTTCCTTTGCTGCCATGTCTGGTTCCTCCGAATACTCAGGTCTGGGGGGTTACTCGATGACGCCCATGACGTCTTCTTCGCGGATCACCAGCAGTTCCTCGCCCTGGACCTTGACGGTCTGGCCCGAGTACTTGCCGAACAGGATCTTGTCGCCGACCTTGACCTGGAGCGCGCGGACCTTGCCGTCCTCCAGGATCTTGCCGTTCCCTACCGCGAGAACCTCCCCCTGGTCGGGCTTCTCGGCCGCGGTGTCGGGGATGACGATGCCGGAAGCGGTCTTGCGTTCCTCTTCCAGGCGCTTGACGATAATGCGATCGTGCAACGGACGGATCTTCATCAGTCACTCCTGCAAATGCCAGTGGTTGGCTGATTGATGTTTCTAAAGGGGATTGCTAGCGAATGACGCTAACGGGTGCCAGATATGGGCAGGGCCGGAAGGGTTTCAAGGGGCTGCGCACGGTTTTTTTCGCGGCTGCCGTCCGGCCGGCATGAACCGGCCCGGACCGCCGCAGCTGGACCTGTTCGGCCTGGAGCCCGCGCCGCAGGAACCCCATCCGGTGCTGCCCGCGGCGCCGGATCCCCATTGGCGTGAATTGGCCGGTCGGCTGCCGCTGGAGGTCCACCTCGGCACCTCATCCTGGCATTTCCCGGGATGGGCCCGGCTGGTCTATGACCGGGTGGCAGATGTACGGGTACTGGGCCGGGAGGGCCTGCGGGCCTACGCGCAGCACCCGCTGCTGGGCTGTGTCGGTCTGGACCGCACCTTCTACGCGCCCATGACGGCAGAGGAGTTCGGCCACTATGCGGACCAGGTGCCGGCGCGGTTCCGGTTCGTGGTCAAGGCGCCGATGGCGTGCACGGCGGTCACGCTCCGTACCGGGGTGTCTGCCCAGCCGGTGGCCAACCCCCGCTTCCTGGATCCGGGATTCGCGGTCGAGCGCTTCGTGCGGCCCTGCCTCGAAGGCCTCGGATCGAGGGCGGGCGCCCTGGTGTTCCAGTTCCCGCCCGTGGGCCGCGACCATACCCGGGAGCCGGCCCGCTTCGCCGAGGCATTGCAGGCCTTCCTCGAGCGCCTGCCGCGCGGCCCGCTCTACGCGGTCGAGGTGCGCGACCATGCGCTCGTCTGCCCCGACTACCTCGCCGCCCTGCGCAGCGGCGGTGCGTACCACTGCATCGGACTGCACCCGCGGATGCCGGTCGCCTCGGAGCAGGCGCGCGAAGCCGGCGTCGATCACGACGGGCCGCTGATCGTGCGCTGGAACCTGCATGCGGGGTTCGCGTACGAGGAGGCCAAGGCGCGATACGCGCCATTCACCCGGCTGGTCGACGAGGATGTCCCGAACCGGGTCGCGCTGGCGCGCCTCGCCCTCGCCGCTGCCGCGCGGGGCGACCCGGCCTACATCGTGGCCAACAACAAGGCCGAGGGGAGCGCGCCGCTGACCCTGCTCAAGCTCGCCGAGCAGATCGTCGCCCGTCGCGACGCGTGAGGCGCGGGCGGAAGCGCTAGTATTGGTCCGACGTGGGAATCCCCACGCCCGAAAACGACGACGGTGCCGCCGCGCGGCGCGCGAAGCGGCACCCGCCTGGAGGAGCACTGCATGGAAGAGCAGCTCAAAGCGGCCGCGCTCGAGTATCACGCCCGTCCCACCCCCGGAAAGATCTCGGTGGTCCCGACCAAGGGACTCACCAATCAGCGTGACCTCGCGCTGGCGTACTCGCCCGGTGTCGCCTATGCCTGCAAGGCGATCGAGGCCGATCCCGCGGAAGCGGCGCGCCTGACCTCGCGCGCCAACCTGGTGGGCGTGATCACCAACGGCACCGCGGTGCTGGGCCTGGGCAACATCGGCCCGCTCGCCGGCAAGCCGGTGATGGAGGGCAAGGGCTGCCTGTTCAAGAAGTTCGCCGGCATCGACGTGTTCGACATCGAGCTCGCCGAGAAGGACCCGGACAAGCTGGTCGACATCATCACCGCGCTCGAGCCCACGCTGGGCGGGATCAATCTCGAGGACATCAAGGCACCGGAATGCTTCTACATCGAGCGCAAGCTGCGCGAGCGGATGAAGATCCCGGTGTTCCACGACGACCAGCACGGCACCGCCATCATCGTGGGCGCTGCGGTGATCAACGGCCTCAAGGTGGTCGGCAAGGAGCTCGGCAAGGTCAAGCTGGTGTGCTCCGGCGCGGGCGCCTCGGCCATCGCGTGCCTCGATCTGCTGGTTCGCCTCGGGCTGAGCACCGAGAACATCACCGTGTGCGACAGCAAGGGCGTCATCTTCCAGGGCCGCGAGGCGAACATGGAGGAGAACAAGGCCCGCTACGCGCGCAAGACCTCGGCACGCACCCTGGCCGATGCCATTCCCGGCGCCGACATCTTCCTCGGGCTCTCCGGTCCCGGCGCGATGAAGCAGGCCTGGGTGGCGACCATGGGGCCGCAGCCGCTGGTGCTCGCGCTGGCCAACCCGACGCCGGAGATCCTGCCCGAGGATGTCAAGGCGGTGCGGCCCGACGCGATCATCGCCACCGGGCGGTCCGACTATCCGAACCAGGTGAACAACGTACTGTGCTTCCCGTTCATCTTCCGTGGCGCGCTCGACGTCGGCGCCTCCCGCATCACCGAGGAGATGAAGCTCGCCTGCGTGCATGCGATCGCGGAGCTCGCCCAGGCCGAGCAGTCCGACGTGGTCGCGATGGCCTACGAGGGCCAGGAGCTGTCGTTCGGTCCCGAGTACATCATTCCCAAGCCCTTCGACCCGCGCCTGATCGTCAAGATCGCCCCGGCCGTCGCGAAGGCGGCGATGGACAGCGGGGTGGCGGCGCGGCCGATCGCCGACTTCGAGGGCTACCGGCAGCAGCTGACCAACTTCGTCTACCACTCGGGCTTCGTGATGAAGCCGGTGTTCGCCAAGGCCCGGCAGAACCCGCGCCGCGTGGTGTACGCGGAGGGGGAGGACGAGCGCGTGCTGCGGGCCGTGCAGGTGGTGGTGGACGAGAAGCTCGCGCGCCCGGTGCTGATCGGCCGGCCCGAGGTGGTGGAGATGCGGCTGGAGAAGTTCGGCCTGCGCATCCGGCCCGAGCGCGACTTCGAGCTGGTCAATCCGGAGAGCGACTCGCGCTATCGCGAGACCTGGACCGAGTACTACCGGATCATGGGGCGCCGCGGCGTGTCACCGGACGACGCGCGCAGCCACGTGCGCCAGTCCACCACGTTGATCGGTGCCATGCTGCTGCGCCGGGGCGACGGTGACGCGATGCTGTGCGGCACCTACGGGCGCCACAAGGATCATCTGCGCCACGTACGCAACGTGATCGGGCTGGAGCGCGGCGCGTCGCTGTTCGCGGCCATGAACGTGCTGCTGCTGCAGAACCAGACGCTGTTCATCGCGGACACCTATGTCAACGAGGACCCGACCGCGGAGCAGCTCGCCGACATCACCATCATGGCGGCGAAGGAAGTGGCGCGCTTCGGCCTCACGCCGAAGGTTGCGCTGCTCTCGCACTCGAACTTCGGCACCGACGACTCGCCCTCGGCGGTGAAGATGGCCCACGCGCGCGACCTGCTCGAGCGGCGCGCGCCGGACCTGGAGGTGGAAGGCGAGATGCACGGCGACGCCGCGCTCTCCGAGGACATCCGCAACCGGGTGTATCCGGACTCGCGGCTGAAGGGCCAGGCGAACCTGCTGATCATGCCCAATCTCGACGCGGCCAACATCTCGTTCAACCTGCTCAAGACGACCGGCGGGGAGGGGGTGACGATCGGCCCGATTCTGCTCGGCGCAGCCCGTGCGGTGCACATCCTCACGCCGAGCGCGACGGTGCGCCGGCTGGTGAACATGACCGCCCTCGCCGTGGTCGACGCGGGCGGTTGACCGGGTGGTCCGCCCGGACCGCAACGGGCGGGCCGCGGTTCAGGGCAGGGACGGATATCCCAGCTCGGTGCGGGGATCGCGGAAGGGCTCCGCGACCGGCACGCTGATGGCCGGGAGGGCATCGTCCTGCGTGACCACGCTGCGGCGGAAGGCCCCGCGCGCCTGGAACTGCGGGTCGCGCATCGCCTCTTCCAGGGTCTTGACCAGGTTGCAGCAGACGTCCCGTCCGGCAAGCCGTGCCTGCCAGTCGGCGGCAGATCGCTGTGCGATCAGCTCGGCAACCGCCTTCCGCGTGGCCGCGGGATCCTTGCTGTCATCCCGCAGTGCCTCCGGCAACCCGATCGCGTCGCAGAAGTTCGCCCAGAACTTGTCCTCGAGCGCAGCCGCGGCGAGGTGGCGGCCGTCGGCGGTGCGGTAGATCTGGTAGCGCGGACTGCCGCCGGACAGCAGCTCGCCGCCCGGGCGCGGCCAGCGTCCCTGGCTCGCCCCCATCGCGATGCCCCAGAACAGGAACGGCAGCAGGCCGTCGGTCATCGCGATGTCGATGTGCGCGCCGCGTCCGGTCGCGTCGCGCAGACGCAGCGCCAGCAGGATGTTGATCACGGCCGGATAGGAGCCGCCGGCGATGTCGGCGATCAGTGCGGACGGGACGACAGGCGCCCCGTCGTTGCCGGCGGCAATGCCGAGGAGGCCGGCGTCGGCCTGGTAGTTCAGGTCGTGCGCAGCCACATCCGCCGAGGGGCCCTCCTGCCCATAGCCGGTGATCGAGCAATAGATCAGCCGCGGGTTGATGGCGGAAAGCGCCTCGTAGCCCAGTCCCAGCCGGTCCATGACGCCGGGGCGGAACTGCTCGACGAGCACGTCGGCGGCCGACACGAAGGGCAGCAGGTGCTGGATCGCTTCGGGCGACTTCAGATCCAGCGCCATGCTGTGCTTGCCGCGGTTGAGCATGGCGAACTGTGCGCTGGCATCCGGCGCGAAACGCGGCTCGTAGTGGCGCATGTCCTCGCCCTGGCCCGGGCGTTCGATCTTGATCACTTCCGCGCCGGCTTCGGCCAGCATGAGGGTCGCCATCGGACCGGGAAGCAGGGTGCTGAAATCCAGCACGCGAATGCCTGACAGGGGTTGCATGCGAGGTGCTCCGGGGGGAAAGGCCCGGATTCTAGCCGACCTGCTGGCGGGTCCCGGCGACAACCGGCCGATCAGCCTCAAGTCCTGCGCCGGAACGACGAAATTCGATGGATCGAGGCTCGCACGCCGGCCTCGCTCCGCCGAGCAGCCAATGCCCCAAGCCCTGGAAAACGTGCTGGAAAACAACGCCGTCGCGGCCCCGCCCGTGGCCCTGGAGCCGATCGCGACGCTGGAGGACATCTGGCGTGCCATCGAGGCGGACCAGTTCCAGCCGCACTTCCAGCCCAAGGTGAGCCTGCGCGGGATGGACCTGGCCGGTGTCGAGGCGCTGATGCGCTGGCAGCATCCCGAGCAGGGCCTGCTGACGGCCGGCGCGTTCCTTCCGCTGATCGCGGACAACTTCCTGTTCGACGAGCTGAGCGCGATCATGCTCGAGAAGTCGATTGCCCAGTGCCGCGCATGGCAGGACGCCGGGGTCGGTGTCACGGTTTCGGTCAACCTCTCTCCCGATCTGCTGCGCGACGCCGGACTGGTGCAGCGCATCGCCGAGAAGATCGCCGGCCAGGGCCTGCCGCCCCAGCGCCTGGTGATCGAAGTGGCGGAGGCAGCCGTCGCGCACGAGGCGGGGGACGGCCTCGAGAACCTCGTGCGCCTGCGCGCAGCCGGCTTCGGCCTGGCGATCGACGATTTCGGCACCGGGTACATCGAGCCGGATCAGCTCGCCCGCATTCCCGCCACCGAGCTGAAGATCGATCGCAAGATGCTGGCCGGCGCCACCCGCCGGCCGGCGTTGCGCCAGGTCCTGCAGGAGGCAGTCGATACCGCGCGCGACCTGAACTGCAAGTCGGTGGCCGAAGGCGTCGAAACCCGCGAGGAATGGGACCTGGTGAACGAGCTCGGCTGTGACATGGCGCAGGGCTACTTCATCGCGCGTCCGATGGCGGGCCACGACCTGCCGGCCTGGCTGGAGCTGTGGACGGCGGATCCGTTCGTCTGAAGCTCAGGCGCTAGGCCCTAGGCGCTAGACGCCAGGTGTTGGCACGGGACAGTGTGTTGTGCTCAGCGTCGCTCTGGCGTCTGGCGCCTAGGGCCTAGCGCCTCGCGCCGACGCCCCGCCGTTGGCGCCTAACCACGCCGCCCCGCGCACGCCGCTCGAATCCCCGTGGCGGTTGCGCAGCAACGGCGTGTCCACCCGCTCGCTGAACACCCATTCCTGCCACAGCCGCGGCACGGTCTCGTACCAGCGCGCGACGTTCGACATGCCGCCGCCGAGCACGATGGCATCCGGGTCGAGGATGTTGATGACGTGCGCGAGGGCGCGGGCCAGGCGCTGCTCGTAGCGTTCCGTGCTCGCCAGACTGCACAGCTCGCCCTGCCGGGCCGCATCGACGATCTCGGCTGCCTCCAGGATGGCGCCGGTGGCGCCGCCATGATCGCGCACGAAGCCGGGCCCCGACAGGAAGGTCTCGATGCACCCGCGCTTGCCGCAGTAGCAGGCGGGGCCGGGCCGCTCGGCATCCTCGGGCCAGGGCAGCGGGTTGTGACCCCACTCGCCGGCGATGCGATTGGATCCGCCCAGCAGGGTGCGGTCGACCACGATGCCGCCGCCTACGCCGGTGCCTAGGATCACCCCGAAGACGACCCGATGACCGCAGCCGGCGCCGTCGATCGCCTCGGAGAGCGCGAAGCAGTTGGCATCGTTCTCGATGCGCACGTCGCGCTCCAGCCGCTCGCTCAGGTCGTGCAAAAGCGGTTTGCCGTTCAGCCAGGTGGAGTTGGAATTGCGCAGCAGCCCGGTGACCGGGGAGAGTGCTCCCGGGGTGCCGATGCCCACCGTCGCGCGTGCACCCAGCTGCGCCTCGGCTTCCCGGACCAGCCGGACGATGTTGGCGAGGGTCGCCTCGTAGCTGTCCCGTGGAGAAGGGACCCGGCGGCGCAGCAACTCGCTGCCCGCAGCATCGAGCGCGACAATCTCAGTCTTGGTGCCGCCCAGGTCGAGGCCGATCCTCAGCATGCGGATAGTAGACCACGCCCCGTGGCCGGCCTGCCGGCCACCGACCTGTCATGCCTCGCCGAGCAGCGAGTCGATGACTTTCAGCAATGCCGCGCGCTCGGGCGCGGCGATGGGCTCGGCCATGCGGGCGCCGGCCACGGGGACGAACCATTCCACCAGCTTCGCTGCGGCCGCCGGCAGCAGCGTGCGGTAATGCTTCAGGTAGGCGTCGAGGAACGTCTCGCGCAGGGCCTCGAAGACCCGGCGCTCGCTCTCGGTGGCCCGGACCAGCCGGGCATACTGCAGGAGCACGCAGGTGCGGGCGAGATCGCCCGCAGGGTCGCCCGCGGTCGCATCGAACCAGTCGATCACGCGCGGTCCGCCCGCGGTCATGATCACGTTGCCGGGGTGCAGGTCGCCGTGACAGAGAGCCTGGCCGTCCCCGAGCTCGCGCAGCCGCGCGAGGACCTGCGGCTTGTTGCGGGCGGGCAGGGGACCGAGGTTGAGCCGCCGGACCAGCTGCTCCCGCTGCGGCGTCAGCCGCGGCGCGGAGCAGGCGTTGAAACCGGCCTGCAGTTCGGCGAGCTGCCGTCCCAACGCCTCGACACGATCCGGATCCTCCGCCAGCACCGCCAGCATGGAGGGGCCATCGAGCCGCTCGAACACCACGCCGAGCCGGTCCTCGAAGGATGCCAGGTCGAACACCCTGGGAGCCGGTGCGCCCAGTTCGCCCGCGATCATGGTCCGCCCGGCCTCGCGCTCGGCCGCTTCCATCGTCGCGCCCTGCCAGTACAGCTTGACGACGCGGGCGTCGTCGAGCGCGAAGAGCTCGGCGGTGCCGCCGGTGGCGAGGCGAGGTCCCAGGGAGGTCAGCTGCAGCATGGTGATGACATGTCGGCGCGCGCGATCATACCTCCAGGCGACGCGGAGCGCACCTTTCATGCCAGCTTCTTTCTGCTGCTGGCCAGTTGAAGCTTTGCCGCGGGCCGTCGATACCTGTAGCCGGGAGCGGCCGCGCAACGCGTGCGGCAAGTCCCGCTAGAATCATCCCGGCCCATGAACCTGCGCGTCGTCCTCCTGCGAGCCTACACCGGCGTCTTCCGCGCGGTATCGGGCTTCCTCGCGCGCAAGCTGCGCCACAACTTCTTCCTGTTCCTGGCCGGACTGTTCTCGCTGTTCGCGCTCGCCGACGTGCTCTTCCTGCACCAGATCGTCGACATGCGGCAGAAATCCTACGACCTGGTGATCAAGAACCGGATCATCAAGCCGGCTCCGGACCGCGCGATCGTCATCGTCGACATCGACGAGAAGAGCCTGGCCGCGATGGCCAAGGAGTACGGCCGCTGGCCCTGGCCGCGGCAGGTGCTGGGCGAGTTCGTGGAAAACCTGAGCCGGCAGGGGCCACGCGCCATCGTGTTCGACGTGCTGTTCAGCGACCCGGACGTGTTCAACCAGGACAGTGACGCGTACTTCAACGAGGTGATCGCCGGGACGCCCAAGGTCTTCTTTCCTTACCTGCGCCTGCCCGCGAAGGACGATCCGCTGAGCCAGGTGACGGTGGGCATGATCCCGGGCACGATCAGGACGGCGTACGCCCAGCCCGATCGGACCATCGCCGTGGTCCTGCCGTACTTCAGGGCCGCGCTCGAAGGCGGGCGGCTGGGCACCTTCAACGTGGACCCGGATCCTGACGGCATCGTGCGGACCTACCCGGTCTGGCTGGATGCGTACGGCTGGCAGTTGCCGTCCCTGCCCGCGACCGTGGCCCGCGACCTGGGCCACACGCCGCCCGACCGCCAGAACGTGCTGCTGAACTGGCGCGGCAAGCCGTTCAGCTACCGCTACGCCAGTTTCAGCGACGTCTATTCCGACATGCTGAGCCGGCAGAAGCACCGGCCACAGGACGAGTTCAAGGACAAGATCGTGCTGATCGGCAGCACCGCAGCCGGGCTGGCCGACATCAAGCCGACCTCGATGTCCAGGACGTTTCCGGGCGTGGAGATCATGGCGACCGCGATCGACACGATCAATCACGGCGATTTCATCCGGGTGCCGTCCAGCCGCTGGCCCTACCTGGCGGTCGCGTTGCTGATCCTGTGGGGGACAGCGCTCGCGTTCTACCGCGACGCCGAGCCGGACCTGTTCGCACGCGTGTTCGGCCTGTCGCAGATCGGGCTGCTCTTCATCTCCTACCTCTCGATCAACTTCACCAACTGGTTCTTCAATCTCACCGGCCCGGTGTTCCTGGGGTTCATCTATTTCTCGATCGCCAAGGTGTATGCACTGGCCACGGCCCGCGCGCTGGAGCGCAACGTGGTGACGGAAAGCCTGCGCGGGAGCGGCAGCCAGGTCGGCACGATGGCGATCTTCCAGGTCGCCGGCCGCGACGACACCTCCACCGGGATCTTCCTGCGCGCGTTGAAGAAGGCCGTTGAACGATACGGCAGGGCGCCCAAGGACGTCGAGGTGCTGCGCGGCAGGCAGCGCGGGGTGTTCGGCCTGCTCGACAGCATGCTGGTGGTGTCCTGGATCCACGCCCGCGACGACGCCGGGCAGCAGCGGACCATCGAAGCCGAGGTGGAGGCGCTCACGCGCGACATGCCGCAGCTGATCGAGCACACTGCGATCTCGGACGAGCGGCTGGAGGCCGTGGCCGTCCACCGCCTCGCGCTGGGCGGTGCCGAGGGTCGCGTGCAGCCCGAGGAGTGGCGTCGCCTGTTCGGCGAGACGCTGGCACGCGCGGCGGATGATGCAACGGGGAAGGAGGTGAAGCGATGACCTGGAGATGGACGTTGGCGGCGCTGGCGGCATGTGCGGCGCTGTCCGCAGCCGCGGCGGTGGAGAGCGGCACTGCGCTCAAGGCGGACGAAATCAAGGACGAGCCGTTCAAGGACGCCGTGACCGTCGGCAGGATGGCCAAGGGCGACAAGGTCGAGATCCTCGCGCGCCAGTCCGGCTGGCTGCAGGTGAAGGCGGGTGGCAAGCAGGGATGGGTGCGCATGCTCAGCGTCCGGCGCGGGCAGGCCGCGCAGGCCGACGCGGCGAAGGAGATCGGGGGTGTCGCGGGGCTGGCGACCGGCCGTGCCGGCACCGGCGAGGTCGTGTCCAGCACCGGCGTGCGCGGACTGAGCGAGGAGGAGTTGAAGGGCGCCAGGTTCGACGCCGCCCAGGTCGCGAAGGCAGAGTCCTATTCGGTGCAGCCCGCGGATGCACGCAGCTATGCGAGCCAGGGCAAGCTCAGCGAGGAGAAGGTCGCTTTCCTGCCGGAGCCCAAAGGAGGCGCGAAATGAGAACACGTGCATGGCTGGTGATGGCGCTGGGCCTGACCAGTGCCGCAGGGGCGCTGGCGCTGGACTTCGACGATCTGCGCAAGGCGCTCGAGAAGCCCAAGGCGCAGGAGCAGAAAGCCGCGCCCTCCGGCCAGAAGAAGGAGAAGACCGACCTGTCCGGCCTGGTTTCCGCGCTCAAGCCGGTCTCGGCCGAGGAGGAGCGGGCGATCGGCCGCCAGATCACCGGCAACCTGCTCAGCGTTGCGCCGGTGGTCAACGACGCGAAGCTGCAGGAGTACGTGAATCGCGTCGGGCGCTGGGTGGCAGCGCAGAGCGGCCGGCCGGACCTCAAGTGGACCTTCGCGGTGATCGACTCGAGCGACATCAATGCCTTCGCGGCTCCCGGCGGGTACGTCCTGGTCACGCGCGGTCTGTATGCCAGGCTGCAGGACGAGGCCCAGCTTGCCGGCGTGCTCGGCCACGAGATCGGCCACGTGCAGGAGAAGCATCACCTCAAGCTGCTGCAGCAGCAACACCTGGTGGGGGCGGGCAGTTCGCTGCTGTCGCGGCAACTGAAGGGCGAGGCCGCGGTCCAGAAGCTCATCGGCAGCGGCGCGGAGATCATGGCCCGCGGCCTGGACAAGAACGCCGAGTTCGAGGCCGACCGCATCGGCGTGGTGCTGGCGGCGCGCGCAGGCTACGACCCGTACGGCCTGCCCGCGGTACTGCAGGAGATCGCGGCAGTGTCGAAGGACTCGAGCAGCGTCTCGCTGCTGTTCAAGACCCATCCTGCGCCCGAGGAGCGCCTCACCATGCTCGGTGAGGCGATGGGCGACCGGCTCGACGCGGTCAGGGACGGCAAGACGCTCAAGGAGCGTCTCTACCCGCTGCGCTGACTCCGCCCGGTTCTCACCCGGGCAGGCCGGCGCGAACCTCCCACTGCCCGCGAGGGGCCTGAGCCCGTCGTGCGGCCCCCCGGCTCGGGTCAGGCGCACCCGATCGGGGCCAACCCTCGATCAAGCGCACCGCCGTGAGGCGCGCCGAGCGCCTCGAGCAGGCCGGTCCATCGCCCGGAAAGCCGCATCCCTGCTGGATCTGCAGCGATCCGGCGGGGCTGGTGCGCGCGTGGCACGACCCCTGCGATGAGGCGCCTCGCCTGCGGGCGATGAGATGCCCACGTCAAACCACAAACACCAGGAGCCCTGCGCCATGTCCTTCGATCGTTCCTTCTCCCGCCGCGAGATCCTCAAGGCGCTCGCTGCCGCCGGCGTTGCCACCATTGTCGGCCCCGATCTGATCGGCCGTGCCTTCGCCGGCGACAAGATCACGGTCGGGGTGATCTACGTCGGACCGAAGGACGACTACGGCTACAGCCAGGCGCAGGCGCAGGCCGCAGCCGCGATCAAGAAGCTGCCGGGCGTCACCGTGATCGAACAGGAGAAGGTCGCCGAGACCACCGACGTGCAGAAGGTGATGGCCTCGATGATCGAGCAGGACGGCGCCACGCTGATCTTCCCGACCTCGTTCGGCTACTGGGATCCGCACACCATCAGGATGGCGGAGAAGTATCCCAACGTGCGCTTCGCCCACTGTGGCGGCATGTGGACCGAGGGCAAGAGCCCGAAGAACACCGCGAGCTATTTCGGCTACATCGACGAGTGCCAGTACCTCAACGGCATCGTCGCCGGCCACACCACGAAGAGCAAGAAGCTGGGCTTCATCGCCGCCAAGCCGATTCCGCAGGTGCTGCGCAACATCAACGCCTTCACCCTGGGTGCGCAGAGCGTCAAGAAGGACATCACCACGCAGGTGATCTTCACCGGCGACTGGCTGCTGCCGGTCAAGGAGGCCGAGGCCGCGAACAGCCTGATCGACCAGGGCGTGGACGTCATCACCATGCACGTCGACAGCCCGAAGGTCATCGTCGAGACCTGCGAGCGGCGCGGCATCTACGTGTGCGGTTACCACGCCGACCAGTCCGCACTCGCCCCCAAGGGCTACCTCACCGGCGCCGAGTGGAACTGGCTCACGCCCTACACCACGCATGTGAAGGACGCCATGGCCGGCAAGCCGCTCGACCACTTCATGCGCGGCGGCCTGAAGGAAGGCTTCGTGAAGACCTCGCCCTACGGCAAGGCGGTCAGCGCGGCGGCGAAGAAGAATGCCGACGAGGTGAAGGCGAGGATGATGAAAGACGAGTTCATCATCTTCAAGGGCGAGCTGAAGGACAACACCGGCAAGGTCGTGATCCCGGCCGGCAGCGCCTACAAGCAGCAGGACATCGTGCTGGAGCAGATGAACTACCTGGTGGCGGGGGTGGTGGGCAAGGTCTGACCGGTGTCCACCACCGCGGCGGCGCTGGCACACGCTCCCGCCGTCTCCGGTGCGCGCTGGCTCGACCGGCTGCGCACGGCGGCGGAGGGGATCGTCATCCCCGTCGGCGCGCTGCTCGTCGCCATGCTGATCTTCGGTGCATTCATGGCCGTGATCGGCAAGGACCCGCTCGAGGTCTATGCGCTCATCTACAAGGGCGGCTTCGGCAGCGGGTTCGCGTGGCAGAACACGCTCGCCCGCGCGGCACCGCTCATCCTTACGGCGTTGTGCGTGGCATTGCCGGCCCAGGCGGGACTGATCGTCATCGGTGGTGAAGGCGCGCTGGTCCTCGGTGGGCTGGCCGCCGCAGTGGCCGGGATGGCGCTTGGCGGCGCCTCGCCGCTTGCCGTGCAGCTCGCCATGGCGCTCGCGGGAATGCTCGCCGGCGCCGCCTGGATCTGCCTCGCGGGCGCGCTGCGCCACTGGCGCGGCGTGAACGAGACCATCAGCAGCCTGCTCCTCACCTACATCGCGATCGCGCTGTTCAATCACTTCGTCGAAGGGCCGCTGCGGGATCCCGCGAGCCTGAACAAGCCCTCGACCCCGCCGATCGGCGAGGCGAGCATGATCGGCACCCTGCCGGGGATGGACGTGCACTGGGGGCTCGCCTTCGGCGTCGTGTTCTGCGTGGCCTGCTACGTCTTCGTGCGCCAGACCACGCATGGGTTCGCACTGCGCGTCGTCGGCGGCAACGTGCGGGCCGCCCGCCTCGCGGGATTGCCGGTGGGTGCGCTGGTCCTGGTCAGTTGTGCCCTGGGCGGCGCCGCCGCGGGGCTGGCAGGAATGGTGGAGGTGGCTGCGGTGCACGGCAGCGCGAACGCGTCGCTGATCGCCGGCTACGGCTACGCGGGGATCCTGGTGGCGTTCATCGCCCGGCACAACCCGCTCGCGATCATCCCGGTCGCGATCCTGCTCGGCGGCATCAACGCCAGCGGCGGCATGCTGCAGCGGCGGCTCGACCTGCCGGATGCCACGGTGATGGTGCTGCAGGGCATTGCCTTCATGGTGATCCTGGCAGCCGAGACCCTGTACGGGCGCTGGAAGGTGTTCCAGCCGAAGGGGGACTGATGGCGGAGCCGACCGGCAAGGCGCCGCAGCCCGCGCAGCTGCGCAGGACAACTGCGGTCACCGGGGACGACGCGTGGAACATTCGCTAGGGTGGTACGGGGTCCCGGTTGCCGTGCTCGCCGGCGCGATCCGGGTGAGCACGCCGTTCCTCTTCGTGAGCCTGGGCGAGTGCCTCACCGAGAAGAGCGGCCGCATCAACCTCGGCCTGGAAGGCATCCTGGTGATGGGGGCGATGAGCGGATACGGCGTGTCCTACCTCACCGGCAGCCCGTGGCTGGGGGTGCTGGTCGCGGGGCTTGCCGGCCTGCTGTTCGGGCTGCTCCATGGCGCCATCTGCAGCCTGCCGCGGGTGAACGACATCGCCGTGGGCATCGGTCTCATGCTGCTCGGTACCGGCGTGGCCTTCTTCCTCGGCAAGCCGTTCGTCCAGCCCAAGGCACCGACGCTCCCCGCGATCCATCTCGGGGATTGGTCGAGTTCACCGCAGATTCAGTCCGCCCTGCAGATCAACGTCCTGTTCCTGATCGGCATCGTGCTCGCACTGGCGATGGCCTGGGCCTTCCGCAACACCCGCTGGGGACTGGTCGTGCGCATGGTCGGCGACAGCGCAGACGCAGCGCGCGCGATGGGCTACCGGGTGAACGTCGTGCGTGTCCTCGCCACGGCCGCAGGCGGTTTCCTGGCCGGGGTCGGCGGCTCGTTCCTGTCCCTCTACTACCCCGGCAGCTGGAACGAAGGCCTGTCGAGCGGGCAAGGGCTGATGGCGGTGGCGCTGGTGATCTTCGCGCGCTGGCGTCCGCTGGCGTGCTTCTGGGCCGCGCTGCTGTTCGGCGGTGCGAGCGCGCTGGGCCCGGCGCTGCAGTCGGTGGGGATCACCTCGGGCTATTACCTGTTCAACGCAGCACCCTACGCGCTGACGCTCGCGATCATGATCGTCACCTGCTCGCCGCGCCGCACGCTCGCGGGTGCGCCGGGCGAACTGTCGGTAACCCGGTAGAAGGAGCAGCACAGCCATGCCTGAGTGTTTCGTCGCGGCCGACCCCTATCCCTGGCCGTACAACGGCGACCTGCAGCCGCAGAACACCGCGCTGGTCGTCATCGACATGCAGACCGACTTCTGCGGCATCGGCGGATATGTCGACAGGATGGGGTACGACCTGTCCCTCACCCGCGCGCCGATCGAGCCGATCCGCAAGACCATGGTGACGCTGCGCGGGGCCGGCTACCACATCATCCACACGCGCGAGGGCCATCGGCCCGACCTCTCCGACCTGCCTGCCAACAAGCGCTGGCGCTCGCGCCGCATCGGCGCCGGCATCGGCGACGCCGGCCCCTGCGGACGCATCCTCGTCCGGGGCGAGCCCGGCTGGGAGATCATTCCCGAGCTGGCGCCGCTGCCGGGCGAAGTGGTGATCGACAAGCCGGGCAAGGGATCGTTCTGCGCCACCGACCTGGAGCTGATCCTGCGCACCCGCGGCATCGAGAATCTCGTGCTCACCGGGATCACCACCGACGTCTGCGTCCACACCACGATGCGCGAAGCCAACGACCGCGGCTTCGAGTGCCTGGTGCTCGAGGACTGCACCGGTGCCACCGACCACGGCAACCACCTCGCTGCGCTGAAGATGATCAAGATGCAGGGCGGGGTGTTCGGCGCGGTGGCGAAGTCCGATGCGCTGGTCGCTGCTGTCGTGAACAGCTAGGACCTTACCGCATGGCACACAGAGGACACACAGGGTCACAGAGGAACAGCGGACTGCGGCCCGGTCTCGTCATTGCTCCGTGTTCCTCTGTGCCCTCTGTGTCAGAGGCGGTTGAAGTGGTGCGTCCATGGTCCGCGTAGCCTCGCTCCACGACGCCGTGCCCGACCGCGGGCGGGCTGTCGACATGCTGAAGCTCACCAAGCGTTTCGGTGCGTTCACCGCGCTCGACGACGTCTCGGTGCGGGTGCGGGCCGGATCCTTCCACGGCCTGCTGGGCGAGAACGGCGCCGGCAAGAGCACGCTGGTGAAATGCCTGGTCGGCTACTACCGCCCGGATGCGGGCGAGATCCTGGTCGATGGCCACGAGCACGACATCCGCTCGCCGCACGACTCGCATGCGCTGGGCATCGGCATGGTCTACCAGCACTTCACCCTGGTGCCGAGCATGACCGCTGCGGAGAACCTGGTCATGGCGCGCGACGACGTGCCAGCCGTGGTGAACTGGCGCCGCGAGCGCGAGCGGCTCGACGCGTTCATGCGGACCGTGCCGTTCAAGCTGCGGCTCGACACGCCGGTGAGCGGCCTCGCGGCTGGCGAGAAGCAGAAGCTGGAGATCCTCAAGCAGCTCTACCTGCAGCGGCGCTTCATGATCCTCGACGAGCCGACCTCCGTGCTCACGCCCCAGGAAGCCGACGAGGTGCTGGGCCTGCTGCGCGGGATGGTCCGCAAGGGCAAGCTGACGGTCCTGATGATCACGCACAAGTTCCGCGAGGTCATGGCGTTCGCCGACCGCGTGTCCGTGCTCCGCCGCGGCAGGCTCGCCGGCGAAGGGGAGGTGACGGACCTCGATCCCGCAGGACTCGCGGAGATGATGATCGGCAGCCGCGAGATTCCGTCGGTCGAGGGGCGGCGCGGACGGGGCAGCGGGCCGGGCGCTACGCGCCTGTCGCTGGAGCGTCTCACGGTGCACAACGATGCCGGCCTGCCGGCCGTGCACGATCTGTCCCTGGGCGTGCGCGCCGGCGAGATCGTCGGGGTAGCGGGAGTGTCCGGCAACGGCCAGCGCGAACTGGTCGAGGCGTTGATCGGGCAGCGCGTTGCGGAGGCCGGGGGGGTGTCGATCTCCGGCCAACCCTACCGCGCGACGCGCGGCGAGATCAACCGCCACAAGGTGTTCAGCCTGCCAGAGGAGCCGTTGCGCAATGCCTGCGTGGGCCCGATGGCAGTCGCGGACAACATGGCCTTGCGCAACTTCGATCGCAGTCCGATGGCGCTCGGCGGGTTCCTGCGCAAGGGGCGGGTGCGCGCGCAGTCGCGCCGCCTGATCGGGGAATTCAAGGTCAGGACGCCGGGGCCGGACGCGCCGATCCGCACGCTCTCCGGCGGCAACGTTCAGCGTGCGGTGCTGGCGCGCGAGCTGTCCGGCGACGTGTCCGTCCTGATCGTGGCCAACCCGGTGTTCGGCCTGGACTTCGCGGCCGTCGCCGAGATCCACGGCCGCATCCTCGCGGCGCGCGATCGCGGGGCGGCGGTGCTGCTGGTGAGCGAGAACCTCGACGAACTGCTCAAGCTGTGCGACCGGATCGTAGTGATGTTCGACGGCCGGATCGTGCACGAGGCGGCGATCGAAGCCGCCGACGTCGGCGTCATCGGGCGCTGCATGGCCGGACACCAGGACGTTGCGCGCATCGCCTAGCAGGCTGTTGAAGAACGGCTTCGCGGCGCGCCTCCAGGCTTCATCGGTGGCGCACCCGCGCAACGAGTGCTGGAAGGGGCGGAACCCGGCATTGGTCCAGCGGCGCGGTCCGCAGACGAATTGCAGATCTCTTGACAACCTGCCCGCGCGGGGGGCGATGCCGTAGCACTGTTCCTTCCACTTCGACGCCGCTTCGAACTGGAAGCAAGCGCGTCGGCAAAGCGTAGCAGCCTCCAGGTCCGACCGCACCGGGCGGCGGTTCGGCTAGACTAGGCCGAACCATCGCATTGGCCCCAGCATGCCATCCAGGATCCTCGCATTCGCCGGCGCCACCCGGACGCAGTCGTGGAACAAGAAGCTCGTTCTCGTGGCCGCGGCGTCGGCCCGCGCAGCCGGCGCCGAAGTGACGGTAGTCGATCTGCGGGACCTGCCGATGCCTCTCTACGACGGCGATATCGAGGCCGCGGGCGGCCTGCCCGAGCACGCCCGGACCCTGAAGCGGCTCATGCTCGAGCACGATGGCCTGCTCCTCAGCTGCCCCGAGTACAACAGCTCGATCAGCGCGGTGCTCAAGAACGCCCTCGACTGGGTCTCGCGCCAGCCTCCCGGGGAGCCGCCGGGTTCGGCGTTCCGGGGCAAGGTCGCAGCCCTGGTCGCCGCCTCTCCGGGGAACCTCGGCGGCATACGGGGTCTGTTCACCGTCCGCCAGATCCTCACCGTGCTGGGCACGCTGGTCGTCCCGACGCAATTCGGCCTGGCTCGCGCCGCCGACGCCTTCGACGCGGAGGGACGCCTGAAGGACCCGGCGCATCAGAAGGCTGTGGAGGGCGTCACCCACGACCTTGTGAGCCTGCTCGACCGGCTCCGAGCATGATGCTCGCTGCTGGTGCGCAGCGCCGATTGTGCGCGCCGTCATGGTGCATCGCGGCCGCATGATTCCCGTGCGGCTATCTTCAAGTTGCTGACTCGATGAGGAATTGACGATGCCCGATGCGATGGCACAGGGGATGCAAATGGGCGCCTCGACCATTCACAGCGAGAAGACGGTTCGCGGAGCGGATCGCGAGCGCCGGCAGATGTTCTCCGATACCTGCTTCAACGAGATGTACCGCCCGGACGGCAGTGTCCGCGACCACTACCTGCCGCTCGCCGACTGGCTGACCACGACGCCGAAGGAGCGCATCCTGCAGATGCGCCAGGCGGCGCAGATGCTGTTCCACCGCGTCGGCATCACCTTCGCCGTCTATGGCGACGAGAGCGGTGCAGAGCGGCTGATCCCGTTCGACATCCTGCCGCACATCATCCCGATGGCGGAGTGGCGCGAGTTGCAGGCCGGGCTGCGCCAGCGGGTGCGCGCGCTCAACATGTTCCTGCACGACGTCTATCACGAGCGCGAGATCCTCAAGGCGGGCCGCATCCCGGCCAGCAAGGTGCTGGGGAACGCGCAGTTCCGCAAGGAGATGCAGGGGATCAACGTGCCGGGCGGGATCTACGCGCACATCGCGGGCGTGGACCTCGTGCGCGCGGGGCAGGGCGAGTACTACGTCCTGGAGGACAACCTGCGCACCCCGTCCGGGGTGTCGTACATGCTCGAAGACCGCAAGATGATGATGCGGCTGGTGCCCGAGCTGTTCGCGCGCCAGCGCATCGAGCCGGTCGAGCACTACCCCGACCTGCTGCTGGACATGCTGCGCACGGTCGCGCCGCAGGGCGTGCTCAACCCCACCGTGGCCCTGCTGACGCCCGGGCAGTACAACTCCGCCTACTTCGAACATGCCTTCCTGGCCCAGCAGATGGGCATCGAGCTGGTCGAGGGGGCCGACCTGTTCGTCAAGGACGACGTGCTGTACATGCGCACCACCAGCGGGCCCCAGCCGGTGGACGTGCTGTATCGCCGGATCGACGACGACTTCCTCGACCCACTCGCATTCCGGCCCGACTCGATGCTCGGGGTCCCCGGGCTGGTCGATGCCTACCGCAGCGGCCGGGTCACGCTGGCGAACGCGGTGGGCACCGGCGTCGCGGACGACAAGTCGGTGTACCCCTACGTGCCGGACATGATCCGCTTCTACCTGGGCGAGGAGCCGATCATCTCCAACGTGCCGACCTACCTGCTCGAGCGCGAGGAGGACCTGGCCTACGTCCTCGCGCACCTGGAGGAGCTGGTGGTGAAGGAGGCGCAGGGCTCTGGCGGCTACGGGATGCTGATCGGCCCCACCGCCAGCCAGCGCGAGCGCGAAGCCTATCGCGAGCGCATCCTCGAGGCCCCGCACAAGTTCATCGCGCAGCCCACCCTGTCGCTGTCGACCTGTCCGACCTTCGTGGAGCAGGGCGTGGCCCCGCGCCACATCGACCTGCGTCCGTTCGTCCTGTCCGGTGGCAGGGAGGTGGTGATGGTTCCCGGCGGGCTCACGCGCGTGGCGTTGAAGGAAGGCTCCCTGGTGGTCAACTCCTCGCAGGGCGGGGGGACGAAGGACACCTGGGTGGTCGGATGAGATCCTGAACCCGCGCCAGCCCATGCTCAGCCGCACCGCCAACAACCTCTACTGGATGGCCCGCTATGTCGAGCGGGCCGAGAGCACCGCGCGCATCCTCGAAGTGACCTACCGGATGTCGCTGATGCCGCAGGCTCCGGAGCTGGTGAAGCAGGAATGGTTCGCGCCGCTCAACATCACCGGCACCCTGTTCCCCTTCAGCGGCCGCTACAGCGAGGTATGTGCCCGCGACGTCCTGCGCTACATGGTGCTGGACCCCGACAACCCGTCGAGCATCTATTCCTGTGCCAAGGGTGCGCGCGAGAACGCGCGCGCGGTCCGGGGGCGGATCACCTCCGAGATGTGGGAGGTGCTCAACTCCACCTGGCTCGAGCTGCAGAACGTGCGCGAGTCGCGCCTGGACTCCGAGGGCGTGGTGCAGTTCTTCGACTGGGTCAAGGAGCGTTCGCATCTGTTCCGCGGCGTGACCGTGGGCACTGCGCTGCGCGACCAGGCGTTCCACTTCAACCGCCTGGGCACGTTCCTGGAGCGCGCCGACAACACCGCGCGCATCCTGGACGTGAAGTACCACGTGCTGCTGCCCTCGGTGGAGGACGTGGGCGGCGCGGTCGATTACTACCAGTGGGCCGCGGTGCTGCGATCGGTGTCCGCGTTCGAGGCCTACCGCAAGGTCTATCGCGACCTGATCACGCCGCTGCGGGTCGCGGAGCTGCTGATCCTGCACAAGAACATGCCGCGCTCGCTGCACGCGTGCATGGCCGAGGCCTACGACATGCTGCAGGTGCTGAGCACGCCGCAGGCGGAGGAGGCGGTGCGACTTGCCGGCGAGCTGCATGCGGAGCTCCACTTCGGCCGCATCGAGAAGATCTTCGGACTGGGACTGCACGAATACCTGACCGGATTCCTCACGCGCATCAACACGCTGGGAAGCGAGATCAACCGGGGCTTCTTCACGATCTAGGGAAGGGTCCGGGCAGTGAAGGCATGAAGGGCATCGGAAGCGGTGAACGGTGAATGGGTGAAGGGTAGAACCTGTCCACCGGCAACGAGGTTGCCGCTGCCCTTCACGCATTCACCCTTGAGGCCTTCACCCTGCGGCAGCCCTGCTATGATCGAAGCTTCCGAGCACCCATAACAACCCGAAATGACCTACTGCGTAGCCCTGACCCTGGACTCGGGCGTCCTGTTCGCCTCCGACTCGCGTACCAACGCCGGGGTCGATCACATCGCGACCTTCTGCAAGATGAAGATCTTCGAGCAGCCGAACGAGCGGGTGATCGTGGTGCTCACGGCCGGCAACCTGTCCGTGACGCAGAGCGTGATCAACATCCTCGAGCAGCATCGGCACGCCGACCAGACCCGCCAGACCATCTGGAGCGTGAGCAGCATGTACGACGTGGCGGTGCTGGTCGGCGAGGCGCTGCGCGAGGTGCAGCGTCGCGACGGCCCGTTCCTGAGCCAGGGCAACATCGACGCCGGTGCCAGCCTGCTGGTAGGGGGGCAGATCAAGGGCGAGGACCCGCGCCTGTTCAACGTCTACCCGCAAGGCAACTTCATCGAGGCGACCAGCGAGACGCTGTACTTCCAGCTCGGCGAGGGCAAGTACGGCAAGCCGGTGCTCGACCGCGTGATCACCACTGCCACCAACCCGATCGACGCGATCAAGTGCGTGCTGGTGTCGTTCGACTCCACCATCCGCAGCAACATCTCGGTCGGCCTGCCCATTGACGTGCTGTGGTATCCGCGCGATTCGCTGCGCCGGGGCGTGCAGAAGCGCATCGTCGAGGGCGATCCGTACTTCAGCATGGTGCGGCAGGCGTGGGGGGCGGGCCTGCGGCGCGTGTTCGGCGAACTGGCCAATCCCGACTGGATGTCTTGAACGCCGTGATTCGTGATTCGTGAATCGTGATCGGTGGGGGCGGAAGCCGCGCCTCCGGGGCGGCACCTGACGGTTCCGATTGCTGAGATCGAAGCGGTTGGACGCGGGTTGTAGAGCCACGAACGATCACGAATCCCGATTCACGAATCACGAATCACGCACCAATGACCATCCAAGTCGGCCTCTACCACAAGACCTCCTACCACTTCGATCGGCCGGTCGTCGTGCATCCGCACGAGATCCGGCTGCGCCCGGCCGCCCACTGCCGCACGCCGATCCTGAGCTACTCGCTCAAGGTCAGGCCGGCCAACCACTTCGTCAACTGGCAGCAGGACGCGTACGGCAACTACGTCGCGCGCTACGTCTTTCCCGAGCCCACCCGCGAGCTGGTCGTCGAGGTGGACCTGACCGCCGACATGACGGTCATCAATCCGTTTGACTTCTTCATCGAGAGCTACGCGGAGAAGTTTCCCTTTGCCTACACCGAGCGGCTGCAAGGCGAGCTCGCGCCGTTCCTGAAGACGGAGCCGCCCAGCGCGCTGCTGCAGGAGTGGTTGGAGCGATTCCGCCGGGAGCAGCTGCGCGAGGATCTGAGCTCGGTGGACCTGCTGGTGGCGCTGAACCGGCAGGTCCAGAGCGACGTCGGCTACATCGTGCGCATGGAGCCCGGCGTCTACACCCCGGACGAGACGCTCACGCTGGGCAAGGGCTCCTGCCGCGACAGCGCCTGGCTCCTGGTGCACATCCTGCGGCAGTTCGGCCTTGCCGCCCGGTTCGTCTCCGGCTACCTCATCCAGCTCAAACCCGACGTCAAGGCGCTCGACGGACCGAGCGGCACGGACGCGGACTTCACCGACCTGCATGCCTGGGCCGAGGCTTACCTGCCGGGCGCGGGCTGGGTGGGGCTCGACCCGACCTCCGGGCTGATGGCGGGCGAAGGCCACGTTCCGCTGGCGTGCACCGCCGTGCCGGCGAGCGCCGCCCCGGTGTTCGGCTACACCGACGTGTGCGAGGTCAAGTTCGACTTCGCGATGCGCGTGACCCGCATCCACGAGGATCCTCGGGTCACCAAGCCCTACACGGATGCGCAGTGGGACGCCATCGACCGCCTGGGCAGGCAGGTCGAGATGGAGCTCGCGCAGGGAGACGTGCGCCTCACGATGGGCGGCGAGCCCACCTTCGTCTCGATCGACGACATGGACGGTGCCGAGTGGAACTACACGGCGCTGGGAGAGAAGAAGCGCGAACTGGCGGGGCACCTCCTGCGCCGCCTGCAGGCGCGCTTCGCACCGGGCGCCCTGCTGCACTTCGGCCAGGGCAAGTGGTATCCGGGGGAGCCGCTGCCGCGCTGGGCGCTGACCTGCCTCTGGCGCACCGACACCACCCCGCTGTGGCGCAACCCGGCGCTGCTTGCCGATGAGAGCAAGGCCGGGGAGGCAGGTCCGCTCGACGCCCAGGCCTATCTGCGAGTCCTGGCTGCCCGTCTGGGCCTGCACGGGGACTACATCATCACGGCCTACGAGGATGTCTGGGACGTCCTGCGCAAGGAGCAGGACGTCCCGGTCAACTTCGATCCGCTGGAGCGCGACCTCAAGGACCCTGCCGAGCGTTCGCGCCTGGCCCGTCTGCTGCAGGGCGAGATGCTGGAGCCCGCCGCCTTCGTCCTGCCGATGAAGCCCGCGCCGGTCAAGGACGAGAAGGCGCCGCGCCGATGGCTGAGCAGTCGGTGGCCGCTGCGGCGCGAGCATCTCTACCTGGTGCCCGGCGATTCGCCCGCGGGCCTGCGCCTGCCGCTCGCGTCGCTGCCGTGGGTGGCGCCTGCCGACCGCGATCTGCTGCACCCACCGGATCCCTTCGAGGAGCGGGCTGCGCTCGAGGCCGCCGCGCCCGATGAGCCCGCCGGCGAGGTCACCGAACCGGCCGCCCCGGATGCCAGCGTCGGCCGCTCGATGCGCGAGGTCATCCACACGGCCCTGTGCGTGCAGGCGCGCGAGGGGCGCGTGCACGTGTTCCTGCCGCCGGTTCCGACGGTCGAGGATTTCGTCGCGATGATCCGCGCGATCGAGGACGCCGCGCGCGAGACCGGGCTGCCGCTCGTGCTGGAGGGTTACCTGCCGCCGCACGATCCACGCCTCAACCGGTTCGCGGTCACTCCCGACCCCGGCGTCATCGAGGTGAACATCCATCCGGCCCGGAACTGGGAAGAGCTGCTGGCGAACACGCAGGTGATCTACGAGGAGGCCCGCGTCACCCGCCTGGGCACCGAGAAGTTCATGCTGGACGGTCGCCACACCGGCACCGGGGGCGGCAACCACGTCACGGTCGGCGGGGCAACGCCGGCCGACAGCCCGCTGCTGCGCCGTCCCGATCTACTGCGCAGCCTGATCACTTACTGGCAGAACCATCCGGCGCTGTCCTATCTCTTCTCCGGCCTGTTCATCGGGCCGACCAGCCAGGCCCCGCGCGTCGACGAGGCGCGCGACGACAGCCTGTACGAGCTGGACATCGCCTTCGCGGAGATGGAGCGGCTGCAGAAGCCCGGCGAGGAGACCCTGCAGCCCTGGCTGGTCGACCGGCTGTTGCGCAACCTGCTGGTGGATCTCACCGGCAACACGCATCGCGCCGAGTTCTCGATCGACAAGCTGTACTCGCCGGACTCGGCCACCGGGCGGCTGGGCCTGCTCGAGTTCCGCGCCTTCGAGATGCCGCCGCACTGGCGCATGAGCAGCGTGCAGATGCTGCTGCTGCGTGCGCTGATCGCGCGCTTCTGGAAGCAGCCGTACCGGGGCCGCGTCGTGCCATGGGGCACCAGTCTGCACGACCGCTTCATGCTGCCCCACTTCGTGGCGCAGGACATGCGCGACGTGGTGCTGGACCTGCAGCGCGACGGCTACGCTTTCTCGTACGACTGGTTCGCGCCGTTCCTCGAGTTCCGCTTCCCCCGCTACGGCACGGTCAACTACCAGGGCATATCGCTGGAGTTGCGCCAGGCGCTGGAGCCCTGGCACGTGCTGGGCGAGGAAGTGCAGGCGGGCGCGACGGCCCGCTACGTCGATTCCTCGGTCGAGCGCATGCAGGTGAAGGTGAACGGTGTTACCAGCAACCGCTACGCCGTCACCTGCAACGGCAGGCCGGTGCCGCTCACGCCCACCGGCGTGCACGGCGAATTCGTGGCCGGCGTGCGCTACCGGGCCTGGCAGCCGCCCTCGGCGCTACATCCCACCATCGGCGTGCACTCGCCGCTGACCTTCGATATCCTCGACCTGTGGAGCGGCCGCTCGCTGGGCGGATGCACCTACCATGTGTCGCATCCGGGCGGGCGCAATTACGCCCGCTTTCCGGTCAACGCCAACGAGGCCGAGGCGCGTCGGATGGCCAGGTTCGCGCCGCATGGACACACTCCCGGCGAGATGGAAGTGCGGCCGGAACGCAGCAATCCGAGCTTCCCTTTCACCCTCGACCTGCGGCGTTCGCCCGATCACGAGGGTGCAATGACCCTGGTGGTGCCGCACGCGACGCCGCAGCAGGCGCAGCAGCAACAGTAGGAGGCGGGCGGTGCGCGGCTTGCTGTCCCGTCGGACCAATCTGGACGGAGGAGGCGCACAACCGTGGCAGAGCGCGCGCAACCCGGGCAGCGAACCGGCCACCGCAACCGCCCCCTGGCGTTCTTCCGCAGCTTCCTGCGCCAGCCCGGGGCGGTGGGCTCCGTGGTGCCGAGCTCGGTCTTCCTCGCGCGCCGGCTGGCCGAAGCCCTGCGCGGCGCACAGTGCGTGGTCGAGCTGGGCCCGGGCACCGGGCCGGTGACGCAGGCGCTGCTGCAGACCCTGGCCGCGCATGGCCGCCTGCTGGCCATCGAGCTGGACCCCGGATTCGCCGCCCTGTTGACGGAGCAGGCGGCTGCGGATTCGCGCCTCATCGTTCACCGCGGCAGCGCAGCCGACCTGAGGCAGGCCCTCGCACAGCACGGCATGCAGCACGTGGACGGGGTGGTGTCGGGGATTCCCTTCTCCACCATCGGCGACGAGGTCGGCCGCCACGTGCTGCGCCAGGTCTGGGCGGCCCTGCGCCCAGGCGGACGCTTCATCGCCTACCAGTTTCGCGGCGATGTCGCCCGGCTCGCGCACGAAGTCATGGGCCGTGCGTGCACCGGCTTCGAGTTGCGCAACGTTCCCCCGATCCGCATCTACACGTGGCAGAAGGCGGCCGCAGGCGAGGGCGGATCTTCACCGAAGGAGACTGCATGATGTGCAGATGGATGGCCGCGCTGCTGGCCGCGAGCCTGGTGCTGCCGGCGTTCGCGGCCGAGGAATGGGTGGAAGTCGGCGCCGACACCGAGGCAAAGTACTACGTGGACGCCGGTTCGGTCGAGGTGGAGGGCGAAACCATCCGCATCCACAAGAAGGCCGTGTACACCAATCCGCTCGCCGACAACTTCACCGGACGCACGGTCCTGTTCAAGGAAAGCGTCGGCACCGTGGAGATCGACTGCGGCCGCCGCATCAACCGCGTGGTCGCGATCGACATGATCGGCGTGAATGGTGAAGTCGTCTGGTCCTCGGGCAGGATGCCCAAGCGGATGTGGGAGGACGTGCGCGACAACACCCACGGTGCGGCGACCTTCGACTACGTCTGCAGGAATTTGAACAAGAGCTGATCGGGCAAGCTGGGCCGGGGGCGAGGCAGGCACGCCGCGTGCCGCACGCCTCCCATGTCGCCGACGCCACGCGCAGCGCCATCGCGCCCGCCTGCCCGCAAGCTCCCGCGCCGGAAGGCATCGGAGCGCGCAGCCACCGCGGATGATGCCGCAGCAACAGCTCATGGCCTGGCCGATTACGAGGCCAGGCGTGCCTTCGACGTCACGCCGGAGCCGCCTCCGGGAGCGGCACCGCAGCGGAGCGGACCGCTGCTGTTCGTCGTCCAGCAGCATGCGGCGCGCCGGATGCACTGGGACTTCCGCCTCGAGCTCGACGGTGTGCTCAAGTCCTGGGCGGTGCCCAAGGCGCCTTCGCTCGATCCCGCCGATCGCCGGCTGGCGGTGCAGGTCGAGGACCATCCCTTCGAGTACGGCTCGTTCGAAGGCGTGATCCCCCCCGGGCAGTACGGGGCGGGCGAGGTCATCGTCTGGGATTGCGGGGTCTACTCGCCCGATGACGGCGGCGAGTACTGGTTCCACGACCGGGCGACGGCACAGCGGCGCCTGCGCCAGGGCCTCGAGCAGGGCAAGGCGAGCCTGTTCCTGCGTGGCGCCAAGTTGAAGGGATCCTTCGCGCTGGTGCGCACGAAGGACCCCAACAACTGGTTCCTCATCAAGCACCGCGATCGCTTCGTCGATCCAGGCGAGATCACGCTGCGCAACGCCTCGGTCGTCTCCGGCATGGCGGTCGAGGACCTGGAGCGCCTTCCCGCGCACGCCCGCCTCGATACCCTGCGGCTGGCACCGGCCGGTCGGCGGGAAGCACTGCCCGCGCGGCTCTCGCCGATGCTGGCCGAACTGGGCGAGACGCCGTTCGCGGATCCCGGCTGGCTGTTCGAGCCGAAGCTGGACGGCTATCGGGCCCTCGCAGTGATCCAGGGTCGGCAGGTCGAACTGCGTTCACGCCGCGGCCTCGCCCTCACGCGCGCCTTTCCGGGCATCGTCGCGGAGCTTGCAGCGCAAGCGGTGGACGGCATGGTGCTCGACGGCGAGATCGTCGCCCTCGACGGGACCGGCCGTCCCTCGTTCAGCGCGTTGCAGAACCGGGCGCAGCTCGAGGCCGACCGGGACATCGCGCAGGCGGAGCGCGAGGTGCCGGCGGTGTTCTACGCCTTCGACCTGCTGCACTTCGCGGGCATCGACGTGCGCGGCGCGCCTTATGAGGCACGCCACCGGTACCTGGCGCAGTGCGTCCTGCCCGACGCCCACGTCAAGCTCGTGGATGCGTACGAGGATGGCGAAGCGCTCTATCGCATCGCGCTCCGGCATGGCTTCGAGGGCGTGATGGCCAAGCGGCGGAGCAGTCCGTACGAGCCGGGCCGCCGCAGCGGCAACTGGCTCAAGATCAAGTCCACCCTCAGTGCGGAGTTCGTGGTGGGCGGCTACAGCAAGGGGAAGGGTGCGCGTACCGCGCTGGGATCGCTGCTGGTCGGTTACTGGGACCGGGATGCGCTGCACTATGCCGCGCACGTGGGCAGCGGCTTCGACGAGACCACCCTTGCGCAGGTCAAGGCCCGCTGCGACGCGCTCCGGTCCGGGCGCATGCCGTTCTCCTGGCGACCACCCCGACACGGCGAGACGGTGTGGACCGAGCCGGCGCTGGTGGCGGAGGTGCGGTTCGCGGAGTGGACGCCCGATGGCCACCTGCGTGCACCGGTGTTCCTGCGCCTGCGTGATGACGTCGATCCACGTGCGGTGCGCAAGCCCTCGGACCATCGCCTGGCCGCGCCGGCGGCTGCGCCCGGCGCCGCGCTGGACGAGGTTCTGCGCCAGCTCGACAGCAGGCGCAACGGGTTCGAGCTCGCCGTCGGCGAGCACCGGATCCGCGTCACCAACCTCGACCGCATCTACTGGCCGGCCGAACCGGCCCTGCGCGAGCCGGCACTGACCAAGCGCGATCTGCTGCGTTACCTGACCCGGGTATCGCCCTACATGCTGCCGCACCTCGCCGATCGTCCCCTGACGATGATCCGGTGGCCCGAAGGGCTCGATGGCGAGCGCTTCTTCCAGAAGCATTGGGAGCAGGCCCGGCCGGACTTCGTCGATACCGTCGAAGTCTATTCCGGGAGCAAGGGCCGCCAGGACGAGTACCTCGTGGTCGACAACCTCGCCACGCTGCTCTGGGTAGCGCAGGCCGGCACGCTCGAATATCACGTCTGGCACTCGCGCGCGCGGCCGGGACCCGACTCGGCCAGCGCCAGCATGGATTTCTCCAGCTCGCGTGACGCCATGGAGCAGTCGATCCTCAACTATCCCGACTACCTGGTGTTCGACCTCGACCCCTACATCTACGCCGGCCACGAGCGCCGCGGCGAGGAGCCGCAGCCCAACGAGGTCGCCTTCGAGAAAGGCAAGGAGGTTGCGTTCCACCTGCGCGAGGTCCTGAACGGGATGAAGCTCGACCCGGTGGTGAAGACCACCGGGAAGACCGGGCTGCACGTGTTCGTCCCGATCGAGCGCACGGTCACGTTCGACGTCGTGCGCCAGATCAGCGAGGCGATCGGGCGGCACCTGATGCGCCGCTTCCCGGACGACATCACCATGGAGTGGAGCGTGAACAAGCGCACCGGCAGGATCTTCATGGACTACAACATGAACGTGCGCGGCAAGACCCTGAACGTCGCCTACTCGCCGCGCGGCCGACCCGGTGCCGCGGTCTCCGTGCCGGTGACCTGGAAGGAACTGGAGACGGTCAAGCCCATGGACTTTCGCATGACCAACGTGCTCGCGCTGCTGGATGCGCGCGGCGACGTGTGGCACGACGTCCTGCGGCGCAAGCAGAGCCTCGACGCGGTGCTGGGCGTGCACGGGGAATGAAACCGCATTCAACACCGAGGACACAGAGGAGCACAGGGGAAGACCGTCGAGCCTGGCGCAATGCCGGCGTGGGTGCGGATGCGAGGGGACCGAGAGGGCGGGTCCTGCCCTGCATGCCGCGGTTCTCTCTGTGTTCAGGACATTGTCTTTGGGATTGAGAGGGAACCGCACATGGCAGCACGCTCGATCGCATCGCTCACCATCTCCTTCGGCCTGGTCGCCATTCCGGTCAAACTGTACTCGGCGACCCAGGCCGCCGGCGCCATCTCGTTCAACCTGCTCCATTCGACCTGCGGATCGCGGCTGCGCCAGCAGTACTTCTGCATCAAGGAGGACATCCCGGTTCCGCGCGAGGAGATGGTGCGCGGCTACGAGTTCGCCAAGGACCAGTACGTCGTGTTCACGCCGGACGAGCTCAAGGCCCTGGAGGAGACCGCCACGCAGCGCGTCGACATCACCGAGTTCGTGCCGCTGGCGGGCGTCGACCCGGTCTACTTCGACAAGGCCTACTACCTGGCGCCGGACAAGGGCGGTGCCAAACCCTACACGCTGCTCACCCGCGCGCTGGAGGACAGCGGACTGTGCGCGATCGGCCGCTGGGCCGCCCGCGGCAAGCAGTACATCGTGATGCTGCGGCCGATGGGCGACGGCCTGGCGATGCAGCAGCTGCTCTACGCGGACGAGGTGCGCTCCATCGACCAGCTCGACATCCCCAGGGCCGAGGTGCGCGACACCGAGCTGCAACTCGCGCGCCAGCTGATCGAGCAGAGCGGGGTGGAGCGCTTCGATCCCTCCGGGCTCAGGGACGAGGTCAAGGCTCGCATCGAAGCCGCGATCGAGAAGAAGGTCGCGGGGCAGCAGATCACCGTGGCCGAGGTACCGCCCCAAGGCGGGGCCCAGATCATCGACCTGATGGAGGCACTGCGCGCGAGCCTGCAGAGGTCCCCGGGCAGCAAGCGGGCGGCCGAGGCGGCGACGCCCGAACCCGCGGCCGGGCGCAAGCCGGCCCGGCGTGCGCCCCGGGCGGCCGCATCCGAGGCTGCGCCCAAGCGTGCCGCGCGCAGGAAGTAGCGCCGGCCTCGGCGTGGTGCCGGCACGGCCGGCAGCCGGGCGCTGCGTGCTAGAGTACGGCGCCACCCCGACCCGGCACGACCATTCATGCCCGCACGACTCGTCCTCGCCGCCTTCCTGCGTGTGCGCATCCGCGCAGGCGTCCTCGTCGCGCTGCTGTCGGCGCTTCTCGCATGCGTCGACGCCAGTGCCGGGCAGAGCGCCATCGCCTCCGCGCACCCGCTCGCGACGGCGGCCGGCGAGGAGATGCTGCGCAAGGACGGCAACGCCTTCGACGCAGCGGTGGCTGTCGCGGCCGCACTGGCCGTGGTCGAACCGTACGCGTCCGGGCTGGGCGGCGGGGGCTTCTTCCTGCTGCATCGCGCCGGCGACGGCATGCGCGTGATGATCGACGCGCGCGAGCGCGCCCCCGGTGCGGCGACCCCGGCGATGTACCTGGACGAGCAGGGCCGCGTCCAGGGGCGCAGATCGGTGGAGGGCGCGCTGGCGGCAGGCATCCCGGGCACCCCGGCCGGCCTCGCATGGCTTGCGGAACGGTACGGGCGCCTGCCGCTCGCAACGGCGCTGGAACCCGCGATCCGGCTCGCGCGCCAGGGCTTCCCGGCAGACGCACGCTATGTCGCCGCCGCTGCCTTGCGGCAGGCGTTGCTGCGCGGCGATGCCGCGGCGGCGAGAGTCTTCCTGGCCGACGGCCAGCCGCCGCAGACGGGCTTCGTCGTGCGGCAGCCCGAGCTGGCCGCGACCCTCGAGGCGCTGGCACGCGGCGGACGCGACGGTTTCTACAAGGGCCCGGTCGCGCAGCGCATGGTGGAGGGGGTGCAGGCGCGCGGGGGTATCTGGACCCTCGAGGACCTCGCGCAATACGCCGTCGTCGAGCGCACGCCGGTGCGCTTCACCTATCGCGGGGCGCAGATCACGGCTGCCCCCCTGCCGTCCTCGGGCGGGCTGGTGATGGCCGAGGCGCTGCAGATCCTCGAGCGCTTCCCGCTGCCGCAACTGGCGGTCGCGGAGCGTGATCACCTCATCGCCGAGGCATGGCGGCGCGGCTATCAGGACCGCGCCCGCTACATGGGGGACCCGGCCTACGTGACGGTGCCCGCAGAGCTCGCCACACGCGCCTATGCCGACTCGCGGGCAGCCGGCATCGACCCGCTCCACGCGACGCCGAGCGAAGTGCTGGACCGCCTGCAGCCCCCGCTCACGCAGGGGACCAACACGACCCACTTCTCGATCGCCGACCGCGAGGGCAACCTCGTCGGCGCCACGCTCAGCATCAACCTGGCGTTCGGAGCGGGCGTGATGGCGGGGGACACGGGGGTGCTGCTCAACAACGAGATGGACGACTTCACCCTGGCCGCGCAGGATGCCAACGCCTACGGGCTGCGCGGGAGCGCGGCCAACTTCGTCGCACCCGGCAAGCGTCCGCTGTCGAGCATGACGCCGACCTTCGTCGAGGACGCGCGCGGCACGCTGGTGCTCGGCACGCCCGGCGGCTCCCGCATCATCACGATGGTGATGCTGGGGGTCCTGGCCTACGTGGATGCACCTGCGGTCGACATCGATGCGGTGGTGAGCCGACCCCGCTTCCACCAGCAGTACCTGCCCGATCGCGTCGAGTACGAGCCCGGGGGCTTCTCCCAGGAATGGGTGGCGGCACTGCAGGCCCGCGGGCACACCGTGCAGGAAGGCAAGCGCCGGTGGGGCAACATGCAAGCGGTCTACGTCGACCGTGCCACGCGCGAGGCCAGCGCGCACGGCGACCCGCGCGCCCGCGGCGGAGTGGTCTTCTGACCGGCAGTCGCCCGCTCGCGATCGCCGGCGCGCGGCGCAGTACCATGCGGCCAACACGACGAAGGGAGGAGCACCGGTGAACCGCAGACACTTCCTGCATGCGTCCGCGGGCGGCGCCGCGCTGGCCGCGCTGCCCCCGCTGCGGGCGCTCGCGGCCGCGGGCGATCTGGGGCCTCGCGGGCTGCCCTCGGGGGCGCTGGAGTCGGCCACGCTCGCGGCGCTCCCGGGCAAGCTGCCGCTGATCAAGAAGACCTGGCGGCCGCCCAACTTCGAAACCCCGACGCACTACTTCAACGACGCGTTCACGCCCAACGACGCATTCTTCGTCCGTTATCACCTGGCCCGCATCCCGGAGCCGATCGACGCCGCGAACTGGCGGCTCGAGGTCGGCGGTCCCGCCGTCGACCAGTCGCTGTCCCTCGGCCTGGATGACCTCAGGAACGGTTTCGAGCAGGTCGAGCTGGCGGCCTTCTGCATGTGCTCGGGCAACCGCCGGGGACTGTCCGACCCGCACGTGGCCGGGGTCGAGTGGGGCAACGGGGCCATGGGCAACGCCCGCTGGAAGGGGGTGCGGCTGAAGGACGTGCTCAACCGCGCCGGGATCAGGGCCGGCGCGCTGGAAGTGGTCGCCGATGGCGCGGACGGCCCGGTGCTCGACCAGACGCCGGACTTCATCAAGAGCATTCCGGTCTGGAAGGCGCTCGACGAGAGCACCCTCATCGCGTACGAGATGAACGGGGAGCCGCTGCCGCACTGGAACGGGTTCCCCGCACGCCTGGTCGTGCCGGGCTGGACCGCGACCTACTGGATGAAGCACCTCACCACCCTTTCGGTGGTCACCGAGCCGTTCAAGGGATTCTGGATGGCGACGGCCTACCGCATCCCCAAGGGCAGGTTCGCGCTGGTCGATCGCTTCCTCAGCCAGGAGACCGACGCCAACACGCCGATCACGGAGATGGTGGTCAACTCGCTGATCACCAATCTGCGCGACGGCAGCATCCTGCCCGGTGGCAAGCCAGCGGTGGTGCGGGGCGTGGCCTGGGACAATGGCGCGGGGATGCGCACCGTGGACGTGTCGCTCGACGGCGGGGGCTCGTGGCGCCCCGCCGACCTGGGCGAGGACCTGGGGCGCTACGCGTGGCGGCAATGGTCGTTCCCCATCCCCGCGCCCCAGCCCGGCGACCAGTACACGGTGATGGCCCGGGCCACCAACCGCATCGGCGGCAGCCAGACGCTGGAACTGGTCTTCAACCCGGCCGGCTACCACAACAACGTGGTGCAGCCGGTACGGGTGCGGGTCCTTTGAAGGAGGGCGGGATGAAGCGCGTGTCGTATCCCATGGCGCTGGTCCTGGCGGCCTCGGCGGGCGCCAGCGGCGCCGACGAGTCGCAGCTGGTCCTCAAGGAGGCTCCCGGGCGTGACGTTGTAGCAGCCAACTGCAGCATGTGCCACAGCCTGGACTACATCCCGATGAACTCGGTGTTCCTCGACCGCAAGGGCTGGGAGGGCTCGGTGGCCAAGATGATCAAGGCCATGGGCGCCCCGATCCGCAGCGAAGATGTCCCGGTCATCGTAGACTATCTCACTCGCAACTACGGAAAATAGCGGATGAAGACGACCTTCCTGGAATTCGAGCAGCCGATCGCAGAGCTGGAGGCCAAGATCGAGGAACTGCGCTACGTGCAGGAAGACTCGGCGCTCGACATCTCCGAGGAGATCAACCGCCTGCAGAAGAAGAGCAACACGCTCACCAAGGACATCTACGGCAAGCTCGCGCCGTGGCAGATCTCGCAGGTGGCCCGCCATCCCCAGCGTCCCTACACGCTGGACTACATCAGCAACATCTTCACCGACTTCGAGGAACTCAACGGCGACCGTGCGTTCGCCAACGATCCGTCGATCGTCGGCGGGCTGGCGCGCTTTGCCGGCCAGACTGTCATGGTGATCGGACACCAGAAGGGGCGCGACACCAAGGACAAGCTGTTCCGCAACTTCGGCATGCCGCGCCCCGAGGGCTATCGCAAGGCGCTGCGCCTGATGCGGCTGGCGGAGAAGTTCGGCGTGCCGGTGATGACCTTCGTGGACACCCCCGGGGCCTACCCCGGCGTGGGCGCGGAGGAGCGCGGGCAGTCCGAGGCGATCGGCCGCAACCTGTACGTCATGGCCGAGCTGCGCGTACCGGTCATCGTGACGGTGATCGGCGAGGGTGGATCCGGCGGCGCGCTCGCGATCGCCGTGGGCGACGTCGTGCTGATGCTGCAATACGCCACCTACTCGGTCATCTCGCCCGAAGGCTGCGCGTCGATCCTGTGGAAGAGCGCGGAGAAGGCGCCGGACGCCGCGGAGAGCCTCGGCATCACCGCGAACCGGCTCAAGACGCTGGGCCTCGTCGACAAGATCGTCAACGAGCCGCTGGGCGGCGCCCACCGCGATCCCAACGCGGTGTACCAGACTCTGCGGCGCACACTGCAGGAAGCGCTGTCGCAGGTGCAGGAGAAGCCGCTCGAGGCCCTGCTCGAGGCGCGCTTCAGCAAGCTCATGGCCTACGGGCGCTACAAGGAAGTCGCCGAGCGCTGAACCCGCTGCATCCGCTCGTTGCCCACGTCACCGGGGTGCTCGACCGGCTCGGGCTGCTGCACGCCCGGGTCGCGGTGGCTTTCAGCGGCGGGCTCGACTCGACGGTGCTGCTGCACCTCCTGCACGCAGTCGCCGCCCGCCATCCGCTGCAGCTCTGCGCTGTACACATCGATCACGGCATCAGTCCGCGGTCCGCCGAGTGGGCGCAGGCGTGCGCCCGCAGTTGCCGGACGCTGGGCATCCCGCTGCATGCCGAGCGGGTAGAGGTCGCGCGCGATGCCGGGCACGGCCTCGAGGCCGCGGCCCGCGCGGCGCGCTACGCCGTGTTCGCGCGCCTGCCGGTGGACGCGATTGCCCTTGCCCATCACCTCGACGACCAGGCCGAGACCGTGCTCCTGCAGCTGCTGCGCGGTGCAGGGGCGGAGGGTCTGTCGGCGATGCCGCAGCTGCGCCTGCAACCCGGTTCGCATGTGATGCTGGTCCGGCCGCTGCTGGAGATTGCGCGTGGCGCGCTCGCAGCCTGCGCCCGTGATCACGGGATGGAGTGGGTGGAGGACGAGAGCAACGCCTCGCTCGCGCCGGACCGCAACTACCTGCGCCACGCAGTGCTGTCGCACATCGCCGCGCGCTTCCCCGGCTATCGCGAGACATTCATGCGCAGCACCCGCAACCTCGCCGACCTGGCTGCGATCGCCGAGGAGGTGGCCCGAGCGGACGCCGGCGGCGCAGCACGCGGCGAGGCCCTGAGCGTCGCGGCGCTGCGCGCACTGTCGCCGGCGCGCCGGCTGAACACCCTGCGCTGGTTCCTGCGCAGCCAGCACGCAGCCGTGCCGCCGCGCGCACGGCTGGAAGAGGCCCTGTCCCAACTGCTGGGCGCGGGCGTCGACCGCAGCCCCTCGATCGCCCTGGGCGAAGTCGCGCTTCGGCGCCACCGTGGGCTGGTGCATCTGGTCGCCATGCAGCCCGCGGCCAAGGGATGGCGGATCGCGTGGCATGGCGAAGCCGAGCTGCAGCTGCCGTCCGGACTCGGCGTGCTCCGCTTTCGCGCCGTGCAGGGCGACGGGCTCAGCGTGGCACGCCTGCAGGCCGCACCGGTCAGCGTGGCACCACGCGCGGGCGGCGAGCGGTTCAAGCCCGCTGCGAGCCGCCTGCAGCGCAGCCTGAAGGATCTGCTGCGCGAGGCTGGCGTGGCACCCTGGCAGCGCGAGCGCATGCCGCTGGTGTTCTGCGGCGAGCGGGTGGCATGGGTGCCTGGCCTCGGCTGGGACTGCCGGCTGGCGGCTGCCGCATGCGAGCCTGGCCTCCTGCCTGATTGGGACGCCGGGGGCGTCACTTGCGCTGTGCGATGACTCCGGATACACCACCGGCCTGCAGCTTGCGCTGCGCGGCGTCGGCTTCGGCGCGATCGCGGAACGGCCCGACCACGACCCGGGTCTCGAGGTAGGCGGGAACGTTCTGCGCCTTGAGCCGCTCGAGCATCGCCTGGGCGTTCTCCACGGAGGTGAACATCCCGAGCTGGACCACGAAGCCGGCCGCCGGCGGCAGCGCTGCAGGCGCCTTGGCAACGCTGGCATCCTTCGCCGCGGCCGCCGGCGCCGGGGGGGTCTTCGCCGCCGCCGATGTCGAGGGCGCCGGCGCAGGGGCGGGCGGCGTCTCGCGAGCCGCAGGTCGGGCCGGAGCAGCCTCCCGGGCCTCGGGTTGTTCGACCTCGACCTCGGGCGGCGGGGGCGGAGTGGAGGGCGCCTCCGCGGCCGGAGGAGGGGCGATCGGCTTGGGCGGCGGCAGCGTCGCGATCGCAGGCGGTTCGTTCACCGGCGCCTTGGTCTCGACCGGTGCGGGCGTGCCGGTGTAGCGGTCCAGCACCGCGAGGCCGGCGACGGCCACCGCGATCAGTCCGAGGGCGAGGGCGAGACGGCGCAGTGCGCGCTGCTTCAACTTCTGCTCATCCGCAGCCGGAACGGCCATGTTGTTCTCCTTGTCATGCGTTGCGCGAACAGTACCACCGCGATGCCGCTGCCCCAAGCCGAAATGTCGGTTGCACATGGACTTTTTTCCGGCGCCGGGGGTCAGAGGCGGATCATCAGGAGCGATCCCCGCCGCGCGTCGACACGGGTCATCTTCCTTTTCCCAACGGTCCGTGCTATCGTACTGAATTCTCTAGAAAAGGCAGGAGCAACGAACGTGGCCGCAGAAAGAACCCTTTCCATCATCAAGCCGGACGCGGTGGCGAAGAACGCGATCGGGCAGATCTACTCCCGCTTCGAGAAGGCGGGGCTGAAGGTCGTCGCCGCCCGCATGACCCACCTCTCGCAGGCCGAGGCCGAGGGCTTCTACGCGGTGCACCGGGCGCGGCCGTTCTTCGGCGACCTGGTGAAGTTCATGACCTCGGGTCCGGTGATGATCCAGGTCCTCGAGGCTGAGAACGCGATCCAGAAGAACCGCGACCTGATGGGCGCGACTGATCCGAAGAAGGCGGCCCCGGGCACCATCCGCGCCGACTTCGCCGACAGCATCGACGCCAATGCGGTGCACGGCTCCGACGGCCCGGAGACGGCTGCCACCGAGATCGCGTACTTCTTCCGCACGGTGGAGATCCACCCGCGCTGATGCCGGTCAACCTGCTGGACTTCGACCTGCCGGGGCTGACCCGCTACCTCGCCGATATCGGCGAGAAGCCGTTCCGTGCGCGGCAGCTGATGCGCTGGATCCACCACTTCGGTGAGGCCGACTTCCAGCAGATGACCGACCTCGCCAGGTCGCTGCGCGAGCAGCTGGCGCTACGCGCAACGGTGGCGGTGCCGCAGGTGCTGGCCGACTCCACCGCCAGTGACGGGACGCGCAAGTGGCTGCTGGCGGTCGGCGCCGGGAACGGCATCGAGACGGTGTACATCCCGGAGACCAGCCGCGGCACGCTGTGCGTGTCAAGCCAGGTCGGCTGCGCCCTCGAGTGCGCCTTCTGCGCCACGGGGCGGCAGGGCTTCAACCGCAACCTCACGGTGGCCGAGATCATCGGCCAGCTGTGGTGGGCCAACCGTGCGCTGGGCCGCGATGCCCGCAACGACAAGGCCACCGGCGACCGCATCATCACCAACGTGGTGATGATGGGCATGGGCGAGCCGCTCACCAACTTCGACAACGTCGTCACGGCCCTGCGCGTCATGCTGGACGACTCCTCGTACGGCCTGTCGCGCCGGCGCGTGACCGTGAGCACCTCGGGCATCGTCCCGGCGATGGATCGGCTGCGCGAGGAGTGCCCGGTCGCGCTCGCGGTGTCGCTGCACGCGCCCAACGATGCGCTGCGCGACCGCCTCGTGCCGATCAACCGCAAGTGGCCGCTGAAGGAGCTGCTCGCAGCCTGCCGGCGCTACATCGATGGCATGCCGGCCGACGGCGAGGGCGATGCGCAGCCCGCGCAGCAGGAACCCCGGCGCAAGTGGCAGCGCGCCGGCTCGCCGCGTGACTTCATCACCTTCGAGTACGTGATGCTGGCCGGAGTGAACGACCAGCCCGCGCACGCGCGCGAGCTGCTCGAGGTCACGCGCGAGGTGCCGTGCAAGTTCAATCTGATACCGTTCAATCCCTTCCCCGACGCGGGCTTCGAGCGCTCGGCGCCGGACGCCGTGCGCCGGTTCCAGGAGCTCCTGCTCGCTGCCGGCGCGGTGGCCACCGTGCGCAGGACGCGCGGCGACGACATCGACGGCGCGTGCGGGCAGCTCGCCGGACAGGTGCAGGACCGTACCCGGCGCGTGCTGCGCCGTCACCAGGAGGCACGCGCGTGAGGGCATTGGCCGCAGTGATCACCGGATTGCTGGTGCTGGCCGGCTGCTCGTCGCAGCCGACGCCGCCTCCCGAACCCACCATCCGCCCGCTGACCGAGGAGCCCAAGCCCAGCTCCAAGCAGGACCGCGCGCGCATCCATACCGACCTGGGGGTGTCCTACTACGAAGCCGGGCGGCTGGCGGTGGCGCTGGAGGAGCTCAACGAGTCGATCAAGATCGACAGCAGCTACGCGCCGGCATACAACGCGCGCGCGCTGGTGTACATGGAGCTCAAGGAGGACAGCAAGGCCGAGAGCGACTTCAAGCAGGCCATCCGGCTCGACCCCAACAGCTCCGCAGCGAAGAACAACTATGGCCTGTTCCTGTGCCAGGGCCCGCGCGCGAAGGAAGGCATCCGCCAGTTCCTCGATGCGTTGAAGAATCCGCTCTACGCAACCCCGGACGTGGCCTACAAGAATGCGGGGCTGTGCGCGCTCAAGATGGGTGAGACCAAGGAGGCGGAGGGCTACTTCCTGCGCGCGCTGCAGCTCAACCCGGCCCAGCCCCAGGCGCTGTACAACCTGGCCGACATCACCTTCCAGCGCGGCGATGCCGTGGCAGCCAAGGGCTACCTCGACCGCTACCTCGCGGCGGCGCCACAGGTCGGTGCGGAAGAGCTCTGGCTCGGCGCCCGCATCGCGAACGCGCTCGGCGACCGCGCCGCCATGCTGAAATACGGCGATCAGCTGCGCCGCCGCTTCCCGGCAGCGCCGGAAACCAAGGCATTCATGGACGGCCGCTTCAAATGATCGATCCGGTCCGCTTGCACAGTGACGAGCCCGCATCCCCGGCCGGGGCGTCGGGCGACCCGACGGCGCCTTCAAACGGCCCCGGCGGGCGCCTGGGCGAAGAGCGTCGTCGCCAGGGCCTGAGCCTGGGTGACATCGCCCGCCAGCTCAAGCTCTCGGTCCGCCAGATCGAGGCCTTGGAGCGCGACGACTACAACAGCTTCTCCGGCATGGTGTTCGTGCGCGGATTCATGCGCAACTACGCCAAGCTCCTCCAGCTCGATGCCGAGGCACTGGTTGCCCAGCTGCCTGGCACGGCCACGCCCGCGGCAATGGTCGGCGAGCCGGTGCAGGCGGTGCCCATGCCCCAGCCGGCCGCCACGCCGGGCGGAAAGCGCGGGTACGGCTGGCTCATCGCGGCACTCGTGTTCGGGGGCCTCCTCCTCGCTGCCATGTACGAAGGACGGCAGCACCGGAACAACTCGTCGGCGAACGCGCCAGTGCAGATCCAGCCGGGGGCGCCGGTCAGCCCTCAGCATGCCGAATCGCCCCCGGCCGGGCTGGCCGCGCCGATGCCCGGCGTGGCAGCCCAGTCGGCAACGGCGGCCGCTTCCGCAGTGGCAGTGGCACCCGCTGCCGCCCCTGCCAGCCCCCTGCCCGCGACGCCACCGCCCACGGCAGCGATCAGCCCGGCCGGATTGCCGGCGGAGCCTACCCGTCCGGTGACGCCGGTGCCGGCGGCGACGCCCACTGCTGCGACGCCGGCGACAGCCGCATCCACGCCTGCCCCCACCTCGGCGAGGCCCACCCCGTTGACCACGCCGGTCGCGCCGCCAGCCTCGGTCACGGCAACTGCGCCGGCTTCGCCGGCGACCGCGCAGAACGCGCCGGTCCCGGCCGCCACGCCCGCGGGAGGGCAGCTGCGCCTCAAGTTCGACGCCGAAGCCTGGGTCGAGGTCAAGGACGCCTCGGGTGCCCTGGTCTACTCCCAGCTTGGTACCGCCGGCAGCGAGCAGGTGGTCCAGGGCCGCCCGCCACTGCACCTGGTGATCGGCAACGCGCATGCGGTGAAGGTGACCTACCAGGGCCGCGTGGTGGATCTGGGCCCGCACACGCGCGTGGACGTCGCGCGCCTGGTGCTCGAGTAGGAGCAGCAGGCGTGCAGTCGAGCACGGCACCGGCGCAGAGCCCGGCCATCGAAGACCAGCCGATCCGGCGCCGCCAGAGCCGGCAGGTGTCGGTCGCCGGCGTGCGCATCGGCGGTGGTGCACCCATCGTCGTGCAGTCGATGACCAACACCGATACGGCCGATGCCGTCGCGACCGCGGTCCAGGTTGCCGAGCTCGCCCGGGCCGGCTCCGAGATCGTCCGCATCACCGTCAACTCCCCGGAAGCAGCGGCCCAGGTCGGTGCGATCCGCGAGCGCCTCGACGCCGCGGGGGTGTCCGTGCCGCTGGTGGGTGACTTCCACTTCAACGGCCACAAGCTGCTCGCCCAGTACCCGGCCTGCGCGGAGGCGCTCGACAAGTACCGGATCAACCCCGGCAACGTCGGGCGCGGCGCGAAGCGCGACGAGCAGTTCGCCACCCTGATCGAGCTGGCCTGCCGCCACGGCAAGCCGGTGCGCATCGGCGTCAACTGGGGCAGCCTCGACCAGGAGTTGCTCGCGCGGCTGATGGACGAGAACGCCGCGCGCGCCAGGCCGCTGGAAGCCGTCGAGGTGATGCGCGAGGCGCTGGTGACCTCGGCGCTGGAGAGCGCGCAGCGCGCCGAGGCGCTGGGACTGCCCGGCGACCGCATCGTGCTCTCGTGCAAGGTCAGCGGGGTGCAGGACCTCATCCGGGTGTACCGCGACCTGGCTGCGCGCTGCGACTATCCCCTCCACCTCGGGCTGACCGAGGCGGGCATGGGCAGCAAGGGCATCGTCGCCTCCACCGCGGCGATGGCCGTGCTCCTGCAGGAAGGCATCGGCGACACCATCCGCGTCTCGCTCACGCCCGAGCCGCGCGGCGATCGCACCCGGGAGGTCGTGGTGGCGCAGGAGATCCTGCAGACCATGGGGCTGCGCTCGTTCGCGCCGATGGTGGTGGCGTGTCCCGGCTGCGGCAGGACCACGAGCACCACGTTCCAGGAGCTCGCCGACAGCATCCAGGGCTGGCTGCGCGCGCAGATGCCGGTTTGGAAGCGCACCCATCCGGGCGTCGAGCGCATGACCGTCGCGGTGATGGGGTGCGTGGTCA
>CAZFYX010000085.1:0-201877 GCA_964523885.1 uncultured Burkholderiales bacterium | reverse complement strand
TGACCTTCGCGTACTTCTCCGCGCCCGACCTCGCCCTCACTCAGCTGAGCGTCGAGGTGGTGTCCATCCTGCTGCTGCTGCTGGCGCTCCACTACCTGCCGCAGGTCTCCCCGCCGGAGACCGCGGTGGACCACGCGTTGCGCCACTTCTTCCTCGCCTGCATCGCCGGAGGCGGGGTGGGTTGGCTCGCATGGGCCATGCTGACCCGGCGGTTCCACTCGATCTCCGACTACTTCATCGCGAACAGCATGCCGCAAGGCGGCGGGGCGAACGTGGTCAACGTCATCCTGGTCGATTTCCGCGGTTTCGACACCTGGGGTGAGATCACGGTGATCGCGGTGGCGGCGCTGGGCATTGCCGCGCTGCTCGCGAGCGTCCGCCTGGCTCCCCGTGAGACCGACCACCAGGGCCGGCCCTGGTCTCGGGAGCGCTCGTGGCTGCCGCTGGCGCTGCTGGTCCGGCTGCTGCTGCCGCTGGCACTGCTGGTGTCCCTGTTCCTGTACATCCGCGGGCACAACGCGCCGGGCGGCGGCTTCATCGCCGGGCTGGTCGCAGCCGTTGCCATCGTCCTGTTGTACGTCGGCTGCGGAGTGAAGTGGGCGCGGGCACGCATCCGGGTGGACTTCGCCGCGCTCGCTGCCGCCGGCCTGCTGACCGCTGGCGGCGCCGGGCTCGGAGCCGCGGTGCTGGGCGTGCCGTTCCTGACCAGCTGGCACGGCCACGTGCACTGGCCGGTCGTGGGCGACGTGCCGCTGGCGAGCGCGATGGTGTTCGACCTCGGCGTGTTCCTGACCGTGGTGGGGTCGACGCTGCTGATCCTGACCCGGCTGGGCGCCGGCGGCGAGGATGGCCGGGAGGCGTGAGATGGAGATCTTGACCGCAGTGGCCATCGGCGTGCTCACCACCAGCGGGATCTACCTGATGCTGCGCACGCGCACCTTCTCGGTCCTGCTCGGGCTCACCCTGCTGTCCTATGCGGTGAACCTGTTCGTGTTCGCGTCGGGGCGCCTGCGCGTGGGCGCCGCGCCCATCGTCGCGCCGGACGCCGCGTCCTACGCCGACCCGCTCGCCCAGGCACTGGTGCTCACCGCCATTGTCATCAGCTTCGCCATGACCGCGTTCGTGGTGGTGCTTGCGATCGCCGGGCAGGTCCGGCTCGGGCACGACCGTGTGGCCCCCGACAGCGAGGAGGACGATCGGTGAGCCAGCTGGTCATCGCACCGATCGTGCTGCCGGCGTTGGCGGGTGCACTGCTCGCCCTGTTGCGCCCGGGCATCCGCGTGCAGCGGGTGGTCTCGCTCGTTTCGTGCGTATGCCTGCTGCTGATCGCAGTGAACCTGCTCGCGCAGGCGGCCTCCGGCGCCTACACGGTGTATGCCCTGGGCAACTGGCGCCCGCCGTTCGGCATCGTGCTCGTGCTCGACCGCCTGAGCGCCCTGATGCTGCTCCTGACGGCACTGCTGTCCCTGCCGGTATTGATCGCGGCGCTCGCGGGTGACGATGCGCGGGGGCGCTACTTCCATGCGCTGCTGCAGTTCCAGCTGATGGGGCTCAACGGCGCGTTCCTCACCGGCGACCTGTTCAACCTGTTCGTGTTCTTCGAGGTGCTGCTGATCGCCTCGTACTGCCTGCTGCTGCACGGCGCGACGGCGGGGCAGGTGCGCGCGGCAGTGCACTACGTCGTCATCAACCTCGCCGGCTCCTCGCTGTTCCTGATCGCGGTGGCGATGCTGTATGCGGTGACCGGCAGCCTGAACCTGGCTGACCTCACAGTCAGGATCCCGGCGCTGCCGCCGGACGACCAGGTGATGGTGCACTCCGCCGCCCTGATCCTGCTGGTGGTCGCCGGGCTCAAGGCGGCGCTGTTTCCGCTGTTCCTCTGGCTGCCGCCGGCCTATTCCAACGCTGTCGCGCCCGTCGCGGCGCTGTTTGCAATCATGACCAAGGTGGGCATCTACGCCATCGTTCGCGTCTACCTGCTGGTGTTCGGGCCCGATGCAGGCGCTGCGGCACCCAACCTCGAGCGCTGGCTGCTGCCCGCCGCGCTGGCGACGATCGCGTGCGGTGCACTCGCCGCGCTTGCCAGTCGCCGCCTCGCAGGCGTCGCGGCCCAGCTCACCCTCGTCTCCGTCGGCACGGCGCTGGCCGGCGTGGCGCTCGGCTCGCAGCAGGCGCTGAGCGCGGCCCTGTACTACGTGTCGCACAGCACCCTGGCGGGCGCGCTGCTGTTCCTCGTGTGCGGGGCGGTGGCGCAGCAGCGCGGCAGCCTCGGCGACGCCCTGCGCCGCGGCATGCCGCTGGCGGCGCCGCATGCGACCGGACTGCTGTTCCTGGCGGGCGCGCTGGCAGTCGTCGGCCTGCCGCCGCTGTCCGGCTTCATCGGCAAGACGATGCTGCTGGCGTCCACCGGCCAGGTGCGGGCGACGCCGTGGATCTGGGGCGTGATCCTGCTGAGCAGCTTCCTGGCGCTGGTCGCGCTCGTGCGCGCAGGGCTCGTGGTGTTCTGGTCCGCCCGCACTTCGCTGCCAGTGGGCGCGCGGCCCGGCATGCGCGGCTTCGCCGCACCCACACTCCTGCTGGTTGCGCTGCTCTTGCTCGCCGCGGGGGCGGAGCCGGTCAAGCAGTTCACCGACGCGACCGCGGCCCAGCTGGTGCAATCGCGCGGCTACGTGGATGCGGTGCTGCGCACCGGAGGCCGGCCGTGAGCCCGGCACGGTGGCTGGTGTCCACGCTGCTGCTGGGCACGTTTTGGCTCATGCTGGTGAACGAGATCTCGGTCGCGCAGGCCGTGCTCGGCCTGGCCCTGGGCGGGACCGTGGCCGCGCTGACCGGGCCGGTCCGCCCGGCACTGCCGCAGGTGCGACGGGCCGGCACGGTATTGCAGCTGCTCGCGGTGTTCGCCTGGGACATGGTGGTGGCCAACCTCGCCGTGGCCCGCGCCGCCCTCTCGCCCCGCCTGCGGCTGCGGCCGCGCTTCGTGCACGTCGCGATCGACCTGCAGGACCCCGCCGCGGCCACGCTGCTGGCCGCGATGGTCACGCTGACGCCGGGCACGGTCTCGGTCGACCTCGATCTGGAGCGTCGCGAGCTGCGCGTGCACGGCCTGCTGGTCGACGACGCCGCCGCGGTGGCAGCGCTGATCAAGGCGCGCTACGAGGCGCGCATCAAGGAGATCTTCCAATGTTGACCCTGAGCCTCGCGCTCGACCTCTCGCTCGGGATGATGGCCGTGTCGATGACCCTGTGCTTCCTGCGGCTGGCCGCCGGCCCCGGCCTGCCCGACCGCATCCTCGCGCTCGACACGCTGTACGTGAATGCCATCGGCTTCCTGGTGCTGTTCGGTTTGCGTGTCGGCAGCCAGGTGTACTTCGAGGCGGCGCTGCTCATCGCGATGTTCGGCTTCGTCGGCACCGTCGCCCTGGCGAAGTACCTCCTGCGAGGAGATATCGCCGAATGAGTGTGCTCGAGCTGGTGGTGTCCTGCGCGCTGCTGGTCGGCGCCTTCTTCACGCTGGTGGGCTCGATCGGCCTGCTGCGCTTCCCGGACTTCCTCAGTCGCCTGCATGCACCGACCAAGGCCACCACGCTCGGCCTCGGCGCCATTCTCCTGAGCTCCCTGCTGCACTTCGGCATCCGCGAGGGGCAGGTCAGCCTGCACGAGCCGCTGATCGTGCTGTTCCTGTTCATCAGCGCGCCGGTCAGCGCATACCTGCTCGCCAAGGCGGCGCTGCATCTGTCGCGCGACCGGAAGGACGCCTGATTCGCCGCAGCATTGCGACGCGACACCCACATCCGTATCATGCGGCGGACCGTGCCGACGGCGCGGACCGCTGGCGCCGCCCCGACGATGGCCCACTGAAGGAGGAGCAATGGCTCGATCGCGCACCCCCCGCAACGGCCCCTCGGGCGCCGGCCCACGACCCGGCTCGCGCCGGCGCTTCCTCAAGGGGGCCACTGCGGCGACCGGCGCAGCTGCCATCGCGGGGCTGGCGGCCTGCGGCCGCGGCGAGCAGGGCAAGGCGCCTGCCGCCGGCACCGCCCCCTCTGCTGCGCCCCAGGTGACCTTGCGCATGCAGGCCAGCACCGCGGCCGGCGACATCTTCTTCGTGACCGCCCAGGACTACGCCCGCATCGTCAAGGATCTGACCGGCGGTGGAGTCAGCATCGAGGTGCTGCCGGTCGGGGCGGTGGTGAAGGGCTTCGACATGGCCGACGCGGTGCATAAGGGCACGCTCGACATGTGCTATTCAGTGCCTGCGTTCTGGTACAGCAAGAACTCGGCGCTCTCGCTGTTCGGCACCGGCCCGGCGCTGGGCTACGACGCCAACACGCTGCTGTCCTGGTACGAGCACGGCGGCGGCAAGGCCCTGTACGAGGAGCTCTACCGGGACGTGCTCAAGCTCGATGTCGTCCCCCTTCTGGTCGGCCCCATGCGCACCCAGCCGCTGGGCTGGTTCAAGAAGGAGATCAAGGCCCCGGCCGACTTCCAGGGGCTGAAGTTCCGCACCGTGGGGCTGTCGGTGGACCTGTTCACCGCGATGGGTGCCTCGGTCGTGTCCATGCCGGGACCCGACGTGGTGCCAGCCCTGGACCGGGGCGTGATCGACGCGGCCGAGTTCAACAACCCCGCCGTGGACGGCCAGATCGGCTTGGCAGACGTGAGCAAGATCTGCATGGTGCAGAGCTACCACCAGCCGGCGGAGTGCTTCGAGGTGCTGATCAACCGCAAGCTCTACGACTCGCTGCCGGAGCCGTACCGCAACGCGCTCGGCTACGCCGGGAAGATCCTGGCGGCCGAGATGATGTGGAGCCTGATGGACGCGTATTCGAAGGCCTGGGAAGACCTGCGCGACAACAAGAAGGTGAGCTTCATCAAGACGCCCGAGTCGGTGCTCAAGGCGCAGCTGGAGGCCTGGGACAAGGTGATCCAGCAGAAGGGCGCGGAGAACCCGTTCTTCACCAAGGTGCTCGATTCGCAGAAGGCGTACATGAAGCGCGTGGTGGGCTACCAGCTTCGCTTCGAAGTGCCGTCGCAGCTGGCCTACGAGCATTTCTTCGGCAAGGCGTGAGCCGGGACGCCAGCGGTGAAGGCGTGAACCCCGCGGGGTGAGCGCACGTTCCGCGATCGCCGAGCCGCCCCCCCACTGCATACCAGCCGCCCTCCACGCATCCACGCGCAGGCATGTCGTCCCTCCTGTTCACCATCGACCGCATCAGCGCGTTCGCCGGCAAGGCCGCGTCCTGGTGCATCGTGCTGCTCACCGGGGTGGTGTGCTACGACGTGGTCGCGCGCTACGTCTTGAATGCGCCCACGCAGTGGGGCTTCGACGTCGCCTACATCCTGTACGGCACGCTGTTCATGATGGCCGGCGCCTACACGCTGTCGCGCAACGGCCATGTGCGCGGGGACGTGCTGTACCGCTTCCTGGGGGCGCGCACCCAGGCCGCGATCGACCTCGTCCTCTACCTCCTGTTCTTCGTGCCGGGGATCCTGGCGCTCGCCTGGTTCGGGGTGGGCTTCGCACACGATTCCTGGGCCATGCTGGAGCGCTCGCAGACCTCCGCGAGCAACCTGCCGATCTATCCGCTCAAGGCCATCATCCCATTGGCGGGGGCGCTGCTGCTGCTGCAGGGCCTGGCCGAGATCGCGCGCTGCGTGATCTGCCTGCGCACCGGCCAGTGGCCGCAGCGCCTGCACGATGTGGAGGAGGTCGACATCGAGGAACTGCGTGCGATGACGCAGGAAGGCCCGCGTTGAAGCACGCCCGCTTCGGCCTCGCGATCCTGGTCCTGCTCGGGCTGGCGATCGTCGCGCTGCTCCTGGTGCCCGAGCAGATCACGCGCGGCCACCTCGGCCTGCTGATGCTGGCGCTGATCGTGGTGGCGATCCTGCTCGGCTTCCCCACCGCGTTCACGCTGATGGGGCTGGGCATGGTGTTCGGCTTCATCTCGTTCCACCGCAGCTGGCAGCCTTGGTACGAAAACCCCATCTTCGACCTGATGGTGCAGCGTACGTTCGGCGTGGTCAGCAACGACGTGGTGATCTCGGTGCCGCTGTTCGTCTTCATGGGCTACCTGATCGAGCGGGCCAACGTCATCGACCGGCTGTTCCACGCCCTCCAGCTCGCCCTGCAGCGGATCCCTGGCAGCCTGGCGGTCGCGACCATCGCCACCTGCACGCTGTTCGCCACCGCCACCGGCATCGTCGGGGCCACGGTGACGCTGATGGGACTGCTCGCTTTCCCGGCGATGCTGCGCGCCGGGTATGACATCCGGCTCTCCGCCGGCGTGATCACGGCCGGCGGCTGCCTGGGCATCCTGATCCCGCCCAGCGTCATGCTGATCCTGTACGGCGCCACTGCGGGGGTGTCCGTCGTGCAGCTGTATGCCGGCGCGCTGCTGCCCGGCGTGATGCTCGCCCTGCTCTACGTCGGCTACGTCATCCTGCGCGCCGGCTTCAATCCCGCGCTCGCTCCGCCGCTTCCGGCGGAGCAGGCGAACGTGCCGGTCGCGCAGGTGGTCAGGCTGCTGCTGACCTCGTTCGTGCCGCTCACGGTGCTGATCCTCACGGTCCTGGGGAGCATCGTCGCGGGCATCGCGACGCCGACGGAAGCGGCGGCGATCGGCGCGCTCGGCGCGATCCTGCTGGCACTCGCGTACCGCAAGCTGACCTGGGCGCGCTTCAAGGAGTCGGTGTTCCTCACCGCGCGCACGACGGCGATGGTGTGCTGGCTGCTGGTGGGCTCGCAGCTGTTCTCCGCCGTGTTCGCGCTGCTCGGAGGCCAGGCGCTGCTGGAAGGCTGGATCAAGTCGTTCGACCTGTCGCCCACCGGGTTCCTCCTGCTCTCGCAGGCGATCATCTTCCTGCTCGGCTGGCCGCTGGAGTGGACCGAGATCATCGTGATCTTCGTGCCCATCTTCCTGCCCCTGCTCGACCACTTCGGCATCGATCCGCTGTTCTTCGGCGTGCTCGTCGCGCTCAACCTGCAGGCGGCGTTCCTGTCGCCCCCGGTGGCGATGGCGGCGTTCTACCTGAAGGGGGTCGCACCGCCGCACGTGACGCTTGGCCAGATCTTCCGCGGGATGATGCCGTTCATGGCCATCCAGGTCCTCGCCATGGTGGTGCTGTACGTCTTTCCCCAGATCGCGCTCTGGCTGCCCAGGGCGCTCTACCAGTAGAAGCTCGATGAAAGTCCTCATGAGTGCCGGCCGCATCGGCATGCTTGCCGTTGCCGCGCTTCCTGGTGCGGCGCTCGCCGCGCAGCCCGGCCTGCAGATCGCGGGCATCGCCCTGGAGTTCCTGCTTTTCGCCGCGGTCCTCGGCGGCATCGCCGTGTCGCATCGGCACGCGCTGGGCATCGCGTTGACCGGACTGGCTGTGGTGGCCCTGTACAAGCTCGTCGTGACCGGCTTCGAGACCGGGCCGGGTCTGGCCGGGCTGGTGGGGCACGTGCAGCACGAGTGGGTCACGCTTACCAACCTGCTGGGCCTGATCACGGGGTTCGCCCTGCTGGCCAACCACTTCGACCGCAGCCGGCTGCCGGAGCTGCTGCCGCGCTACCTGCCGGACGACTGGAAGGGCGCCTTCGTCCTGCTCGCGCTGGTGTTCGTGCTCTCCAGCTTCCTGGACAACATCGCGGCTGCGCTGATCGGCGGCACCATCGCGAATGCCGTCTTCCGCGGCAAGCTGCACGTGGGCTACCTGGCCGCCATCGTGGCCGCGTCCAACGCCGGGGGCTCGGGCAGCGTGGTCGGGGACACTACGACCACGATGATGTGGATCCACGGCGTCTCCCCGCTCGGAGTGCTGCATGCCTACGTGGCCGCCGGCGTGGCCCTGCTGGTGTTCGGTGTGCCGGCAGCGATCCAGCAGCAGCGCTTTGCGCCGATCGTGAAGGACGCGCCGGTGCACGTTCGGATCGACTACGGGCGGATCGTGGTGGTCGGGCTGGTGCTGGTCGGCGCCATCGGCACCAATGTCGTGGTGAACAGCCGGTGGCCCGAGCATGCCGAGGCCTTCCCGTGGATCGGGGCCGCGGTGTGGCTGGCGCTGCTCCTGACCGCCAGCCTGCGACGTCCGCACTACGCGCTGCTGCCCGAATCCGCCCGCACCAGCGTGTTCCTGCTCTCGCTCGTGCTCATCGCGTCCCTGATGCCGGTGCACCAGCTCCCGCCAGCGTCCTGGCCCAGCACGCTCCTCCTGGGGGCGGTCTCGGCAGTGTTCGACAACATCCCCCTCACGGCCCTGGCCCTGCATCAGGGCGGCTACGACTGGGGCGTGCTGGCCTACGCGGTCGGGTTCGGCGGTTCGATGATCTGGTTCGGGTCCTCGGCGGGCGTGGCCCTGTGCACGGTGTTCCCGCAGGGCCGGTCCGTGCTGGCCTGGCTCCGTGGTGGCTGGCACGTCGCGCTGGCCTACGTGATCGGCTTTGCAGTCCTGCTCCTCGCTCTCGGGTGGGATCCAAACTACTGATTCGTTGCAATTTTAAGTTCCCGGGTTCCGGGCCGCAGCGCCTCGATATGCTTGCGCCCAGCTTCCCATTCAAAGTATTCTCATGACTTTACGGCTGCTGACGGCAGGGCATGGGCCGGGCCATGTACCCGGTACCCCCGTCGAGCCTGTCGCAACGCGCCTGCCCCTCTAGCAGACCCGACATGAAGAAGAAGGTGCTCGTCACACGGGAGGTGTTCGACGAGACGCTGGAGTATCTCTCCCAGCATTTCGAGGTCACTTCCAACCAGGCGAACGAGCCGTACACGGTCGAGGACCTGGTGCGCCGCCTGCAGGCAGTGGACGCGGCGGTCATCACCACCGGCGACCGCATCGACGATGCGCTGCTCGCCCGGGTGCCCAACATCCGCGCGTTGTGCAGCGCGAGCGTCGGGTACAACCACATCGACGTGGACGCCTGTACCCGCCATGGGGTGATGGCCACCAACACGCCCGGGGTCCTCACCGAGAGCGTGTCCGACATGGCCCTGTGCCTCACGCTGGCCACCCTGCGCCGGCTCGGCGAGGGCGAGCGCATGGTGCGCGCCGGCCGCTGGCAGGGCACCCACCTGAAGGAGCTGCTCGGCTACGACCTGCACCACGCGACCGTGGGCATCGCCGGCTTCGGCCGCATCGGGCAGACCATCGCGAAGCGGCTGCGCGGCTTCGAGACCACCACCCTGTACTACGCACGCAACCGCGTGGACCCGGCCATCGAGCAGGCGGCGCAGGCGCGCTACGTCAGCAAGGACGAGCTGCTGCGCGAGTCCGACGTCGTCATCCTGATCCTGCCCTACACCCCCGAGACGCACTATTTCATCGGCCGCGCCGAGCTGGACCGGATGAAGTCGACCGCGGTGGTCATCAACATGGCGCGCGGCGGGATCATCGACGACACCGCCCTGGCGCAGGCGCTGAAGGCGGGCCGCATCGCGGCCGCCGGCCTGGACGTGTACGAGAACGAGCCGCGCGTGAATCCGGCGCTGATGGAGCTGGACAACGTGGTGCTGTCCCCGCATATCGGCAGCGCCACCAGGGCCACACGCGTGGCGATGACGATGACGGCAGCACGCAACTGCGTGGCGGCGCTCACGACCGGCGATCCGCCCAACCTGCTCAATCCCGAGGTGAAGGGCAGGTCGAAGGCGGGTTGAAGGCTCCAGACAAGAGTGAAGGGACAGCAGGGCCGGGCGCGCGCCGGTGCGCGCGGACCAGGCCCTGAGGACAACAACCATGGAAGAGCTGTACCGTTCGAGCCTGGTGGACGTGGTGCGCCGGATGGCCTCCGGCGAGTTGAGCAGCGAGACCTACGTCCGCGCGCTGCTGCAGCGTTGCCGCGACGTGGAGGAGGGGATCCAGGCGTGGGCGCAGCTGGATGCCGAGGGGGCGGTGCGGCGCGCGCGCGACTGTGACGCGCGCATCCGGGCCGGGCGGCTTCCCGGCGGCCTGCAGGGCGTTCCGGTGGGCGTGAAGGACATCGTCTATACCCGCGGCATCCCGACGGGCATGGGCTCGTCGATCTATGCGAAGTGGGTTCCCGAGCTGAACGCGGAGGTGGTGGACCGGCTCGGCACCGCCGGTGCCTTCGTCATGGGCAAGACCGTGACCACCGAGTTCGCCTTCATGTCGCCGTCGAAGACGCGCAACCCGTGGAACGCGGCGCACTCGCCGGGCGGGTCCTCCAGCGGCTCGGCGGCGGCCGTTGCGGCCGGCATGGCGCCGGCCGCGATCGGCACGCAGACCAACGGTTCGATCATCCGTCCCGCGGCCTTCTGCGGCGTGGTCGGCTACAAGCCTGGCAAGGGCGTGCTCTCCACCGAGGGCATCCTGCCGTTCAGTCCCAGCCTCGACCAGCCGGGCGTGTTCGCGCGCAGTGTCGAGGACGCGGGCCTGCTGGTGGCCTACCTGGCGCACTCGCGCTGGACCATCAGCCCGCAGATCTCGGCGCTCAAGCACGCGCCCCGCCTGGTGGCCACCCGTACCCCGGTGTGGAACCTGGCGAGCGAGGACCAGCGCGCCCGCTTCGCGCGTGATGTCGCGGGCCTGCGTGAAGCCGGGGCCGTGGTCGACGAGATCGAGCTGCCGTCCAGCTTCAACGACGCGCACAAGGTGCACCGGAGCATCATGCTCTACGAAGCCGCCGCCAACTCGCGGCCGCTGCGCGGGCAGTACGCGGGGCAGCTGAGCGACGTGCTGCGCGGTGCGCTGGAGGAGGGCGACCGCATCTCCACCAGCGAGTACGAGCGCGCGATCAAGAAGCAGGAGGCGCTGCAGCGCGACTTCTCGCGCTTCACCGACGACTACGACGCGGTGGTCACGCCGCCCGCAACGGGCGAGGCCCCCGCCGCGCGGGACACCACCGGCGACCCCAGCTTCTGTACGATCTGGAGCCTGCTCGGGGTCCCGGCCATCGTCATCCCCACGGGGCTGGGCACGCAGGGCATGCCGATGGGCATGCAGATCATCGGCAACCAGGGCGAGTCCAACCACCTGCTGGCCACGTCGATGTGGTGCGAGCGGCAGCTGCCGTTCCGCAACCTGCTGGCGCGGCAGCCGGGCCCTTACGTTCACACCTCGTAGACCGCAGAGGGCACAGAGAAAATCGGGTGGCGCCGCGAAGCAGTACAGTTCCTCTGCGGTCGATGCGTTTCGGTCGATGGCCATGAATCTCGCATTCGTCGGACTGGGCATCATGGGCCGGCCCATGGCCCTCCATCTGGTCAACGGCGGTCACGCGTTGCGCGTCTACGCGCGGCGGACGGCGTCGATGCAGCCGCTGACCGAGGTCGGGGCGGTTGCCTGCAGCAGCCCGGCCGACGCGGCCCGCGGCGCCGAAGTCGTCTTCACCATGGTCTCGGATACGCCGGACGTCGAGCAGGTGGTGCTCGGTCCGGGCGGCGTCATCGAGGGTGCGGCGCCAGGCGCAGTCGTGGTCGACATGAGCACGATCTCGCCCATGGCGACGCGCGCAATGGCCCGGGCACTGCTGGATCGCGGCATCGATATGCTCGACGCACCGGTGACCGGCGGCGATGTGGGTGCGATCAACGCCACCCTCTCCATCATGGTGGGCGGCAAGCCGGAGGTGTTCGAGCGCATCCGTCCGCTGTTCGAGCTGATGGGCAAGAACATCGTCTACATCGGCGGCAACGGTGCAGGCCAGGTCGCGAAGGGCTGCAACCAGATCACCGGTGCGGTCACGGTGGAGGCGATCGCCGAGGGTCTGACCCTGGCGCGCAAGAACGGCGTCGATCCGGCGAAGGTGCGCGAGGCGCTGCTGGGCGGCTTCGCCCACAGCCGCGTGCTCGAACTGTACGGCGCGCGCATGATCAACCGCGACTTCAAGCCGGGGTTCAGGGCCAGGCTGCACCAGAAGGACCTGCGCCTGGTGGTCGAGGCGGCGGCGCAGCTCAACATCGCACTGCCGCAGTCGGCGCTGATCGCGCAGCACCTCAATGCGCTGGTCGGGATGGGGTACGGTGAAGAGGATTCGGCGCAGGTGGTGAAGGTGCTGGAGAAGCTGAGCGGGCTCTGATGCAAACCGCATTCACCGCAGAGGACGCAGAGGAACGCAGAGGAACACTGACTTCGCAAGGATCGTGGATTGGGCCCGCCTCTGCTCACAGCCCGGTTTCCTCTGCTAACCTCTGCGTCCTCTGCGTTCAATGCGGTAGGGGGTAGACCGCAGTGAAAGTCGGATTCATCGGCCTGGGCGCGATGGGGCGCCCGATGGCCCTCAACCTGATCAAGGGCGGGCACCAGCTCGCGGTGTGGTCGCGCCGCGCGGAGACCGCGCAGCCGCTCGTCGAGGCCGGCGCGCACCGCTACGCATCGCCGGCGGAGGTCGCGCGCCACAGCGAAGTGGTGTTCACCATGGTCACGGCCGGCGCCGACGTCGAAGCCGTGACGATCGGCGACACCGGCATCATCCACGGGGCTGCGCCGGGCACGACCGTCATCGACTGCAGCACCATCGATGCCGCCACGGTGCGCCGGGTGGCAGCGGAACTGCACGTCGCCGGCGTTCACCTGCTCGACGCGCCGGTATCGGGGGGCGAGGTCGGGGCGGCCGCAGGCACGCTGTCCATCATGATCGGTGGCGAGGAGTCCGTGTTCGAGCGTGTGCGCCCGCTGTTGAGCTGCATCGGCAAGACCCTCGTCTACGTCGGCCCCTCCGGCGCCGGGCAGATCGCCAAGGCGGCGAACCAGCTCGCGCTGGTGGTCACGATCCACGGCATTGCCGAGGCGATGGTGTACGCGCGTGCCAACGGCGTCACCGACTTCCGTCCGATCTGGCAGGCGATGATGAACGGGATCGCCGGCAGCCGCATGCTCGACGTCGTGGGGCAGCGCATGATGAACCGGGAGTTCGTGATGGGGATCGACGCCAGCCTGCACCACAAGGACGCCCACATCGTGCTGCAGACGGCGCAGGAATCGCGCACCGCCGTCCCCGCCGCCGCACTCGCCGCGCAGGCGTTCAACGCCCTGTTTGCCCGGCCTGGGGTCAAGTGGGACTCGGCTGCGATCGTCGCGGTGCTGGAGGAGATGAACGGGCTGAAGGCCTGAGCATCGGCGCCAGGGAGGACTCGTGAAGATCCATGTCATCGGCTCCGGGGCCATGGGCTCCATCTACGGCGGCCTGCTGTGCGGCACCGGCTGCGACGTCACCCTGGTGGACGTGCGCCCGGACCATCTCGCTGCGATCGGCCGCGACGGCCTGCGCATCGGCGGGGTGCGCGGTGAGCACGTGGTCCGCATCCGGGCGGTGGAGCGCGATGCGCAGCTGCCGGCCGCTGATCTCGCCATCATCTTCACCGACACCAACAACGTCCAGGACGCTGCCCGCAATGCCAGGCGGCTGCTCAAGCCGGACGGCTTCGCGCTGACGCTGCAGAACGGCATCGGCAACGTCGAAGCGTTGGTCGCAGAGCTGGGCGAGGCGCGCGTGGCCGGCGGGGTCACGATGAACAGCGGTGCCAATCCCGAACCCGGCCGCGTGCTCTACACCAATGCCGGCGTGACCTCACTGGGCGAGCTGGACGGGCGCCGCAGCGATCGCATCGATGCCGTCGTGGCCATGCTCAACCGCGCGGAGATCGAGACCCGCGTGGTGCCGGATCCGATGGCGGAGATCTGGAGCAAGTTCGTGCACAACTGTGCGACCAACGCGCTCGCCGCCGTTTCCGGCCTCCGCGGCGGGGAGATCTGGCGCACGCCCGAGATGAGCGCGCTGCAGGATCGCGTGCTGGACGAGATCATGGCGGTGGTGAACGCCAGGGGCATCAAGCTCCCTGACGGGGATCCACGCAAGAAGATCAAGGCGCACTGCCGGGTGCGCTACAACAAGCCCTCGATGATGCAGCACGTGGAGCAGGGCCGGCAGACCGAGATCGACGCGCTCAATGGCGCCATCGTGCGCGAGGCGAAGGCGCTGGGTATCGCGGTGCCGTACAACGAGGCGGTGGTGGCCTTCGTGAAAGGTGTGGAGAAGAGCCGCCGGCAGCTCCTGCACGAGCCGCCGCGGGACTACAAGAGGCTCGAGGAGGAAGCTGCGCGCGAAGCGGGCACCTAGCCCATCGGGAGGTCTCGGCCGCCCAGCCGGACCCGGGCGGCGCCGGCCCGCGAATGCACTTCAGCCCTTCGCCGCGGGCTCGTCCGGCATCGGCGGGATGTACTCGCGCAGCTCGATCTCTCCGCGCGCCCAGCGGTGCGCGATCGGCACGTCCGACTGCACGCCTTCGGTCCAGGTGACGATCTGGTAGCTGCGGTAGCCCTGCAGCTCCGCCAGCCTTGCCGCGTGCCGGTGCATCAGCTCGATGGCCTCGCCGTCCCCGCCGGTGGTGAAGTTCTTCTTGCGCATGGCGATGCGCCAGCGGTTGTCGGTCACCTTGCTCTCCGAAACGTCCCAGTTCGGGGCCAGGGGATCGACGACGATCCAGACCGCGGCGGCCACCGCTGCCGTAGCGACTACGTCCGACAACGGATAGCTCTGGGTGGACGTCAGGTGGACGGTGTCGTCGGGGATGATCGGGTTGCAGGCGGCCAGCAGGACGGACAGGGCGCAGACAGGGAGGGCGGTTCGCATGGTGGTACTCGCGCGGCAGGGTATCCGATGGCATTATCGGCGGGGCCGGCGCCGAGTTGAGCGCCGAGGCCTTGCTGCAGTCTGCGGCTGATTCATGACTCTTCTCCTGCTGTTCGCTGGCGGCATCGTCGCCCTGATCGCCGGTGCCAATCTGCTCGTGCGCGGGGCCTCCAGCCTGGCCGCTGCGCTGGGCATCCCGCCCCTGGTGATCGGCCTGACCGTCGTGGCGTTCGGGACCAGCTCACCGGAGCTGGCGGTCAGCGTCCAGTCCGCGTGGTCCGGCCAGACCGACATCGCGGTCGGCAACGCGGTCGGCAGCAACATCTTCAACGTGCTGTTCATCCTGGGCCTGTCCGCACTGGTCGCGCCGCTGGTGGTGTCCGAGCAGCTCGTGCGCAAGGAGGTGCCGATCATGATCGCGGCCTCGGGGCTGTTGCTGCTGCTGGCCCGTGACGGGCACATCGGGCGTGCCGAAAGCGTGCTCCTCTTCGCCGGCGTGGTGCTCTACACGGTCTATCTGATCGTGCAGGCGCGCCGGGAACGGGCGAGCGCCTCCACCGACTATTCGCGCGAGTTCGGCGACACCGCTGCGCGGCGGGGCCGCAGCTGGCTGGTCCAGCTCGCATCCGTGGTCGTCGGCCTGGCGCTGCTGGTGCTCGGCTCGGGCTGGCTGGTGGAGGGGGCGGTGCAGATCGCACGGCTGCTCGGGCTCAGCGAACTGATCATCGGGCTGACCATCGTGGCCGCCGGCACCTCCCTGCCGGAGGTGGCGGCGTCGGTCATCGCGACCATCAAGGGGGAGCGCGACATCGCGGTGGGCAACGTGGTGGGCAGCAGCATCTTCAACATCCTCGCGGTCCTCGGCCTGTCCGGGCTGGTGTCGCCCGGCGGCCTGGACGTCTCCCCGGCGCTGGTGCGCTTCGACATCCCGGTGATGATCGCCGTCGCGGTGGCGTGCCTGCCGATCTTCTTCACCGATTACCGCGTCGCCCGGTGGGAAGGCGCCCTGTTTCTCGCCTATTACGTCTTCTACACCGCGTACCTGATCCTGTCGGCCACGCAGCCGGGCGCGCTGCCGGCGTTCAGCGCCGCCATGCTGTTCGTGGCGCTGCCGCTCACCGCGATCACGCTCCTGGTGGTCGTGCTGCGCCAGCTGCGCCGTTCCGGGAGCTGAGCCGGAGCCCCCGCCGGGGCGAACTTTCCAGGGCTGTTCCGGTCTACGTGCGCGCCCGGCTTTCGTCGCTGTTGCAAGGCCCCGGCAAGAACAGGGACATACCTCAAGGGAATGATACAGACCACCGGCACTCCGGCGCTCTACGCCGCATTCGGCATCCTCGTGGGCATCCTGCTCGCCATCGACCTGTGGCAGCTCAGGCGCCAGGGTTCGCACAAGATCTCGATGAAAGAGGCCGGCAGCTGGGTCGGCGTCTGGGTCGCCGCCGCACTGGCGTTCGGCGCCTGGTACTGGTGGTATCTCGACGGCACCTTCGGCCGCGCGGTCGCGAACGAGCACGCCCTGGAATACCTGACCGGCTACGTGCTCGAGATGGCGCTGGCCGCGGACAACGTGTTCGTCTGGGTCACGCTGTTCACGTTCTTCGCGGTTCCGGTCGAGTACCAGAAGCGGGTGCTGGTGTACGGCCTGATCGGCGCGGTCATCATGCGCGCGATCATGATCTTCGTGGGCGCGGTGCTGATCGCGAAGTTCCACTGGATCCTTTACATCTTCGGCGCGATCCTGGTGGTATCGGGCATCAAGATGTGGTTCGCCTCGCCCGAGAACAGCAACCTGGACGACAACCGCCTGCTCAAGTGGCTGCGCGGCCACATCCGCATGGTCCAGGAGTACCAGGGCGACCGCTTCTTCGTGGTCCGCGACGGCCTGCGCTACGCCACGCCGCTGTTCATCGTGGTAGTGTTCGTCGAGCTCACCGACCTCATCTTCGCGGTCGATTCGATCCCGGCCGTGTTCGCGGTGACCCAGGACCCGTTCGTGGTGTTCACCTCGAACATCTTCGCGATCCTGTGCCTGCGCTCGCTGTACTTCCTGCTCAAGGAGCTGGCCGACCGCTTCCACCTCCTGCACTACGGGCTAGCGATCATCCTGGTGTTCATCGGCGTGAAGATGCTGATCATGGAGTGGTACAAGATGCCCATCGGCATCGCGCTCGGCGTGGTCGGGTTCGTGCTGCTCGTGTCGATGCTCGCCAGCTGGTTCAGCACGCGCGGCGGCAGGGCCGGCGCCGTGCGCGGAACCTCGTAGCCGATCCGCGATCAAACCCTGCTCCGAACGACGAGAGGAAGCAAGCGGATGAAGCAATACGTTGCCAACAGCCCGGAAGCCGTTTCGCGCATCCTGGCCATGATGATGATCACCGACGCCAGGCTGGACGATCGCGAGATCGAGATCCTCGACGAGCTGCGCATCCTCGACATCGTGGGCATCTCGCGCGGCGACTTCTCGCAGGTGGTGCAGGACTATTGCAGCGAGCTGATGGAGAGCGGCGCGGGCAGCGGCCGCATCCGCCTGGTGGACAAGGCCCGCATCGACGCCGCCATCGCGCTGGTGGACGACCCGAAGAAGCGGGTGGAGACCTGCGGAATGATCCTCAACATCGCCAACGCCGACGGCAAGATCCACGACGCCGAGCTGGCGGTCTTCCGCTACATCCTGGAGCGCTGGGGCATGACGCTGGAGTCCCTCGAGCGCGACCTGGTCCGGCACTGAGGAGGCGGTCGATGAAGTGTCCCGTCTGCAACACGCCCGACCTGGTCATGTCCGAGCGCCAGGGCATCGAGATCGACTACTGCCCGCAGTGCCGCGGCGTGTGGCTCGACCGCGGCGAGCTGGACAAGATCATCGAGCGCTCCGGCCAGGAGCTGGGGCGAGAACCCGCTGCCGCCGCTGCACCCGCGCGCGGCCAGCAGCCGATCCCGCAGCAGCCCTACGATCGCGACCACCATCGCGACGACGACGACTACCACCGGCGCAAGCGGCGCCGGTCGTTCCTGGATGATCTCTTCGATTGAAGGCCGTGACAGGAGGGGCGTGACAAAACGGCGTGACAGGAACGCGTGACGGGCAGCAACCCGGGCGCGCCCCGTCACGCTTTCCCGTCACGCAGTACCTGTCACGCGGTTCCTGTCACTAGTCCGTGGACTCGGGCACGTCCCGCACCTCGAACACCTGGCGCAGATAGGCCATGTAGGAGGGGTCGTAGTCCATCGTCTTCTCGGGGGTGTCGCTGATCTTGGCCACCGGCTGGCCGTTGCAGCGGGTCATCTTGATGACCACCTGCAGCGCCTTGAAGCCGATGTCGTTGGTCAGGTTGGTGCCCATCCCGAAGGCCGGCTTGCAGCGCGTGTGGAAGCGCTTGTACAGCTCGATGCACAGCGGGATGTTGAGGCTGTCGCTGAACACGAAGCTCTTGGTGCGCGCGTCCACCCGCATGCGCTGGTAGTGCGCGAGGATTTTCTCGCCCCACTCGAACGGGTCGCCGGAATCGTGGCGCACGCCGTCGAACAGCTTGCAGAAGAACAGGTCGAAGTCGCGCAGGAACGCGTCCACCCCGCAGATGTCGGTGAGTGCGATCCCGAGGTCGCCGCGGTACTCCTTGGCCCAGGTGTCGAAGGCGAACTTCTGCGAGTCGCGCAGCCGCGGGCCGACCGCCTGGCAGGCCTGCAGGTACTCGTGCGCCATGGTCCCCAGGGGGATCAGTCCGAACTCCTTCGCCAGCCACACGTTGCTGGTGCCCACGAAGCGCTCGGCCATCCGGTCGCGCAGCATCTTGACCACGGTCGCCTGCCATTCCCGCGAGAAGCGGCGCCGGGTGCCGAAGTCCGAGATCCGGAACTCCGGGTCCGGAAAGGCATTGACCATGTCGATCTTCTGCTCCAGGCGGCGCAGACCTTCGCCGAAGTCGGGGTGCACCGACTGGAAGTAGCGCTCGCTGACGATGGCCAGCACCGGCACCTCGAACAGGATCGTGTGCAGCCACGGCCCCCGGATCGTGATGTCGAGGCCGCCGGTGACGCCGGCGGCCTCGCGCACGTCCACATAGCCGGCATCGAGCTGGAACAGCCGCAGCAGGTCGACGAAGTCGCCCTTCAGGAAGCGCAGGCCGCGCAGATACTCCAGCTCGTCAGGGCGGAAGCGCAGCGAGCACAGGTCCTCGATCTCGCGCCGGATGTCGCCTGCCAACGGCGCGAGGTCGACGTAGGGTGTGCGGCACTTGAAGCGGTACTCGGCCATGGCACCGGGGAAGTGGTGCAGCACGACCTGCATCATCGTGAACTTGTACAGGTCGGTGTCGAGGAGGGACTGGATGATCATGCGCGGGTCCGGCCGGGAGCCGCGAATTCTGACCGAAATCCGCGTTCCCCGCCCGAGGGGCGGGCGGGGGCGCTGCGGTAGAATCGAAGCCTCGCGGCCCCGCCGACCCATCGTCTTGAACCAGCAGACCCCGCCCGCGGCAGCCTCCGGCCTCGACGCGCTCCGCGCCCTCCAGTCCCGCATCGGCCACTGCATGCTGCGCGACCGCCACCGGTTGCGGGCGGCGCTGTCGCGCGCCCTCGATGCGCAGCGTGCCGGCCGTCTCGACGCGACCGAGGCGCAGCGCCTGGCCGCGCAGATCGTCGCCTCCGCTGAGCGTGCCGCGCAGCGCCGCGCCGCCCTGCCGCGCGTGCGCTACCCGGAGGAGCTCCCGGTCAGCGAGCGCAAGGACGAGATCGCTGCCGCGATCGCCGCTCATCAGGTGGTGATCCTGTCGGGGGAAACCGGCTCCGGCAAGACCACGCAGCTGCCCAAGATCTGCCTGGAGCTGGGCCGGGGCGCCGACGGCATGATCGCCCACACCCAGCCGCGCCGCATTGCTGCTCGCACGGTGGCCGCGCGGGTCGCGCACGAGCTGGGCTCACCGCTCGGGCAGCAGGTCGGGTTCCGGGTCCGCTTCAGCGACCGGGTGAGCGAGGACAACTTCCTGCGCGTCATGACCGACGGCATCCTGCTGGCCGAGACGCAGACCGACCGCTTCCTCAATGCCTACGACACCATCATCATCGACGAGGCGCACGAGCGCAGCCTCAACATCGACTTCCTGCTCGGCTACGTCAAGCGCCTACTGCCCAAGCGGCCCGAGCTCAAGCTGATCATCACCTCGGCGACCATCGACGCGAAGCGCTTCTCCGAGCACTTCGACGATGCGCCGGTGATCGAGGTCTCGGGCCGGCTCTACCCGGTGGAGGTGCGCTACCGGCCCTTCGAAGGGCAGGACGAGGACGAGCAGGAGATCGACCTGCCCGAGGCCATCGCCGACACGGTGGACGACCTGACCCGCCTCTCGGCCACGGGCGACGTGCTGGTGTTTCTCCCCGGCGAGCGCGAGATCCGCGAAACCGCGGAGGCGCTGCGCAAGCACACCTTCCGCGGCCGCTCCGGCGCCGAGCACTTCGACATCCTGCCGCTGTTCGCGCGCCTGTCCGCGCAGGAGCAGGAGCAGGTGTTCCACCCGTCCGGGATGCGGCGCGTGGTGCTCGCCACCAACGTCGCAGAGACCTCCCTGACCGTGCCCGGCATCAAGTACGTCATCGATTCGGGGCTCGCCCGCGTCAACCGCTACAGCTATCGCAACAAGCACGAGATGCTGCAGGTCGAGAAGGTCTCGCGCGCCTCCGCCGACCAGCGCGCCGGCCGCTGCGGCCGGGTCATGAGCGGGGTCTGCGTGCGCCTGTACGGTGAGGAGGACTTCCAGGCCCGTCCCGCGTTCAGCGATCCGGAGATCCTGCGCGCGTCGCTGGCGTCGGTGATCCTGCGCATGAAGGCGCTCAAGCTGGGCGAGGTGGAGGACTTCCCGTTCGTCGAGGCGCCCTCGTCTCGCGCCATCGCCGACGGCTACAGCCTGCTCATGGAGCTGGGCGCAGTCGACGAGCAGCGCCGCCTCACGCCGATCGGGACCCGCATCGCGGAGCTGCCGATCGACCCCAGCCTCGCGCGCATGATCATCGCAGCCAAGGACGAGAACTGCCTCACCGAAATGCTGATCGTTGCCTCGGGCCTGGCGATACAGGACCCGCGCGACCGGCCGATGGAGAAGGCCGAGAGCGCCGACACGGCCCACGCGCAGTTCCTCGACGAGCGCTCGGAGTTCCTCGGCCTGATCCGGCTGTGGGGCTTCTTCGACGACGCGATCAAGCATCGCAAGTCCAACCGCAAGCTCGCCCAGCTGTGCCGCGAGACCTTCCTGTCCTACGTGCGCCTGCGCGAGTGGCGCGATCTGCATGGCCAGCTGCACGCACAGGTGTCCGAGCTGGGGTGGCGCTTCAACGAGACGCCGGCGACCTACGACCAGCTGCACCGTGCGATCCTTTCCGGCCTGCTGGGCAACATCGGTGCGAAGTCCGAGGATCCCGGCGCATACCTCGGTGCGCGCGGCATCAAGTTCGCGATCTTCCCGGGTTCGCCGCTGAAGAAGAAGGGGCCGCCGTGGGTGATGGCCGCCGAGCTCACCGAGACCACCCGGCTGTATGCGCGTACCGTCGCAACGCTCGATCCGCAATGGCTGGAGCGGGTCGGTGCGCACCTGATCAAGCGCACCTACCACGATCCGCACTGGGAGAAGAGCGGTGGGCAGGCCTACGCGTGGGAGCGGCTGACCCTGTACGGGCTGGTGGTGGTGTCGCGCCGGCGCGTGGCCTACGGTCCGGTCGATCCGCAGGCCGCGCACGAGATCTTCATCCGGGAGGGCCTGGTGCATGCGCTGCTGGTCACGCAGGGGGCGTTCCTGAAGCACAACCAGGAGCTCAAGCACGAGATCGAGGCGCTGGAGGACAAGTCGCGGCGCCACGACGTGCTGGTGGACGAGGAGCAGGTGTTCGCGTTCTACGACACCATCGTGCCGAAGGAGATCTGGAGCGCGCAGCAGTTCGAGCGCTGGCGGCGCGAGGCGGAGCGGGGCAACCCGAAGCTGTTGTTCCTCACCCGTGACCTGCTCATGCGTCACTCGGCCGAGGAAATCACCGAGCTGCGCTTTCCCGAGGCAATGGAGATCGGCGGCGTGGTCTATGCGCTCGCCTACAAGTTCGAGCCCGGCCATCCGCTCGACGGCGTGACCATGACGGTGCCGCTGCACCTGCTCAACCAGGTCGACGAGCAGCGCTGCGAATGGCTGGTGCCCGGCCTGCTGCGCGACAAGCTCGGCCACCTCGTGCGTGGGCTGCCGAAGAACCTGCGCAAGCACTTCGTGCCGGTGCCGCAGTACGTCACCGCGGTGATGGAGGTGCTGGAGCCCGGCGAGGGCGGCCTGCTGCCCGCACTGTCCGGCGCCATCGGGCGCAAGACCGGCGTCGAGGTGCCGCTCGACGCGTGGGACATCGCCGACCTGCCACCCTTCCTGCGCATGAACTTCCGCGTGGTGGACGACGAGGGCCATGAGCTCGCGATGGGCCGCGACCTGCCCGCGCTGCGCGCCCAGCTGGGGGTCAAGGCGCGGCGCCAGTTCAGCGAGAGCGCGCGCAACAAGCTGGAGCGCAAGGGTCTCACCACCTGGGACTTCGGCGAGCTTCCCGAGCAGATCGAGTTCAGCCGGGGCGGCCAGTCGCTGATCGGCTATCCGGCCCTGCTCGACGAAGGCGACTCGGTCGCGCTGGTGGTGCTCGACACCGAGCACGACGCGCAGGTGGCGACGCATCGCGGCCTGCGCCGGCTGTTCCAGCTTGCCGCACCCGAGCAGGTCAGGTTCGTGGCGCGCAACCTGCCGGGTTTCCAGGAGATGTCGCTGCGCTACGCCCTGCTGCTCGAGCTCGAGGGCGCCCGCCAGGACAAGGGCGCGATCTCGGACCGGCTGCGCCAGGAACTGGTCGATGCGATCTGCGACCGCGCGTTCTTCGTGGAGGACGATGCAGTCCGCGATGCCGCGGCCTTCCAGGCCCGGGTGACCAAGGCCAAGACGCGGCTCAATGACGTCGCCTCCGAGGTGTGCCGGGTGATGAGCGAGATCCTCACCGAGTACCAGGCGCTGCGCCCGCGCATCAACCAGCCCGGCGTGCCGGTGTGGCAGCGCGCGATGACCGACATCCGCAACCAGCTCAGGGAGCTGCTCAAGCCGCAGTTCGTCGTCACCACGCCGCTCCCGCGGCTCAAGCACTTCCCGCGCTATCTGAAGGCGATCCAGTTCCGGCTGGACAAGTTCAGCATCAACCCGGCCAAGGATGCCCAGTGGATGCAGCAGATCCAGTCGTGGTGGCAGGCTTGGCAGGGACGGGTGCAGGCCGACCGCCAGCGCGGCGCCTGGGAGCCGGGCCTGGAGGAGTTCCGCTGGATGCTGGAGGAACTGCGTGTGTCGTTGTGGGCGCAGCAGCTCAAGACGCCCTATCCGGTGTCGTTCAAGCGCCTGGAGAAGGCCTGGACCGAGCTGCGCTAGCCGGGTGCCTACATCCGCGCGCTACTTGCCCAGGAGGTCAGGCTGGCAGCTGCGCGGCCGCGGCGCTACACTCGGGCCCGGGGGAAGCACACACATGTCTGCTGTGTTGCACAAAGGGAGGGCTCGAGCATGAAGACCGTGCGCCAGATCATCGAGGCAAAACGGCCCCGGCTGTTAACAATCTCGCCGGGTGCCACCGTGTACGATGCGCTCAAGACCATGGCCGACCATGAGGTCGGCGCGCTGATCGTGCTCGACAACGGCCATCTCGTCGGCATCTTCTCCGAGCGCGACTATGCCCGCAAGGTGATCCTCCAGGGCAAGTCGTCGAAGGAGACGCTGGTGAGCGAGATCATGACCTCGCGCGTGCTGTGCATCGGGCCGGACCAGTCCGTGGACCAGTGCATGGCGCTGATGACGGACAAGCGCGTGCGCCACCTGCCGGTGCTCGAGCGCAAGCAGGTCATCGGCATCATCTCGATCGGGGACGTGGTCAAGGAAGTCATCTCCGAGCAGCGCTTCATGATCGAGCAGCTGGAACAATACATCCACTCCTGATCCGCCCATGGCATTGCGTTTGTGCCGCGGCTGCCCGCCTGCTCTGGCGGCCGCTGCCCTCCTGATGTTTGCGCTGTCCGCCTGCAAGAGCCCCGACCGCCTCACCGCCGACGCCATCCCCGGCTGCAGCGTGATGGACGTGACCATCGTGCCGAGCGTGTTCAAGGCGCGCGGCACGGAAACGGCATGGTGCGCGATGTGCAAGGGCAAGCGCTACCAGTGCGCCACCAACGCCGAGCGCACGCGCACCGTGTGCCGCGAGAGCACCGAGGGCGACGGCTGCTACTGAGGCCTGCGGCGGGACCGGCGCACGCCGTGCGGCCGTCTCGGGCCAACGTCGTCGCTCCGCGACCCCGGGCCCCTTGGCAGCGGGCGCCGGAACCACTATCTTCGACTTCTCCTCCTTCCTCACCACCTGTCGCCAGCCGTGCCCGGTCGCCTGGACATCCTGCCCCTCGGTGATCGTGCCGCGGTAATCGAAGTCGCCGACCGCGTCGGCGAGACCGCCACCGCCCGGGTGCGCGCGCTGTGCGACCTGCTCGAGCAGGCCGCGATTCCCGGCGTGCGCGAGGTGGTGCCGGCGTTCTGCTCGGTCACCCTGTACTACGACCCATTGCTGCTGTGGCAGCTCGCCGGGACGGACGAGCGCGAGCGCATCCCGTTCGAGCTGCTGCGGCAGCGGGTCGAACCCTGCCTCGAGCGGCTGGAGGCGCAGACGCGCCTCTCCGGGCGCCTGGTCGAGATCCCCGTGTGCTACGGCGGCGAGTACGGCGAGGACCTCGGGGCGCTGGCACTTGCCCACCAGATCGCCCCGGCCCTGCTGGTCGAACTGCATACCGCGCCCACGTACTTCGTCGGCATGCTCGGCTTCATGCCCGGCTTCCCCTACCTCTGTGGGCTCGACGACCGGCTGGTGACCCCGCGCCGCGCCACGCCGCGATCGCGCGTGCCTGCGGGCAGCGTGGCCATCGGTGGCGAGCACACCGGCATCTACCCGTTCGACAGCCCCGGCGGCTGGCACGTCATCGGGCGTACCCCGATCCGGCTGTTCGATCTCGCTGCCGATCCGCCGAGCCTGCTGCTCGCCGGCGACCGGGTGAAGTTCGTGGCCATCGGCGCCGAGGCGTTCGAGCGCATGCATGCGTCCACTGTGGACGGCGGCGCATGATGCGGGGAGCCGTGACATGGGCTTGAAGGTGCTGCGTGCCGGGATCCTGTCCACGTTGCAGGACCTCGGCCGCTGGGGTTGCCAGCGCTATGGGGTGCCCGTCGGCGGCGTCATGGACGAGTACTCGCATCGCCTGGCCAACATCCTCGTCGGCAACGACGACAACGCGGCCACCATCGAGATCACGCTGGTCGGCCCGGGTTTCACCCTGACGCGCGACGCGCTGCTCGCCGTGTGCGGCGGCGATTTCGAGGCACGGGTCAACGGCGAGCCGCTGCCCAAGGCGCGGCCGGTGCTGGTGCGTGCCGGCAGCGCGCTGGACTTCGCCGCGTGCCGGCGGGGGTGCCGTGCCTACGTGGCCATTGCCGGCGGGTTCCAGGTCGAGCCGGTGCTGGGCAGTCGCAGCACCTTCCTGCGCGGCGGATTCGGCGGCTGGCAGGGGCGCGCGCTCAAGCGCGGCGACCTGCTGCCCACGCTCGATGCCGATCCCGGGTTCTTCCCGTCGCTGCACCAGAAGCTCGGTTCGCGCCGCGCGTCGATGGTGTACCCGGGCTGGTCTGCCACCGAGCGCGTCGAACTGCAGCTGCCCTCGCCATGGGTCCTGCGCTTCATCCCCGGCCTGCACTGGACCCTCTTCACCGAGGAGGCGCGCGAGCGCTTCATGAACGGCGAGTACGGGGTGGGCAGCAACTCCGACCGCCAGGGCTATCGCCTCAGCGGACCGCAGCTGGTGCCGGGCGAAGCGGTCAGCCTGGTGTCCGCGGGCGTGACCTTCGGTACCATCCAGGTGCCGCCCGACGGCGAGCCGATCGTGCTCATGGCGAGCCGCCAGACCACCGGCGGCTATCCGCATCTGGGCGAAGTGATCGGCGTGGACGTCTCCCTGCTCGCGCAGGTGCCGCCAGGCGCGGGGGTGCGCTTCCGGCCGGTCACGCTGGACGAGGCACAGGCGCTGCTGCTCGAGCGCGAACGCGACCTGGCGCGCATGCGCGAGGCGGTGCGGCTGCGCAGCCACACATGAACCTGCTGCAGGAGCGCGGCATGACGATCCGGCTCGACCTCAACTGTGACATGGGTGAAAGCTTCGGCGCCTGGCGCATGGGCGACGATGAGGCGGTGCTGGCGCACGTGACCTCCGCCAATATCGCCTGTGGATTCCATGCCGGCGATGCGCGCACCATGCAGCGGACCGTGCGCCTGGCGCATGCGCGTGGGGTGGCAATCGGGGCGCACCCTTCGCTGCCCGACCTGCACGGCTTCGGGCGGCGCGAGATGAGGGTCACGCCCGAGGAGGTCCACGGCTTCGTGCTGTATCAGGTCGGCGCGCTCGCCGGCATCTGCCGTGCGGAGGGGGCCCGTCTGCACCACGTCAAGCCGCACGGGGCGCTCTACAACATGGCCGCGCGCGACGCGGGACTGGCCGAGGCGATCGCGCACGCCGTGCGCGATTTCGACCCGCAGCTCGTGCTCTATGGACTCGCCGGCAGCGAGCTCATCCGCGCTGCGCGGGCCGCCGGCCTGCGCGCGGCGAGCGAGGTGTTCGCAGACCGCACCTACCAGGCCGACGGCAGCCTGACCCCGCGCAGCCGGGCCGACGCGATGATCGGCGACGCGGCCAGTGCGGTGGCGCAGGTCGAGCGCATGGTCCGGCGCGGCGAAGTGGTGGCGACGGACGGAACGGTGGTGCACATCCAGGCGCACACGCTGTGCATCCACGGGGACGAGCCCGGCGCCGCGACGTTCGCGCGCGAGATCCGGACCGCCCTGGAGAGCGGGGGCGTGCAGGTCGGGCCCGTGACGGGCGGCGCCTGACGTCTCTGCGTCCCTCGGCCGCTTGGCGGGCAGGCGAAGCAAGGCGCACCAGCGGCATCGGTTTAACCCCTTTCACCGCACCCCGGCGTTTACAGCCTCTGGAGCAACCCACCAGAGGAGCATCGCCAATGCGGTTCCACAGTCTGCTCGCCGGCCTCGCCTGCCTGGCGGCCTCGCCCGCGGCCCTTGCGCTGGGCTCGCTGGCCGAGGTCTCGATCCAGGACCGGCAGAGCAACACCGTGCTGCCGGTCCAGCGCAGCTTCGACGCGCACTACATCGCCGGTACGCCCGGCCACGAGTATGCGATCCGCATCCGCAACCGCAGCGACGGCGACGTGCTCGCGGTCGTCTCGGTCGACGGCGTGAACGTGGTGACCGGTGCCACCGCGAGCCCGCAGCAGAGCGGCTACGTGATTCCGGCGCGGGGATTCGTCGAGATCAGGGGCTGGCGCAAGAGCCTGCAGCGCACCGCCGCCTTCTACTTCACCGACCTGGGCGATTCCTACGCCGCCCGCACTGGCCGCCCGAACGACGTCGGCGTGATCGGGGTTGCCCTGTTCCGGCGCAAGCCCGAGCCGCCGCAGGTGCAGCTCGGGCCCGAGGAACGTGAGCGGCCGGCCGCCCCCGCTGCACAGGCCCGGTCCGGTGCTGCAGGGGAAGCCGATCGCGCCGGGAACGCGAGCCCCGCGCCGAGCCTCGGCACCGGTCATGGACGGGGCGAGACCTCGCACGCGCGCCGGGTCGAGTTCGAGCGCGAGTCGGCCACGCCGAACGAGGTGATCGCGCTGCGCTATGACAGCCGCGAGAACCTGGTCGCGCTGGGCGTGATTCCGGAACGGCGCGGTCGCCCGGATCCGTTCCCGGCGGCGTTCGTGCCGGATCCGAACTGAACGGCGACGCGAGGCGAGAGGCTAGAGGCTAGAGGCTAGAGGGGCCTGGAGGCAGCTCGAGGCCTGCCTGCGGACAAGCGCCGGCCTTTACTGCGGCGCCAGGCTCATCCCAACCTGCAGCCCCTTCCCTCCAGCCTCTCGCCTCTCGCCTCTAGCCTCTAGCCTCCCCACGAGTAGAATTCCCCGGCCATGGGGGAAGACGACACCGACGAGGCGCTGATGCTGCGTTACGCGCAGGGGGATGCCCCGGCGTTCGACCTGCTCTACGGGCGCCACCGCGTGCCCCTGTTCCGCTACGTCGTGCGGCAGCTCGGCAGCCAGCGCGCTACGGCGGAGGAGCTGTTCCAGGACATCTGGATGAGCGTCATCGGCGCCCGTGGCGGCTACAAGGTCGAGGCGCGCTTCACCACCTGGCTCTACACCATCGCGCACAACCGGGTGGTGGACCACTACCGCCGTCACCGGCCCGTCGGGGTCGTGCATGCCGACCCGGAGGACGATGATGATCCAGCGGTCAACGTGCCTGCGCCGGCCACCGCGCAGCCGGAGCGCATCGCGCAGGGGCGCGAACAGGCGCGCCGGCTGCTGGCGCTGGTCGAGGCGCTGCCCGTGGCACAGCGCGAAGCCTTCCTGCTGCACGAGGAAGCGGGCCTGGGGGTGGACGAGATCGCGAGCGTGACGGGGACCGACCGCGAGGCGATCAAGAGCCGCTTGCGCTATGCACTCGCCAAGCTGCGCCAGGGCATGGGAGAACTGCTGTGAGCAGCAGGCCGGACGACGAAGGCGATCTCGAGGCCTTCCTTGCGCGGGATACGCCGCTGCAGCGGCGCTGGCGCGACGCGGTGGGCGACGAGCCGTCGCCGGCGCTCGACGCGGCACTGGGCACTGCTGCCCGCGATGCCGTGTCCGGTCCCCGGCAGCATGCCCCGCGTCCGTTCATGGCCCGGTGGCGCGTGCCCATGTCGATCGCCGCGGTGCTCGTGGTCAGCGCCACGTTGACGCTGATGGTGGCCGATCGGCGCGAGCACCTGCCGCAGGCGGAGATGCAGGGCGCGCCCGCTGCAGCGGTGCCTGCCCCGCCCGCTCCCAATGAAGCCGCTCCCGCGCACGAATCCGCACGCCCGTCTGCGGCCGCCCCGGCCTCCATTCGCGCCGCGCAGGAGCCACGGGAGCGGGCCGCACGCCCGCCTGGCGTGCCGGCCGGACTGCCGAAGCAGCAGGCTCGTGGTGCGGGCGCCGAGGTGGTCGAGCGGAAGGCGCAGGACCCGGCCGCTGCCCTCGGTACCCTGAAGGAGGACAGTCCACCGCCCGCCGCCCCATTGCACCGTGAGGAGGCACCGGCTGTCGCACCTGCACCAGCGCCGGCGTTGCGCGACCAGGCACCCGCCGTGGCCGCACCTGCAGCGCCGGCACCGCAGCGGGCCGCGAAGCGCGAGGCGCAGGTGCCGGAGGCCGTGCCTGCAAGCCCCGCCGCAGCCGGTGCAGCGAGCGACGCAGCAACGCTGCCTGCACCTGCTGCCGCGAACCAGGCGGCACCGCAGTCGGCCGAGCACGAGGCGTTCGAGCAGGATCCGCAGCGCTGGGTCGAACACATCCGGATGCTGCGCAGCGCGGGCAAGCTCGAGCAGGCCCGCGACAGCCTGCGGGAGTTGCGCAGACGCCATCCGGGCTACGTGCTGCCGGCGGACCTCGAGCCGCTGCGTTAGCGTACCTGCGCAATAGGTCTGTGCATCCATACAGCATCCACCGTTGCCGCAGAGGGAGATCGGGGGGGGCGGGGCGGCTAAAGTTCCCGCGCCGGACTGCCGAAAATGCTCCCAGGGGCGCCCCTTTCCCGCCCCGGCGGTCCACCACCCGTGACCCAGCACGCCAAGTTCGAGGAGCTGAAGACCACCGGCAAGCTGCCCTCGCCGGCCGGCGTGGCTCTGGCCGTGGTGGAGCTGTGCCGCCGCGACGGCACCAGCGTGGACGAGATCGCCCACGCGGTGCGCGCCGATCCGGCCCTGTCCGGCCGCATCATCAAGTTCGCCAACTCGGCCGGGCAGGGGTTGCGGCGCCCGGTCGTCTCGATCCCCGAGGCGATCCGCATGATCGGGGTGAACACGGTGTGCCAGCTCGTGCTCGGCTTCTCGCTGCTCGGGCAATACCGCAGCGGCACCTGCAAGGGCTTCGATTACCAGCGCTTCTGGTCGCGCTCGCTGGCCATGGCAATCGCCGCCGCGCGCACCGCCGACCGGGTGCGCAGCGCACCGGCGGACGAGGCGTTCACCTGCGGCCTGCTCGCCGGCGTCGGCACGCTCGCCCTGGCCACGATCTACCCGGAGGAGTTCGCCGAGCTGCTCGCCGGTGGCGAGCGCGGGCTGGTCCCGGCTGCGCGCGAGCGCGAGCGCTTCGCCACCGACCACAATGAGCTGTCGGCTGCGCTGCTGGAGGACTGGCGCCTGCCGCGCCTGTTCGTGGCCGCCGTGTTCCATCACGAGGACCCCACCGCCAGTCCGGCCCCGGAGGGTTCGCGCGAGCGCGCGGTCTGTGCATTGCTGAGGTTGAGCGCTCAGCTGGCCGACTTCTGCGTCGCCCGCGACCAGGACCGGCACGCGATGGCGCCCGACCTGATCCTCGCGGGCGCCAAGGTCGGTCTCGACGAGGAGGCGCTCGGGAAGATGACCGTGGCGCTGGTCGAGCAGTGGCGCGAGTGGGGCAAGATCCTCGAGGTGCCCACGCAGGACGTGCCCGAGCTGGGCTCGGTCATCTGCGACCGGCAGGAGCCCCCACCGCCGGCGCTCGATGCGGCCCCCTCGGCTGCAGCGCTGCAGCCGCTCACCATCCTGGCGGTGGACGACGACCGCTCCACGCTGCTGGTGCTCGAGCACCTGCTGAAGGGGCTCGGCCACACCGTGCACACGGCGCAGGACGGCAGGACCGGGCTGGCACGTGCCATCAGCTTGCGTCCGCAGATCATCATCTCCGACTGGATCATGCCGGGCCTGGACGGCCTGGCGCTGTGCAAGGCGCTGCGCCAGACCGAGGAAGGCCAGCAGATGTACTTCATCATCCTGTCCGCGCTGGAGCAGGACGAGCAGCTGATCGAGGCCTTCGAGTCGGGCGTGGACGATTACCTCACCAAGCCGTTCACGCCGCGCGTGCTGGCGGCGCGCCTGCGCGCGGGCCTGCGGGTGATCCGGCTGCAGGAAGAAGCGCGGCGCGATGCGGAGAACCTGCGCAAGTTCGCAGCCGAGCTCGCGGTAGCGAACCGGCGCCTGCAGCAGGCGGCGCTGACCGATCCGCTGACGGGGCTGCCCAACCGCCGCTACGCGATGGAGCGGCTCGACCAGGAGTGGGCCGCGGCCCTGCGCAGCAACCGGCCGCTGTCCTGCCTGGTGCTGGACCTGGACCGCTTCAAGGACATCAACGATTCGTACGGGCACGACATCGGCGATCTCGTGCTGCGCCAGGCCTCCGCCGTGCTGCGCAAGGAGGCACGCACGGAGGACGGCATCTGCCGCATCGGCGGAGAGGAGTTCCTGGTGATCTGCGTGGATACGCCACTGGCTGCCGCCACCCAGCTGGGCGAGCGCCTGCGCAATGCCGTGGCGCGCACGCGCTTCAGCAACGGTGCGGTGAGCTGCACGACCAGTCTGAGCGTGGGCGCGGCGCAGCGCACCGCCGACATGCAGCGTGCCGACGAACTGCTCAAGGCTGCCGACAACGCGCTCTACGCAGCCAAGGCCGCAGGGCGCAATCGCGTGTTCGCCTCAGAGCCGCCGTCACCGCCGCGAGCGGCCTGAAAAAGCCGACGGCGCCCTCCGGGGAGGGCGCCGTCACGGGTACTGCAGCGGCGCGCGGAGGGCGCGCCGGGAATCAGGCAGCAGCCTTCTTCTTCGTGGCCGTGGCGACCTGCGCGTTCACCGCCGCGACGTTCGCTTCGGTGATCGAGCTGACCTGCTTGGCCGCCTTGATCAGCGATTCGTAGATCGTGTTGGCCGAGTGCACGGCGGACTTGACCGCCGAGACCGCGCCTTCCGAACCGGCCGGCGCCGACTTCAGCGCGGCATCCAGCGTCACCACCACGTTCTTGTTGAACTCGGCGGCCTGCTCCTCGAGCAGCGCGGCGAGCTCGGCCTGCGCGGCGGTGGTCAGGTCGTACACGCTCTTGGCGTAGGCGGTGGCCTTGTCCCAGGTGGGCTGAGCGGCACCGGTGGTCAGGGCGGAGAACTCGTTGAAATCCTTCACCGCGGTGAACTGGCGCAGGGCCTGCACCGCATCTTCATAGGCCGCCTTGCTCCACTTGAACTGCAGCGCGGCCAGCTTCTCGGCGTTCTCGACGGACAGGTTGGCGGCCTTCAGCACGGAATCCAGTTGCGACTTGCTCAGCGCCGCCAGTTGCTCGGTGATCTGCACCATGGTTCAACTCCTTGAAATTGAGGGGTTTCTGCTCGGTCCAGGCCTGCCTGCGGGCTGGAATGTTGCGTTGCACAAGAAGCATTATAGGGCTGGTTGCACCAAAGTCAAGCAGAATTTGCGGCACCGCACAATCGGTGGTCTAACCCCGCTCCGCCAGGATGCCCATGGCGATCCCGGCCGCGGCCGCCCGGTTCTCCACGCCCAGCTTCACGAAGATGCGCTCCAGGTGCTTGTTGACCGTGCGCGGGCTCAGCTCGAGGATCTCGCCCACGTCACGGTTGGATTTGCCGCGCGCCACCCACAGCAGCACTTCGCATTCGCGCAGCGTCAGCCCGAAGCGCTCGCGCAGGCGCGCCTCGCCGTCCGCCACGTTGCGCACCTCGACGGCCACCAGCAATTCGCTGCCGTTCGTGCGCCCGATCGGGGTGAAGGCCAGGGTGTGCGCACCGGCCTGCAGCTCGACCGCGGCGGTGCGTCGACCCCGGCGCGCCTCGTCGGCCTCACCCTCGGCGCGCAGCCGCTCCAGCAGATCCTGGGGCAGGGCGCGGGTGCCGGGCACCACCACTTCCTGCAGCAGCCGTTCGGCCTCCGGCGTGCGCCACGCGATGCTGCCGTTCTCCGACAGGGCCAGCACCGCGCGCCCGCCCAGGTCGATCGCATCGTGCGCGCTCGATACCAGGCGGGCGTTGTTCAGGTGCGTGCGCAGGCGCGCGATCAACTGCTCGGGCACGATCGGCTTGGTCACATAGTCGACTCCGCCGGCCCGGAAGCCGCGCAGCACGTGCTCGGTGTCGGACAGGCCGGTCATGAACACCACCGGCACCTTCGCGGTGTGCGGCAACTGCTTCAGGCGGGTGCAGGTCTCGAACCCGTCCATGCCCGGCATGATCGCATCGAGCAGGATGATGTCGGGCATGGCGTGCTGCGCGCGCTCGATCGCACTGGCTCCGTCCACGGACACCAGCACGGTCATGCCGGCCTCCTCCAGCGCATCGGTGAGCAGCGCAAGGGTCTCGGGCGTGTCGTCCACGACGAGCACGCGCTGGCGGGCCTGCTCAGGCGACATGCGAGCGCAACTCGTCCAGGATCTGCATGTAGCGGTTGAGCTGGAACGCCTTCACCAGCGGGCGCAGGTGCAGGGCCAGCGTGCGCGAGGCCTCGTCGGCCTGCTCCAGCTCGTCCAGGCGCCGGTGGATGCCGCGCACGTGCCCCATCTGGCCCAGCGACCACAGGCTCTCCAGCGCGTCGCGCGGCACCGAGGGCAGGTTGGCCGGGACCAGCGCGGGTGGCAGCACCGGCGCGGCGGCTTCCGGATCCTCGTACAGCCACTCCAGCTGCAGGTGGTGGCGGATCTTCTCCAGCAGCTGCCAGAAGTCCACCGGCTTCACCACGAAATCGTCGTGCAGCGCCGGTCCGGCGCCGGCCCGCTGGCTTTCGTACGCGTTGGCCGAGACCATGATGATCGGCGCCTCGGAGCCCAGCGCCTGGCGCAGTTGCCGGGCCAGCTCCCAGCCGTCCATCTCCGGCATCGCGACGTCGAGCAGGAACAGGTCGACGGGCAGGGCGGAGGCCAGCTCGAGGCATTCGCGATGGTTGGCCGCGCTCACGACGTGGAAGCCGAGCGGTTCGAGGAACGCCGCGATGAGGTCGCGATGGCCCGGCTCGTCGTCGGTGACCAGCACGGTGCGGCGTGCGCCGAGGTAGCCGCGCACCCGGCGCTGGGCCCCGGGCCGCGCAGTGGGCGAGGTGACCTGCGACAGCATCAGCGTGAAGCGGAAGGTGGTGCCCACCCGCACCCGGCTCTCCACCTGGATCTTGCCGCCCATGATCTCGACCAGCAGCTTGCTGATGGTCAGGCCCAGCCCGGTGCCCGGCGCCGCGGCACGCGTGGCCGCACTGCCGCGCTCGAACGGCATGAACACCCGCTCGATGTCCTGAGGCGCGATGCCCACGCCGCTGTCCTCGATCTCGAACTCCGCGAGCTGGCGCACGTAGCGCACGCGCAGCGTGACGTGGCCGCGCTCGGTGAACTTGATCGCGTTGGAGAGCAGGTTGATGAGGATCTGCCGCAGCCGGCGCTCGTCGGCGTAGACCAGGTCGGGCAGCGCCTGCGCCTCGAAGCGGAACTCCAGGCCCTTGCTGGCCGCCTGCAGGCTGAACATCTGCACTACCTGGTCGAGCAGGTCGCGGAACGCCACCTCGCCGCGGTGCAGGTGGAAGCGGCCGGCCTCGATCTTGGCGATGTCGAGCAGGCCGTCGATCAGGCCGGACAGGTGCTCGCTGCTGCGCCGGATGACCTCGATCGCATCGCGCCGGTGCGCGGGAATGCTCTCGTCGCGCTGGAGCAGCTGCGCGTAGCCCAGCACGGTGTTGAGCGGCGTGCGCAGCTCGTGGCTGATGTTGGTCACGTAGCGGCTCTTGGCCAGGTTGGCCGCCTCGGCGACCTCCTTGGCCTTCTGCAGCTGGGCGTCGGTGCGCTTGTGCGCCTCGATCTCCTGCATCAGCAGCTGCGTCTGCCGGACTGACTCCTCCTGCGCCACCTTGCGGCTCTGGTGCGCCAGCACCAGCAGCCAGGCCGCCACGCCGGTGATCAGGGTGAACACGAAGAACACCTCCCAGAGCACCGCGCCGCCGACCTGGCCATGCAGCGGATCGGTGGCCGCTTCCTGCAGGTAGAGCAGGCAGAGGATCGCGCCCAGCCCGGCGGTCATGAGCGCGAACACCCCCAGGTAGTGGCCCAGGCTGGAGTTGAGGCTCGCCACGATGCGCGGCGGCAGGAACCGGCCCAGCGCCTGCAGCACCTGGTGCGAGAGGTGCGCATCGGTCTTGCACGAGTCCTCGCAGCGCACGTCGAGCGAGCAGCACAGCGAGCAGATCGGCCCGGCATACGCCGGGCAGTGGGCCATGTCCTCGGGCTCGAAGTGGTTCTCGCAGATCACGCAGGCCACCGTGCCGGCCTGCGCCGGCGGGTCGGCGGGACGCGCGCTGTAGAAGCGCCCGCTAGTGGCGAACGCGATCAGCGGTGCGGTCACGAACGCGATGCCCAGTGCCAGGAAGGGCGCGAGCGCACGCAGCGTCTCGCCCAGCATGCCGGTGAACGCCGTGATCGAGATCACCGAGGCCACCAGCATCGCGCCGACACCCACCGGGTTGATGTCGTACAGGTAGGCGCGCTTGAACTCGACGTTGCGCGGGCTCAGGCCCAGCGGCTTGTTGACCACCAGGTCGGCGACCAGCGCGCCGATCCAGGCGATGGCGACGTTGGAGTACCAGCCCAGCACCTGCTCGAGCGCATGGAACACGCCCAGGCCCATCAGGAGCAGGGCGAGCAGCACGTTGAACACCAGCCACACCACGCGCCCGGGGTGGCTGTGGGTGAGCCGGGAGAAGAAGTTCGACCAGGCGATCGACCCGGCGTAGGCGTTGGTGACGTTGATCTTGAGCTGCGAGATCACCACGAAGAAGCCGGTGACCCACAGCGCGAGCAGCGGCGAGGAGAACACGTACTCGAACCCGACCAGGTACATCTGGGTCGGCTCCAGGGCGCGGTCGCCCGGCAGCCCCTGCATCAGCGCGAGGTAGGCGAGCAGCGATCCGGCCAGCAGCTTGAGCACCCCGATCAGGATCCAGCCTGGACCGGCGCCCAGCATGGCCAGCCACCACTGCGTGCGGCCGACCCTGCTCTGCGGCGGCAGGAAGCGCAGGAAGTCGACCTGCTCGCCGATCTGGGCGACGAGCGAGAAGGCCACGGAGGCGGCCGCGCCGAATGCCAGCAGGCTCACCGAGCCGTCGGCCGGGCCGTGCTGGCCGGTGAAGTGGGTCCAGCCTGCGAGCTCCGCGGGCGCCTGCGCGGCGATGAACACGAACGGCAGCAGGCTCAGCAGCACCCACACCGGCTGGGTCCAGACCTGGAAGCGGCTGATGAGCGTGATGCCGTGGGTGACCAGCGGTATGATCGCCAAGGCACTGATCAGGTAGCCCATCCACAGCGGGATGCCGAAGCACATCTGCAGCGCCATCGCCAGGATCACCGCCTCGATGGCGAAGAAGATGAAGGTGAACGACGCGTAGATGAGCGAGGTGATGGTGGAGCCGATGTAGCCGAAGCCCGCCCCGCGCGTGAGCAGGTCCATGTCCACGCCGTGCCTCGCGGCGTAGTAGCTGATCGGCAGCCCGGTGAGGAAGATGATGCTGCCCACCACCAGGATGGCGAGCACCGCGTTGCTGAAGCCGTAGCTCAGCGTGATCGCCGCGCCGATGGCCTCGAGGGCGAGGAAGGAGATCGAGCCCAGCGCGGTGTTGGCCACGCGCAGGCAGGACCACTTGCGCGCCGACTTCGCGGTGAAGCGCAGCGAGTAATCCTCGAGCGTCTCGTCCGCGACGAACTGGTTGTACTCGCGACGCACACGCGAGATGCGTTGGACTGCCGGCATGCACCGCGATGGCGCACGCATCCGCATCGCGGAGCGCGGGCCTGCGCGCACCTCCCTCTTGAACCTGACGAAACGCGAGCCTGCCAGAGCCACGCGCGAGCTACTGTCGACGCCTGCCGGCGTTCTTCAGCAGGTCACTCCTGCTGCTTCGCAACAATCTACTTCATTCCCACGTACTTGCGCAATGGCAAGTGCGCAGTCACTGGAGCAAGTACGTCATTTGACGTACGGGCGGGCACCCGGGAACGGTACGTCAATCGACGTATTGCTGCTGTGCAACGAAAGTCGCAATCTGGCCCCCGTCGAACACGTGAACCGGAAATCGCGGTCCCCACGCTTGATCCCGACTTCCATCCACCACCAGGAGATGCACATGTCATCGCAGGAAGATCGCCCGGAACTGCAGTCCCCGACCCGTCGTCGCGTCATGCAGGGCCTCGCATCGCTGCCGCTGCTCGCCGTGCCCGGGCTGAGCTGGTCGGCCACCTATCCCACCGACAAGGTGAACACGACCAAGCTCGCCGTGACCGACACCGAGGTCACCGTCGGGCAACTGCACTCGGCGACCGGCACAATGGCGATCAGCGAGACCGGATCGATCCAGGCCGAGCGTCTCGCCATCGACCAGATCAACGCCGCCGGCGGCATCCTCGGCCGCAAGATCAAGGTGATCCAGGAGGACGGCGCGAGCGACTGGCCGACCTTCGCGGAGAAGGCGAAGAAGCTGCTGGTGAACGACCGCGTCGCCGCCGTGTTCGGCTGCTGGACCTCGGCCTCGCGCAAGGCGGTGCTGCCGGTGTTCGAGAAGGAGAACGGGATGCTGTACTACCCGACCTTCTACGAGGGCCTGGAGCAGTCCAAGAACGTCATCTATACCGGCCAGGAAGCCACCCAGCAGATCATCTGGGGCCTGGACTGGGTGGCCAAGGAGAAGGGGGCCAAGAGCTTCTTCCTGATCGGCTCCGACTACATCTGGCCGCGCACCTCGAACAAGATCGCGCGCGCCCACATCGAGCGCGTGGGCAAGCTGGGCAAGGTGGTGGGCGAGGAGTACTACCCACTCGGCCACACCAACTTCAACTCGCTCATCAACAAGATCAAGGTCGCCAAGCCGGACTGCATCTACGCCATCGTGGTGGGTGGCAGCAACGTGGCCTTCTACAAGCAGATGAAGGCGGCCGGCATCACCTCCGACAAGCAGCTGCTGCTGACGATCTCGGTGACCGAGGACGAACTGCTCGGCATCGGCGGCGAGAACTGCGCCGGCTTCTACGCCTGCATGAAGTACTTCCAGAGCCTGGACAACCCGAACAACAAGAAGTTCGTGGAAGCGTTCAAGGCCAAGTACGGGGCGAAATCCGTCATCGGCGACGTGACCCAGGCCGCCTACCTCGGCCCGTGGCTGTGGAAGGCCGCGGTGGAGAAGGCCGGCAGCTTCGACGTCGACAAGATCGCTGAAGCCTCGCCGGGCATCGAGCTGAAGACCGCTCCGGAAGGCTACGTGAAGGTGGACCCGAACCACCACCTGTGGAGCAAGGCGCGCATCGGGCAGATCCAGCTCGACGGCCAGTTCAAGGTGGTGGCCGAGTCGCCCAACCTGATCGCGCCCGATCCGTTCCCGAAGGGCTACCAGTAACACCGGTTGCGCCGGCGCCGCGCGGCTCCCCCTACCCCTGGAGCTGCGCGGCGCGCCGGGGCGCAGCGCCGCAACGAGCAGATCGGTGAAAGACAACTGCATGAGCCGCATGAACCGCAGAGGACGCAGAGGGCCGCAGAGGAATAGCACGAACGGTGTGCCTCTGCGTTCCTCTGCGTCCTCTGCGGTCAGCGCGGTTCCCTTCTCCAATCAGAAGTGCGAGGGCCCACGCGCATGAGCGCAGCAGATCTCTGGAACATCGTGGTGATGCAGGGCTTCGCCGGCCTGAGCCTGTTCAGCGTGCTGCTGCTGATGGGGCTGGGGCTGGCGATCATCTTCGGGCAGATGGGCGTCATCAACATGGCGCACGGCGAGTTCATGACCATCGGCGCCTACACCATCTTCATGCTCTCCACGCTGACGCAGAACTACGCGCCGGCGCTGATGCCCTACTACTTCCTGGTCGCGATCATCGCGGCTTTCATCCTGGCCTTCTGCGCCGGCTGGCTGGCCGAGTGGGCGCTGATCCGCCACCTCTACCGCCGCCCGCTCGACACCCTGCTCGCGACCTGGGGTCTGAGCCTGGGCATGCAGCAGGTGTTCCGCTCGACCTTCGGCGCCAAGGAGGTGAGCCCGACGCTGCCCGACTGGCTGCTCGGATCGTGGGCGCCGAAGGAGGGCCTGGACATTCCGATCAACGGCCTGTTCGTCATGGCCCTCACGCTGCTGGTCACCGGCCTGGTGTTCCTGCTGCTGTTCCGCTCGCGCTGGGGGCTGCGGGTGCGCGCCACGGTGGCCAACCGCACCATGGCCAACGCGATCGGCATCAACACCCGCAAGACCGACCGCATGACCTTCGCCATCGGCTGCGGCATCGCCGGAGTCGCCGGCGCCGCGTTCACCACGATCGGCTCGACCGGCCCGACCAGCGGCTCGCTCTACATCGTGGATGCGTTCCTGGTGGTCACCTTCGGCGGCGCGGCCAGCCTGCTGGGCACCGTGGCCTCCGCGTTCGGCATCGCCCAGACCCAGTCGATCACCGAATTCTTCCTCACCGGCTCGATGGCGAAGGTGGTCACGCTGCTCGCAATCGTGGGGATCCTGATGATCCGGCCGCAGGGCCTGTTCGCCCTGAAGGTGCGGCGTTGATCGGACGCCCCCCGTTACCCCTCTCCCCTTGCGGGAGAGGGCGGGGGTGAGGGGTAACGCAGTCAAGGCAGTTCGCAACCAGGAGTACCGCATGCAGAAGCTTCGCAACTGGCTCGCCTCGTCCGACCTCGCGGGCATCCTCATCCTCGCCGTGGTCGTCCTCGCGGTGATGCCGCTCACGGCCGACATCTTCCGCCTCAACCTGATCGGTAAGTACCTCACCTACGCGTTCGTGGCTGTCGGCCTGGTCATGCTGTGGGGCTACGGCGGCATCCTGAGCCTGGGGCAGGGCGTGTTCTTCGGCCTCGGCGGCTACTGCATGGCGATGTTCCTCAAGCTCGAGGCGTCCGACCCGGAGAGCACCAAGATCCAGTCCACGCCGGGCATCCCCGACTTCATGGACTGGAACCAGCTCACCGAGCTGCCGTTCTGGTGGGAGCCGTTCAAGCACCTGCCGTTCGCGCTGCTCGCGGTGCTGCTGGTGCCGACGATCCTCGCGTTCATCATCGGCTTCGCCATGTTCAAGCGGCGCGTGGGCGGCGTCTACTTCGCGATCATCACGCAGGCCGTGGCCCTGATCCTCACCGTGCTCATCATCGGGCGCCAGGGTTACACCGGCGGGGTCAACGGGATCACCGACCTGAAGACCCTGCTGGGCTGGGACATCCGCACCGACTCGGCCAGGTACATCCTCTACTACGTCAACGCCGGCCTGCTGTTCGCGGCCATCTTCGTGTGCCGCGCGATCCAGAAGAGCAAGCTGGGCACGCTGCTGCTGGCCATGCGCGACAAGGAGGACCGGGTGCGGTTCTCCGGCTACGACGTGGCCAACTTCAAGATCTTCGTGTTCTGCCTGGCGGCGATGCTGTGCGGGATCGGCGGCGCGATGTTCGCGCTGCAGGTCGGCTTCATGTCGCCCTCCTTCGTCGGGATCGTGCCCTCGATCGAGATGGTGATCTTCGCCGCGGTCGGCGGGCGCCTGTCGCTGGTCGGCGCGGTCTACGGCGCCCTGCTGGTGAACTTCGGCAAGACCTACTTCTCGGAGACGTTCCCGGAGCTGTGGCTGTTCCTGATGGCGGCCCTGTTCATCGGCGTCACGCTGGCCTTCCCCAACGGCCTGGCCGGGCTGTACGAGAGCCACGTGAAGCCGTGGCTGAAGAAGAAGCCTGCGCCTGCGCCGGCAGTGCCGCCGGCCACGCCGCCGGCCGCCACGCCCGACTCCGCCGCGCGTCTCGGGGCCGCGAAGAGCGCCGCGACCAAGGAAGCGGGCGCGGCGGGCGAAGTGGGCGGCGCGGTCGCCTGACGATCAATCCAACCCGGGAGCACATGGATGAGCAGCAGCACCGATTTCGTGCTGGCGGTGGAGGACCTGACGGTCTCCTTCGACGGCTTCAAGGCCATCGACACCCTCACCCTGTACGTGGACAAGGGCGAGTTGCGCGTGATCATCGGTCCCAACGGCGCCGGCAAGACCACGCTGCTGGACCTGATCTGCGGCAAGACCCGCGCGAGCAAGGGCAGCATCAAGTTCAAGAACAGGGAGATGACCGACCTGGCCGAGCACGAGATCGTGCGCTCGGGCATCGGGCGCAAGTTCCAGACGCCGTCGATCTACGAGAACCTCACGGTGTGGAAGAACCTCGAGGTCTCGTTCCCGCGCGGCCGCGGCGTGTTCGGCGCGCTGGGGTTCAAGTGCACCGACGACGTGAAGCAGCGCATCGAGGAGGTCGCGGCTGAGATCGGCCTGACCGAGCAGCTGCAGATGGAGGCCGGCCTGCTGTCGCACGGGCAGAAGCAGTGGCTGGAGATCGGGATGCTGCTGATGCAGGACCCCGAGCTGCTCATGCTCGACGAGCCGATCGCCGGCATGAGCGTGCGCGAGCGCGAGCTCACCGCGGACCTGCTCCAGCGCATCTGCCGGAACCGCTCGATGATCGTGATCGAGCACGACATGGATTTCGTCAAGAAGATCGCCCACAAGGTGACCGTCATGCACCAGGGCAAGATCCTCGCCGAGGGTCCGATGGACAAGGTGCAGAGCGATCCCAAGGTGATCGACGTCTACCTGGGCCACTGAGCCGGAGAACCACATGCTGAACGTAAACGACCTGTTCGTGAGCTACGGCCAGAGCCAGGCCATCCATGGCATCAGCTTCTCTGCCGACAGGAACGAGACCGTCGCCATCATGGGCCGCAACGGCATGGGCAAGACCACGCTGTTCAAGGCGCTGATGGGCGTGCTGCCGCTGAAGGCCGGCCAGGTGCAGGTGGACGGCGTGGACGTCTCGAAGGACGAGAGCTACCTGCGCGTGGCCAAGGGCATCGGCTACGTGCCCCAGGGGCGCATGATCTTCCCCACGCTCACGGTGGAGGAGAACATCAAGACCGGCCTGGAGAACGCGAAGGATCGGACCATTCCGGAGGACATCTACGCCCTGTTCCCGGTGCTGTTCGACATGCGCAAGCTCCGCGGCGGGAACCTCTCCGGCGGACAGCAGCAGCAGCTGGCCATTGCGCGGGCGCTGGTCACCAACCCCAAGGTGCTGCTGCTCGACGAGCCCACCGAGGGGATCCAGCCTTCCATCATCAAGGACATCGCCAAGGCGCTGAACGAGATCCGCAAGCTGCGCAAGATCACGATCATCGTGTCGGAGCAGGTGCTCTCGTTCGCCCTGGACGTCGCCGACCGCCTGTTCGTCATCGAGGGTGGCCGGCTGGTGCACGAGTCCGCGCGCGCCAACATCGACGCCGACCGCGTCAAGCAGTACCTGTCCGTGTGACGCCGCGCGCTCGCACCACTCGCGCAGTTGCCCCTCTCCCCTCGCGGGAGAAGGCCGGGCTGAGGGGTAAGCCCGCGTTCGCCCCTGTCCCGCCGTCCGTGTACCGCCTCACCCTCACCCCCGCCCTCTCCCCTCGAGGGAGAGGGGGTTATTGAACCACCACACCGAAGGAGCGCCCCATGCCGGAGACCCTGATCAAAGTAGACCTCAACGGATCCCCGTACAACAACGAGATGATCCACAACCGCTGGCACCCGGACATCCCGATGGCCTGCTGGGTCAACCCGGGCGACGATTTCGTCCTCGAGACCTACGACTGGACCGGCGGCTACATCAAGAACAACGACAGCGCTGATGACGTTCGCGACGTCGACCTGTCCACCGTGCACTTCCTGTCCGGCCCGGTGGGCGTGAAGGGTGCGCAGCCCGGCGACCTGCTGGTGGTGGATCTGCTCGACGTGGGCGCCAAGCCCGACAGCCTGTGGGGCTTCAACGGCTTCTTCTCGAAGCAGAACGGCGGCGGCTTCCTGACCGACCACTTCCCGCTGGCACAGAAGTCGATCTGGGACATCAGCGGCCTGTACACGCATTCGCGCCACGTGCCGGGCGTGAAGTTCGCCGGCCTCATCCACCCCGGCCTGATCGGCTGCCTGCCCGACCGCAAGATGCTGGAGATGTGGAACGAGCGCGAAGTGGACTTCATCGCGACCAATCCCACGCGCGTGCCGCCGCTGGCCAACCCGCCCTTCCCCAAGACCGCGCATGCGGGCAAGGCGACCGGCGAGACCAAGGCGAAGATCGCCGCGGAAGGTGCGCGCACCGTGCCGCCGCGCGAGCACGGCGGCAACTGCGACATCAAGGACCTGTCGCGCGGCTCCAAGATCTTCTTTCCGGTCTACGTCGACGGTGCGGGCCTGTCGGTGGGCGACCTGCATTTCAGCCAGGGTGACGGCGAAATCACGTTCTGCGGCGCGATCGAGATGGCCGGCTGGGTGCACATGAAGGTCAGCCTGATCAAGGGCGGCATGGCCAAGTACGGGATCAAGAACCCGATCTTCAAGCCCAGCCCGATCACGCCGACCTACAACGACTACCTGATCTTCGAGGGCATCTCGGTCGACGAGTGGGGCAAGCAGCACTACCTCGACGTGCACGTCGCCTACCGCCAGGCGTGCCTGAACGCGATCGAGTACATGACCAAGTTCGGGTACTCCAAGGCGCAGGCCTACGCCATCCTCGGGACGGCCCCCGTGCAGGGCCACATCAGCGGTGTGGTGGACATCCCCAACGCGTGCGCGACGCTGTGGCTGCCCACCGGGATCTTCGAGTTCGACATCAACCCGAGCGCCGCCGGTCCGGTCAAGGCGATCAAGGGCGGGGTCGACATCCCGATGTCGCCGGACAAGTAGCAGGCTGTTGAAGAACTGCTTCGCGGCGCGCCTCCAGGCTTCATCGGTGGCGCACCCGCGCAGCAAGTGATGGATTGGGCGGAACCCGACATTGGTTCAACTACCGGGTACGCAGGTGGCGATCGCATATTTCAACATCATGATAGGGAGAAGGGCCATGCCGGTCTACGAGTATCTGTGCGACGGCTGCGGCAGCGACTTCACCGCCCTGCGGCCGATGTCGCAGTCGTCGCGGCCGCATCCGTGCCCCGACTGCGGCGGCGAGGCGCAACGGGCGCTGCTGTCCGCGCCCGCTTACGCCGGCATGCCCGCCGCCGATCGCAAGGCACACGCGATCAACGAGCGGGCGCGGCACGAGCCGAGGTCATCGGCCCAGCTCGGGCACAAGCACGGTCCCGGCTGCGGCTGCGGCAGCGGCGTGAGCAAGGCCACTGCGGTCGCGCCGGACGGGAAGAAGAGCTTCCCGACCAAGCGGCCGTGGATGATCAGTCACTGAGCTGAGGCGTCAGGCCCCGGGCGCTAGACGCCAAGGGGCAGCGGGAACAGGCAGCTGGCGCTGACGCGGGACCCGCGTCAGCTGCCAGTTTGCGCGCGCCCAGGTCCAGAGTTCCGTTCGACTTGCGCTGCGCAGGGATCCCGGCGGCGCCTGGCCGAGGAACGCCAGTGCGCGCCACAGCACATCGACCGGGTGGGCCGCATCCACCGGCGCGGCGTGGGTCTGCTTCGACAGCTTCTGGCCCTGCGCATCCGCTGCGATCGGCAGGTGCGCGTACTGTGGTACGTGCAGCCCCAGCACGCCCAGCAGCCAGATCTGCCGGGCGCTGGACTCCAGCAGGTCCGCCCCGCGCACCACGTGCGTCATGCCGTACTGCGCATCGTCCACTGCCGCGGCGAGGTGGAACGCATACACGCCGTCGGCGCGCAGGAGGGCGAAGTCGCCCGACTCGTGCTCCACGTCGTACACCTGCGGACCGAGCACCGCATCATCGAAGCAAACGCGTGCACCGAGGGTGCGAATGCGCCATGAGCGCACTGCCTGCCCCTGCGGCATGCCCGCGCGGCAGGTGCCCGGATAGATCGGGCCGTCGATTCCGTCGCGGGCCTGTGCTGCGATCCCCTTGCGGCTGCAGGCACAGGGGTAGACCAGACCCTCGCTGCGCAGGCGCTGGAATGCCGCCGAGTAGGCGGCGCTGCGCCGGCTCTGCCAGACCACCTCGCCATCCCATTCGAAGCCCAGGCTGTCCAGGCAGCGCAGGATCTCGTCCGCCGCCCCGGGCACCACGCGCGGCGGATCGAGGTCGTCGATGCGCACCTGCCACTCGCCGGCGTGGGTGCGCGCCTCGAGGAAGCTGCCGAGTGCGGCGACGATCGAGCCGAAGTGCAGGGCGCCCGACGGTGTCGGTGCGAACCGGCCTCGGTACCGGGGCGCGCTCAAGCGCCCGCCCGCGGCAGCCGGACGTAGAGCGCACACGCGGTGAACAGCACGAGCGAGAGTGCGATCTCGCCGCCAGCCAGGGCCTGCGACAGGCCCTTGTCCGACCACGCGCGCACGATGCCCTCCATGAAGTAGGGCAGGGTGAGCAGAACGGTCCACTTGTAGGCGATCACCTTCTCGCGCAGCAGCCCGAACAGCGGGGCGAGCAGGGGCAGCGCCTTGAGCATCAGGAACGAGCCCCCGGGGCGGATCGGCGCCAGCACCGACTCCCACAGCACGCACAGGAATGCGAGCGCGATCAGCGCGGCGATCGCCATCCAGTGGGCGATGCGCAGCGCATGATTCGTGACTCGTGAGTCGTGGGTCGTCACGGGCCCAGGTCCTGGCGGGTCAGGCAGCGCGAGCGCGGTGCACCAGCGCCACCAGTGCGCTGCGAACCTGGTCCGCGCCGGTCAGGGGGGCCTCGAAGTCGAAGCGCAGCAGCGCCCCGTCGGCACGCACGTCGAAGCCGTCGCAGTCGATGCCGCTCATGCTGACGTCGAGCGCCTCGATGCCGTAGGCGTGGCGGCAGCAGTCGCGCAGCGCCTCGGCGTGGTCCGCGTTCATGTGCTCCAGCACGGACGGCTCCGCGTCGGCGAGGTCGGTGGCGGCGAGATAGCTCGCCCCCGCGATCCAGTGCAGGCCGCCGAAGCCCTGGATGTAGCGCACCTGGCTCGGCTCGATCGAGTAGAACCGGAAGCCGCCGATCTGCAGGTACTGCTCGTGGTCGGGGTAGCAGCGCAGATAGCGTTGCGCGATCGCCGGGTCGTCGTGCGGACGGATCTCGCCGAGCAGCGTGACGCGCGGCTGCGCCTGCAGGTCCGGTCCGGCATCGCACACGATGAAACTCACGCGCGGATCGGCCTCGACGTTGTGGGTGTGCTCGGCCAGATGGCTGATCAGCACGACGGGTCGACCGGCCGGGTCGGTAATGTGCGGCAGCGCGGAGCCGTACGGAAAGCCGGGGAACTTGATCGAATGAGAGGACAGCACGCCGCTGCGGTGCCGGCGCACGAGGCGCCGTGCTGCCGCAGCGCGCGCTCCCGGATCGACGCTCATCGGGCCAGCTTGAGCGCAGCCGCCGCCAGCCGCTTGCCCAGCGCGACGCACAGCCGCTGCTCGTCCTCGGTGACGGGGCGGTCGGCATTGGGCCCGGCGACGTGGCTGGCACCGTAGGGCGTGCCGCCCGAGGTGGTGCTGGTCAGCTCGGGCTCGGCGTAGGGCAGGCCGACTATCAGCATGCCGTGATGGAGCAGCGGCAGCATCATCGATAGCAGCGTGGTCTCCTGCCCGCCATGCAGGGTCGCGGTCGAGGTGAACACCGCCGCAGGCTTGCCGTTCAGCGCGCCGCGCAGCCACAGGCCGGAGGTCGAGTCGAGGAAGTACTTCAGCGGCGCCGCCATGTTGCCGAAGCGGGTCGGGCTGCCCAGCGCGAGCCCGATGCACTCCTCGAGGTCGCGCAGCTCGGCGTAGGGCGCGCCGGAATCCGGGATGGCGGGCTCGACCGCTTCACACACGGTCGATACCGCCGGTACCGTGCGGATGCGAGCACGAGCACCGGGTACCGCGTCGATGCCGCGGGCCACCAGTTGTGCCATCTGCTTCACGGCGCCGGTGCGGCTGTAGTAGAGGACGAGGATGTCGTTCACGGGCGTCTTCAGGCATTTGAATGCCGATTATAGAGGGCGCCCCCGGATCCCACGGTGCGGCCGCGGGCCGGACCGGTGATAAGCTGGAGCGCCGCGCTCAGGTCGCCGGCACGACGCGCCGACGTTGCAGCGCGAGCCATCCCACCCCTAGCCCGATGGCCAGCACGAACGGGATGGCCAGCTGGTTCAGCACCTGCCAGCCGTTGCGCTGGAGAATCATGCCCGACGACAGGGACGAACCTGCCATCGTGAGGAAGATCAGCGAGTCGTTGAGGCCCTGCACGCGCGCCTTCTCCGAGGTGCGGTAGGTCTCGGTGAGCAGCGTGGTGGCGCCGATGAACACGAAGTTCCAGCCCACGCCCAGCAGCAGCAGCGCCCACCAGAAGTGGGCCACGCCCACGCCGGCCAGGGCGATGGCGATGCAGAGCAGGTAGATCGCCACGCCGGAGAGCATCACCGTGAGCACGCCGAAGCGGCGGATCAGGTTGCCGGTGAAGAAGGACGGCCCGAACATCCCGATGACGTGCGCGGAGATCACCCCGGTCGCCGCACCGTAGGGATGCCCGCACAGGCTCATGGCCAGCGGCGTGGCGGTCATGAGGAGATTCATGGTTCCATAGGCGAGCGCGGAGGCGGACACCGCCACCAGGAAGGCGGGTTGCAGCGCGATTTCCGCGAGGGGGCGTGCGGGCTCTGCCGCGGCTTCTGCTCCCGGCGGGGGGATGTCGAGCCAGCGCAGCAGTCCCAGCACGACCACCATGAAGCCGATCAGCGCGATGTACGCGGCGAGATAGGGCGCAGGCAGCAGGTGTGCCGTCACCCGGCTCGTGGCTGGCCCCACGATGCCGCCGACCAGTCCGCCGGCCATCACGTACGAGATCGCGCGGGCGCGGAATTCGGGCGTTGCGGCGTCGGCGGCGGCGAAGCGGTAGTACTGTCCGAAGGCGTTGTACGACCCGAACACCAGCGAGCCGAGGCACAGCAGCCAGAAGCTGTGCAGTGCGAGGGCGGTCACGCAGACCAGCGCACCCACGATCCCGATGAGGGCGCCGACGGTGAACCCGCCGCGCCGGCCGATGCGCTGCATCAGCTGCGAGGCGAGCATGGTGGTCGCCGCACCGCCGACCACCCAGCCGGTCACCGGCAGCGTGGCGAGCGACTTGTTCTGCGCCAGCTCGTATCCGGCGACGCCGCTCAGGGCCACGAGCGCCGAGGTGTTGGCGAGCAGCAGCGCCTGGCAGGCGGCGAGGACGGCGATGTTGCGGCGCTGGGTGGCGATGTCGGTCTGGGTGGCGCTGGCGGGCGGCAATGCACGCTCCTCGGGTGAGTGCGGGTGCCGGTGCTGCGAGATCCCGCGCGGCCGCCATGCTAGTGGATCGGCGGATGAGGCACAATCGCTGCCGCACCGGCCCGCGCTGGCGCGCGATTCCCGTTGCGACGGCTAAAGTTCCCCGGCGCCGCGGCGCTATTATCTGATCGGACCCTGGAGCGTTCCTCCGCCCGCCCGCATGCGCCAGCACCTCCGCTCGATCACCGACTTCCTGCACTGGCTGCGCGTACGGCTGCGCGAGGACCGGCTGGTGCAGGTCGCCTCCAGCCTGACGTTCACCACCCTGCTGGCCGTGGTGCCGGTGATCACCGTCGCGCTCACCGTCTTCTCCGCCTTCCCGGGCTTCTCGAGCTTCTACGGGAACATCCGCGGATTCATCCTCGCCAACCTGGTGCCGGGCGCGGCCTCCAAGGTGATCACGGTGTACATGGAACAGTTCGCCCAGAACGCCGGCCGCCTGACCGCGCTGGGCCTGGCGATCCTCACCGTCACCGCGGTGATGATGATGCTCACCATCGAGCACACGTTCAACCGGATCTGGCGCGTGTCGCGCCCGCGGCCGCTGGTCGGACGCGTGCTCACCTACTGGGGCGTGCTGACGATCGGTCCGCTGCTGCTCGGGGTGAGCCTATCGCTCACCTCCTGGCTGGTGAGCCAGTCGATGGAGCTGCTGGGCGGCTCGCCGCCGGTGTTCCTGAAGACGGTGTCGTTGACGCTCACCTGCCTCGCGTTCGCGTTCGTGTACCGCACCGTGCCCAGCCGCAGGGTGGAGACGGCGGACGCCCTCGCCGCCGGCATCACTGCGGGGTTGCTGTTCGAAGTGGTGAAGAGCCTGTTCGGGGCCTACATCCGCCAGGTGCCGACCTACAAGCTGGTGTACGGCGCCTTCGCCAGCTTTCCCATCTTCCTGGCCTGGCTCTACCTGTCCTGGATGATCGTGCTGATCGGCGCCGAGCTGGCCGCCGCGCTGCCCTACATGCGCAGCGGCGGCGTGCGCCTGCGCCGTGGCGTGGGCAGCGCGCTGCTCGACGCGGTGCGCCTGCTGCGGCTGCTGTACGACGCACATGGCAAGGGCTTGGTGCCGACCACCGGCGAGCTGCGCGCCGCGCTGAAGATGCCGTGGGAAGCCTGCGAGGCGATGCTGCAGCAGCTGACCGATGCCGGCTGGGTCGCGCCGGCGGCCGGCGAGCGCTGGGTGCTCGCGCGCGACCTCGCGAACGTCCCGCTGGCGGACCTGTATCGCGAGTTCGTGTTCAACCCGGAGGCCGAGCTCGCCCGCGGCAAGCACGGCTACGAGAAGGCGCTGGCCAGGGTCACGATGGACATCCACGCAGACCTGCAGATGAGCCTGAAGGCGCTGTTCGAGCAGTCCAGGGACGATGATGACGCGGGCGAAGCCGAGGCCGCGCCGGCTCGGCGCTGGCGCCTGCGCAAGGCCTAGCACGGCGGTTGCAGCAGGCTGCAGCGTGCCGGCAGGAGCAGAGCAGATGAGCGAGACAGACCCGGAAGCCGCGATCGAATGGATGGTGCGCCTGTTCTACGAGCGCGGGCTGGCCGACCCCGTGCTCGGGCCCATCTTCCGCGACGCGATCCACGACTGGGATACGCACATTCCCCTGGTGGCGGACTTCTGGTCCGGCGTGATCCTGGGCACCCAGCGCTACAAGGGCAACGCCTATGGCCCGCACATGCGCCTGCGCTTCGAGCCCGAGGCGTTCGAGCACTGGCTGGCGACGTTCGAGAGTGCCGCGCGCGATGCGCTGAGCCCGGCCCATGCCGAGCGTGCGATCGGCGTCGCGCGGCACATGGCGCAGTCGTTCAAGGTGGGCCTGTTCCCGTTCACCGACGCGCAGGGCCGGCCCTCGCGCGTGCCGGTGCCCCGCAAGGGCTGACCGCTCAGCCGGGAACCTCGATCGCCTTCTCGCGCAGCAGCGCGTCGATGCGCTGCGCCGGATAGTCCAGGACCTCTGCGAGCACTTCGCGCGTGTGCTCGCCGACCCGATGCGGTGCCGGGCCTGCCGGCACCACCGCTGCCCCATCGAGGTGGAACGGCGTGGCCGTCACGCGCACGCTCCCCCGTGCCGGATGCTGGACGGCCGGGAAGGCCTGCCTCGCCGTGAGGTGCGGATGCTCGATGACCTCCTCGGGCGAGAGCATCGGCACCGACGGGATGCGCGCCCCGGTGAGCGCGGCGAGCGCCTGGTCCACGTCGTCGAAGCCGTCGAGCCACTCACGCAGGATCTGCAGCAGCGCAGCCCAGTTCTCGCGCCGTGCATAGGGCGTGGCGAAGCGCGGATCGCTCGCCAGCTCCGGCCGGCCCATCAGCGCCACCAGCCGCGACCACAGGTGCGGTGCGCCGGCGGTCTGCAGCGCGAGGTAGCGCCGGTCGATCTCGTGCACGACCATGCCGATCCGCGGTGCGCGCAGCACGCTGCCGCCGTTGAGGATCGCACCGTAGGTGATGTCGTCGGCGGCGACCAGGCATTCGAGCATCGAGACGTCGATGAATGCGCCGCGGCCGCTGCGCGCGCGCCGCACCAGCGCGGCGCAGATGGCGCCGAAGGCATGTGCGCCCGCGAGCACGTCCGCGGCCTGCAGGTAGGACACGCGCGGCTGCGCGTCGCCACCGCGGTCGAGGTCCATCATCCCGGAGATGGCATTGATCAGGTGCGCATAGGCCTGCATCGAGCTCAGCGGCCCGGTCTGCCCGAAGCCCGACACCGCGCAGTACACGAGGTCGGGCTTCACCGCGCGCAGCGCGGGCTCGTCGAAGCCGTAGCGCTTCATCACGCCCGGCGAGAAGTTCTCCACCACCACATCGGACCGGCGCACCAGGTCGAGCACCACGTCGCGGGCCAGCGGGTGGGCGAGGTCGATGGCGATGCCGCGCTTGCCCACGTTCAGGCGCACGTAGTAGCTGCTCTGGTCGCTGCGGCCGGGCTCGAGCTGCTGCACGGTGTAGCGGATCTCGTCGCCCTCGCCGGGCCGCTCGATCTTGATCACCTGCGCGCCGAGGTCGGCGAGCAGCCGCGTGCAGTAGGGCCCGGCCAGCACGCGCGTGAAATCGAGGACGGTGATGCCGGCGAGCGCGGGGTCGAGGTCCTGGCTGGCGTTCATGGCCGGATCACCTGGGCTCGCCCACGTACCGCATGGGCGGGGCCGACACCTGCCGTACCACTGGCGCCGGATAGGCCCAGCGCGTCTGCCAGGCGCGAATCACCTTCGCCGCGTAGTCGCTTTTGGGGTTGGCGAGGCTGCCGTTGTAGCGCGCGAGCGCGCGCTGGACGTCGCCGCGCTCGATGTCGATGTAGTGGCGCAGGATGACGCAGCCGTAGCGCAGGTTGGTGCGCAGGCTGAACAGGTTGTGCTCCGCGGTCCCGATCAGCCCGGTCCAGAACGGCATGACCTGCATGTAGCCCCGGGCCCCGGCCCGCGACACCGCGTACTTGCGGAAGCGGCTCTCGACCTCGATCACGCCCAGCACCAGCTGCGGGTCCAGGCCCGCACGCCTGGCTTCGTACTGCACGGTGGTCAGCAGGTCCACCCGGGTGCGCTGGTCGGGCACGCGCGGGGCGAGACGGATGGACATCTCGTCGAGCCACTGGTAGCCCTCGTCCGCGGTGGCGAAGACCAGCCGGGGGCTGGCCTTGTCGGCCACCGCCGAGTACATCGCCGCGCGCACGCTCGCGGCCAGCGGCTCGTATTGCTGGTTCCCGGCGCGGGCCGCCGGGATGCACAGCACGAGCGCGGCGAGCGTGGCGGCGGCCCGGTTCAACGCACGGCCTGTTTCGCGAACTCGAGCGCGGTGGCCGCGTCGATCATCTGCGGCTTGCCGTCACGCCGCGCGACGTATTCGAGCTGGCCCTGCTTCAGCCCGCGATCGCCGATGGTGATCCGGTGCGGGATGCCGATCAGCTCGAGGTCGGCGAACATCACGCCGGGGCGCTCGTCGCGGTCGTCCAGCAGCACCTCGATGCCCGCGGCCTGCAGGTCCGCGTACAGGCGGTCGGCCACGGCCTTCACCTCGGCGCTCTTGCCGTAGCCGATCGGGGCGATGGCGATTTGGAACGGAGCGATCGGCTGCGGCCACACGATGCCGCGCTCGTCGTGGTTCTGCTCGATCGCGGCGGCGACGATGCGCGACACGCCGATGCCGTAGCAGCCCATCTCCATCGGGCGCGCCTGGCCGGCCTCGTCGAGGAAGGTGGCGCTGAGCGCCTCGGAGTACTTGGTGCGAAGCTGGAAGATGTGGCCCACCTCGATGCCGCGGCAGATCCCCAGCGTCCCCTTGCCGTCCGGGCTGGGATCGCCCTCGACTACGTTGCGCAGGTCGGCGTACTCCTGCGGTTCGGGCAGGTCGCGGCCGAAGTTGACTCCGGTCAGGTGATGATCGTCCTGGTTGGCGCCGCACACGAAGTCGCTCATCGCGGCCACCGCGCGGTCGGCGATGACGGTCAGGCCGTGCCCGCCGCGCGGACCGATCGAGCCGGGACTCGCGCCCATGCGCGCGCGCACCTCGCCCTCGGTCGCGAAGCGCCAGCCCTCGTTGAGCAGGAACTTCTTGCCGGCCTTCACCTCGTTGAGCATGTGGTCGCCCCGCAGCAGGAGCAGTACCTCCTTCTGGTCGCCGGTCACGATCATCAGCGTCTTCACGATCTTCTGCGGCGGGACCTTGAGGAAGGCGCTCACCTCCTCGATGCTGTGCTGCCCGGGTGTGGCGACGGTGGCCAGTTGCGCGGCCGGTGCAGCGCGCGGCGTTGCCGGCGCCAGCGCCTCGGCGAGCTCGATGTTGGCCGCGTAATCGGATTCGAGGCCGTACGCGATCGCGTCCTCGCCCGAGTCGGCCAGCACGTGGAACTCGTGCGAGCCGGTGCCGCCGATCGCGCCGGTGTCGGCCGCGACGGCGCGGAACTTCAGCCCGAGCCGCTCGAAGATGCGGGTGTAGGTGTCGTACATGTTGCGGTACTCCCGCTCCAGGTCGGCGAAGTCGACGTGGAAGGAGTAGCCGTCCTTCATGATGAACTCGCGGGCGCGCATCACCCCGAAGCGCGGGCGGATCTCGTCGCGGAACTTGGTCTGGATCTGGTAGAAGTGCACGGGCAGCTGGCGGTAGGAGCGGATCTCGCGCCGGGCGATGTCGGTGATGACCTCCTCGTGCGTCGGACCGAAGCAGAAATCGCGCTCATGCCGGTCCCGGATCTTGAGCATCTGCGGCCCGAAGCGCTCCCAGCGTCCCGATTCCTGCCACAGCTCGGCCGGCTGCACGGCGGGCAGGAACAGCTCCAGGGCGCCGGCGTGGTTCATCTCCTCGCGCACGATCGCCTCGACGCGGCGCAGGACGCGCAGGCCCAGCGGCATCCAGCTGTACAGCCCGCTGCCGAGCTTCTTGATCAGGCCGGCGCGGACCATGAGCTTGTGGCTGACCAGCTCGGCCTCGGCCGGGGCCTCCTTGAGGGTGGACAGGAAGAACGCTCTGCTGCGCATGTCGGGGTCGTCCGAGGCAAAACCGCTATTCTACAATCGCACGCAAACACAACGAGATACAGGGACTGGAAATGGGACTGCTGGGGCGCCTGCGGCGCCGGCCGGCCGGTGCGGGCGACGAGGTGCAGATCAGCGAGCAGGACGGCGTCCGCTACCTGCACCTGGGCAGCGATACCGTGCAGAGCGGGATGCGCCTGGCGGATCCGACCGAGCTGGTGCTCTCTTACACGCGCAGCATGCTGGCCTTCCTGCTGTTCGCGCCCCCGCCGCGCCGGTTGGTGAACGTCGGCCTGGGCGGCGGGTCGCTGACCAAGTGGATCCATCGTCACCTGCCCGAGACGCAGCAGGTGGTGATCGAGCTCAACCCCAAAGTGATCGCCTGCGCACGCTCGCACTTCCATCTCCCGCCCGACGACGCGCGGCTGCGCGTGCTGCAGGGCGACGGCGCGGCGTGGGTCGCGCAGCATCCGGACTGCTGCGAGGTCATCCTGGTCGACGGCTATGACGGCGTCTCACAGGCCACCGAGCTCGCCACCCGCGAGTTCTATGCCAACGCGGCGCGTGCGCTGCACCCCGACGGCATCCTGGTGGTGAATCTGTGGGGCAACGACCGCCGTTTCGACGAGTACCTGCAGCGCATCGAGGCAGCCTTCGACGGCCAGGTCTGCTGCCTGCCGGCGGCGCAGCGCGGCAACATCGCGGTGCTGGCCTTCCGGAGCAAGCCGGTGGCCACGCGCTGGGACGAGCTCAGGGACCAGGCCCGCCGCCTCCAGTCGCGCTATGCGATTGAATTTCCGGATCTCGTCGGCAGCATGCGACAGCTCAACCCGCACACCAGCCGGCGACTGCTGGTCTGAATGCGGCGGTCCGCCGCGCGCTGGTATCGCAATTGCGTAGCAGCGGCCGTTTATGGAAGAATCCGGGCAAAGTGTCTTCGAAGGGTGACTGGCCGTGATTGATCGTGACGGGTATCGCCCGAACGTCGGCATCATCCTGGTGAACATCCGCAACGAGGTGTTCTGGGGCAAGCGCGTCAAGGAGCACGCGTGGCAGTTCCCGCAGGGCGGCATCAAGGCCGGCGAGAGCCCCGAACAGGCGATGTACCGGGAACTGACCGAGGAGGTGGGCCTGGAGGGACGGCACGTGCGCATCCTCGGTCGCACCCGCCACTGGCTGCGCTACGACGTGCCCAGCACCTGGGTGCGGCGCGACTGCCGGGTGAACTATCGCGGGCAGAAGCAGATCTGGTATCTGCTGCGCATGGTCGGCCGCGATTGCGACGTATGCCTGCGCCGCTCCGACAAACCCGAGTTCGACGCCTGGCGCTGGAACCAGTACTGGATTCCGCTCGAGAGCGTCATCGAGTTCAAGCGCGAGGTCTATCACCAGGCGTTGAGCGAACTCGCGCGCTTCGTGCCCGCGGTGAATGCGTCACGGCCGGCGTGCGCCGGCCCGCATGCGTCGCAGCCGGGGCTGCCCGGCTGTCATGCCGAGATGCACGGCAGGTCGGACCCCAGCCCGGTCGCATCGCCGGCAAGCAGCACGTAGAACGGCACCCCAGCGTCGCGCCAGTACCCCGAGGCGTCGCTCAGCACGTCGACCAGCATCGCGTAGTCGCGCGGTGACTGGCGTGCCAGCCCCTCCAGGCCGCGCAGCATCAGCACGTAACCTTCCGCGGGCAACCACTCGAGATCGGTGAGGCAGTCGGCGAGCGCGTCCCAGTTGCCGCCGAAGTACGCCGGCAGCGCCAGCGCCGCCGCAAGCGACTCCATCAGCCGGCGCTTGTTGCGGGCGCCGCGGCAATCGGCCTCGAGGACATGCAGGCCCTTGAGGCGCGCGAGAGCTGCTATGCGGGCAGAGGCGACGTCGGGGTCGAGCACGAACACGCCGGAGGGCCCGCCGCCCAGCAGGCGCGCAACAGGAGTACTGCTCATGGAACGATCCGTCTGAAAGTGCGGTAGTGGTCGGCAGTGTAATACCGCTCGCCGGCACTGCCCGCGACGATGCGGCGCGCCCCGCGGTCGCGCTCGCCCGGCGTCGGCACCGTGTACTCGCGGTAGTAGCCGCGCGGCCGGTCCGGCAGGCGGCGCTCCCGGTTGGCGAAGACCGACCCGTCCTTGCGGTAGGGGTGGGGCCCGCCGCGCTCGATGCGCTCCAGCGCCGCACGCGCCTCCGGCGGCAGCGCCTGCGCCTCGATGGCAGGCAGCCCTGCAGGCGACGCCTGCCGCGCGTGGGCACCGGCGACAGTCAGCAGGGCGACCGCGCACACTACCGCCGCCAGCCAATTGTTCAATTGTTTTGCAATCCTGGTCATGCGCCGGATCCTCGCGGGACCGAAGTCCGCCAGGACTCAGGGTTTTGGCGGAAGGCCATATTTTTGCTAGTGGGACTGGACAGTCAACCGGGTCGTGCTAAAGTTGTCGCCATCCGGAGACGATCGCTCGGGCCCCGGTTCAGGATCGAGCTGCAAGACAGTGTCAAAGCAATTGAAGGAAGAATGGCGGCCCAGCACAATGGGCTGCGCCGGAAAACAATAAGAGGCAGCGCAGGGCCGGAGAGCACAACGATGACCATAAGACGAAGCGAATACGACGTCACCAACCGCGTGGACATCACCGATCCGCGCGCGGTGTACCTCGAAACCGCACGCCTGTTCAGTCAGCTGTACCCGGGCAGCCATTCGGATGCGCTCATCACGGCATTCGAGGACTGCTCGCGGGCCTATCGCGGCGAGTTCCCCGGCTACCGGCCGTGCGACACGGCCTATCACAACCTCCAGCACACGCTCGACGTGGCGCTCGCCATGGCACGTCTCATGGACGGCTACGAGCGCGCCAGCGACACCCACGAGACGCTCGGCCCGCGCCTGTTCGTGTTCGGCGTGATCACGGCGCTGTTCCACGATGTGGGCTACCTGCGCCACGTCCAGGATACGCGCCATCGCAATGGCGCCGAGTACACCCTGGTGCACGTGTCGCGCGGCTCGCGGTTCCTGGAGCAGTACATGGCGGGGCTCGGCATGGCCGATCTCGCGCCGCATGCCGCGGCGGTCATCCATTTCACCGGCTACGAGATGCCGGTGAGCCAGATCCGCGTTCCGAGCGAGATCTTCCGCCGCATCGGCAACATGCTCGGCACGGCCGACATCATCGCGCAGATGTCCGACCGCTGCTACCTGGAGAAATGCCGCGACCGGCTCTATCCCGAGTTCGTCGCGGGCGGCCTGGCACACAACGGCAGCGGCGAGCCCTCGCCCACGGTCAAGTTCCTCTCGGCCGAAGACCTGCTGCGCAAGACGCCGGAGTTCTACCTCATCGCGCGCCGCCGCCTGACCGAGCAGCTCGACTCCGCCTTCCGCTACGCCGCGGTGCACTTCGGCGGCGAGGATCCGTACCAGCTCGAGGTCACCAAGAACGTGGAGTTCGCGCGCCGCCTCGCGCAGGAAGCCGACGCGCTGAGCCGGCTGCGGCGCACGCCGCCGCCGGGGCTCCGCTACGCCGGACCGATCGCGCCGATGCGCATCGGGCCGCGCCGCAGCCAGCGCCGCGAGCCCGCCATCATCATCGCCGCCTGACGCGGCGCCGTCTCAGCCCATCTCCAGCAGGATCTTGCCGATGTGGGCGCTGGATTCCATCAGCGCGTGCGCGGCCGCGGCCTGCTCCAGCGGGAAGCGCTGGTGGATCACCGGCTTCAGCCGGCCGGCGCTCAGCAGCGGCCACACTTTCTCCCGCAGCGCGGCCGCGACCTGTGCCTTGTACTCGATGCTGCGCGGGCGCAGCGTGGATCCGGTGATCGTCAGCCGGCGATAGAGGATGTCGCCCATGTCGAGGGTGGTCCGGGTCCCGCCGAGGAACGCGATGATCGACAGGCGGCCGTCGGTCGCCAGACACTTCAGCTCGCGCGGGACGTAGTCGCCGCCCACCATGTCCAGGATCACGTCGACACCCTTGCCGCCGGTGAGCTGCTTCACGACCTCGACGAAGTCCTCCTTGCGATAGTCGATCGCGCGCTCGGCGCCCAGCCGCTCGCACGCCGCGCACTTGTCGGCGCTGCCTGCGGTGGCGAACACGCGGTGGCCGAAGGCGCGCGCCAGCTGGATCGCGGTGACGCCGATGCCGCTCGAGCCGCCCTGCACCAGCAGGGTCTCGCCCGCGGCCAGGCGCGCGCGCTCGAACACGTTGATCCAGACCGTGAAGAAGGTCTCGGGCAGGGAGGCGGCTTCGGCCACCGTCAGGCCGGCAGGCACCGGCAGGCAGTGCGACGCGGGCGCGACGCAATACTGCGCGTAGCCGCCGCCCGGCGTGAGGGCGCAGACCTGGTCGCCGATGCGCCACTGCGTCACGCCCTCGCCGAGCGCCGCCACCGTGCCCGCCACTTCGAGTCCGGGCAGGTCGGAGGCGCCGGGCGGCGGCGCATACGAACCCGCGCGCTGGAAGCAGTCGGGCCGGTTCACGCCCGCCGCCGCCACTGCGATGAGCACCTCTCCGGCTTTCGGGTGCGGCAGGTCCCGCTCGGCGATATGCAGCACGTCCGGCCCGCCCGGACGCGTGATCTCCACCGCACGCATCCGTGCGGGCAACGCAGCAGTCATGGTCATTCCTCCTGGATGTCGCGGGAGAAGTATCGCACCGTCCACGGCAACGGGACTGGGCGATGCGCCCGATGCGGCACGCATGATGAGCACGTGGATTGCTTGCCGCTCAACCCGGTCTGGCATCCTGGAGCACACATGTTGCGCAAGTCGATGATGATGGCCTGCGTGCTGGCGCTGGCGGCATGTGCGCCGGCTCCGCAGCGCCCGGTCCCGCCGGCCCCCGGACCGCCTGGACCGCCGGCACCGGCTGCGCGGCCGCCCGCACCGCCCGAACCGGCGCCCGCGAGCGTCAAGGTCAATCCGTACCAGCAGCGGATCATCCGGGAGACCAACGCGTACCGGGTCGAGAACAGTCTCGCTCCGCTCGCGCCCGACGTGCGCCTGCTCCAGATCGCCCAGGCACATGCCGCGAACATGGCGCGCCAGGACAAGTACGGCGACACCGACCGCAACGGCCACGTGCTCGACGGCAGGAACCTCGAGTATCGCATCGGGGCCGGCGGCTACGAGTACGCGCGCGTGGCCGAGAACGTCGCCTACCAGCTCAACAAGGCCGATGACGTGGGCAGCGCGATGGCGGGCTGGAAGGCCTCGCCCGGGCACCGGCGCAACATGCTGCTCCCCGATGTGACGCAGATCGGCGTGGGCGCGGCGCGGGGCAAGTCGGGACGGTGGTACTTCGTCCAGCTGTTCGGGCGGCCGGCCGACCCGCCGGTCAAGGCCAGGCGCCAGGGCTGACTGCCGCGCTGTGCGCGCGGGCGCTCAAGCCGCCGCGATGCGCGCCAGCACCTCCCGCAACGGTGCGGGCAGCGCTGCGGGGCGGCGGTTGGCACGGTCCACGTATACGTGGATGAAGTGCCCCTTCGCCGCGGTCTGCGGCTCGTCGTTGCGGAAGATCCCCACCTCGTAGCGCACGCTGCTGTTGCCCAGCCGGCCGACGCGCAATCCCGCGTGCACCAGGTCCGGGAACGCGATGGAGGAGAAGTACTGGCAGCCGGTCTCGACCACCAGCCCGATGACCGCCCCGTGCTCGATGTCGAGCACGCCCTGCTCGACCAGGTACTGGTTCACCACGGTATCGAAGTACGAGTAGTACTGCACGTTGTTCACGTGGCCGTAGACGTCGTTGTCCATCCAGCGCGTGGGAATGCGCTGGAAGTGACGATACGCCGTGCGCGGCTCGGGCGCGGGCTTGCTCATGGATGCGATGCGGGCAGGGGGCGTCGGGAGCGCAAGCTTACTTCAACCTCGGCAGCAGCTTTATCCGGCGCCAGTCGATCGCCAGCATGCCGGCCAGCACGATCACCAGCATGCCCATCAGCGAGCCGGAGCCCGGGAACTCGCCGAACGCGAGGTAGGCGAGCAGGGTCGACCAGACCAGCTGGGTGTAGACGAACGGGGCGAGCCGCGCGGGCGAGGTGTGCTCCACCGCCCGGATCAGGAAGAAGTGTCCCAGCCCGCCCAGCAGTCCGATGCCGATCATGAACGGCACCTGGATCAGGGTCGGGGTCTGCCAGGTGAACGGCAGCGGCAGGCTGGTGGCGGCCGCGCCGACCAGCGCGGTGAAGAACAGCGTGGTGAACGGATTCTCGCGGCCGGCGAGCTTGCGGGTGAGCACCTGGTAGAGGCTGAAGAGCAGGGCGCTGCACAGCGGGTAGATCGCATGCACCGTGAAGGCGTCGCCGCCGGGCCGGACGATGATCAGCACGCCGAGGAATCCGAGCGCCACGGCGGACCATTGGCGCCGCGAGACCCGCTCGCGCAGCAGCGGTCCCGAGAGCGCCGTCACCAGTACCGGGCCGACGAAGGTGATCGCGGCCGCTTCGGCGAGCGGCAGGTGGCTCAGCGAGAGGTAGAAGAAGCCGGTGCTGCCCACCAGCAGCACGCCGCGCACGATCTGCAGGACCGGCCTCTGCGTGCGCACCAGGCCCATGCCCATGCGCGGAGCCAGCAGCGCGAGCATGAACACCAGGTGCACTGCATAGCGGGCCCAGATCAGCGGCGGGATCGGGTAGGCCTCGCGCCGGAGCATGTACTTGGCCAGGGTGTCCATCGAGGAGAACAGGAACACCGCCAGCATCACCAGCAGCACGCCGCGCATCGGGTGGGCGTGCGCCGCGGCACGCGTCATCGCGGGTTGCGCGCGAGCGCGCCGCGGCCGGCGAAGCGGGCCTGCGTGCCCAGCGCTTCCTCCACGCGCAGCGCTTCGTTCCACTTGGCCATGCGCTCCGAGCGGGCGAACGAGCCGACCTTGAGCTGGCCGGCGTCCCAGCCCACGGCCAGGTGCACGATGGTGACGTCCTCGGTCTCGCCCGAGCGCGCCGAGACGATGGTGCCGAAGCCGGCAGCCTTGCCGGCCTCGAGCGCTGCCCGGGTCTCGGTCACCGTGCCGGCCTGGTTCGGCTTGATCAGCACGGCGTTGCACGCACGGTCCTTGACCGCCTGCTCCACCAGCGCGGCATTGGTCACCAGGTAGTCGTCGCCGATGACCTGGAGGCGATCACCCATCGCGAGCGTGAACAGGTTCATGCCCGGCATGTCGTCCTCGGCCAGCGGATCCTCGATCGAGACGATCGGGTAGCGGTTGCACCAGTCCATCAGCAGTTCCGCCATCTCCAGGCTGTCCAGCTCGCGCTCCTCGAGCGCGAGGCGGTAGCGGCCTGCCTTGCCGAACTCCGAGGCCGCGATGTCGAGCGAGATGCCGACCTCCTCGCCGGGCTCGTAGCCCGCACGCTCGATGGCGCGCACCAGCATCTCGAGCGCTTCCTCGTTGCTCGAGAAGGCGGGCCAGAAGCCGCCCTCGTCCGCGACACCCTGCAGCAGGCCGCGCTCCTTCATCAGCTCGCCGCCGGCGCGGTAGACCTCGGCGGTCATGGCCAGGGCCTCGTCGAAGCTCGAGGCCGACAGCGCCATCACCATCAGGTCCTGGATGTCGATGCGGCGGCCGGCGTGCGCGCCGCCGCCGAAGATCTGGATCTCCGGCAGCGGCAGGCGTACCGGCCGGCCCTGCGCGAGGTAGCGCCACAACGGCTCGCCATGCGCGGCGGCGGCGGCGTGCAGGCACGCCATCGACACCGCGATGGTCGCGTTGCCGCCAAGCCCGGCCTTGTTCGGCGTGCCGTCCTGCTCGATCAGCGCGGCGTCCACCGCTGCCTGCTGCACGGCGTCGAGGCCGCGCACGCGGCGGAAGATCACGCCGTTGACGTGTTCGACTGCCAGGCGCACGTCGAGACCTCCGAGCGCCTCGCCGCCGTCACGCAGGTCGATGGCTTCGCGCGAGCCGCGCGAGGCGCCGGCCGGCGCGATCGCGCGTCCCGTTGCGCCGCAGGCGAGATGAACCTCGGCCTCGACCGTGGGCCGGCCGCGCGAGTCCCAGACGCGGCGCCCGCGGATGTGGGTGATGGTGGTGTCCATGATGATGAGTGCCTAGTGCCCCTATCCTTGTTCGCGCGTCGCGGCTCGTGCTTCGTGCCTCCCCTTCACCCTGGCCCTCTTCGCCACATCTGCGGGGAAGAGGGAAGGAGCCACGCAGTCACGAGCCACGAGTCACGTCGTTCCTGTTCCAGCCCTCGATGTCCGTGCGCCACGCTGTGACGATCTCGGCCAGCCCAGCCGGCGGCCGCTGCAGCAAGGGGCGCGCCACGCGCCGCACGGCCTCGCGCTGCCAGTCCTGCGTGACGTATTCGGCGGGAGACTTGCCGTCCACGCGCGCGAGGAACAGGCCGGGCAGGAGCGCCGCCGTGCGGGCGTCGATCGTCGCGCACGGCTCCCAGGTCACGTGCTCGAGGTAAGCCCGGGTCAGCGCGTCGAAGCACTCCAGATACTGCCCTGACCACTGCGGGCGCCACAGGCACTTGAGCAGCGTGTGGTTGAGGCAGAAGGCGAGGTCGAACGCCGGGTCGCCGTACCAGGCGCATTCCGCATCGAGGAACACCGGCCCGTGCGGACCGCGCAGGATGTTCTTCGGGCTCACGTCGCCGTGCACGAGGGCGAGATGGGTGGCGCCGGTGCGCTGCGCGAGCCCTTCCAGTTGCGCAGCCAGGTCGGGGTGCGCGCGGCCGGTCGCCACCAGGTACGGTTCGAGCCGGATCGGGAAGAAGATGTGGTCGGTCTGGAAGCGCGCCTGCACGTCGGGGTTGCCGGCCGTGGCGGCGTGGATGCTGGCGATCCGGTGCCCCACTTCGGCCGCGAACCCCGGATCGATCACGCCATCGCGCAGCAGCGCCTTCCACACCGGGTGGCTGGCCTCGTCCAGGTAGGCCATGGCGAACATGCCCGCGGCGGCATCCTCACCGAGCATCTCCGGCACCGCCCGCGGCTCCACGCCGGCGGCCGTGCGCATCCACTCCACCTCCCAGCGGTTGCGCTCGACCGGGGCCTGCCAGTCCGCCTTCACCTTCAGCTTGGGCAACGCCCGCTTGACGCACACCGGACCGTGCGCCAGGTCCACCCGTACGATATCGGAGGAAACGCCGCCTGCCAGCGGAGTCACGACCGGCACGGGATCGTCCGCACGCAGCAGTCCCATGCGTTGCAGGGCTGCCAGGAAGTCTGCGGCCGCAGCGGGCGCCAGCGGGTCGACGCTCATGGGTGGCCCCCGGGCGGCAGATGGCGGGCGCGTGGCGACCGCTCAGGCGCAGGCCGACGCTCAGCGGGGGAGGGCACGAGGGATTCGGGTGTATGCTGAAGAGGGCGCGCAGTGGAGGCGCCACAAGCCCAGCGACTTTAGCACAACCGGCAACGTCGTCCGATGCGCTTCGTCCTCGCCCTCGACCAGGGCACCACCAGTTCACGCGCGCTGCTCTTCGACGCCCAGGGACGCGTCGCCGGCGTGGGGCAGCGCGAAACGACCCAGCACTACCCGCAGCCCGGATGGGTCGAGCAGGATCCCGAGGAGATCTTCCAGACCCAGCTCGGTGTCGCGCGCGAGGCCCTTGCCCGGGCCGGGGCATCCGCTGCCGACGTCGCGGCGATCGGGATCACCAACCAGCGCGAGACCACGCTGGTGTGGGAGCGCGCGACCGGCCGGCCGATCCACCGGGCGATCGTCTGGCAGGACCGACGCACCGCCGAGCTGTGCGATCACCTCAAGTTGCAGGGCGTGGAGCCGCTGTTCACGCATCGCACCGGCCTCGTGCTCGATCCGTACTTCTCCGGCACCAAGCTGCGCTGGATCCTCGACCAGGTGCCGGACGCCCGGCGGCGGGCGGAGGCGGGCGAGCTAGCATTCGGCACGGTAGACACGTGGCTGATCTGGAACCTCACCGGCGGCGCCGTCCACGTCACCGACGCGACCAATGCGTCTCGCACCCTGCTGTACAACATCCACACCGGGGACTGGGACGACAAGCTGCTGCAGCTGCTGCGCGTCCCGCGCGCCGTGCTGCCAGCGGTCGTGCCGACCCGGGGTGTCGTCGGCGAATCGGCCGCGGCCTTCTTCGGTGCACCGATTCCCATCGCCGGGATCGCGGGCGACCAGCAGGCGGCGCTGTTCGGCCAGCGGTGCGTCGCACCGGGCATGGTGAAGAACACCTACGGCACCGGCTGCTTCATGCTCATGCACACCGGCGCGAGTGCCGTGGAATCGAAGAACCGGCTGCTGACCACGGTCGCATGGCTCGACGGGCAGCGCCGCGAGTTCGCGCTGGAGGGCAGCGTGTTCATCGCCGGGGCCGCGGTGCAGTGGCTGCGCGATGGACTGGGCATCATCCGCTCGGCCGAGGAGGTCGAGGCGCTCGCGGCGAGCGTGCCCGACAACGGCGGGGTGTACCTGGTGCCGGCCTTCACCGGCCTGGGCGCGCCGCACTGGGATCCCTATGCGCGCGGCATCATCGCGGGGCTCACCCGCGGGTCCACCGCGGGGCATATCGCACGTGCGACGCTCGAGTCGATCGCCTACCAGACTGCCGACATCCTCTCGGCCATGCAGGCCGACTCCGGCATCGAGTTGAAGGAGCTGCGCGTCGACGGTGGCGCAACGCGCAACGATCTGCTCATGCAGTTCCAGGCCGACCTGCTCGGCGTGCCGGTGGTGCGGCCGCGCATGGCCGAATCGACCGCGCTGGGTGCAGCCACGCTCGCCGGCCTGGCGACGGGCTTCTGGTCCGGCCCGGCAGAACTCGACGCACAGTGGCATGCCGAGCGCGTGTTCGAGCCGCACATGAGCCGGGAGCTGCGTGCACAGCTGAGCGAGGGCTGGGGCCGCGCACTGTCCCGCGCTAAAGAGTGGGAGGGTGAAACCGTTAAGCGATGATGAGCCGGAGGGCCGTCCGCATGGCCGCGGGCCGCGCCGGAGCATGCGGACTACATTGACAAGCTACTGATTCCACTAGTACTGTCCAACTATCCGGAGCAGCGGCGGGCGCATGACAGCAGCAGTCGTGCACCGCGAATGATGGCCAAGATCGCGATCTTCAATCAGAAGGGCGGCGTAGGAAAGACGACCACTTCGCTGAACCTTGCGGCCGCGCTCACCCGTCGCGGGCAGGTGCCTCTGTCCATCGACCTCGATCCCCAGGCCCATCTCTCTGCCATCACCGGTGTCAGCGTCGAGAACGCCGACGACAGCCTGTTCAGCTTCTACTTCGCGCAGAAGCCGCTCACGCCGCTGGTGCGCCAAGGCCACGGCGGCTGGCCGGTGATCCCGGCGCACGTCGAACTCTCCAAGGTGGATGCGCAGTCGGGCAAGGGGCCGCAGGTGCTCAACCGCCTGAACTCGGCCATCGTGCGGGAGAATCTCAACACCGGGCGGCCCATCATCATGGACTGCAGCCCGATCCTCGGCGTGCTCAGCCTCAACGCGATCTTCGCCTGCGACCGCATCCTGGTGCCGGTGTCGGCCGACTGGCTGGCGGTGAAGGGCGTGATGCAGGTCGACCGGACCCTGCGGGCACTCGAGCAGCATGTGTTCAAGCGCAAGCTGATGCGCCGTTTCGTCATCACGCGCTTCGACACCCGGCGGCGGATGTCGCACGACATCTACGAGCAGATCCGCGGGCGCTTCGGCGAGGACGTGTGCGAGACGAGGATCTCGGAGAACGTCAGCGTGGCCGAGAGCCCGGCGGCGAACGAGGATGTGTTCACGCATGCCCCCGAGAGCCGGGGCGCGCAGGACTACGACGCGCTGCTCGATGAGTTGCTGGAGACGGGCTTCGTGAGCTGAAGCCTGGTGGGTTCAGGCCGCTTCGCTGCCGCGGTGGTCGAGCTCAATCCTGCCGGGATATCAGCGAGATGATCCCGTCCATGTCCATGGATTCCTCGCGCACCTGCTGCTGCACCGGCTTGGCTTCGAGAATCTCGCAGTAGCGGTAGATCTGCTGCAGCTTCTTCTCGGCCTCGGCCTGGTCGCGGCCGGGGATCATGAGATTGTCCACGACCATGCCCCCGCGCGTCCGGATCTTGAACCCGAACTTCATCATCCCGCGGTGCTCCTGGTGATGTGCCAGCAGCATTCTACCCCTCCGTTCACAGAATATTCTCGCCGAGCCGGGGCCTTAGCGGCATTTCTCATGCCAACTCGATGATCGGGTCGGAACGGGGGCGGTGCGAGTTGCACGGGCCGCCCGGAAAGGTGATGAAGTTGCAAAGTCGGGCGGGGCGGTGGTTGCAGCTGATCGCTCGCAGCCGGACCGCGCCGCGCGGCCGCCTCGCCGTGCGGCGAGGCGTGCGCCTACCAATTGCGCGGAATCTTCTTCCGGATGACGATGCGCTTGTCCTCGAGGCCGATGTATCCACCCCGGGTCAGGTCGGTGAGGATGCGGCTCACCATTTCGCGCGAGGCGCCGATGCGGCTGGCCAGGTCCTGCTGGGTGGGGCGCGGATCGATCACGCGAACGCCGTCCTGCTCGACCGACAACTCCTCCAGCGTGTGCACCAGGCGCCCAAAAACGTCAAGCAGCGCCAGCGTTCTGACGTTGTCCGTCAGTCGCCGGATGCGCTTGGCGAGGCCGCGCATGATGTGCAGCGAGGTCTCCGGTTCCGAAACGATCAGCTCCCGCAGCGCGGACTTCTGCACCAGCAGCAGCTTGCAGGGTTCCCGGGTGGCGACCGACGCCGATCGCGGGGTGTCGTCCAGAAGCGCCAGTTCCCCGAAGTGCTCGCCCGGGCCGAGCGTCGCCAGGATCACTTCCCGGCCAGTCTCGTCGCTGAGGTAGACCTTGACCGACCCCTGCGACACGATGAACAGGGTGCCGGCCTCGTCACCCTCGCTGATGACGATCGCCCCCCGCGGGTAGGAACGGGTGACCGCGCGCTCCGTCAGCTTGTTGAGCTGCGCCTCTGACAGTCCTTCGAACAACGCGACCTTGTTCAGCATCCCCAGTCCCTGCCGCCAGCCATCTGCGCCGGAAGCGGGAATCCTACACCGGGCGGACCCCTGCCGGGGTGCGCCCTGGGGTACCGCCGAGGGGGCTCAGGGCTCGGTCCGGCCCCGCCGGCCAGGCCGCGCAGTCTCGTTCGCACGGCTGCCGGGGTCCTCGGCGACGGTCTGGCCCATCCCCCGCGGCGCGAGGCCAGGCTGCGCGGGCGCCGCCTTCCGGGTGCGGGCCGCCTGGGGTGGACGGGCCAGGGCGTCGTCCAGGGACCGCTCCGATTTGAATGTGCGCCGGACCGGTCGCACCACTTCGTCCTCGGCACTACGGACGGGTTGCGATCTGGGTGGGTCGGGGCGCACGACATCGCGCTCGATGGCAGGCACCGGCTTGCGTGACTGGTCGAGCGGGCGCACCTGATCCTCGCCGAGGCTGGTGCCGGGACGCACGCTGCGCGCGTAGGCCTGTGCCGTGGACGGTTCATCGACTCCCGCCCGGGCAGCGGTGGCGGACCCGGCGAGCAGCGCGGCGATCAAGACCAGAAGTGTCGGGTTGGTACGCATGGCACTCTCCTTGGAGCAGACGGTGATCGGGTCGCTCCCTGCCGCATCGCTGGCGCGGCTGCGGCAGGGATCCGGATCGTCCGGCATGCCTGCCCGGTCAGCGCCTGCGCGCATCCATCGGCAGGCATCGCGCCGGCTCAGGTACGCCCCAAGCGCGCCTTGACCTCGCCGACGCTGGTTGCGCGCGGCGTGGCCGCGGGCAGGTCCGCGGCGTAGACGCTGCCGCGGCCGTTGCCGGCCACGCTGCGCTCCGCCTTCGCGCTTGGAAACACGCTGGCGGCCGTGGTGTAGACGCTGTCGCGGCCGCCCGCCTGGCCGGCGTGAGCAACCGGCGACGCGAGCACGGCGGCGGCGAGAGTCAGGGCGATGAGCTTGGCGTTCATGAGGTTCTCCTTCAGCAGGGTTGCACAGGTTGGACTCAGTTGGAGGCGGCCAGCGCGGGGGCGCACCGGATCACCTCGTCGACGAGTACGCAGTTCGAGGCACCCAGGCTGAACCGCGCTTCCTGCTGGCCGGCGGTGACGCTGACCTCGATGCTCCCGGCGAATGCGACCGCGGAAGCGGCCAGCAGCGCGGCGGTGAGCAGGGTTTGCAGGATCGGCTTGGTCATGGTCCGGGTGCTCCGTGTTGCGCTTCGTGTTGTGACCAATGTACGGCGCCAGGGAGCCGCGCTCGCTGCACTCTGCAACGGCCGGCGTGTGCGAAATTCACGTCCGCGGCAGCTCCCGACCCATGCGGGAGCGCGCTTCCCGGTGACGATGCGGTCGGCTGCCTGGGCGAGGATCCCCCCGGGCATGCCTGGCGCCTCAAGCCGGCGTGCGAATATGAAACAATGGCGCCGCCCGTCAGAGGAGATCCGCTTGACCCCCATTCCCGCGATCGTCGTGGGCGCCGGCCCGATCGGTCTCACGGCTGCCCTCGCGCTGCGCGCCCGCGGCGTGCCGGCCACGATCATCGAGGCCGAGCCGGAGAACCGCCAGCGCCCCGGCAGCCGCGCCATCTATATCCACGGAGCCACGCTCAAGGTTCTGGAGCGCATCCGTCCCGGGCTGGGGTGGGGCTTCGTCAACCACGGCCTGGTGTGGCCCACGCGCCGCACGACCTACCGCGGGCGTGAGGTGTTCGCGAAGAGCTACCGGCTGCCGCCGCCCGACGTGCTGCCGCACTTCACCAGCCTGCCGCAGGTGGTCGCCGAGCGTGTGCTGCTCCAGGCCTGCCGCGAGATGGGTGTGCAGATCATCTGGGGCGAGCCGATCGCGCGGGTGGATGCCGGGCCCGGGGGCGTGACGCTGACCGCGCAGAGCGGTCACGCCTGGCAGGCGCAGTACGTCATCGCGGCGGACGGTGCCCGTTCCACGGTGCGCAAGCAGGTGGGCATCGAGATGGAGGGCAGCCGGTCGGAGAACACGTTCGTCATCGTGGACGTCGCCGAAGTCGAGGACGCTCCGCTGCCGCTCGAGCGCGTGTTCCACTACGAGCACCCGGCCGTGGGCGGGCGCAACGTGCTGCTGGTCCCGTTCAAGGGCGGCTGGCGCGCGGATCTCGAATGCCACCAGGACGACAATCCCGACCAGTGGAGCGATGGGCCGGGCCTGAAGAAGTGGATCAGCGACACCCTGGGGCCGCGCTATGCGGGCCGCATCACCTGGGTGTCGACCTACCAGTTCCTGCAGGTCATCGCGCGCCGGTTCGCCGATGCTTCCCACCGCGTGCTGCTGGTGGGGGAGGCCGCCCATCTGTTCGCGCCGTTCGGGGCGCGCGGGATGAACTCGGGCGTTCCGGATGCAGACTCGGCGGCCGCGGCAGTCGCCACGGCGCTCGCGGGTGCCGATGCGCAAGCCGCTGCTGCCGCGGTGGACACGTTCGATGCAGAGCGCCGCGCCGCCGCGGAGTGGAACCGGTCCTGCGCCGGTGTCGCGCTCGAGCATCTGCAGGCGCGCACGTTGGGGCAACGCTTGAAGCGGCGCATCGCGGCGCTGCTGGCCCCGCTCTGGGAGGGCGCCGGGAAGTGGCTGGACGAGGCGCCGTACGGGCCGCGCACGCCGCCGCCCTCCGCCGCCGGCGGCAAGTACTGACCCGGTTCGATCGCGTGGACCAGTGCGTCGCGGGCGCAGCCGGCCGCGGCATCCTGTGCTCGCTCAGGTCCGCACCGCAGGCGTGCGGCATAATCGCCGCAGGGCGCAATTGCACGGTATGTGCTTGACGCCACGCGTCCGTCATCCAGCCTGGAGTTTCCGCAATGAGAGCGATTCTCGCAACCGTGCTGTGCTGCCTCCTTCCCGCCCTGGCGGAAGCACAGGTATACGAATGCCCTGGGGCCGGTGGCGTACCGACCTTCCAGGACACGCCCTGCGCAGGCGGCAAGTCGGTACCGATCGACCCCAACGTCATCGACACCGGCCCCGCCCCGTCCTCCGGTGCGGCCGTTCCGGGGCAGGGCACCTCCGGGTCGCCGGGCGATACGGGGACGACCCAGGTGACCGGCGGGGGGGGCGGGGGCGGCCAGTCCACGCTGAAAGGCCTGGTCTACAAGTCGATCGAATTCGTCACGCCGGAGGACATGGCGGACGTGGATCTCGACGCCGATGTGCTGCCGGTCAAGCTGCGGATCGAGCCGGCGCTGCGCCCCGGCGATGCGATCGCGGTTTCCTGGGACGGGGTGGTGCTGCCGGAGCGCCGCTACGAGGCGCAGTTCGAGATCTCCCGGCGGGAATGGGAAGCGGCTGCACACGACGACCAGCTGCATATCATGGAGGTGAGCATCTACGCCCAGGACGGCCGCTCACTGATCACCAGCGCGCCGCTGCGCTTCCACGGCCGCGCCGAGCGCCAGATCCGGCGCAACGTGAACCGCGCCGCACATCACGACTGACTCCCGGCTAGGGCTGCGCCGCAGCCCACCAGGATGAGAAGACGCCGCAGGCGGTGCGCTTCCTGCGCGACGCGGTGGCCAACTACGCCAGCCTGGGCATCACCGTGCGTCGGGTGTTGACCGACAACGGCTCGGCATTCCGCTCCAAGGACTTCGCCACGGCCTGCGCCGATCTTGGCATCGCCCACAAGTTCACCCGTGCATACCGGCCTCAGACCAACGGCAAGGCCGAGCGCGTCATCCAGTCAGCGCTGCGTGAGTGGGCCTACGGCTGGAGCTACCAGAACTCCCAACAACGCGCTCGTGCACTGGCCAGCTGGCAACACCACCACAACTGGCACCGCCCCCACGCAGGCATCGGCGGCGCCTTCCCCATGTCCAGGCTCACCAAGTCAGGAAACAACCTCTTGACGGTTCACAGCTAGCGCGCACCCATCCAGCGCAACGAGGCCATCCCATGCGCATGGAGTGCTGGCAGTTCCCGCCGTGCTACGACAACGCCTGCCGTCCCGACGCGGGCAGCCGCTACTGGTTTCCGGTCCGCGAGACGATGCCGGCGTGCGATCGCGATCGTGCCATCCTCGCGCGGCTCCAGGAAGTGTGCCGATCCAGGAAGGCTGGTTCCAGAAGCACATCGCGGACTTCGCCTACGAGACGGCACTGTGCAAGCAGAGCGGAGAAAAGCCGGTCATCGGCGTGAACAAGTACGTCGAGGCCGACGAGCACTTCGACATCGAGACCCGTCCACCCTGGCGCGCCAGCTGGCGCGGCTGCAGACGGTGCGCAGGACCCGCGACAACGCGAAGGTGCAGGCGCTGCTCGAGCAGCTGGTGACCGTCGCCCGCGACGAGTCGCAGAACATCATGCCGGTGACGATCGAGCTGGTGACCGCCGGCGCCACCATGGGGGACCTCGTCGAGTCGCTCAAGACGGTGTGGGGCACCTACCGCGAGAATCCGGTGCTCTAGGCGCGGGAGCGCCGGTCGGATACCCTCTCCCTCGAGGCGAGTGGGCAGGGTCAGGCTGGCGCGTGCAGCGCAGATCGAGAAGCCCCTCCGCGCCAGCACGAGATCCGAGCATCCGGCCCCGTACACCACTACCATAGCCACGCACTGAACCCGAGACTGCCCACAATGATCGTCCTCCCCTACCTCAAGTACGTCCCCCAGCTCGACCGCAGCATCCAGGCCGATGACTCCGTCGCCGTGATCGGCCGCGCCCAGGTCGGTCCGCGCACGCACCTGGCACCGCTGACCACGCTGCGGGCGGACGGCGAGAGCATCACCGTGGGCGAGGACTGCTGGTTCGGCGAAGCCAGCACCGTCCACATCGCCGACAGCGTGTTCGGCACGAGCATCGGCCGCCGCTGCACCATGGGTCGCTTCAGCCTGGTGCACGCCTGCTCGGTGGGCGACGACTGCGTCATCGGCGAGCACGCGGTGGTGATGGACGGCTGCGAGGTCGGACCCGGTGCCGTGTTCGCCGCCGGCAGCGTCGCGCCGCCCGGGAAGGTGCTGCCCGGCGGCTGGCTCTATGCGGGCATCCCGGCCAAGCCGGTCGAGCAGGTGTCGGCCGAGCGTCTGCAGCAGCTGCACCGCGCCCTGCGCGAGGGCGGCGCAGGCGGCGACGTCGTGCGGGCAGCGCAGCCTGCCGGACCGCTGCGCCATGCGCCGGGTACCGGCGCCGGGCGCTTCAGCGCCCCCAACGCCTACGTCGCGCCTACCGCCGCCATCGTGGGCGAGCTCCGGCTCGCGCCGCATTCCAGCGTCTGGTTCGGGGTGGAGATCGATGCCGAAGGCGGCGTGGTCGAGCTGGGCGAGGCCAGCAACATCCAGGACAACACCCGCATCACCCTGAAGGCCGGAGAGCGCGTGCGCATCGGCCGCCGGGTCACCGTGGGCCACAACGTGCGCATGCACGCCTGTGAGATCGAGGACAGCGTGGTGATCGGCATGGGCTCGATCATCGGCCCGGGGACGATCGTGAGGACCGGTGCCGTGGTGGCCGCCGGCGCGGTCACCGAGCCGGGGACCGAGGTGAAGGCCGGCTTCATCTGGTCGGGCAACCCTGCGCGAGAGTCGCGGCCCCTGTCGCCGGACAACGCGGCCCGGTTCTCCATCGGCGTGGACGTCTACAAGCGCTACGCCGAGGCCTACAGCGCACAGGCCCGGGCACCGCGCGCTTAGCCTCACTGGCCCTGTCTGCGTGTCGACCGGCAGCCGACGCGAGGCCTGCCGTGCCGGGGGAGCGCGAGGCCCGGGCGGCTTGCGCGGCGCAACGGGCTGCGCCGAGACATCGAAGGATCGCCGATCCCACGCGACGGTACCATCCGTTACCTGAACTGAGGAGAACAGCAATGCGTCCAACACTGCTCGTCCTGGCCGCGCTTTGCGCACTGGCTGCGCACGCCCAATCCGGCGTCGTCGACGACCAGCGGCTGGCCAACGCTCAGCAGGACACGCGCAACTGGCTGAGCTACGGCCGCGACTACAGCAACCAGCGCTTCTCGCCGCTCACGCAGATCAACTCGGGCAACGTGGCGCAGCTGGCACCGGCCTGGTCGTTCAAGACCGGTGTGCCGTCCACGTTCCAGGCCTCGCCGATCGTGGTGGACGGGGTGATGTACGTCGCGCTGCCGTTCAACCACGTTGTCGCCCTCGATGCGCGCAGCGGTGCCCAGCTGTGGCGGTACCAGCACAAGCGCCGCACCGAAAAGATGTGCTGCGGCCCGGCCAACCGCGGGGTCGCCGTCGCCTACGGCAAGGTCTTCATCGGCACGGTCGATGCGCGTCTCATCGCGCTCGACCAGGCGACCGGCAAGATCGTCTGGGACATCCCGATGGTCGAGGACCTCGATGGAGCCACCGAGAAGACCGATCAACTCGCCATCGACGATCCCAAGCGCAAGAGCAAGGTCTCGGGCTCGACGGGTGTGGGCGTGAACATGGCGCCGCTGGTCGTGGCGGGCAAGGTGATCGTCGGTATCACCGGTGTCGGCTACGGGCTGCACCTGGAGTCCGAGCGCGACGGTGCGCCCCTGGGTGCGGTCGTGGGGATCGCAGGGCAGAGCCAGCGCGCGGGCTTCTACGCGGCGTTCGATGCGAGCACGGGCAAGCGTGTCTGGCAGTTCGACTCGACGCCTCCGACCGGCTGGGAGGGCGAGTTCCGCACCACGACGCCGAGCGGCGAGAAGCTCTATCGCGACATCCCCGGCGAACGTGCCGCGGCGCCCAGGTATCCGGATGCGGCGAAGCGCGGCGGCGGCTCGGCCTGGACCACGCCGGCCTTCGATGTCAAGACCAACACCCTGTTCGTGGGCGTGGGAAATCCCTCTCCACAGATGGACGACCTGACCCGGCCCGGGGACAACCTCTACACCGTCTCCTTGGTGGCGCTCGATGCCGCCACCGGCAAGGTGAAGTGGTACTACCAGGTCGTGCCGCACGACCTGTGGGGCTACGACGTGGCCAGCCCGCCAGTGCTGCTCGATGTGATCAGGGGCTCCGACGTGATCCCCGCTGTTGCGCACGCGGGCAAGACCGGCTGGATGTACGTGATCGACCGTCGCGACGGCACCCTGCTGTACCGCTCCGAGGAGTTCGCACCGCACTCGAACACGTTCATGCGCCCCACCCCGGAAGGCATCGTCATCGCCCCGGGCGGCGCAGGCGGCGCCAACTGGTCGCCGGTATCGTTCGATCCCCGCACGGGGCTGGCCTACGTTGCGGCGATCCACTGGCCGATGCGCTACACGGTGAAGGAGCTGCCCGCCACGGGCGACAAGCCGGCAGTCCGCTACACCTCGCTGGAACCGGACGGCGGCCCGACGTGGGGGCTGCTCAGCGCGATCGATACGCGGGCCGCTGGCGCGATCAAGTGGCAGGTCAAGACCGCCCAACCCCTGGTCGGTGGCGTCCTGGCCACTGCGGGCGACCTCCTGTTCACTGGCGAAGGCCGCGGCATGTTCAACGCCTATGACTCGAGGACGGGCAAGCTGCTGTGGCAGCACGACGCCGGTGCGGGCGTCAACGCACCGCCGGTCACCTACGAGGTGGACGGGCGCCAGTTCATCGCGGTCGCGGCCGGCGGCAATCAGCTGTTCGGGTTCAAGCAGGGCGACGCCATCCAGGTCTTTGCGTTGCCGAAGTAGCCTGCGTCCTCTACGACGCTCAGTTTGCCGGCAGCACCGGATCGGCCGGCACGGCGTCTGGGGACAGGACCGCGTCCGGCCGCACCGCCCCTGGCGAGAGCACGCGATCGGGTTTCACCGCGTCCGGAGACAGCACCGCGTCGGGGCGGACTGCATCCGGAGAGAGCACCGGGTCCGCCTTGACCGCGTCAGGATCGAGTACGGGGTCGGGCTGGGTGTTCTGTGCGCTCGCGGTTACTGCAAACCCGCATGCGATGGCGCAGCACAGCACCGCGAACGGGCGGGACGAAAGCCGGACTTGCATCGAGCTGTCTCCTGGAGATGAGTTCCCTTGCCCATGCAAAGGCTATGCCGTCGGCAAGTGTAACCCGCGACCGACCTCATGGCCTCGCAGCCCAGGCGCTCATGATCTGCGGAAGCGTGCGCGCGCGGCAGCCGCGTCGGCCCCCTGCGCTGCCAGGTTGAACTGATCGGCACCGGCGTGGGATGCCAGGTGCGCCAGCGCGTAGGCGGTGGCGTTGATCGTCTCCTTGCTCATGCGGACGGAGCCCTGCGGCATCTCGAGCACGCGCGCGGCGATGCGCCGGGCCTCGTCGAGCGCGCCGCCGTGCTCCGTGACGTAGTCCACGAAGCCCAGCGCCAGCGCCTCGCGAGCGTCGACGCGCTCGCAGAGGATGGTCAGCCGCTTGGCGCGCGCGGGCCCGCCGAGTGCGATCAGGCGGGGCAGCGTCCCCCAGGTCAGCGGAATGCCGAGGTTGATCTCGGGCAGGCTCACGAACGCGTCCTCGGCCAGCACGCGCCAGTCGCAGGCGAGCGCGAGCGCGAAGCCGCCGCCGACCGCGTAGCCTTCGATCGCCGCGATGGTGATCTGCGGCAGCTCTTCCCATGCGCGCGCCAGGCGGTAGCCGGTCTGGCTGATCTCACGCTGCTCGACCAGCGGCTTCGCGCCGATCGACCAGCGCGCCTCGTCCTTCAGGTCTGCGCCGGCGGAGAACCAGTCGGGCGCGCCGGTGAGCAGCACGACGTCGACCGACGCATCGTCCCGCAGCGATTCCGCGGTGCGCGTCAGCGCGCGCATGTAGTCGACCGAGAGCGCGTTGCGCCGCGCGGGACGGTTCATGCGCACGATGGCGATGCGGGGTTGCCGCTCGATGAGGATCGTCTCTTCCATGCCTCGGCTCCGATGTGACGGCGGCAAGTATCGCATCGACGGCCGGTCGCGTGGACCGAGCGGTGCGGTGCAACGGGATGGGTCAGGCCACCGCAGCCGGCGTTGTCACGCTCTCGACGTGATAGGTGAGGATGGGCTCGGGCTTGCCCTTCACCGCGGCCGGGGGCATCGGCCGCATCCGGAAGCGCGGGTCCAGCTCGCGCCGGACGTCGTCGGTGACGAGCAGGTCGACGCCCATCTCGCGGGTGAGCGTCTCGACCCGTGCTGCCACATTGATGGTGTCGCCCACCACGCCGAACTTGCTCAACTCCTCGTTGCCCATCACGCCGGCGAGCACCTCGCCACGGTGGATGCCGATGCCCATCTGCAGGGTGGGCAGCCCGCGCGCCGCGAGCGACTGGTTGTAGCGCTCCAGCTCCTGGCGCATCGCGAGCGCGGCGAGCACCGCATCGCGCGCCTGCCATGGGTTGGGCTCGAGTGCGCCGAACAGCGCCAGCAGGCCGTCGCCGATGAGCTCGGTCACCCGGCCGTGGTGCTCGACGATCGGCCGGGTCATCGCCTGGAAGTAGCCGTTGAGGATGGGCAGCATCTGCTCCGGATCCATGCGGTCGCTGAGCGCGGTGAAGCCCTTGAGATCCGCGAACAGCACCGTGACGATGCGCCGGCTCGCGTGCAGTCCGGGCTGCGCTTCGGTGAGCTGCTCCACCACGTCGTTGGGCGCGAAGCGGGCGAAGTGCACCTGCAGCCGTTCGAGCCGCCCGTTGGTGTCCTGGAGGACGCGCTCGACCTGCCGCAACTGCGTGCGTTGCAGCAGGGCCCAGGCGCCCAATCCGGCGGCCGCGGCCAGCAGCACGAGCAGCAGGCCGGTCATTCGGCGAGCATCGCGAGGCGCACCGTGGAATTGGCCAGGGCGGCGGTCCCGACCGCTTCGAGCGTGCACTGGGTGCCGATCCGCTCGAGCAGCGCGCGGGTCTGCCGCTGGATCACCTGCGGCTGATAGCGCACAGTCTCGCGGGCCCACTCCAGCACCGCAGCCTCGGTGGCGTCGAGCCGGTTGGACGCAAGCGAGGACAGGATGGTCTCCACCTCGGCGGTGCCGAAGCCTTCCTGCTCGAGCATCCGCAACGCCTCGGAGGGGCAGAATTGGCACTCGAGGATGCGCGCGACCACGGCGAAGACCAGTACCTTGATCCGGCGCGACAGCACGGTCGACTCGAACGCGGCAGTGAGCGACTGGTGCAGCACCCAGGCAGCAGGCAGCCCGGCGAGCGGGCGCGTGATGCGCTCGAAGGGCGCGCCCGCCGGCACCGCGAAGTCGCGCGGCATCGGCATGGTCTTGCGGTTGGCCACCAGCAACATCGGCTTGAGCAGCCGGCCGGCCCAGGAGCGTCCGAGGCGTTCGAACATCAGCTCCGGCGGCGTGGCGAGGAAGGTCGCCACGCGGTTGCCGAACGCGTTGCCCGCAACCAGGAAGGCGGTCTCCGCCACCTGCTCCGCCGTGAATCCCGCCGCCAGCATCTCGTCGCGCTCGGCCCGCGCGGGCCGCGGGTTGCTGCGCGCGAGCTGGCGGCAGAAGCGCAGGAAGGCCTGGTCCTTCGCGTCCAGCTCGGCGAGCTGGAGCTGACGCTCGAGCTGGTTGACGGCGCGCTCGGAATAGCCCAGGACGCGCAGGTGCGCGCGCGCTGCACCGTAGCAGTAGCGGCAAGCGTTCTCCTGCGACACGACGAGGAAGATGAGGTCTGCCAGGCGCAGGGGCAGGCGCGTGATCGGGTAGAGCTGCCAAGTTGCGCAGGTGGTGCGCAGCCACGGCAGCGGTGCAACGTGGCGCAGCATGCCGGATGCCATCCCGAAGCGCTGCTTGAGCTCTGCGTTCCACTCCGGGTCCGCCGGCGGCGTGAACAGCGGCGGACTCCATTCGATCTCGGTGAGAAGTTGCGCCATCGTGCTCCTTGGAATCCTGCGCGACGGGACGGCTATTCCGGTCGCTGCATCCTGCAGGTGTGCGGCATCACCGTGTCCTTCGCTTCGATGCGCACCTCGGTCTTCCAGCCGAAGCCGGTGTTCTCCACGTCGTACTTCACGCCGGGCTGGCCGGCCTTCGCGAAGCTCGCCAGGTACAGCGGCTGGCTGAGCTGGTGGTCCTCCGCGCGCATCCACACCTGCCCGGTCGGGCCGTCGTAGCGCATGTTCTCGAGCGCGAGCGCAACCCTCACCGGATCGGTCGACTTCGCCTGGTCCATCGCGCGCGCGAGCATCTGCAGCGCGAGGTACCCCGGCAGCCAGCCCCAGTCGGCCTTGTACCGGGCCTTGTAGGCGTTGGCGTAGGACTCGAGCTGGTTGTCCGCGATGTTGGCATGCCAGGACATCAGCGTCTTCACCGAGCCGCCACCGGGGTCGCCGACCATCGCGGGCGTACCGGTGAGATAGACGTACATCGCATACCACGACACGTTCAGGCCGGCGTCCTTCGCCGCCTTGATGAGCAGCGCGATGTCGTTGCCCCAGTTGTTGGTCATCACCGTGTCGGCGCCGGAGGCCTTGATCTTGGCGATGTAGGGCGAGAAATCCTTCACCTTGCCCAGGGGGTGCAGGTCGTCGCCGACGATCTCGATGTCGGGCCGCTTGCGCGCGAGCATCGCGCGGGTCTCGCGCGCGAACACCTGCCCCGCGCTGTAGTCCTGGTTGATCAGGTAGACCTTGTGCACGCTCCTGTCGCGCGCGGCCGCATCGGTGAACGCGCCGATCTTCATGATCTGGTGCGAATCGAAGCGGAAGTGCCAGAAGTTGCAGCGCTCGTTGGTGAAGCTCGGCTCGATTGCGCCGTGGTTGAGGTACAGGACCGCCTTGTCCGGGTTGCGCGCGTTGTACTTGCCGACGGCCTCGAGCAGCGCCCCGCCCACCACCGACCCGGCGGCCTGGTACACGTAGCGGACGTTCTGGTCGATCGCCTGCTGCAGCACCAGCCCCGCTTCCTGCGGGTTGTTCTTGCTGTCGAGCAGCACCAGCTCGATCTTCTGGGTGCCCGCCACGCCCCCGCGGGCGTTGATCTGGTCAACCGCCATCTGGGCGTGCTTGACGTTGTACTCGCCGATGTTGGCGAACGGCCCCGACAGCGGGTCGATGACCGCAATCCTCACCGTGTCCGCCCATGCGGCGGACGCCGCGAATGCGAGGGCGCCCGCGAGCGCCCGCCTCCAGCCCTGCAGCATGCCGATCCTCCTACGGTTGGCCCGCCGGTCGCTCGCTGCCGGCTCCAGGCTCAGGCCTGCGTCACATCGTCCAGCGCCTCCACGACGCGGTCCATCCAGTCGTCGTAGAGCCAGGTGATCCACTCGTCCTCCTCGCCGTCCTTGACTTCGTAGGCGACCACCTCCTCCAGCAGACCCTCGAGCAGCGCGACCCGCGCTTCCAGCGCCGCGATCCGTTCCCCCTCGGTGGCCATCGTCGATCCTCCTGTAGCAGTCGCCGGGTGCCCGGCGCCCGCCTAGATTAGCACCCTTGGTCCCTCCGGCAGGCGCGCGCGGGCCTACCGCTGCGCAATCGGGCACACTACGCTTCCTGGCTGCGCAGGAAGACCCACGTCAAGAGAGGCTCGCATGGAAGGTCCGCTGCATCAAATGGGCGTCGAGGCGCTGGCCGCAAAGGTCGGAACCGAGCTCGGCACGTCGAGCTGGATCACCATCGACCAGCCGATGATCGACGCGTTCGCCAAGCTGACTCGAGACAGTTACTTCATCCACGTCGATCCTCGGGGCGCTGCGGCCACGCAGTTCGGCGGCACCATCGCCCACGGCTTTCTCACCATGTCCATGCTCTCGTGCATGGCCTACGAGGCCGTGCCCGCGGTGGAGGGCACGAAGACGCAGGTGAACTATGGCTTCAACCGCCTGCGGTTCATCTCGCCGGTGCCGGTCGACTCGCGCATCCGCGGCCGCTTCATGCTCAAGAGCTTCGAGGTGAAGGCCGGGCGCTGGCAGGCGGTCTATGACGTGGCGGTGGAGGTGGAGGGCAAGCCCAGGCCTGCACTCGCGGCGGAGTGGATCGCCGCGGGCTTCTTCGCCTAGCCGGCTAGGCTTCGACATCCTGGACGTGGTGGCCGCGCTCGCGCGCCATCCGCGCCTCGCCGGGGCGCCCGAGCTGTGCCAGGCAGCGCGCCAGCCCGTCGTGGAAGACGCAGGCGAGGTCGTCCACGGCGAGCGCGCGTTCGTAGACCCGCGAGGCCGCCTGCAACTGCCCGGATGCTTCGAGACGGGCACCGGTCTCGGCGACGATGCGCACGAAGCGCGCGCGCAGCCGCTCGCGCATCCGCAGTGACCAGCTGCCGTCGCGATCGTCCGGGAGGAACAGGCCGCCGTACAGCGCGAACGCCGTCTCCAGCGTGATGGACGCCCCGGCGCTGCGGATGCATTCGGGATCGTCCTGCGGACAGGCGCCGAAGGCGAGCGCGTCCGCCCACACCACCGCCGGGTCGAGGTCGAGGCAGCCGTTGCGCGCCACGATCGCCTCCGGTACGCCCAGCCGGGCGCGCAGCCGGTGCAGCGTCACTTCCAGCGCGTTCTGGCCTAGGTCCCCCTCCAGGTCCGGCCAAAGCGCATCCACCAGGGTGCTGCGGGCGACGTGCCGGCCGCCCAGCGCAACCAGCGCCTTGAGCAGTGCGAGCGTGCGCCGGGGCTGCTTGCGCCCGGTGCACAGCGGCGCGCCGTCCACCAGGACTTCGAAGCGGCCGAGCGTGTGAATCACGATGCGCGCCCGCGGCTGCATCCGGGTGGTTGCCTGCCAGGGACCAGCCGCGTCGGCGGCGGTGAGCTCGCGCGCATCCTCGCCCCGCAGCAGCGCCACCGCCGCGGCGAGGGCGCCCAGTGCGCCCCTCGCATCCTGGTCGAGGAGCTGCCGGTAGGCCTGTTCCACCAGTCTCGGCAGCGGCGGTGGTACGAGGGGATGCCGGCTGCGCGCCGGCCCGCCGCGCGCGTGCAGCGCCCGGGTCAGCTTGGTGACAGACGCAATTCGCGGCGTGAGTGCGGCTTGTTCTGGAACGGAAGATCGCGTGAGCGCCATGTCGTCGCCTCCCTGGAGGGGTGTCGCCCGCGTACGGCTTCGGGGTGCCAATGCCAACTCTAGGAGCCCGGCGGACGCGCTGCGGCGGCGTGTGCCACGGCGGAAGTGTGCGAAATTCACATCGACGGGGCGGTCAGCGGGCATCCGCTGCTCCTGGCGCGGTCAGCCGTTCTCCGCTGCGCGCTCGAGGGCCTGCAAGCGGGCCAGCAAGCCGGCCCGCCGCCCCTGGCTGATCAGCGCCGAGAGCTCGGCGCTCGACTGCGGATCGCGTTCGCCGCGGCCGCGTCGCGCCAGGATGCGACCCCGGGCCGAGACGAACCTGGCGAGCGGAACCGGCTCTGCGGCGAACGCCGCGTCGAGGGCCTGGCAATAGCGCAGCGTCTCGTCCCAACGCTGCCGGTGCAGGCTGGCCTCGATGGCGCCCTGATAGAAGCCGAGATAGTTGTGTGCTGCAGCGCCATCGCGAAGCACCCGCTCGCCTTGGGCCAGCCAGCCCTCGCATTCGCTGTCGTCAGGGGCGTGCGCGGAGAGCGCGCCGAGGATCCATGGTCCCATGTAGCTCATGTGGTCATGCGCCAGCGCGAGCGCCTGCAACATGAGCTGCCGCGCTTCCTGGCGCTGGCCCGCCCAGGCCATGCTCTGCGCCGTGAAGAGCATGCCTTCCGGCACGAACCGGCGCGCGCCGATGGCCTGGGCGATCTCCAGCGAGGCCCGGGCATGCGGTGCGAGCAGGTCGGGGTCCCCGGTCTCGACCGCGACCATGCAGATCGAGTGGTGCGAGATGACCTCGGCTCTGGGGTTGGACAGGCGCCGTGCCAAGGCCAGGCCGGCCCGTGCATGTTCCAGGGCTGCGTCGATCCGGGCCACGAAATAGGCGCCGATCGCGAGCATCGGCAGGTTCGCTGCCTCCACCTGTACGATCCGGTGCGCCCGGCTCAGCTCCACGCACTCCTTGAAGCTGTCATGGGCGGACACCAGGCGGCCGCCGGCATAGTGCGCGTCGCCGAGCCCGCTCAGCGCGCGCAGCTGCAGCTCGATCGAGCCGGCCAGCCGGGCTTGCTCGAGCGCACGGGTCTGCTCTTCCAGTCCCTCGCGAACCCGTGCGAGCGGAAAGAACAGCGCGCCGCGCAGGTTGTGGATACGGGAATGGTCGGCGTGATCCAGTGCCGCAGGCACCTCGTCCTGCGCTGCCTGCAGCACATCCAGCGCTTCCTGGTGGCGGTCGAGCAGACGCAGGGCGTTGGCGATGCCGATGCGCGCGCGTGCGCGTTCCCGCGCATCGGTGGCGCTCTCAAGCAGGCGACGGGCGGCGTCCAGGGCCTCCTGTGTCCTGCCCAGCGTCGGCAGCAAGTGCGCTGATTCGGCGAGCAGGCTGGCGCGCTCCGCGTCGTCTCCGGCGATCGCGATCCCGCGCTCCAGTGCCTGCAGCGCACGCTCGGGCCGGTGCGCTGCACTCTCCGCGCGGCCCGCCTCGAGGTAGGCACCGGGTGCGCGCGGGTCCTGCGCGCGGTCCAGGTGCTCGGCTGTGAGCAACGGGTCGCGTTGCGCGAACCAGTCCGCGGCACGCACGTGCCAGTCGCGCTTCTGCTCGCTCAGCAGCGAGAGGTAGGTGCCCTCCCACACCAGCGCATGCGCGAACAGGTAGCCTTCATCGATCTCGCGCACGAGGTGCTCCTCCACCAGCCGGGCGCACTCGTAACCGTCGTCCTCGAGCAGGTGGCGCAGCAACGGCAGGGAGAACACCTGCCCGAGCACGCTGGCGGCCTGCAATGCACGGCGGTCGCGCAGCCCCAACCGGTCCAGGCGGGCGAGCACGATGCTCTGGATCGAGCCCGGCAGGGTCTCGCGGGCGCCCGCCGCCGCGTTGCGCAGCAGCTGTTCCAGGTAGAGCGGGTTGCCGCCGGCCCGGTCGACCAGCGCCTGCAACGCTGCATCGTCGGTCCCGCCGAGCGCGCGAGCAAGCGTCTGCGCCGCAGCCGCCGGCAGCGGCTGCAGGTCGATCACCAGCGTACGCAGCTGATGGTTGAGCCGCTCACCCCATGTGCCGCTTGCCGGGTCGCCCTGTACGCGCGAGGTCACCGCGATGGCGACCGGATGTCCGGCGATGCCGTGGGTGAGGGCGGCGAGCGTGTCGAGGGCTTCCGGCGCCGCCCAATGCACATCCTCCACCAGCAGCAGCTGCGGCCGTTCCAGGCTCGCGCGCCGAACCAGCTCGACCACCAGCGCCGCGCGCCGACGCTGGCGCGTGGCGTTGTCCATCGCGTCGTACAGCGGGCGCAGCGACTCGGGCAGCGGCAGACCGAGCAGATCGGCGGCCACCATCGTCTCGTCCTCCAGCACCAGCCCGTGCCGGCGCGCGTGCACCAGCCAGGCCGCGCGCCCGGCATCGTCGACGTCCGCCGGAGCACCGGCGACGCTCGCCGCCAGCCGCCGGACCGGATCCAGCGCGCGCCCGGCGCCGAAGTCGAGCACCAGCGCGGCGTGGACCGCGAACCCGCGCTGCCGCGCGGCATCCGCGAACGCCTCGATCAGCCGGGTCTTGCCGATGCCGGCCTCGCCGCGCACGACCACCCAGGCGCCTTGCCGGCGGGCCGCGCATGCCTCACACAGTGCGTCGAACTGTTCGAGCTGCGCTTCACGACCGACCAGCGGCGCGCGCTCGCTGCGTTCGGCGCGCCACGCAGCGACGCGCCATGCGCGCACCGGCTGCTCGAAGCCCTTCACCGACACCTCGCCGACGGACTCGGCGGATACGATGGCGCCGGCCGCGCGGTGCACCGCGTCGGAGATGACCGTATCGCCCGGCTGGGCCAGGTTGACCAGGCGCGCAGCCAGGTTCACGGCGTCGCCAACAGTGGCGAAGTCGTCGGTTCCGGCGGCGCGGCTGGCAACCACCTGACCGCTGGCGATGCCGGCGTGTACCAGGACCGGGCGGCCGATTTCGGCGCCGAGCCCAGGCATCGCTTCGTGCATGGCCTGCGCGGCTCGCAACGCACGCTCCGGGTCGTTGCCGTGCGCGACCGGCAGCCCGAACACCGCCATCACCGCATCGCCGATGTGACGCTCGACGGCGCCCGAATGGCTGCGGACGATCGCGCTGACCATGCCGTAGAAGCGCTGGACCAGCGCATGGGTGCGCTCTGCGCCGAGCGAAGTGGTCAGCTGGGTGTATCCGGACAGGTCGACGAACAGAACGGTCACCTGGCGCAGCTCGACCATCGGCGCCGCCGTGGACCGGCCAGTTGCACCCGCGGCCGGGTGCCGGTCGCGGATGGCCTTGAGCAGGCGCTTGCGGTCGCCGAGGGCGACGCCCAGCCGCTCGAGATCTGCCTCGGTGAGGTCGGGCAGGACGTCGAGGTCGATGCGCTCCAGCTCGAAGCGAGCGGCATAGCGCTCCAGGCCGATGCGCGAGAGCCAGCCGGTCAGCGTGGGCATGGGCGGACCGCGGTGTGGAGGGGGACAGTATGCCCCCTCCGGGCGGTGACGGTGCAGGACTGCGAGCGGCTGCAGCCCGGTTACGGGGCGCTCAGCCGTCCAGCTTCATCTTCTTCAGCAGGGCCTGGAAGCGGGGGTTCGAGCGCAGTCATTGGTATTCGGGGCCGACACCAATCCATGCCATGTCTGCCCAGCGGCCCTCGTACGCCTTGTACATCCAATCCAGAGCGCGCTCCTGATCCTGGAGACCGAGGTACACGTAGTAGATCGCGGGCGGAGGAACCTCGCGCGTCTTCGATGCGGCCTGCAACCGAGTGACTATCGCCTTCGCCCGTTGGGTTTGCCCAAGCCGGCCATAGCTCCACCCCAGAGCGCCCTGGAAGTAGGGATCGTTCGCTGTCAAATCGAGGAGCTTCTTCCCGACGGCGGCGCGGGCCGCGTTCAACGCCTGCAATGTGCCGGCCTCATCACCGGCCATGAGGCGGGAGTACCCTGCGACGTCGGCGCAGAGGATGGCTGCGAGCTTCCGGCGGGGCGGCATGACGGCAGTATAGTCCTCGGTCAGGCTACCGAGGAGTTCGGGGTGGATTCCCCCTCACCCCAGCCCTTTCCCGCAAGGGGAGAAAGGGAACACCGCGGCTGCGGGTCGCAGGTGCTGGCGCGGTGACCTCGCATTCATCACCCCGACTACCTTGCACAACCGGCGGAAGCAACCGCGCCGGATACCCTTCAGCCTTCGTCCCGCGCGCAGCGGAATCCGATGTCGGGCGACCGGGTGTCCGGGCTGGCATGGAAGCGTCGGGTGGCAGTGATGCGATCAGCCGGATCGAAGCGGCCGCCGCCGCGGATCACGCGCGCGGTGCCTGCGTCCGGGCCCTTCGGGTTGCGCGCGTCCGCATGCGCGAAGCTGTCGGAGTGCCAGTCGGCCACCCATTCCGCGGCGTTGCCGGCCAGATCGTGGACGTTGTAGGTGCTCCTGCCCTGCGGATGCGCACCCACCGGCGCAAGGCCGCCGTCGTAGGCTTCGGGCGACGCATTGGCGAAATTGGCGCGGTCGAGCGTCGCCGCCTCGTTGCCCCACGGATAGCGGCGCTGGTCGGTGCCACGCGCGGCCTTCTCCCACTCGGCTTCCGACGGAAGACGCCGGCCGGCCCACTTGCAGTACGCCGCGGCGTCGTTCCAATCCACGCCGACGACGGGAAGTCCGCCGTGCGCCTGCGTGTCCAGGCCTTCCCAGTCCGCGGGCGGCTTCAGGCCCCCGGAGGACTCGAGGAAGCTCGCGTAGCGGGCTACCGTCACTTCGTGCTGGTCGATGTAGTACGCGTCGAGCCACCGCTCGCGGCGCGGCGATTCCTCGTCGTCGCCCATGACGAACGTCCCCGCGGGCACCAGCACCGAGACGGCGCCGTCGCGGCCGGTGATGGTGGGCGAGGTGCCACGACCGTGCCACGCGAGCAGGGCGACAGCTGCCACTGCAGCCAAGCCGGCCAGGCCGAGCGCGCTCACCGCGAGCTTCCGCCGCACGCGCTGGCGTTCCATTCGCTCTACCGCGGCGGCGACGTCCGCGGCGGGATTGCCCGCGGGCTGCAGGATCGTGACGGATTTGAGGTAGGCGGGGATCTGGTCGAACGGCACGCGTCGCAGCATGACCGGAAGCACGCGCCCGGCCGGGTGGGGCCAGGTGCTGCGTGCGATGTCGAGCTCGGTGAGGGTGTAGCTGCCGGCGTCGACTGCATCGGGCGTGAGCAGGAAGACGACGAGGTCGGCCGATTCGATGGCGCGCCGGATGCGCTGGTCGTACTCCTCGCCCGGCGGCAGGTCCTCGCGGTCGAAGAACACGTCGTGACCGGCGCCGGCGAGTGCGAGACGGACCGCCTCGGCCGCGGGCCGGTCCTGCGCGGCGTAGCTGAGGAATACCTGCATGGGTACGGGCCCGCCTGCCGGTCGCCGTCACGCCGACGGCCACGCGATTATGCAGCGCCTGCGGCCAAAGAAAAGGCCCGCCGGAGCGGGCCGAAGGGGAGGAGACAGCAGAAACAGGGTTGGCGATCAGTAGCCCGGCTGGCAGCGGTTGTCGTCGGCACCGAGCACGCAGCGGCTGTCGTGGACGTCGGTGCGCACCTGCGCGACCGGCGAATCGGGGTCCGCCGGGTTGAACGGGCGGGCCAATGCACTGGAGCCGGCCATCAAGGCCGCGATCACGAGGCTGGTCACGATTCGGTTGGTCATTTCCGGCTCCTTCATCCAAGTGCCATGGTCACAATGTACGGCACGGACCGGCCGGGACTCTGCGAACTGCTGCCGTGCCAGGTGTGACAAATTCACACTGACGGGGCGGGATCTACTGGAGGTGCCGGGCGGAGCGGAACAGCTCGCCGCCGCAGGCGCTGGCGTCGCCATAGCTGTCGCGCTGGTCGAAGGCGGCATGCCGGGGTCGGCTGGAGTCGAGCAGTTCCTCCAGGACAGGGGTCCAGCGCTGGGCGAAGTCGTGCACCAGCCCGGCCTTTATATCCCTTTCGCTGCCCTGCAACACCCGGTCCCGGTACCAGGCCTGCAGGCGCGATTCGAGCTGCTGTGCAGCCCAGTCCAGGGTGTCGCGCTCGATGGCCACGTGCTGCATCTCGTGCTCGAGGACGATCGCGGAGACGCAGGCATCGCGCTGCAGCTCACTGGCGATCCACACGTCGAGGTGTGCGTGGCGCAGCGTCACGCTGACCTCGGGCCGCGCGCACAGCAACTCGCCGCCTGCATCGCGCACCGACTGCAGCTGGACTTCGACCGAGAGCGCCGTGCTGCTCTGGGTGAGGCCCAGGGCGATCGTGCGCGGCGCGGACCCGAGCTGGCGGCGGATCTCGCCGGAGCTGTGTGCGTAACTCACGCGCGGGAAGGTGTGCTCGGCGCTCACGCGGATTTGCGCGGGCGGCAGGTCCCGGCCGCATGGCTCGGCGGCCGCTGCGGGCGATGCCATCGAAGCGATCAGGACCGCCAGTGCCGTGCCGCAGCGATGCCAGAGCGCGTTCATCGGGTGTGCCGGAGGCGAGGGACAGGCGGCTACATCAAGCGGCATGCCCGGCGCGATGGCTGCTCCCCCGCACCTGCCTCGGCGGAGGATAATGCCGACTCGGCTCCAAGGAGGGTTGCACCATGAACGCTGCAGTGAACGCAAGCACCGATATCGAAGCCCTGCTCGGCGCCGAGGCGGCCAGCCTGCTCGACCACGTTTGCAGGGGCATCCCCCGGGAATCCCTGCACCTGCCCGGGCCCGACTTCGTCGACCGGGTGGTTGCGATGAGCGACCGGACGCCGCCGGTCCTGCGCAGCCTGCAGCAGATCCTCTCGCATGGCCGCCTGGGCGGCACCGGGTACGTGTCGATCCTGCCGGTGGACCAGGGCATCGAGCACAGCGCGGGGGCCTCGTTCGCGAAGAACCCGGCGATGTTCGATCCGGAGAACATCGTGCGGCTGGCGATCGAGGGCGGCTGCAACGCGGTGGCCTCGACGCTCGGGGTGCTCGGGGCGGTATCGCGCCGGTATGCGCACAAGATTCCGTTCCTGCTCAAGTTCAACCACAACGAGTTCCTGACCTACCCGAACCGGTTCGACCAGATCTTCTTCGCCAGCGTCAAGCAGGCGCGCGACATGGGCGCCGTGGCCGTGGGCGCAACGATCTACTTCGGGTCCGTCGAGTCCTCGCGCCAGATCGTCGAGGTGAGCCAGGCGTTCCAGGCCGCGCACGAGCTGGGAATGGCCACGGTGCTGTGGTGCTACCTGCGCAACAGCCACTTCAAGACGGACAAGGACTACCACCTGTCTGCCGATCTCACCGGCCAGGCCAATCACCTCGGCGTGACCATCCAGGCGGACATCATCAAGCAGAAGCTACCGGAGAACAATGGCGGCTACAACGCGCTCAGCTCGAAGGAGAACCCGTACGGCAAGACCGACAAGCGGGTGTACACCGAGCTCACCAGCGACCATCCGATCGATCTCACCCGCTACCAGGTCGCCAACTGCTACATGGGCCGGGCGGGCCTGATCAACTCGGGCGGCGCATCGGGCGAGAACGACTTCGCCGAGGCGGTGCGCACCGCGGTGATCAACAAGCGCGCCGGCGGCATGGGGTTGATCTCGGGACGCAAGGCGTTCCAGCGTCCGATGGCCGAAGGCGTCAAGCTGCTGCACGCAATCCAGGACGTCTATCTCGACGCCCGCATCACTGTCGCATGAGGGGGGTTCCGATGAAGCACCAACTGTCCCGCGCGGCGCTGGCCGGCTGCGCACTCCTGGGCGCTGCGGCTGCAGCGCCCGCGATGGCGGCCGACCAGCCGGTCCGCGCCTACGCGGTGATCAACGGCTGCGACGACCCCGGCATCCAGGGCCGGCTCGAGCTCGTGGAACGTCCCTCGGTGGAGGGCGTGAAGCTGGTGGACGTGAAGCTGGAGCTGCAGGGCGCGGCCGACGGCAAGCATGCAGTGCACATCCATGAGGTGGGCGCGTGCAAGCCGTGCAGCGAGGCGAAGGGCCACTTCGATCCGGGTCCAGCCGGCAAGAGCGCACCGGACGGCAACCATCCCTACCATAGCGGCGACCTGATCAACATCGAGGTGCGCGGTGCCAGCGGCGTCATGCAGACCACCACCAGCCGCATCACGCTCTCGTCCGGCCCGCTCAGCGTGTTCGACCCGGATGGCTCGTCCGTCATCGTCCACACCGATCCCGATACGTACTGCCCGGAAGGCGAGATCAAGGGCTGCGCTGGCGGCGGCCGCATCGCTTGCGGCGTGATCGTGAAGGAGTAGGGCGCGATGCCGGCGATGGCGCGGGCAAGGATGGCCTGCGCGCTCGCTGCGTTCGCCGGCATACTCGCGTTCGATGCCGGCGCCGGGGATCCTGATCGCGAGGAGCTCGCTGCGCTGTATGCGGAGATCGTGAAGCTGATCGGGCCGGCGACCTGCACCAACCTGGTCCACTGCCGTGCGCTCGCGCTCGGCACCCTGCCGTGCGGCGGGCCCGCGGAGTATCTCGCCTACTCCAGCTTTGCCAACAACCGCGATGCGCTCGAGGCCAGGGCGTTCGAGTACAACCTTCTGCACGAGGACATCCAGCGCAAGGCGCAGCCGGCCGGTGCCTGCGTCGCATTGCCCGAGCCGCGCCTGCAATGCGTCGATCGCCACTGCCGGATCGAGAACAGCGCCCGCTGACCCATGCCTGCCACCAAGCTCATCCCCAGCCTCGGCGTGTCCGACATCGACCGTTCGCGCGACTTCTACCGCCGCTTCTTCGGGCTGGAGGTCGCCGACTCCTACGATGACGAGGGCCGCATGGCCTGGTGCTGGCTGCGGTCGGCCGGCGCGGAACTGATGCTGCAGCAGCTCAACGCCGACCAGCAGATCCGCCTCAGCCCGGCGATCGGCCAGAGCTGGGTGGTCTACCTGCGCGTGGACGACCTCGATGCGGTGCACCAGCAGCTGAAGGCAGGCGGCTTCCCCGCCAGCGACATCAGCGAGACGCAGTTCGACACGCGCGAGTTCTTCGTTCCCGACCCGGACGGCTACGAGCTGTGGGTGTCGGCACCGACCCAGATCGCAGACGAAGGCCTGGACTCCTAGCACTCGCAGTCGTCCTCTGCGCGGCGAGCCGCGGTTGCGCGTTTTTCCGGTACGTCGGCAGATTCCGACCGGGCCGTGCTGGACGCGATGATGCGAAAGATCTCGCATCCGCCACGACACTGAGCGAAAATCCGAGCCCGACGGATGGTGTGTCCGGAGCAGCCCCTCGCAGCACGCGACTGCTTTCGCCTGATCGCATGGGCCGGTGCTCGTGCCGGGGACACCTCGCTTCGAGGAGACTGGATGTGTCGCGGGCGATGGGCGCAGATGCCGCGCTGAGAGAGCGCATCCGGCAACGGCAGCCGCGAGCGTTGCCGTTGTCGATGTACGGGTGGGGTTGGGCGCAGGCGGCAGTCCAGCTCACGGTCTTCGCCGTGAGCCTGTGGCTGCTGCAGGGGGAGACGCGGCCGTTGCCCGTGATCCTGCTCTCCCTGGCGTTCGGTTGGTCATGGTTCTGCCTCCTCATGGTCGGTCACGACGCCATGCATCAGGCGTTCGTCCCGCAGCGCTGGCTGAACCGCGTGATCGGGTTCCTCACCCTGGATTGCCTGCTGTTCAGCCGCGCTTCATGGGTGCATGGCCACAATGTCATCCACCACATCCATCCCTACTCGCGCGACGACAGGATGTACCTGCGCGGGGGCTCCATGGCCGGCGACATGTGGAATCTGCTGGTCATGGTGCTGATCTACATCCGCTGGGATGTCGTCCGTCTCGTCCGGCGGCCGACGTGGCACGAATGGGCCGGCATGGCGGTCCGCGTGACGCTGCTCTGGAGCCTCTTGCCGGTCGCGCTGCTGCCGGCGATCCTGTTCCTGCTCCTGTGCGGCAATTACCTCGGCCTGCTCTCGCACGCCATCCCGGTTGGCCGGGACACTGCCGATCCGTCGCTGCGTCAGTTGCGCACCACCTGGGACCTGTACCCCGACTCGTTCTTCGCGCAGCTGATCATGGGTGGGCTGAATGCGCACGCCACCCATCATGTCTACCCATCCCTGCCCCGTGGCGCCCAGCCGCTCGCCGCCCGCATCCTCAGCGAGGAGGCTGGCATCGAGCACCGCCGCGTCAGCACGCTGGCTGGACTCTGGACCCTGTTCCGGCTCCGACAATGCCGGACGCTCGAAGTCGCCCCGATCGAAGTCATCGCGCGGGGGCGGGTCCTCCCTGCGGCGGCTGGCCTGGGCATCGAATCGTCCATCATCGACCTGCGCACGGCGGAGCGACGTTCGCGGCAGCAGGCCATCACATTCCCCGACCGGCGTCAGGGCGATCGACGCACGCGGGTGCCGTTGACGGCCTGATCTCCCAGGCAAGGTCACGGGGCGCCAGCCTCTCGAAAGAGAGTGAATACTCACATCTGAGTGCCGTGGAGCGAGTGTGCGAGGTCCGCCCCCGCGCATGCGCCGCCGGGTGGGTTGCGGCGGCCTGCGTATTGCTTGTGCTCTGTCTAAAGACCTGATCTGCAAAGCCGTAGTTACGATTGCCGGTCGTGCTGGCCGGGCTGCGCGCCGTTGCGGGCCCGCGTTGCATAACAGAACAGCAGTTCGACCCAGTCGACACTGGATCAGCCAGAGCAAAACCCGATGCAAGACCCGGTGTTGCCGCCGCAACACGATCCCCAGAAGTACGTTCGTGCCAAATCGGCTGCGATTGCGCACGGGCGCCTGCGTGCCCTGGCGGCCCCTCCGCGGGAACTGCTCAAGCTCATGCCCGTCAACCGGCGCCTGCTGGGGCTGATCTGGCCGTTCCTGGTCATCGTGGTGCTCCTGGTGGTCCTGGCGATCCAGGTCACCGACATCCTCTCGGCCGCCCGCGCATTCGTCGAGGGCGAGAGCCGCTGGTCCAAGGCGCAGAAGGAGTCCGTCTTCCACCTCCTGCGCTACGCCGAGACCTTCTCCGAGGCCCACTACCTCGAATACCTCGCCAACATCTCGGTGCCGCAGAAGCTCGGCCTGGCGCGCATCGAGATGGAAAAGCCGACGCTCGACTACGACCTCACGTGGAGGCTCCTGCTCGAAGGCGGTGACCACCCCGACGACATCGACGGGGTCATCCGCCTCTACCGTCGCTTCCGTCACATCTGGTACATCGAGAAGGTCAAGCTGGTGTGGGAGGAGGGTGACCGCCACATCGCCGATCTCGACAAGGCCGCCGACGAACTGCACCAACGGATCAAGCGTGGAGATCGCTCCGCCGCACAACTCGCTCCGATCGTGCAGCGCATCCACGAGGTGAACGCCCGCCTGACACCGCTCGAGATCGAGTTCTCCAATACGCTGGGCGACGCCAACCGCATCACCAAGCTCATCCTGGCCGTCCTGACGCTGGGTACACCCGCCCTGCTCGTACCGCTTGGTGTGCTGTTCTCCCGGCGCATGCTGCAGCGTGGCGAGGCCGCGGAGCACGCGCTCAAGCTTTCCGAGGAACGCTTCCAGCTTGCCGTGCGCGGCAGCAACGACGGACTCTGGGACTGGAACATCGCGACGGGCGAGTGGTACTTCTCGCCGCGCGTGTTCGGGCTGCTCGGCTATCAGGAGCACGAGCTCGAGGCGTCGTGGGAGACCTTCCTCGACCATCTGCACCAGGCCGACCGCGACTTCGTGGTCGCGTCGCTGAACGCGCACCTGGAGCAGGGCACGGCCTACGACGTTGAGATGAGGCTGCGCACCAAGGCGGGCGGTTACCGCTGGTTCCGCACCCGGGGGCAATCGGTGGCGGATGCGCAGGGCAAGCCGGTGCGGATGGCCGGTGCGATCACCGACATCACCGAGATGAAGGTGGCGGCCGCGGAGCTCTTCAACGAGAAGGAGCGGGCCCAGGTGACGCTGGCCTCCATCGCGGACGGCGTCATCACCACCGACATCGAAGGCTGGGTCGAGTACCTCAACCCGGTGGCCGAGGAGTTGACCGGCTGGAAGATGACCAACGCACGGGGACTTCCCGTGCAGGCCCTGTTCCGCCTGGTGGACGAGTTGCAGCGGCGCGCAGCGCCGAGCCCCATCGAGCTCGTGCTGAACGAGGAGCGCACGATCGAGGCGAGCGCCAACATCCTGCTCGTGCGCAACGACGGGATGGAGGTGCCGGTGGTGCACTCCGCGGCGCCGATTCGCAACCGCGCCGGCCTGATCACCGGCGTGGTGCTGGTCCTGCACGACGTGAGCCGCGAGCGCCAGTACGCGGCCAAGCTGTCCTACCAGGCCAGCCACGACGCGCTCACCGGCCTGATCAACCGCACGGAGTTCGAGCGCCGGCTCGGGCTCGCCCTTCAGTCCACGGCGCAACTCGGGCGGCACCACGCGGTCATGTATCTCGACCTGGACCAGTTCAAGGTCGTGAACGACACCTGTGGCCACGCGGCGGGCGACCAGCTGATGCGGCAGATCGCAGTGCTGCTGCAGAACTGCCTGCGCGAAGGCGACACCCTGGGCCGGCTGGGCGGCGACGAGTTCGGCGTCCTGCTCGAGAACTGCCCCGCTGACGCCGCGATGCGCATCGCCGACAAGCTGCGCCAGACGGTGACGGATTTCCACTTCGCGTGGGCGCACCTGAGGTTCAACATCGGCGTGAGCATCGGCCTGGTGAACGTGTCGGATACGCTGTTCACGCTCGCCGAGGTCATGCGCGCGGCGGACACGGCCTGCTACATGGCCAAGGAGAAGGGCCGCAACCGGGTGCAGGTCTACCACCCCGACGACAGCGAGCTCAACATCCGGCAGGGGGAGATGGAGTGGGTCGGTCGGCTGCAGAAGGCGCTCGACGAGAACCGCTTCGTGCTCTATTCCCAGGACATCCGGCCGGTGCGCCCGGTCCGTGGCGGCGGCACCCACTGCGAGCTCCTGGTCCGGATGCTCGACGAGAAGGGCGAGATGGTCCCGCCGATGGCGTTCATCCCGGCGGCCGAGCGCTACAACCTGATGCCGGCCATCGATCGCTGGGTCATCCGCACCGCGCTGGCGACGCTCTCGCGCATCCGGGGCAACAGCGCGCACGACCAGATCGACCTGTGTGCGATCAACCTGTCCGGTGCGTCGATCACGGACGAGCGCTTCCTCGACTTCGTCCGCGAGCAGCTGTCCCTGTTCTCCCTCCCGCACGAGACCATCTGCTTCGAGATCACGGAGACCGCTGCCATCGCGAACCTGGACAAGGCCACCCACTTCATCCGCGAACTGAAGGCGCTCGGCTGCCGCTTCTCGCTGGACGACTTCGGTGCGGGCATGTCCTCGTTCGCCTACCTCAAGCACCTGCCCGTGGACTACCTGAAGATCGACGGCGGCTTCGTCAAGGACATGGCGGACGACCCGATCGACCGCGCCATGGTGGAGGCGATCAACAGTGTGGGCCACGTGATGGGCAAGCAGACCATCGCGGAGTTCGTCGACAGCGACCGCGTGATGGCCGCACTGCGCGAGATCGGCGTGGACTACGCGCAGGGCTACGGCGTGGCCAAGCCCCGGCCCTTCGAACCCCGGCTCAAGGTGGCCAGCCGGGTCGCCTGAACATGACGCCCGCGCAGGACGTCATATGTCAAATCTGCATAATCTCCCGTTTTGTTAGAAATTCAGGGGGTTCCCGAGAAGTCTTGGGGTCGGGTGTCACTTGAACCTGTAACGGTTTGCCCATACACTCGATCGTGGGACGGGTGGCTTCGCCACTTCGTCGCCGCTCCCACCCCGACGACAAGTTCACGGGATCGCCGCCTGCGGCACCCGTCCAAGAAGCAAGAGGGACCTACAAGATGGGCTCGATGTACGAACTCTCCCCACATCCGGTCTGGGTGCAGACTATGGATGATTTCCTTCGTCCGTATCGGGAGGAGCTGATCCACAGCGAATGGGCGCGGGCGGTCTCGGGCACGACCATGACGCTCGACGAGATGCAGGGGTGGATCCTGCAGATCTATCCGTTCATCCATGCCTTCCCCAAGTTCCTCGCGGAAGCCCTGATCAAGGTCGAGGACGACTACGGGCGCTCCTACCTCATCGACAACATCCGGGTCGAGAAGGCGCACGCAGAGCACTGGCTCTGGATGGGGCAGGGATTCGGCGTGCGCCGGCAAGCCATGCTCGATCTGGCCGAGGGCCGGACGCCGCTTCTGCGGGACGTGCAGTCGCTGACCGACTGGCTGTGGTACATCAACACCAAGGGGTCGCTGGCGGAGGCCGTGGCGGCGACCAGCTATGCCATCGAAGGCATCACCGGCGAGCTGTCGCGGCAGGTGGTCGACGGGTTCGAGGCGTACCGCGGCAAGCCCGGCGTGGACATGAATCCGAAGACGTACAAGTGGATGCGCGAGCACGCGCGCTACGACGACGAGCACCCGAAGGTCGCGCTGGAGGTGGTGAAGCGCTATGCGACCACCGACCGCATCCAGACCAAGGTGATGCTCGCGGCCAAGCGCAGCATGCAGTTGCTGCATCTGGCGCTGCACACCTCCTATCGGGCCTACTCGGTCAACGACCTGCCCGTCGACGTGCCCCTGGACAAGCGAGAGGACGATCGGCGCAAGCAGCACCATGCGATCGCGTTTCCCGAGCGTCGGTTCGGCGAACGCCGCGGCAGGAAGGTGCAGGCAGTGGCCTGACGCCAGCAGTCGTTGCCGAACGCAGTCGGCGACGCAGTCAACAAAAAAGCCCCGCATCGCGGGGCTTTTCGTTTGAGCGGACGCCGCGACCTACTGCGGCTTGGCCGGCTCCTGCGTGGTGCTGCCGGTCGTGCCGAGCTCGGGCTTCCCCGGCGCGGGGGCAGTGCTCTCTGCCACGGCAGCCGGTGCCGCGCTCTGCGGTGCGGGGGCGTGCTCGCCGCCGGTGACCGCGCCGGGCAGCAGCGGCACCAGCAGCAGGGCCACGATGTTGATGATCTTGATCAGCGGGTTGACGGCCGGGCCGGCGGTGTCCTTGTAGGGGTCGCCGACCGTGTCGCCGGTCACCGCGGCCTTGTGGGCGTCGGAGCCCTTGCCGCCGTGATGGCCTTCCTCGATGTACTTCTTGGCATTGTCCCACGCGCCGCCCCCGGTCGTCATCGAGATCGCGACGAACAGGCCGGTGACGATGGTGCCCATCAGCAGGCCGCCGAGCGCGGCCGGGCCGAGGATGAGGCCGACCAGGATCGGCACCACCACGGGCAGCAGCGACGGGATCATCATCTCCTTGATCGCCGCGGTGGTCAGCATGTCGACCGCCTTGTCGTACTCCGGCTTGGCCTTGCCTTCCATGATGCCCTTGATCTCGCGGAACTGGCGGCGCACTTCCTCGACCACCGAACCGGCCGCGCGGCCCACGGCTTCCATCGCCATCGCGCCGAACAGGAACGGGATCAGGCCGCCGATGAACAGGCCGATGATGACCTTGGGATCAGAAAGGTCGAACGTCGCGTTCAGGCCAACGCCCTTCAGCGCGGCCGTGTAGTCGGCGAAGAGCACCAGCGCGGCCAGGCCGGCCGAGCCGATCGCATAGCCCTTGGTGACCGCCTTGGTGGTGTTGCCCACGGCGTCGAGCGGGTCGGTGATGTTGCGCACCGACTTGGGCATCTCGGCCATCTCGGCGATGCCGCCAGCGTTGTCGGTGATCGGACCGTAGGCGTCGAGCGCCACGATGATGCCGGCCATCGACAGCATGGCCGTGGCGGCCACCGCGATGCCGTACAGGCCGGTGGTGCCGCCGCCGCAGACCCAGTACGAGGACATGATCGCGGCACACACCGCCAGCACCGGCAGCGCGCACGCCTTCATCGAGACGGCGATGCCGGCGATGATGTTGGTCGCATGCCCGGTGGTCGAGGCCTGCGCGACGTACTTGACCGGCGCGAACTCGGTGCCGGTGTAGTACTCGGTGATCCACATCAGCGCGCCGGTCAGGATGATGCCGATCGCAGCGGCGACCCAGAGCTTGAACGGGGTGACCGCGCCGCCGCTGACGCTGGCGACGTCGCCCATGATCCAGGTGGTGATCGGGTAGAACGCGACCAGCGAGAGCACGCCCGCGATGATGACGCCCTTGTACAGCGCGTTCATGATCTTGCCGCCTTCCTTCGCCTTGACGAAGAAGCAGCCGATGATCGAGGCGATGATCGAGACCCCGCCGAGCGCGAGCGGGTAGAGCACCGCGTTGTCGCCGAAGTTGGCGAAGGCCAGGGCGCCCACCAGCATGGTGGCCACCACGGTCACGGCGTAGGTCTCGAACAGGTCGGCCGCCATGCCCGCGCAGTCGCCCACGTTGTCACCGACGTTGTCGGCGATGACCGCGGGGTTGCGCGGATCGTCCTCGGGGATGCCGGCCTCGACCTTGCCCACCAGGTCGGCGCCGACGTCGGCACCCTTGGTGAAGATGCCGCCGCCCAGACGCGCGAAGATGGAGATCAGCGAGGAGCCGAACGCCAGCCCGATCATCGGGTGCAGGAGGTGACGCAGGTCCCCGGTGCTGCCGCCCGTTGCCTTGAGCACGCCGTAGAAGCCGGCCACGCCCAGCAGGCCCAGACCGACCACCAGCATGCCGGTGATGGCACCGCCGCGGAAGGCGACGTCCAGCGCGGCGTTGAGGCCCTGGGTGGCGGCCTCGGCGGTGCGCACGTTGGAGCGCACCGAGACGTTCATGCCGATGTAGCCGGCGGCGCCGGACAGCACGGCGCCGATCAGGAAGCCGATGGCGGTGGTCCAGCCCAGGCCCGGCGCCAGGCCGATGATGATCAGCAGCGCCACGCCCACGATCGCGATGGTGCGGTACTGCCGGTTCAGGTACGCCTTCGCGCCCTGCTGCACGGCGGCGGCGATGTCCTGCATCCGCTGGTTGCCCGCGGGCTTGCTGAGCACCCAGGATGTCGAGATGGCCCCGTAGACGACGGCCACGATCGCGCACGCGAGCGCGAAGATTAGTGCGGCTGACATGACTCCCCCTAATTGATGTGTCGAGTCGGACTTGCGAACCGCCCGCGGCTTTATATCTTTACTACCCGAGAATACCGCCGCCGCGGAGCAAAGCCCGCGATTCTACTCGATTTTCGGTCCCGCTGGCCAGCCCGGCCGGGGGGCGGTCAGGAGGCGGTCGCCAGGCCTTCGGGGAGGTAGGCCTGGACGTACCAGGGCAGCGCCTCCTCCAGTCCCTGGTGGAGGCGGTGGGTGGGCCGGTAGCCCAGCAGCCGGCTGGCCTTGGAGATGTCGGCCAGGGAGTGGCGCACGTCGCCCTCGCGAAACTCGCGGTAGCGCGGGCGGGCCTGGGCGGCATGGCCGGCGTGCCGGGCCAGGAGCGTGCGCAGGGACATATAGAGCGTGTTGAGCGAGGTGCGCTCGCCCACGGCCACGTTGTAGACCTGGTTGAGCGCGTCGCCTTCCGCCACGAGTGCCGCGAGCAGGTTGACCTGCACCACGTTCTGCACGTAACAGAAGTCGCGGGTGGTCTCGCCGTCGCCGAAGATCTCGACCGGGTGCCCGTGCAGCAGGGCGCGGACCCAGCGCGGGATCACCGCCGCGTAGGGTCCGTCCGGGTCCTGCCGCGCGCCGAACACATTGAAGTAGCGCAGGCCGATGCACTCCAGGTCGTAGCAGCGTGCGAAGACGTCGGCGTACAGCTCGTTCACGTACTTGGTCACCGCATAGGGCGACAACGGCCGGCCGATCCGGCCCTCGACCTTTGGCAGCGAGGCTTCGTCGCCATAGGTCGAGCTGGAGGCCGCGTACACGAAGCGGCGCACCCCGGCGTCGCGCGCCGCGACCAGCATGTTGACGAAGCCGTTGACGTTGGCCGCGTTGGTCGCGATCGGGTCGGCGATCGAGCCCGGCACCGAACCCAGCGCCGCGTGGTGCAGCACGTAGTCCGCGTCGGCGCAGGCCTCGCGGCACGCGTCCAGGTCGCAGATGTCGGCTTCGATGAAGCGATGCGCGGTGCCCGGATGGCCGGCACCGGCCTGCTCAAGGTTGGCGCGATGCCCCCGGCTCAGGTTGTCCAGCGTCACCACGTCCTGGCCCATGGCCAGCAGCGCCTGCACCAGGTGCGAGCCGATGAAGCCGGCTCCGCCGGTCACCAGCCAGCGGCGGCGCTGTCGCGCAAGGCGCTCTGCCAGCGCCGCCGGCAGCGCAGCTTCATCGATGCGGTGTGCGGGCGTCATCTCACAGCCGCCATGAAGCGATGCCCTGCTCGTGCAGCGCGGCGGGGTCGGTGACGCGCTTGACGTCGATCACGACGCCGCCGGGGCGCAGCTTGCGCACGAGGTCGCCGGCGGGGCGCTGCCGGAATTCGCTGTGCGCCACCGCGAGCACCAGGGCCCCCGACTCGGGAATCTCGTCCCACTGGCACAGCTTCAGCCCGTATTCGTGCTCGGCCTCGCGCGGACTGGCGATCGGATCGTGCACGTGGACGGTGGCACCATAGGACTCGAGCTCGCGCACGACATCGACGACCCGGGTGTTGCGGATGTCGGGACAGTTCTCCTTGAAGGTGAGGCCGAGCACGGTGACGTGCTCCTGCTTGACGCAGAAGCCCGCCTGCACCATGCGCTTGATGGTCTGCTCGGCGACGAACTTGCCCATGCCGTCGTTGATCCGCCGCCCCGCGAGGATGACCTGTGGGTGATAGCCGATCTTCTCGGCCTTGTACGTGAGGTAGTAGGGATCCACGCCGATGCAGTGCCCGCCCACCAGGCCGGGCTGGAACGGCAGGAAGTTCCACTTGGTGCCCGCCGCGCGCAGCACTTCCGCCGTGTCGATGCCCAGGCGGTGGAAGATGATGGCCAGCTCGTTCATCAACGCGATGTTGAGGTCGCGCTGCGTGTTCTCGATCACCTTGGCTGCCTCGGCCACGCGGATGCTGCTGGCGCGGAACACGCCCGCTCCCACGATGCTGCCGTACACCTCGGCCACCCGCTCCAGGGTCTCCGGCGTGTCACCGGAGACCACCTTCACGATGCGCGGGAGGGTGTGCTCGCGGTCGCCCGGGTTGATCCGTTCCGGCGAATAACCGACGAAGAAGTCGCGCTTCCACGCCAGCCCCGAGTGCGCCTCGAGGATCGGGATGCACACCTCTTCGGTCGCACCCGGGTAGACCGTGGATTCGTACACCACGGTGGTGCCGCGCCGCAGGTTGCGTCCCACCGCCTCGCTCGCACCCACCAGCGGCGTGAGGTCGGGTTGGTGCGCCTCGTCCACCGGCGTGGGCACGGCCACGATGACGAAGGTCGCCTCCTGCAGGGCGGCAGGGTCGGTCGTGGCGGTGAGGCGCACCGCGGCGCGCAGCGCCTCCGACGATACCTCCCCGGTGGGATCGACGTAACGGCGATAGGACGCCACCTTCTCCTCGGACAGGTCGAGACCGATGGTGCGATGGCGCTTGCCGAACTCGACCGCGAGCGGGAGCCCGACGTAGCCCAGGCCTACTACAGCGATGGTGTGCATGGCGGATGATCCGGATGGAATGCGTCAGCGTTGGACCAGGAGGCCGTCGGCTTCCTTGCGCAGGGGCGATGCGGGCGGCAGGCGGCTGAGGGCCTCGAGATGGGTGCGGGCCGCATCGGTGCGGCCGGCCTTGAGCAGCGCCTTGGCGAGGTTGAGCTCGATCTCGGCCGAGGCCGGGGCCAGTGCGTGCGCCTGCTCCAGCAGCGGCAGGCCGGCGTCGAGGTCGCCTTCCTGCACCTGCAGCCAACCCGCCGTGTCGAGCACCGCCGGGTGCCGTGGCGCGAGCTTGAGCGCCTTCTGCGCGTAGCCGATCGCTGCCGGGTCCTTCATCTGCCCGAGCGCGAGGGCCAGGTTGTTGAGCGTGGGCACGTGATCGGGCTGCGCGCGCAGCGCGGCCTTGTACCAGCGCACCGAGCCGGCGGGATCGGCCGCCAGGCGGCGCTCCTCCGCGAGCCAGGAGGGCACGACGCGATCCTTCGGGTGGGCTGCGATCCAGCGCTCGCCCCACGCCACCGCCTGGGCCCGTTGGCCCTGCCGCAGCAGCAGCGTGAGCCGCGCGGTCGCGAGCACCGGGTTGTCCTGCTTCTGCAGCGCGGCCTGCAGCACCCGGTCGGCGTCCACCCACTGCTCCTGCGCCTGCAGCACCTCGGACTCGGCGAGGTAGCCGAGCGGCTGGGCCGGCCAGCGCTTCTGCATCGTGCGTGCATCCGCCAGCGCCTGGTCGAACCGGCCGCTCGCCACGCCGATGGCAACCAGCTTGCCCCACGCTTCGGCCAGGTCGGGCTGCAGGTCCAGGGCCTTCTGCAGGGTCTGGCGCGCGCTGTCCCAGGACCTGGCGGCGCTCAGCGCATCGGCCTGGGCGAGCAGCGGCTGCGGCGAGCGCGGCAGCGCGGCGGCGACGCGGCCGAACGTCGTGATCGCCTGGTTGGTGTCGCCCGCGGCGAGCTGGGCCCGGCGCAGCGCCGCGAGCACCTGCAGGTTGTCGGGCAGCGCGGCCTGTGCCGCCTGGGCGGCGGTGAGCGCCTGCTTGACGTCGCCCGCCTCGAGCCAGTAGGAGATGGCGTGCAGGTGGGCACGCACCGACTGCGGGCTGTGCCTCAGCGCGCGGTCGATGGCCGCTTCGACCTCGGTGCGCGCGGCGCCGGTCTCGCGCGCCAGCTCCACCAGCGCGACCAGCGCCTGCTCGTTGCGCGCGTCGCGCTCCAGCAGCTTCTCGTAGCGCTGGCGCGCCTGCGCCAGCTGTCCGTCGCGGCGGTCGAGCAGGGCGAGGTTGTGCGCGGCCGGGAAATAGGCAGGCTGCAGCTCGAGCGCGCGCTCGAAGTCGTGGCGCGCGGCAGCGGCGTCGCCGCGGGCGAGCAGCGTGAGGCCGCGCATGTTGTAGGCGAGCGGGTTGGCGGGCTGCTTGCGCAGCAGCGCCTCGGCCCGCCCGAGCGCCTGGTCGAGCTGGTTGCGGTCCAGATGGATGGTGAGCAGGGCCACGTCGGCCTGGTAGCCTTGCGTGTCGGCCCTCGCAGCGGCCTCCAGGTCCTCGATTGCACGCTGGGTCTCGCCAGCGGCCAGGCGCGCCTGGCCCAGCCGCACGCGCGAGGCGAGGTTGGCCGGGTCGCGGGCGACTGCCTGCTCGAAGTACGCGGCGGCCTGCTTCACGTTGCGGTTGGCCAGTGCGACTTCTCCCGCCAGCTGCAGCACCGCGACGTCCTGCATCGACTGCTGCAGCAGGGGCGCGATTTCGCGCTGGGCCCGGTCGGCTTCGCCCATGCGCAGCAGCGTGGAGACCAGCAGCCTGCGCGCATAGCCGAGTCGCGGCGCCTCCTGCAGCACCTTGCGCAGGTGGTCCTCGGCCTGGGCGTAGTGGCCGCTGTCGTGCTCGATCGCGCCGGCCAGGATCAGCGACGGGTTGTGATCGGGCACCGCCTTGAGGACTTCGAGCACGGCCGTGCGCGCCAGGTCGAGGCGGTTCTGCGCGTAGTACACCAGTGCGTCGAGGTACTGCGCCCCGGGCGCGCGCGGCGCCAGCTTCTTCAGCGCATCGACCCGGGTCCGTGCCTGGTCCACCTGTCCCAGCCGCAGCAGGAGCGGCACCAGCCGCAGGTGTGCCGCCTGGTGGCGCGGCTCCTTCGCGATCACCTGTTCGTAGCTCCTCACCGCGTCCTGCGCGCGTCCACGCACCGACTGCAGGTCACCCTTGAACAGCAGCGCCTCGGTGTGTCCGGGGGTGCGGGCAAGCACCTCGTCGACCTGCCGGTCGGCCGCGTCGAGATCGCCGGCGACGGCGGCCAGGCGCGCGAGGCCGAGCGCGGCGCCCGGGTTCGCGGGGTCCGTGGCCAGCGCGGTCTCGAACGATTTGCGCGCCTCGTGACGGTGCCCGAGGCCCAGGTGCGCCTGGCCGCGCAACGCCTCGACTTCGGCCAGCGCAGCAGGCGCGGTGACGTTGCCGGAGGGTTCGGCCAGCAGCTTGTCGTACTCGCCGCGTGCGACCAGCACCCGCAGCAGCGCCGGCGCGGCGGCGTTGGCGTCGTAGCCCGCGTCGCGCGCCTTGCGCAGCTCGATCTCCGCGGCGTCCAGGTCGCCGGCCTGGCGCAGCGAGTCGCCGAGCAGGTAACGCGCCTGCGCATCCGCGGGCCGCGCCTGCACGGCGTTCTTGAACTGGATCATCGCCGCGTGGATGTCGTGGCGGGCGAGGTAGTCGCGGCCGGAGCGCATGTAGCTGTCGAAGTCGCGCCCGTTGCACGCCGCCAGCAGCAGGCCTGCAGCGAGCACGCCGATGAGCAGCCGGCACGGACGCCGTGTGCAGCCGCGGGGCGGGTCGACGGTCGTGTCGCTCATTCGCGCAACCCGTACTTCTCCAGCAGGTCGTACAGCGTCGGCCGGCTGATGCCGAGCAGCTCGGCGGCGCGGCTGACGTTGCCGTTCACCCGCGCCAGCACGCGCACGACCGCGGCGCGCTCGGCCTGGTCGCGGACCCGGCGCAGGTTGAACACCTCGGCATCCACCGGGGTCTCGGCCAGCCCCAGGTCGGAGGCGTGCAGCGTGGGCCCGTCGGCCATGATCACCCCCGACTTCATCCGGTTCTCCAGCTCGCGGATGTTGCCGGGCCAGGCGTAGCTCTCGATCGCGTTCACCGCGTCGGCCGCCAGGGTCATGCTGGTGCGACGCTGCTCGTCGGCGAAGCGGCGCACGAACGCGTGCGCGAGCAGCGCCGCGTCGCCCTTGCGCTCGCGCAGCGGCGGCACCTGCAGCACGATCTCCGCGAGCCGGTAGTACAGGTCCTCGCGGAACTTGCCCGCAGCGATCAGGTCCTTGAGGTTCTGGTGCGTGGCGCAGACGATGCGCACATCGACCGGGATCTCCTCGCGCCCGCCGATGCGCTCGATCACGCGCTGCTGCAGGAAACGCAGCAGCTTGGCCTGCAGCGACATCGGCAGGTCGCCGATCTCGTCGAGGAACAGGGTGCCGCCGCTCGCGAGCTCGATCTTGCCCAGGGTCTGCCGCACGGCGCCGGTGAACGCACCCTTCTCGTAGCCGAACAGCTCGCTCTCGAGCAGGTTCTCGGGGATGGCAGCGCAGTTGATCGCCACGAACCGCTGGGTCTTGCGCTGCGACTGCTCGTGCAGCGCGCGCGCGAGCAGCTCCTTGCCGGTGCCCGATTCGCCCAGCAGCAGGACGGTGGCATTGGTGCCGGCCACCCGCTCGACCGTCCGGCAGACCTTCTGCATCTGCGGATCGCGGGTGAGGATGCCGCCCGTGGCCTTCATCGCGGCGGCCGCGTGCAGGCGGCGGTTCTCCTCCTGCAGGTCGGACAGGCGGTAGGCGCGCGCGATGATCAGCGCGAGCACATCCGGCGCGAACGGCTTCTCGCAGAAGTCGTAGGCGCCCAGCTCGATGCACCGGAGCGCGTTGGCGCGGTCATGCTGGCCGGTGATCACGATCACCTTGGTGTCCGGGGCGAGCTGGATGATCTCCTCGAGCAGGCGCAACCCCTCGTCGGGCAGATCCGGCTGGGGCGGCAGGCCGAGGTCGATCGTGACCACCGCGGGCTCGAAGCGGCGCAACTGCGCGATCGCATCCTCGCGGTCGTCGGCGACCAGCACCTCGTACGGATCGAGTGCCCAGCGCATCTGCTTCTGCAGCGCGGGGTCGTCCTCGACGATGAGCAGCGGCTGGCGCTTGGCGTTCATCGCCCGGGCTCCGGATCGGGTCGCGCCGTCATGCCGCGGCCTGCTCGAGCTGCGCGCGGCCGCCCTGCGGCAGGTGCACGCGCACGGTCGTGCCCATGCCCGGCGCGCTGTCGACGCTGATATGTCCACCCAGCTCGGCCACGTATTGCTGGCTCTCGTACGCACCGACGCCCATGCCGGTGGGCTTGGTGGTGCGGAAGGGCCGGAACAAGTGCTCGCGCACGAACGCCTCGGTCATGCCCTCGCCCCGGTCGCGCACCTCGATCACCGCGCAGCCGGACTCGGCGTAGGTGCGCAGGTGCACCGGGACGTCCCGTGCGGAGGCGTCGATCGCGTTCTGCACCAGGTGTCCGACCACGCGCACGAGGCGCTCGTGGTGTCCGAGCGCGCGCAGGCCCGGCTCGAGATCGAGCTCGATCCGCCGATCCTGGCCGGCGTGCGCCGCACGCACGCGTTGCAGCACCGTGGCAAGTTCCACCTGGGCCGGCTTCTCCACCGGTGCCGCACCCGAGCGCAGCTGCAGCAGCAGCCGATTCATGCGCTCGACCGCGTGCTGCACCGTCTCCAGCATATCGCGCTGGAAGATCGGATTGCCGCCGTGGCGCTCGGCATTGCGCAGCAGCAGCGAGAGCTGGGCGACGAGGTTCTTCAGGTCGTGCACGACGAAGGCGGACATGCGGCTGTAGGCATCGAACTGGCGCGCCTCGGCCAGGGCCTCCGCGGCGCGGACGTGGCCGAGGAACGCGGCGGCCTGGCGGGCGGCGGTCTTCAGCACGTCGCGTACCTCCCAGTTCACTTCGATGTGTGCGCGCGAGCGCGCGAGCACCACGAAGCCCGGCAGCGTCCCCTGGGTGGCGAGCGGCACCACCAGCCATGCATCGGGGATGCGTGCGAGCGGCTCGGGCACGTTCAGTCCCGCCGCGGGGGCCGCGTGCAGCTCGACGATCCAGCCGGTGCGCGCGAGGAAGGCGACGAAGGGATCGTCCGCACCGAAGCTCGCGCACGGATCCGGCATGTTCCAGCGCGCCGCGAGCCGCGCGGTGCCGTCCTCGCCGCGCAGCCACAGCAGCCCGCCGGGACTCTCGACGAGGTGGGCGAGCGCCTCGATCGCGCGCTCGCCGATCGGTGCCGCTCCCGCCACGCTGGCCAGGCGTGCGGTGAGCTTCAGCCACTCCGAGCGGTAGTCGTAGCGGTAGGAGAAGAAGTGCTTGCTGACGAACACCCGCAGGCTCGAGCGCAGCGTGCCGGAGAAGAACAGCAGGGCCAGCAGCAGCACTGCGCCGAACAGGAAGGTCGCCTGCATCGCCCGGCCCCAGTCGCCGCCCGCGATGCGCACCAGGTAGCCCGCGCCCGCCACCGCGAGCAGGTACCCGCCCGACAGCAGCAGGGCCAGGGAGCCCATCACCACGCTGCGGGATACGCCGAGGTCGATGGTCCACTGCCGATTGCGGGCGGTGGCAAGCATGACCAGCGGGATCGGCATGGCGTGCGCGAGGCCGCGCACCGTCCACATCTGCGGATCGAGCTGACGCAGCAGCAGGGCCTGCGAGAACACGAACAGGTCGAATACGCAGATCGCGGCGATGCCCAGGCACAGGGGCTTCACCGCCCAGCGACGATCGGGCGCGGTCTGGCGGATCAGCTGCTCGCATGCCATCAGTCCGACGATCGCGGTGAGGACCCACGCGCCATATAGAAGGAGGGCGGCGAGCCCCGGCGTGTCCGGCCCGGCTGCGCCCAACTGGAGGTACAGCCGCGCGCTCGCCGCGGCGAGCGCGACGGGGATGCCGAGCGCGAGGCCGGCGCGCCCTGGAGTGAGGATCGCCGGGTGGCGCGATCTGCCGGTGCGGGGCATGAGGGCGGCCAGGAACAGCCCCCAGGCCCCGATGCGCGCCGCGTCGAACAACTGCTGCGTGAGCAGCAGCGCCGCGCCGGGAGACCAGGCGAACGAGGCGCCGGCCATCGCCCAGGCCGCGCTCAGCACGGCGGCGGCAAGCAGCAGCATGGCACGCGCGCCGTGGTGGGCGCGCAGCAGCAGCTGCGCCGCCAGCGCGGCGTAGGCGGCCACCGTGACGCCATAGGCCATGACGGCGAGCGGGTTGGCGGCGGCGCTCATGCCGGCTAGCGGGCGCCTTCGCCGAGCAGGACCACGCGCACCGTCTTCAACAGGATGACGAGATCGAGCAGCAGCGAGTGGTTCTTGACGTAGTAGAGGTCGTACTCGAGCTTGCGCACCGCGTCCTCGACCGAGGCGCCGTAGCTGTAGCGCACCTGCGCCCAGCCGGTCAGACCGGGCTTGACCGCGTGGCGCACGCCATAGAAGGCGACCTGCTGCGCCAGCTGCGAGACGAAGAAGGGACGCTCGGGCCGCGGACCGACGAAGCTCATCTCCCCCTTCAGGATGTTGAAGATCTGCGGCAGCTCGTCGATGCGGCAGCGGCGCATGAAGCGGCCGAAGCGGGTCACCCGCGGATCCCCGGTGGCCGCCCAGCGCGGTACGCCGTCCTTCTCCGCATCCGGGCGCATGCTGCGAAACTTCAGCAGCTGGAACGGGCGACCGTTGACGCCAGTGCGCTCCTGCCGGAAGACGATCGGGCGGCCGGACTCGAGCCAGATGCACAGCGCGGCCACGAGCATGATCGGCGCTGCGAGCAGCAGCAGGCTGGTGGCTGCCAGCAGGTCGAACGCGCGCTTGACCAGCCGCCGCGACCAGTGCTGCTGGAAGCCCCGGCCGTAGATGAGGAAGCTGGCCTTGAGCGATTCCAGGTGGACGGCGCCGGTCACGCGCTCGAACACGGCGGGCAGGTCGGTGACCGGCACGCCCTGCAGTCGGCAGGCGAGCAGATCGGTCATCGGCACCCGGCCGCCGCGCTGGTCGCGCACCGCGACCACGATCTCGTGGATGCGCAGCCGCTTGATGACGATGGCGAGCGGCTCGGCCTCGATGACACGCTCGCGCGCGACACTCGGCGGGCTGAGCGGGTCGGTCGGGTAGAAGCCGACGACGCAGACGCCGTGGGTGGCGGGGCCGGCCAGGGCCTGGTCGACGGCCTGCGCCTCCGTCCCCGTGCCCAGGACCAGGATCCGGTGCGAGAACGCGTCGATCTGCGCACCGGAGGACAGGAGCATGCGCACGCCGACCAGGCCGATCGCGCCCACCAGGATGGCGTCGGGAATCGACGCGCGGTAGGCGCTGATCGACGGCAGCAGCGCGAATGCAGCGTAGCTCAGCAGCGCGCCCAGCCCCATGCTTGCCACCAGCTTGCCGATCAGCGGCCACACCTGCTCGCCGCGCCGGACCCGGTGCAGCCCGAGCACGCTGGCGGGCAGCATCAGGCTCAGCGCGAAGGTCACGTGCGCCATGACCGCCGAGGGGATGTGCTGCCACGCGTGACCGCTGCCCGCCACCACCAGCAGGAAGGCGAGCGAGAACACCGAGCCGACGAGCAGCAGCTCCGCGAGGGCAAGAAACGCGAACCTGCCATTGATTGGCGTGACCATCAGCCTGCCTCCCCTAGCCCATCCGATCTTGTCTGTCGTCGTTCCCAATCCGCCCTGCGCGCCGTCGTCAGCCGTCGAAGCGACGGTGCGCGCGCATGCCGATCAGCGCCTCACACTTGCCCTGGTGTCTCAGTCCGACATCGCGGCCTCGCAGCAGTAATTCCTACGCGCGCATGCAAAAACGCAACATGTTGGGAAGCAACCCGGGGGTGAGGCGCAGCGGCCCGACAGGAGCACGCCACGCTGTAAGCGTCGACGACGCTTGCGGCGGGCGGATGCGTTGCCGGGTATCGCATACGCGGAGGCCGGCCGGAGGTCCTTGTCGGTGTTCGTTCATCTGCTGCTTCTCGGTCGGTGCGCGCGCGCATCGTGGAATCCCGCGGTGTGCAGGTTGCCGATGCGCGAAGGCGCGGGTAGACAGCAAGCGGCGTGCGGGACGGCGCCGGGAAAGTCCGGCGAGATGCGTACTGGATATCAGGACAGTGTCAAGGAATTCGACACGGCCGGGTGGTGGAAGGCCTGTCGCCGTCGGTCGCAGGCAGCGCCGCTGCGCGCGCTAGACCAGTGCCTCCACCGGAGGCGGATGGCCGAGAAAGGCCAGCGGACTGGCGCTGAATCCATAGGCGCCAGACTGCAGCACGGCGACCAGGTCGCCGGGCTCGGCGACCGCCAGCTCCATGCGTTCGGCCAGCACATCCAGCGGCGTGCACAGGGGTCCCACCACCGACGCCGTCTCGCGCGTCTGCCCGACGACGCGATTGCCGATGACCACGGGATAGTTCTTGCGCAGCACCTGCCCGAAGTTTCCGGAGGCGGCCAGGTGATGATGCAGCCCGCCATCGGTCACGAGGAAGACCTGCCCGCGCGAGATCTTGCGGTCGATGACCCGGCAGACGTAGACCCCGGCCTCACCGACGAGGTAGCGTCCCAGCTCGATCGCCAGCCGCGCCTGCGGCAGGGCGCGTGCGGCGTGCTCGACCAGCCGGTGCATGTGCTCGCCGACCGCGCCGAGATCGAGCGGCCGTTCGCCGGGAAAGTAGGGGATGCCGAAGCCGCCGCCGAGGTTGAGGCTGTGCACGGGCGTCGGGGCGTAGGCGGCCATGCGCACGGCGAGCTCGAGGCTGTGCTGCTGCGCCTCGATGATCGCCGCTGCGCGCAGGTTCTGCGATCCGCTGTAGATGTGCAGGCCCTCGAAGGCGAGGCCGAGCGCGCCGATCTCCTCCATCAGCCCGGGTACCTGTTCCGCATCGACGCCGAACGGGCGCGGGCCGCCGCCCATCTTCATGCCCGAGGACTTGAGCTCGAAGTCGGGGTTCACGCGCACTGCGACGCGTGCGATGCGGCCGGTTTCGCGCACGAGCCGGCCCAGTATCCGGACCTCGCGAAAGGACTCGACATTGAGCAGGATGTCCGCCGCGACGGCCTGCGCGAGCTCGGCTTCGGACTTTCCCGGACCTGCGAAGCTGATCGAGGCTGGAGCCATGCCACCGTCGAGCGCTGCCCGCAGCTCGCGCCCCGAAGCGACGTCAAGCCCGTCGACATGACCGGCCATCCACGACACCAGCGCCGGCATCGGGTTGGCCTTGATCGCGTAATGCAGCTCGACTTCCTCCGGCAGATGGCGTCGCAACAGTGCGACGCGCTGCGCGATCAGGCCGCGGTCGTACGCATAGAACGGCGTGCTGCCGATGCGTGCGGCGAGCGTCGGCAGCGACATCCCGCCCACCACCAGGCAGTCGTCCTCGACTGCGAACGGCAGTGGCAGGCCGTGTTGCGGAAGCGGGGCGTTCATGCGGCCGACGTCCGGAACAGCCCCTCGTACTCGGCAGCCAGCAGCTTGCGGTCGATCTTGCCGTTGGGGTTGCGGGGCAGCGGCCCGCTGCGGACCTCCAGGTGTGCCGGGACCATGTACGTGGGCAGCCGGCTGCGGCACTCCGCAGCCAGGCGCTCGCGGTCTAGGGGGGCGGCGTCGCAAGGCGTCACCACGGCAACGATTGCCTGGCCCAGCACCGGATGCTCGACCCCGAATGCGGCCGCCTCGCCCACCAGCTGCGTGCTGTAGAGCACCTCCTCCACCTCGGTGGGGCTGACCCGATAGCCGGAGGTCTTGATCATCTCGTCGCGCCGGCCGATGAAGTAGAGAAAGCCGTCCTCGTCGCGCCGCACGGTGTCGCCCGAGAACACGGCCAGCTCCGGCAGCACCAGGCCGGGGTCGCGGCCCGGCAGCGGCCGGAAGCGTTCGGCGGTCTTCTGCGGATCGTTCCAGTAGCCCAGGGCCACCAGCGCACCGCGCTGGACCAGCTCGCCGGGCTCGTTCGGTGCGCACAGTGTGCCGTCCTCACGCAGCACCAGCACCTCGGCGCCCGGGATGGCCTTGCCGATGGAATCGGGGCGTCGGTCCACCTCCTCCGGTGGCAGGTAGGTCGCGCGGAACGCCTCGGTCAATCCGTACATGAGGAACGCACGCGTGCGCGGGAGCTGCGCGCGCAACGCGCGCAGCGTCTCCAGCGGCATGCGCCCGCCGGTGTTCGCGATGTAGCGCAGGTGCCCGTCGACCTGCCCGGGCCATTCCAGGCGGGCGAGTTGGATCCACAGCGGCGGCACCGCGGTGAGGCCGGTGATGCGCTCCTTCAGCACTGCGTTGAGCACGTCGCGAGGGAGCAGGTAGTTGATGAGCACGGCCCGCGCGCCGGCGTGGAAGGCAGTGGTCAACTGGCTGAAGCCGGCGTCGAAGGACAGCGGCAAAGCTGCGAGCAGCGCGTCGTGGCGGTCGTTCTCGAGGTAGCCGGCGACGCTCTTCGCGCCTGCCACCATGTTCCGATGGGAGAGCACGACGCCCTTCGGCCGGCCGGTGGAGCCGGAGGTATAGAGGATGGCCGCCATGTCGGCGTCGATCACCCGATGCGGGATGGCGGCCGGCGCGTCGAGCAGCGCGGACCAGGCGTGGACTCGCGGGCCGCGCACCAGCTCCGGCAGCCGCGCCGCGCCGACGACGACCACGTCGCGCAGGTCCGGCGCCTCGGGTAGCGCGCGCTCGATCAGGCCCAGGCGCTCGGACGAGGTGACCAGCACGCGCGCGCCGCAATCGCGCAGGATGTGCGCCACCTGCTCGGGCTTGAGCAGCGGATTGAGCGGCACGAACACCGCACCCGCACAGCTGGCGCCGAAACAGCCGACCACCATCTCGCAGGACTTCTCCAGATAGATGGCGATGCGCTCTGCTCGCTGCACCTCCAGCTGCAGCAGGGCGCACGCAAATCTTTCAACCAGCGCGTGCAACGCGGCGTAGTCGAGGCGCACTTCTCCATGCGAGAGGGCGGGGGCGGTGGGGTGTCGCTGCGCCGAGTCATGGATCAGCTCGTGCAGAAGAGTCGTGGTCATGGCGGCGAAATCACCTAGCGGTTCGAGTTCGAGTTGGCGGGCGGCCGGCGCCGGAGCGCCGTTGGGAACATGCCTTGCTGCCGGCTTCGGTCCCTCGATCGTGTCCCGGCACGAGGCAGCGAAACATGCAGTACGCGCAGCGCGCCCCGGCGCGCGGGCAGTGCTCGTTGGCAAGCGACGGTCCCGACCCGAACATGACGAACAACTATGGGCGATTGCCCGACCACGGCCTGGCGGAAGCGCAGATCCGCGAACTGCTTGAGTCCGCCCGCGCGCACGACGCGGACTGGCGCCGCGGCCGCATCTGGAGCCTGGTCTACTACGCCGGTCCCGAGCACACCGACTTCCTCTGCGAGGTATTCCGCGCCTACGCCTCCGAGAACGGACTGAGTCCCGCGGCCTTCCCGAGCCTCGCGCGGTTCCAGCGCGAGGTGGTGGCGATGCTGCGTGGCCTGCTGCAGGGCGACGATGGGGTGGCCGGTGCGATGACTTCTGGCGGTACCGAGAGCATCCTGCTGGCGGTCAAGGCCTATCGCGACCACGCGCGGGCACAGGGGCGCAGCGGTCCGCTCGAGATGGTGCTGCCCGACACCGCACACCCGGCGTTTCTCAAGGCGGGACAGTATTTCGACGTCGTGCCGGTGGTCGTGCCGGTGGCGGCGGACTTCCGCGCCGATGTGGCAGCCACCGCCCGCGCGATCGGCCCGCGCACGATCCTGCTCGTCGCTTCGGCGCCATGCTTTCCGTTCGGCGTGATCGACCCGGTGGAGGCGCTCGGTGCGCTTGCCGCGCAGCACGGCACCGGCCTGCACGTCGACGCGTGCGTCGGGGCGCTGGTGCTGCCCTTCCTGCGCGAGCTGGACCCGGCACTGCCGCGGTTCGACTTCTCTGCGCGGGGCGTGACGTCGATCTCCGCCGATCTGCACAAGTACGGCTACGCGCTCAAGGGGGCCTCGGCGGTGCTGTACCGGTCCGCCGCGTTGCGCCGCGGGCAGTTCTTCGTGAGCACCGGCTGGCCGGGCGGACTGTTCGGCTCGCCCGGGCTGCTCGGGACGCGCTCCGGCGGGGTCATCGCCGCGGCATGGGCCGCGATGATGCGGCTGGGTGCCGATGGCTACCGGCGTCTCGCCCACGAGAGCATGGCGCTGACGCGCCGTCTGCAGCTGGGCATCGCGAGCCTGCCCGGCCTGCGTGTCGTCGGCGCACCGGACATGAGCGTGTTCGCCTTCACGGCCGATGACCGCGACATCTTCGCGGTCGCCGACCGGCTCGCGGCGCACGGCTGGCACGTGGATCGGCAGAACGCGCCGCCGAGCATCCACCTGGTGGTGACCCCGAATCACCGCGACGCGGTCGATCCCTTCCTCGCCGATCTCGCTCAGACACTCGCCGAGCCTGGCGTGCGCGCAGCGGCGAATCCGGCCCGGCGAGCCACCCTATACGGAGTGACCTCGACGGCCGAGGGGGGCGACCCGCACCAGTCGGTCATCCAGGGAATGGAAGCTGCCCTTGACCGCACCTGAGTCCCTGCACGCACCCCAGGACCGGCTGGACGAGGTCATCCTGCTCGCGCACCCGGACGCGCGGCCGCACCTGCTGCGGCGTCACGCGTTCGAGCTCGCGGCGCCCGGCCGTCTCGCGCGCGGAGTCCCCGCGGACTGCGGCGCGTTGATCGAGGCGACCTGCCGGCGCCCCGAGATCCGCCCGCTCTCCTCGCAGGTGTCGTTCGCGGTGGATGCACGGATGACCATGCCGTTGCGCGTGCGCAGCGGCCATGAAGTGGTGCTCAACCCACGCTCGCTCGCCAATCCGGCGCTGTGTGCGCTGCACCTGCGCCACGCCCTCGAGCTCGCACTCCTCCATCGGGAGCTCGACCTCTCCCGGCGCAGCCAGTGGCATCGCGCGGCCGCGGGAGCGCTCGCATGCCGCACCGCATCCGTATACTTCGACTCGCTCATCTTCCTCGAGCAGGAGCTCGCGCGCCCGCACCTGCCGCACTGGCTGTGCCGCGCGTTCGAGCAGTGCGCCCGGGTGCCGGAGCTGCCCGGTCGCCTCGACGTGCGCAGCCCGCTCACCGACGTCCTGGGCCAGCTCCTCGCCCTGCAGGGCGAGACACTGCGGCCGGACGCCGCGCAGCAGGGCCGTGCCGAGGCCGAGCGGTGGCTGCAGGACATGGCGGCGCTCGCAGCGCCGACCGAGGTCGTGATCGCCTCCGGCGGCGATTCGCGCTCCCGCCTGAATCCCCGCACCGGCCTGAACAACTACGGCTGCTGCCCGCGTCCGCGTCCCTGGGCAGTGACGTTCGCGTCCTCGACCGCGACGTCGATCTCCGACCTCGCATATCAGCGTGCCGAGGCGCAGCGCGCTGCGCTGTTCGCCGCGGCGTCACGCCAGCCGCTCGAGCACACCTATCCCGGCATGGTGGAGCGGCTACGCGAGCGGCTCGCCGCGGTGCTGGGCCTGACCGCCGCACATGGCGACGTGGTGCTGACCTCGTCGGGGACCGACGCGGAGCTCCACGCGCTGTACCTCGCCTGCACCGACGCGAGCTGCCGCATCGTCAACGTGGTGGTCGCACCCGACGAGACCGGCAGCGGGGTGCTGGCGGCGGCGGGCGGCCGTCATTTCTCGGATGTCGCGCCGAGCGGTCGCGCGGTCGAGAGCGGCGCCGTGGTCGAGGGCTTCGATGCCCAGCGCGTCGAGGTCGTCACGGTGCCGGTGCGCGACGAGCGCGGCGAGCTGCTGGCGGCGGCCGAGGTGGATGCGCGCGTCGAGCGCGCGGTGGACGCGGCCGTCGAGAGCGGTGCGCGGGCACTGCTGCATGTGGTCGACGCCGCAAAGACGGGGCTGGGAGCCCCGACCCTCGAGTGCGCCGAGCGCCTGGTCCAGCGCCACGCCGGTCGCCTCGACGTGGTCGTGGACGCGTGCCAGATGCGGCTGGGTGCCGAGCACGTGCGTGCCTATCTCGAGCGCGGCTGGATGCTGCTGCTGACCGGATCCAAGTTCTTCACCGGGCCGCCGTTTTCGGGTGCGCTGATCGTGCCGCCCCGGGTGGCCGCGCGCGCGGCCGGGCTGCCGCGCCTGCCCGCCGGGCTGGCGGAGTACTGCAGCGCCTGGGACTGGCCCGCGCACTGGCGCGCACAGCGCGAGACGCTGCCGCAGTGGCGCAACGTCGGTCTGCTGTTCCGCTGGGAAGCTGCGCTGTGGGAGATGGAGGCCTTCTTCAGCGTGCCGCCGGCGCAGCGCCTGGAGACGCTGCGCATCTTCGTGGAGCGCCTGCGCCGGGCGATCACCGCGTGCGAGGTCACCGAGCTGGCACCCACCCCGTGCTTCGACCGCTCGCGGCTGTGCGCGGGGCCGCAACCGTTCGCGCTGCAGACGATCCTCACCTTCATGGTCCTGCGGCCCGACGCTGGCGGCGGGAAGCGCGCCCTGGTGCTCGAGGAGGCGCAGGCGGTCTACCAGTGGCTCAACGTCGACATCTCGCACCAGCTTCCCCTCGACAGCAGCGAGGCGGACCTCGCCCTCGCCCGGCGGCGCTTCCACGTCGGCCAGCCGGTCAAGCTCGCGCGCACGGGCGCAACGCACGTCGGCGGACTGCGCATCTCGGCCGGTGCCCGGCTGGTATCCGGCGTGGCGCACGATCCCGCGCTGGGTCCCGCGCCGGGAGTGCGCCTGGAGCGGGAGATCGCGGACGCGGAGATGATCCTCGACAAGATCCGCCTGATCGTGGGCCACTTCGATTCGCTGGCGCGCGCGATCCTGCCGCCGGCGCTGGACGTCACCCGGCTCTACGAGGTGTGAGCGGGCGGGCCTTCTTTGCAAGGGACTGCACATGAACCTGACCGGCGAGTTGCGACAGATGTACTGGGCCCTGCAGCAGCACGGCCCGGCCGTGAAGCGGCACGATGGGGTGGGACTGCTGCGCCAGCTCGCCGAGATTGCGCTCCTGCGCCTGGGCCCGGGCAAGCTGATTCCCTGGGACTACTACCGCATGCGCGTCTACCGCCCGGACCTGCCGCTGCGGAGCAAGCGCACCTACGTCTCCAACCGCGCGCTCGCGGCGCGCGAGCCGGAGTGGGGCGTCATCGCCGACGACAAGCTGATGTGCTACCTGCTGCTGGCCACGCACGGCATCCGGGTGCCGGAGGTGCAGGCGATCGCCCACAAGGTGCGCGTCCACCTCGACCGGCCGGCCCTTCGCGATGCGCAGCAGGTGGCCGGGTGGCTGGCGCAGGCGCGCTATCCGCTCATCTCCAAGCCGATCACGGGGATGTTCAGCAAGGGCTTCGCGCACCTGGAGGCCTACGACCCCGCCACCTCCACTCTGCGGCTGGCCGACGGCTCGCAGACGCCGCTGCAGGCCTTCAGCGAGCGCTGCCTCGCGTGGCGCCACGGCGTGCTGTTCCAGGAGCTGCTCGTCTCCCATCCGCGCATCGCGGCCGAGTTCGGGCCGCGCCTGTCCACGCTGCGCCTGATCGTCATCCTGGAGGAGGGCGGGCCGCGCCTGTTCCGTGCGCTGTGGAAGATCGTCGGCGCGGGCAACATGGCGGACAACTACTGGCGGCCCGGCAACGTGCTGGCGCGGCTCGATCCGCGCACCGGCGAGGTCGAGCGCTGCACCACCGGGCTGGGGCCGCAGATGCGCGTGGTCGACCGGCATCCGGACACCGGGCGCCTGTTCAAGGGTTTCCGCGTGCCATGCTACCGGGAGGCGGTGGCGCTCACGCTGGACGCGGCGCGCGTGTTCGCCGGCCTCAACATGCAGGCGTGGGACATCGCGGTGACGCCCGACGGCCCCATGCCGCTCGAGGTGAACGACGTCGGCAGCCTGTTCCTGCCGCAGATGGCCGACCAGCGCGGACTGTTCGAGGCCGACGAGTTCCGCGCCTTCATGCGACGGGTGCTGCCGGCGTGACCGGGCGCGCGGCGGGCTCGAACAGCGCGCGGCCGACCTGCCAGTAGTACAGGCGGCGCAGCGCGCCGGCCGGCAGCGCCTCGGAGCCGAGCACGCTGTCGTCGAGGTAGCCGTCGACCCGGTAGGTGTCGGGCAGCAGCGCGCGCAGCCGTTGCGGCGAGCTGTGCACCGGGCGTTGCAGCACCCGCGCCCGCCGCAGCAGCTCGACCGCGTGGTAGTTCTCCGTGATCGCCTGCACCAGGGAAGACCAGGCGTAGTCCCACGACCGTCGCCCCGACAGGTTGACCAGCCGGCCGCCGGAGATGAACGGCACCTGCAGCGCCTGGGGAAAGAAGTCGCGGTAGAGGCGGTGCACGAGCCGGTGTCCGCCCTTGGCGTGGTTGCCCAGTCCCGCGATCATGCCGTAGAACTCGCGCGTCAGTCCGGGCGTGAACGGCAGGGCGTCGAACGCGAACACCCGGTACGGATTGGCCGCGATGCGCAGGCGGGTGCGATTGCGCAGCGAGAACTGCACCACACCCTGCTCGTGGTCGGCGTAGCGCGCCGACTCCTCGCGCAGCAGCCGCGCGAAGCCCTCGTACATCGCCTGTGCCCACTCCAGCCGGAACGGAGAGGGCGATGCGAGCAAGGCGCGGGCGCGCAGGGCGGGCTTCTCCAGGTAAGCGGAGAAGCTGGTGGGCGCACCGGGCAGGGTGCGCAGCGCCTGCACGCACAGGCCGTCCCATACGCAGCCCAGGTCGGGGCGCAGCGCCGCAATCACACGCGGGATGAACACCTCGAGCGGCGGGTTGGACAGCTCGCTGCGGTCGAGATATCTGCGGTACGCGCTGCTGCGGTAGAAGTCCGCCGGCGGGGTGACGGTCTGGGCCGGGACGCCGGCGAGCGCCGCGGCGCGCCGGCCCAGGCGGGCATCGGCGTCGCCCGCCTCGTCGCGATGGCGCACCAGCAGCGCACGCGGCTTTGCGCCCGCACGCAGCAGGCTCAGCAGCACCAGGCGCGAGTCGAAGCCGCCGCTCATGAGCACCGCGCCGGCCTGCCCGTACTCCAGGCAGCCGCGCACGCTGCGGTCGAGCGCCTCGAGGATCGGTGCGGTGGCCGGCTCCGGTGTCGCGCGCGTCGGCGCGGGCCAGTCCCAATACCTGCGCTGCCGCTCCACGGCGCCGGGGGCCTGCACCGTCAGGACGGTCGCCGCCGGCGCGCGCTGCGCACCCTCGATCAGCGTGCGCTCGCCGAGCGGGTGCCCGAACACGAAGAAGCTGCCCCAGGCGGCGGCGTCGGGCGTGGAGGGCACCACCTGGCTCCCGGTGAGCCCGCGCAGGCCGGTGCTGCAGAAGAAGGCCCCGCGCCGCCGGGCGAGGTGCAGCGGCTGGGCCCCGAGGCAGTCGGTGACGATGGTCAGGGTGCGCTGGCGCTGGTCCCAGTGCAGGATCGCGAATGCGCCATCCAGCATGCACAGCAGCGGCGCCGCGGTGCGTGCGTCCAGGTCTGCGGCGCGCGCGAGCAGCGCGTCCAGTCCTCCCTGCAGCGCGATGGGGGTACCGGTGACGACCAGCAGGTTGCCCTCGCCGCCCCGGCGCACCAGGGGAAACGGCGCGTGCCGGTCCGAGGTGCCGATCCAGCCGATCGCGCACTCCTCGCTGGCGAACAGCTCGGGGCTCGTGCACTCCGGCGTGGCCTGGGCGCGCAGCATGGCGCGCACCGGGTCCAGCACCTCCTGGTCGGCGCTGACAGCGGCCGCGACGATCATGGTGGGGGCCTCCTTCGGATGGGCTGCGGTCAACCGCGTGCCAGCCGCAGCAGCGCGCGCAGGTCGTCGCGGTTGAACGCGAGCGTGGCCACCGCGTAGGTGACCGCGCCGACCGCGACCAGGGTGCACAGCTGCAGCAGGGCGGGCAGGTGCGCGGGCAGCGTTGCCCGCGCCGCCGCGATCATCAGGTACATCAGGAGCGCGGCCGCCAGCGGCCGCAGCATCGCCCGGAGGATGTCCATCCGCGTGAGCGTGAGCACCGCGAGCGAGCGCTTGAAGTTGAAGGTCATGACCAGCGGGTAGAGCGCCAGCCAGGCCAGCGAGACGCCGATGACGCCCCAGTGGCTGCCGACCGCGAACCCGACCGCCATGACCGCGAACGCCGTCGCCGTGTTGCGCACCACCACGTCGATGCGGCCGATGCCGTTGACGGCGGGCGTGACCAGCCCCGCGATCATGCGCACCGGCATGACCAGCGGCAGCACCTGCAGCGGGAAGCGCGCGGCTTCCCACTTCGGTCCGAGCAGCACCGCGACCAGCTCCGGCGCCACGGCCGAGAGCCCGAAGAACATCGGGAACGCCATGACCATCATCGCCCGGATCCCGCGCAGCACCGCACCGGCCACCCGCGGCAGGTCGTCCTGCAGGCGGGCGAAGGCCGGGAAGGCGATGGGCTGCACCACCGACAGCACCTTCGACAGCGGCAGCGAGGCCAGGTGCATCGCCACCGTGTACACGCCCAGCGCCTCCTTGCCCGCGATCTTGCCGACGATGAGCGCGTCGATCTGGGAGAACAGGTGCCAGAGCACGCCGTTGAGGGTGGACAGTCCGCCGAAGGACAGCGCGCCCCCGAGTCCGCGGAAGTCGAAGCTCGGCTTGAAGCGCACGCGCGACACGACATTGAGCAGGATGATCCGGCTGAACACCTTGGCCATCGAGCCCAGCACCAGCGCCCACACGCCCGCGCCCGCCAGTGCCAGCACCAGCGTGGCGAGTGCGCTCGCCGCGAAGCTCACGAACTCGATGACCGATAGGGCGCGGAAGCGCAGCTCGCGGCGCAGCATCGCGCCCGGGATCCATGACACTGCGCTGAGCGCGAACTGGGTCGAGATCACCTGCACCAGCGGGACCAGCTCGGGATCGCCGAAGAACGCGGCGACCAGCGGCGCGGACAAGAACAGCAGCGCGAACAGTGCCACGTGGCTCACCAGCACCATCCCGTAGATCTTGCGCAGCAGCTGCTCGTCGAGGTCGCGCGACTGCACCACCGAGAGCCCCAGCCCGAGGTCGGAGAAGATGCCGAGGAAGGCCACGAAGACGATGGTCATCGACATCAGGCCGTAGTCCTCCGGCGCCAGCAGGCGGATGACCACGAGGGTGACGGCCCAGTTCAGCACCTGCCCCGCCAGCCGCGCGCCGGCGTTCCACTTCAGGCCCGAGAGGGCACGCTGGCCGACGTCCACGTCAGGCGGCGCGGGTCAGCGTGCGGCGTTCGCGCTCGCGGACCTGGAACCACTGCTCGAGCATCACGAGGATCCACACCATCTCGCCGTAGAACCCGGCGTGCTCGGCGAGCTTGCGCTCGAGCAGCAGGTCGAGCAGCTCTGGTCGCACCCAGCCGCGCCGACGCAGTCCCGAGAACGAGTCCGCGGCGAGCTCGCGCAGGCGCCGGTCGCGCGCCAGCCACGGGCCGAACGGCAGCCCGAAACCGTGCTTGCGCTTGGTCAGGATCTCGGCGGGCAGGAAGCCGCGCAGCGACTGCTTGAAGAACCAGCGCAGGGTGAAGCCGCGTACCTTCCAGTGCGGCGGCACGCGCAGGGAGAGATCCACCACGGCGTCGTCGAGGAACGGAAAGGCCACCTCCACGCCGGCAGCGCCGGCGGCGCCGAGTACCTTGGGGAGATCGTTGTCGGCCAGCGTGAACTTCCAGTCGTAGGCGAGCATGCGGTTGACGAGCGCGCCCGCGTCGGTCCGCCCGTACACCTCGCGCTCGAGCCGCAACGGCTCCCCCGGGTCGACCGCGTGCAGGAGCTCGGGGGTGAAGATGGCCTCCACCCCGAGCACGTTGGCCAGCCCCTGCACGGACAGGCGGTCGGGCATCGGCACGCGCGCCTGGCGCACGTAGCTCGCGATCTTTCCCAGCCCGGGCAGCCGGGCGGCGGGTGCGCCGGGCCGGGCCAGCGCACCGAGCAGGGCGCGCAGCGGAGCGGGCAGGCGTTCCCACGGCTCGAACACCTTCTGCCGGGCATAGCGCGTGTTGCCGCCGTACAGCTCGTCCCCGCCGTCCCCGGCCAGCAGCAGGCGCACACCGTCCTCGCGTGCCAGGCGGGCGCAACACAGCGCGGGCAGTGCCGACGAGTTGCCGAACGGCTGATCGAAGTGGCGCGCGAGCTCCGGGATGCCGGCCGCGACCTCGCCCGGTGTGACGTAGTGCTCGCGATGGCGCGCGCCGAAGTGGCGTGCCGCGATGCGCGCATAGCGCATCTCGTCGTAGCCTTGCGCATCGAAGCCGATCGAGTAGGCGCGCGGCGCGCCGGGCCGCGTGTCGGCGAGCATACCCACGACCGTGGAGCTGTCGGTGCCGCCGCTGAGGAACGCGCCGACGTCGCTCGCCTGGGCGGCCCGCCCGACGGCCTGTCGCACGGTCTCCCGGAAGGCCGTGCTCAGCGCGCGGAAGTCCGGCTGGCCGCCTTCGGTGAAGTGCGGACGCCAGTAGCGGATCTCCCGGCGGGTGCCGGCGCCTACGCGCAGGGCGTGTCCGTCCTGCACCCGCTCCACGCCACGGAAAAGGGTCCGCGGCGCGCGGATGACGTGTGCGACGAGATAGTCGAACAGCGCCTGCGGGTCGGTGTCCGCGCACAGCGCACCGGCTGCAGCGTCTGCGCGGTCGGAAACCACCACCACGCTCCCGGACCGCCCCACGCAGAGGGGATGGATCGAGAAGCGGTCGGTCGCGGCATAGACCGTGCGCTGGTCCAGATCGACGATCACCAACGCGAATGGCGAGGGCAGGTGCGCAGGGAAATCCTCACCGTCGCGGTCCAGCAGCCGCAGGCAGGTGCTGGCCGGCGCGGCCTGCGAAGCGGTACCGGGCGCACCCCGGTGGGCGCCGGCATGCAGCGCGATGCGGGCCGCCTCGCGGGACAGCCGCCACCGCCAGGGCTCGAAGTCGATGCGCAGCCCCGCCGCAGCCAGCGTCGCGGGGCCGTTCTCGCTGCACTCGATGCGCACATCCTCGCCGGCGGCCTGGCGCGGGGCACGGCCGAAATCGACGTGTGCCAGCAGCGAGGGGCGCGAGGGCAGTGCACTCATGGCCGGGGTCAACCGTCGCTCCACTTGCCTTGCGCCTGGAGCTTGCGGCGCAGGCCCGGCAGGCCGAAGCCCAGCTGGTAGGCGCGCTGCGCGTGCACGAGGGCGTGGTCGTAGTCCTTGAGCTCGAAGTACGCCAGGCCCGCGTTGTACTGGACGTTCGGGTCGTCGGGCGCCTTGCTGGTCGCGGTCTCCAGGTGCTCCCGGGCCTCGGCCGGGCTGCCGGTTCGCGCGAGATACAGCCCGTACATCACCCGCACGCTGTAGTCGTCGGGCACGAAGCCGAGCGCACGCTCGAAGTAGCAGGCCACGGGATACATCGCGCCGCGCGGCTTGAGCACCTTCTCCTTGTCCGCCAGCCGCATCATCGCGAGCAGCGCCTGCGGGTGGTTGGGCATGAGGTGCAGGGTGTAGTCGATGTCGCGGCCGACCGCGCCGCGGCCGTGCAGGCTCTCGCCGCGGATGAGCTGCTGCACGGGAGGCGTGAAGTGGTTGAGCTCGACGTCGCGGCGGATCTTCGGCGGCACCGTGCGGTAGTCGTACGGCCCGGAGAGGCTGTCCCTGGCCTCGCCGCATCCGGGCTGGCGCGCCCCGGCATCGGGCATCGCCAGCGCGAGCGCGAGGGCGAAGCTGCACGCGACCGCGCGCAGCGCCAGGCACATCCGGCGGGGCTGGCGGACCAGTTCACGCATTGCTGTTGCTCCTGCTGCTGAGCGCCTTCGCCGAGCGATACAGCGCATCGGCCACGCGCGTGCCCAGCGCGCTGCGCACCGACGCCAGGCCGGCATAGGCCAGTGCGCGCAGCTGGCGCACGTCGTGGCGGTAGGCGCGCAGGAAGGCCGCGCGGGCCAGCCGCGCATCGCCCTTGAGGTAGTGCAGCCGGCCGAAGCGGAAGCACAGCTCGGCCAGCCGCGCCTGCAGCGCGGTCTCCTCGACACAGCGGCCGTCGGGCCCGCAGCGGCCCTGGTTCTGCAGGGCGCGCATCAGGATCAGGTAGCCGTAGTTGATCGGCTTGGGCACGGTGGTGATGCCGGCTCCGTGCAGGCGGTACAGCGCGTAGCAGCCGGGCACGCGGTGCGCGCGGTAGCGCCGGGTGGCCTTGATCCAGAAGTCGTAGTCGGAGCCGCCGCGCAGGGCTTCGTCGAAGCCGCCGACGCTCTGGTAGACCTCGCGTCTGATCAGCGTCGTGATGATGTGGATGGGCGTGCGCAGCAGAATCTGCGGATAGAGCCAGCCGGTCCAGGGTGCGGGATCGAGCCAGCTGCGCGCGGCCTCGACCACGGCGTCCGGCGCGAGGTAGCGGCCGGAGGCATCCGGACGCCAGTAGGCGAACTGGGTGAACACGATCGGGCAGTCGCCTCCAGCCTCGAGGTACTCGAGCTGTGCCTGCAGCTTGCCGGGCCGCCACAGGTCGTCCGCATCGATGAAGGCGAGATAGCGGCCGCGGCTCGCTCGCACCGCGCAGTTGCGGGCCGCGGCCGGGCCCAGGTTGCGCTGGCGCAGCAGCCGCACGCGCGGTCCGAACGCCCGGACGATGTCCAGCGTCGCATCGGTCGAGCCGTCGTCCACCGCCACGATCTCGAGATCGTCGATCTCCTGCTGCAGCACGCTGTCGAGCGCCTCCTGCACGTAGGGCTCGCAGTTGAACAGCGGCACGATGACCGAAACGAGCGGCGTGGTCACGATGGCGGCCGGTCAGCGGTGCACGCGGGAGCGCGCACTTCCACTGTCGTGCGCGCGCCCACACGCAGGCACAGGTCGAGGTACGGGGGCTGGGTGAGCACGGCCAGCTGCTGCGCACCGACGCGCAGGATCCAGGCGTGCGACACCAGGCGCGCGCCGAGCCGCTGGTGTGCCGCGAGCGAAGCGTCGTTGCCGCCATGGACGCAGCTCAAGGTCCAGGCGATGCCGCATGCGCGCAGGCAGGCGTGCGCTTCCTCCCAGAGGCGGACGAACGCGCGGCTCATGCGCCACGCCGGGGCGATCCACAGGTCGTAGTCCCAGGCGGCACGGCCGGCGGGCGCCGGCACGAATCGGCAGCCTGCGTCGCGATCCGAGAACGGCGCCTCCTGCAGCCACAGATACCCGATCAGCACGCCGTCCCGGTGCGCCGCATGGCAGATCGCATGCTCGGCGAAGCGCCGGTGCAGGGCCTCGGGCCGATGCGGAAACTGCGGGAGCAGGGGATGTCCGGGCCCCACCCGTTCCACCGTCACCGCGTGTGCCGTCGCAGGCCTGGCTGGAGATGGGGGTGGCACCGGCTGGGCGAGGATGCGATAGTGCAGCAGCTGCACCCGACCGCGCGACAGGTGCCGCAATCCGCGCGCGACCAGCGGCAGCATCCCGCTGCTGGATCGTGCCGTCATGCGCGGCCTCGCACCGGGAGGGAGGGCAGCACCGGCTCACCATGCGCCGAGCCACGCGAGCGTGGCCTGCTCGACCCGCTCCTGCCACGCCGCGCGGGAGAAGGTGTGGTCCGCCTCCGGCAGGTCGACGCGCGCGAGCCGCGCGTGTCCCATCGCCTCGCGCCAGCGCGGATCGGAACGCGTGAGACGGACGAACTCCTGCCCGGTGAGGTCGTTGCCGCTCAGGATCAGCAGGACGGCGCCGTCGAAGCCGAGCAGGCCCTCCGCCATGCGGACCTGGAATGGCGGCGCCTGCGGCGGCCGGGCTGCCGCACGCGCGCTGCGCACGGTCCCCGCCAGTGCGGCGAGCGATCCGCGCCAGTCGAAGCCGCCGCGCAGCACCTTGCGCCACAGCGCGCCGCTGAGCAGGCGCTCCACGTAGTAGTGCTCGAGCCGCGCCTGGGCGGCCGTCGCCTCGCTGCGGACCCATGGATTGAGCAGCACGAGTCCGCGCACGCATGGGTGGCGGGTGCCGGACAGCAGGGCTGCCGAGGCGCCATCGCACAGTCCCCACAGCACCACTTCCTGCAGCCCGGGGGTGTGCGCCAGGAACGCGTCGATGGCGCAGTGCAGGTCCGCATCCAGGCGCTCGAAGCTGTGCGGCGCTCCCGGGCTGTCCCCCATGCCGCGCACGTCGAAGCGCAGGCAGGCGATGCCGGCCCGGGCCAGGTGCCGGGCCAGCAGCACGAACTGGCGATGGCTGCCCACCCGGTACTGCGGCCCGCCCACGACGATCAGCACGCCGCGGGCACGCGGCGCGCGCGGCAGCGCCAGGATCGCCACCAGCAGGTCGGTCCCGCACGGCAGCAGCAGGGCGCGCTCGGACGGATGTTCCGTCACGCACACATCGCTTGCAGCGTCTGCGCGATCAGCGCTTCGCATTCGGTGATCTCCTGGGTCTGCCAGAACGGTGGGCCGGCCACGGTCCGGTGGGTGACATCGAGTCCCTGGGCGGACCACGCTTGCGTGGTCCGGACCGAGGCGGCCGGCGGTGCTGCGTCGTCCGCGTGCACCACGTCGAACCAGCACACCCGGCTCCCGGCTGGCGGCGCCAGCAGGGTGGTGCGGTCGAGACCGATGGCCAGCTGCGGCGAGAGCCGATACCCGCCCACTTCCACGTGCTCGCCGCGGGCGAGCGCCGCACGCAGCGCCCGGGTGTCCGCGCGCGCCCCGGGGTCGCCGCCGCTCTCGCTCACCACCTTCATGCGCAGGAACTGGTTGAGGAACTGCGCGCCCGCGGTGACCGGGTGCCACAGCGCCAGCCGAGCCGGCCGTGCCGAAGCACGCACCGCTTCGCATGCGAGCAACGCCCCGATGCGCTGGCCCCAGATCCAGTACGGTCCGTCGCTGCGCGCCGCGAGCGCCTGGGCCCCGAGTGCGACGTCGGCCAGCCAGTCGTTCCAGGTCGCCTCCCCGAACGCCCCGCTGCTGTCGCCGCAACCCAGCAGGTCGATCTGCAGGACGTCGAAGCCGGCAGCGGCCAGCGCGCGCGATTGCAGCGCCGCCATGCGCCGCGACTTGTTCATCTCCTCTGCGAAGGCGTGCACGAAGAGCACGCAGCCTCGCCGGGCGCCGGTGCATCGGTGCAGGAGGCAGAAGCGGTATCCCCGGGGCGCGTGCAGGAAGAACGCGTCGAGCTGCGGACGGCTCAACGGCTCACGCCGTCTGCAGCTTGCGCTCGACCAGCTCGACCAGCGTGCCGATGCGCGCGAACGTGGCCCCGTCGATCTCGTCGTCGTCGATGGCCAGGCCGAAGCGCTCCTCGAGCGCGGTGAGCACGGCGACGACCGCCATGGAGTCGAGCTCGGGGATCGCGCCGAGGAGAGGCGTGTCGGCCGTGGCCCCGCGCAACCTGCCGGGGATGCCCAGGGCGGTCTCGAGCGCCGCCATCACCTGGCGCGTCACTTCCGCGTCGTTCTTCATTGTCGGGTTCCCTACTCCGCGGTCATGAGGCGAGACGCGTCAGAGCATCTGCTGTTCCCAGCCGCCCGGCACGCAGGGCGGCACGGCACTTCCTACCGCGAGGCCCGGCCGAACCGGCGGCCGCGCGCCCGCCGGGGCCGCCGCCGCGGTGCTCGCGGCCCACGCGCTGTAGTTCTTGCAGCCGTGTGCAAGAAAGGGAGTCCCCGCCGCTGCCCCGGGTACGCAAGGAACCGCAGAGACGATGACGTCAGTGCAACCGGTACGCTGGCGCGTGGCGCCGCTCACCCAGCTCGAGCGCTTCGAGGAGACCTGGCGGCAGCTGCACGCCTGTGCGTGGGCATCGCCGGTGCTCGCCTGGGACTTCGTCGCCGCCCTGGTGAAAGGCTTCGCGCGCGGCGACGAACTGCTCGCGGTGGGGACCCGACGCGAGCGCCCCGTGGCCATGGGCATCCTCCAGCGCAGCTCGCGCATCGGCTGGTCGACGTTCCAACCGGCGCAGGCGCCGGTCGGCGCGTGGCTGCACGATCCGGAGGCCGACCTGGAGGACCTGCTGCACGCGCTGCTGCGCGCACTCCCGGTTCCGGCGCTCGTGCTCGGCATCACCCAGCAGGATCCGCTGCGCGCACCACGTCCCGCGGCGCAGGCCCGCCTGGCGACGCTGAACTACATCGAGACCGGCAGCGTGCTGGTGAACCGTTCCTACGACACCTACTGGAACGAGCGCGACCGCAAGCTGCGCTACGAGGTCAGGCGGCGCCTCGCGCGCCTGGCCGAGCAGGGCCTGCAGCCAGTGCTGGAGAAGATCACCCGGCCCGAGGCGGTGGCCGCGCAGGTCGAGGCCTTCGGCGCGCTGGAGAGCGCGGGCTGGAAGGCGGCGGGCGGGACTGCCGTGCATGCCGGCAACGCGCAGGGCGCCTTCTACCGCGACCTGCTGACGCGCTTCTGCGGCGCGGGCAGGGGACGCATCTACCGCTACCAGGCAGGGGAGCGGCTGCTCGCGATGCAGCTGTGCATCGAGCAAGGCGGCACGCTCGCCTTCCTCAAGACCACCTACGACGAGCGCCTGCGCGCATGTGCGCCTGGTGTGCTGATGAAGGCGGAGATCTTCCGCGAGCTGTTCGAGGACGGCGGCATTGCGCGCATCGAGTTCTACGGCAGCCTCAAGGAGTGGCAGCTCAAGTGGATCGACGCGCGGCGCACGCAGTACCACCTCAACGCGTACCGCTCTCGCCTGCTGCGCGCGGCGCATGCGTTCGCGGTGCGGCGCCGCGCGGGCGTTGCGGCGGACTGACTCACCAGGCCCAGTGCAGCTTGCGCCGGCCCCAGCGCCCGGTCTTGGTCGACTTCTGCCAGATCGCGCGCCCGCCGTAGAGCAGGTGCTCGAGACCGCGCTCGCGCATCAGGGAGAGGAACTGGTCGTCGATGAAGCCGCGCGCGTGCGAGTGCTGCGACAGGTCGATGTCGCCGATCGGGTTGACCTCGAGCAGGCGCGGCCCGTCGTCGCACACGGCGACGTCCCAGCCCTGGCACAGCAGGCCGGGAAAGTTGCTGGAGGCATCCAGCACGACCTCGCGCACGCGCTTCCAGTCCGGCACGCGAAAGCCGAGCAGCGGCTTGCCGCTCACCGGGTGCAGCGGGTTGATGCGCTGGCTCATGCCGACGCCGGCGACCACGCGCACGGCGCGGCCGTCCTCGACGTCGAGCGCGGCGAGCATGTTGCCGCTGGCGCCGTGATGGAAATTGTCCGAGTCCTTCGTGCCCACGTTGATCTTCCAGATCGCGCGGTGGATGCGTGGCCCGCGGGGGGACAGGAAGGTGTGGATGCGCACCCCGGAGATCCTGCCCCCGCAGGTGGCCGCGATCTCGCGGTGCGCCCCGAGCACCTCCTGCAGGATCCATCCGAACGGCCGGCGTTGCTCGTGCCCGGCAGCGGCGGCTTGCCGGCTGAGCGAGAACGAGGCGGTGTCGAGCGCGCTGCAGAACTCCCTCGCGTTCGCGACCGAGCCGTCGCCCAGCACCAGCGCGCCGTCGCGGTATCCCCGTACCACCGTGTTGCCGCGGCCATACGAGCCCCACGCCGGCTTGAGGTAGACCGGCAGGCTGCCGGGGGCCTTGAGGTGGGCGATCAACTCGTCCGGCGCCTCGATGCAGCGGAACGAGCCCACGCGGCGGCCGGAGCCGTACACCGCATGGATGCGCGGGATCGGGAAGCCGAGCGCGCTGAGCACGGCATAGGTGCTCACCTTGTCCTGCACGAAGATGCTGGAGCGGTCGTCGATGAGGATGTCGGCGAGCACGTTAAGCATGCGATAGCCGCCGAAGGCCTGCTTGTCTATGCCGGCGCGCTCCGGCTCGTAGAGGCGGAAAGTGATGTACTCGGTGGCGCCGAGGCGACCGCGGCCGTAGCGCAGGCGGAGCATCTCGGCCAGCAGCTGGGCCCGAGGCCGGCGGGTGGTCGCGGCCGCGCGGCCGAGGTCATGGAAGATCTCCTGGAGCTTCAAGCTGATCTGCTCCTATGCAGGTTGTACCAACGGGTTTGCCGGGGTGGACGCCGGGCTCGCGCAGGGGCTTGGCGCGCCGGTCCGGCGGTCCGGGTATGCCGGCAGCAATACGCGCGCCGGGCCCGATCTACTGCCGCGCGCTGCCCACAACGGCGAGCTGGTTGCGTACAATCGCCACGCTCCTGCCCGTCTCGAGGCGCGTCGCCGCGCAACGTCATGTCGTGTCGCAGTGCCATCCGTATCATCGCTGGTGCTCTCGTCCTCGTACTGAGTATCTGTCCAGTATCGGGCGGCGCCGAGGAGACGCTGTACCACTTCCTCGACGAGCGGGGCGTGCCGCACTTCTCCAACCAGCCGATCGACCCGCGTTACCTGCCGCTCACGCCGGGGGGTGGCACGGATGCAGCGCGGCCCGGCGCGCCGACGGCGGCAGCCGAGGTGCAGATCACCGCGCCGGAGCAGGCGGCGCTGGGGGAGACCTTCGACGTCGTCCTCTCCCTGCCGCAGGCGCTGCCCGGCAGCGGCTTCGTGGAGCTCGCCTTCGATCCCGAGGCTATCTCGCTGCAGGCGATCAGCGTGGACGCCAGCGTGAGCGAGCCGGGCCGCGTGCGCATCGACGTGAGCCTGGATGCGGCCACGCCCGGGCAGGTGCTCGCCAGCCTCAGCTTCCAGGCCGTGGCCTCCGCCCCGACCCAGGTGTCGCTGCAGGTGACCCAGATGGAGCTGCGCGACGCCAAGGGGGAGTTGCTCGCCACCAGTCCCGGCGCTCCGGCCAGCGTCAGGCTGGTGCAGTGATCCGCTCATGCGTCGCGCCACGGCAGCACGAACCGGATGCGGCGCGGCAGGCCCGGCGGCTGGCCGGTGACGACCAGCGCGATGCGGTGCCATCCGGCGCGCCGGAAAGCCGCGATGGAGGGCGCGTTGGAGTGCCACACGCGCGCGTAGAGGGCGGTGAAGCCGTGCTTTCCCAGCGCTTCCGCAGACGCGCGGATCAGGCGGCTCGCCACACCGCGGCCGCGATGCGCCGGCTCGACGACGACCTGCACCAGCTTGGCTTCGCCCTGCCGCAGCGGCCAGAAGTTGCGCCTCCGGTAGCGTTCCCCATGCCAGTACGCGCACATGCCGGCCGGCTCGTCTGCATGCGTGGCGACGAACGCATGGGCGCCTTCGCCGCCATACCAGGCCTGCTCCCGCAGCAGCGCGGAGGACAGCGCGTGCAGTTGCGGCAGCCCGACTTCGCTGACGACGATCGCGGTCTCGGCTTCGTCCTGCGGCCCCTGGACCGGGTCGACGCGGAAGATCCAGTACGCCTCGTAGTCGCGCAGCACGCGTGCGCCGAGCGGGCGCAGACGGGCCAGCATGCCGGGCGGCTCAGACACCGAAGCGGATCAGCCTGCGGACCCGCGCCTTGAGCCCCACGCGTTCGAGCAGCGCGCCCGCGCCTTCCGACAGCGACGCCAGCCCCAGGTGGCCGAGCACGAGGGCCGCATTGCCCGCAGTGCGCCGCAGGAAATAGACGTTGGCGCAGCGCTGGCGGCCGGTGGCGAAGAAGCGCTTGTGCTCCGACTGCCCTTCGGTGAAGTCGAACAGCGCGAAGCGCTGCTCGGCGAAGATGGACTCGAGCGCCAGCCACTGCAGGACGGTGCCGGGCGACCAGCTCATGTAGGCGGGGTCGTACCCCAGGTACTGGTACAGCAGCACGTCCTCGCGCACCGGGCAGAACAGGTACGCCACCGGCTTGTCCGCGTCGAACAGGATGTAACCGCGGGCGAGTCCGCGCGCCGCGAGCCGCTGGATCTCGCGCAGGAAGCCGGGGGACTCGGGCAGTCCCGCGTCGAGCAGGCGCTCCTGGTAGGTCTTGGCGGACACCACCCTGGCCAGGGCGTGGAACTGCGCCATCTCGTCCACGCTGGCGTAGCGGCGCCAGGCGATGCGGCCGCCGAACTGCTCGCCGAACCGGCGTACCTTGCGCGCGATGGTCGAGCGCGACTTCGACGAGAACTTGGCCTTGTACTCGGCGAACGACTGGTGCAGGTCGATGTAGCAGCGCTCGAACTGCATCGGGGTGTAGCAGAGCCAGCCGGCACACGTGCGCCAGCGCGGCTGTGCTGCCGAGACCGGCAGCGAGCGCAGGAGGAAACCCGCGCAGTCGGACGGCAGCGCGCGCTGCGGGGGCTGCGGTGCTTCCACCGCCGCAGCCGGATCCGGCCGCAGCGGCACGTCGCACACTTCCAGCCGGAGCGTGCGCGTGAAGAGGGTGCGTTCGCCGAGGCGAAACTTCAGCTGCACCGGGCGGCTGTGCCAGTCCTGCATCAGTGATACCTCCGCCGCCACGCCTGCTCGAGCACGCGCAGGCCGGTCTTCCAGACCGGCGAGCGCAACGGGGGCGGCTGCGCGCCGACGCTCGCAGGGGCGAGGCCGCGGAAGCCGCAGGTCTGGAAGCAGTCGCGGTTGCGCTCGAGGAAGCGGCACAGCTCGCGGTGGCGTGCGACCACGATCGGGTCGGGTGCGTCCTTGCGGCAGTTGAGCGCCTCGAAGCAGTGCGACAGGATGACGAAGCCGCGCCGGCCCTGCTCCAGCGCCTGCCACAGCAGGCCCTCCAGCTCGCGGAACGAGCACGCGCCGACCTGGGCATGGCGCAGGTGCCCGGGGCGATCGCGATAGACCGTCATCGGATACTCGTGCACGCCGTCGTGGCCCAGCGGCTCGCAGACGATCTCGCCGGGCCGCAGGCCGCTGTCGCCGCCCATCAGGGTCGCGTTGTAGCTGCTGTCGAAGGCGATGCCGGTCTCGCGCAGTGCGGCCAGTGTGTCGAGGTTGAAGCCGAAGCTGCCGGCGCGGAACGCGGCGGGCGCCGGCGCTCCGGCCTGCTCCAGCAGTCCCCGGCCCGCCTGCACCAGCACCGCCTGCTCGCGCCGGGTGAAGTGGCGCAGATGCTGGCGCTTGGCGGTCACGTGGGGCAGCCAGCGCTGCTTCGCCTCGTCCGCCCACTCGGTGTGCAGGTGCAGCTGCACTTCCTGGCCGCGCTCCTGAATCAGGCCGACCACTTCGGCCAGCGGCGCCAGGCCGAACCGCCCGGCGAACAGCGGCTCGACGAAGAACACTCCGTGCAGGCCGTGGGCCCCGAGCAGGTCCAGCAGCCACGGCAGCGCATGGTCTCCGGCCGGGGTCGGCCCGTAGATGTAACGGCGGAATGCGGCGGGGAAGTCGCGATCCAGCGCATCCCAGCTCTCGCACCAGATTTCCACGTCCACCGTGAGGAAGACCTCGAGCATGCGGCGTTGTCCGGCTGTCCCTGGCGCGCCCGGCGGCGCAGGCGTGCCGACAGCAGGTTGCGGACCGGGCTGCCTCATCGCGGGTCCGCGCACTCGGGGTCGGGCGCCGACCCGGCACGGTTGAGGCCGAGCGACAGCGCGAGGTTGGCGAGCGCCTCGTACATGGCGAGCGAGCTGTCGCGCAGCGCGACCGCGGATGGCACCAGGTCGAACGCGCTGTCGACGCCCCAGCTGGGCACCTCGGTCGGCGCGCCGATCGCCTCGAGTCCCGCACCGGCGAACTCGCGCCGTGCGCGCCGCGCGTCCACGCCGTGCGAGACCAGCAGTACGCGCTCGATCCGCTGCGGTCGCAGCATGCGGGCGGTGAAGCGCGCGTTCTCATGCGTGTTGCGCGCGCACGACTCCACCCAGCGCACCGGGACGCCGAACTCGCGTTCGAGGGCGGCGCGCATCACCTCGCCTTCCGAGCGCAGCGTGAACAGCCGTCCGCCCGTCACCAGCACCGGCAGGCCGGTCTCCTTCGCCAGTCGCGCAGCGTAACGCACCCGCTCCAAAGTGAGGCGGGCGAGCGTGTCGCCGCCGTACTCCGGCGCCACGCGCAGCCCGCCGCCCAGTACCACGATTGCCTGTGCCTGCGCGGCAAGCGCGGGGTCGTAGCGGCTGCCGTCGTAGAGCAGCCACGTCAGCAGTGCCGCGGTCGCGGGCAGGCAGAGCAGGACCAAGGTCACCAGAGCGATCCAGGTCAGCGCGACGCCGGTCCGCCGCGCGCCGCGCCGCCACGCGAGCCAACCCAGCAGGGCGACCATGAACAGTCCCGCAGGCGGCAGCATGAGGGCCGCGACGGCCTTCTTCAGCACGACCAGCATGCTATCTCCGGGTGCGGCAGCTGCACGCGCGGCCGCAGTGCGACAGCCGTCCCGGCACCCCGGGCCCGGCCTGTCCATCGGGGCCGACGCGGGTGTCGGATTCTCCGGGCGGCGACGAGCAATTCGTGCCGGCCCTCCTCGTCACGCACGGCGGTGCGCGGCAATCCTACCGTTGTCCGAAGTTTCGACAGCGTGCGTCGCGTCACCGTGGAGAGACGATGGGAGAGCTGGTGCGTATCCACCACGGCCGCCATGCCGAGGGCATTGCTCCCTCCTCTATGGCAGCAGTCCAGACCGTCCGCAGTCGCAGCCAGTCTTGCGCCGGCGACCGGAACGGCTTGTCCTTGCAGCCCAACACATTCCGGGCCGGAAATCGGTGACCGGAAGACGAGCGTGCCGGATCCGGGGAGGGTCTGGAGCGGGCACTGAATAAAAATACACAACCGAGGAAAGGAGTAAGTGCGCGCACCTGCCCGGCGGAGCGCGTGCGCGCCATGCGGGGGCATAGCCTTTGCGATAGGCCCGCAGCTTTCGGAGACCGCACTCCATTGCGGGTGTGCCGCTCCGGATGCGCCTCGCCCGGGCTCCGGTGCATGTCTCGCGGAGCGCGGAACCACAATCGGGAGTGAAGGAAACTGGAGAACGTGATGCGAAAGTTGTTGTGCCTGTCCATGCTCTGCGCCCTGCCCGCTGCGGCGGGCGCTGCCGACGTCTGGGACGCCTACGACGGCGCCAACGGCGAGAGCAAGGGGGTGACCTGCAAGAGCTTCAACGCCGGCGGCAGACTGTCGTGGTGGAAGCCTGGCGGCGACTGGGTGGACGCCTCCGGGCGACTGCATGGCGCGACCCCGTACGCGAGCGTGCAGGTCGAGGGCTATCAGACCGGGATCGTGAAGGTGAACGCCACGCGCGCATTCGCGAACGGCAACCGCGGCGTGGTGCTGAGGAAGAACGGGGGCGAGCTGGTGTTCTATTCGTCCGAGAGCGGGAAGGGACCGCGGCTCCTGGTCACCCAGTCCAATGGCAGCGTGATCACACTCTACCCGAAGGCCGATGCCACCATCCCCTACCTCAACAGCGCTGGCACCGTGTGCGCGAGCGTCAATCCGGTGGGGGAGAGCAGCACCCTGAGCACCCAGCAGGGGGCGGTGGTGGAGTTCCCGCCGCTGCCCGCGGGGTTCACCAGCGCGGTGCTGCAGCTCACCATCAAGACCGCATATGCCGACTCCTCGCTGCAGGTGTTCGCGCTGAAGAAGCCGCGCCTGCCGGACCAGCCCGTGACCAGCGGCTTCGCCAAGAACTATCCCGGCGACCGCAACATCTGCTCCGCGCCGGGCGTGCTGTATTGCGAGAGCTGGGACAACGACCCGCAGAGCTGGTGGAAGCGCACCGGGCTGGCGGTCTACAACCCGCTGTGGATCAAGTCCAACGGCGTCTCCTTCCCGCCGTCCTGGACCCGTACCTACTACCGCCCGGGCGAGGGCTACCTCGGCGCCGGATTGAAGGTCACCTATTCCACCGACGGCATCTACGGCACGTTCACGCCGACCGCGGACTTCGTGGGCCTCGGCTACGGCGAGCAGGAGCACCTGTTCTACCGCTACTACATCAAGTACTCCACCGATTTCCGGGACGCGAGCGCCTGCGACGGCGGCAAGCACCCCGGCTTCGCCTCGGACACCAGCATTGCCGGCAACGGCGGCGTGCCGGTCGACGGCACCAACGGCTGGAGCCTGCGCGGCGGCTACATCCTCAACTGCGACAAGAACAATCCGGTGTATCCGAACGTTATCCTCTCGACCTACGCGTATGACGCAGCGATGGAGGGTTACTTCGGGCAGCACTGGGCCTGGACCGGGAAGGGAAATGCCGGCATCGCCCCGCTGGGCAAGTGGGTCTGCATCGAAGGCGAGCTGAAGGTGAACACGCCGGGCGCGAAGGACGGCATCCTGCGCACCTGGATGAACGGCCAGCTCGCGTTCGAGAAGACCGACGTGTTCCTGCGCAAGAAGCCGCCGTACAAGGTCAACGGCAACCTCGGCATCCGCAAGTTCTGGGGCACGCTGCATCACGGCGGCACGCACCCGTTCGGCAAGGCTGTCAGCATCTGGGTGGACCAGACGGTGGTGGCGAAGTCGCGCATCGGCTGCGTGGCCAGCTGAGCGTCCGGCGCGGGGAGCGCTGTGCCGCTTCCCGCGCCCGGCGCTGCCGCCGCCATCCCTCACCGCTTGATCGCGAACACCACGCTGGTGCCGACGAAGAGTTGCGCCGGCAGCTTGAGTGCGGGCACCGCCGTGAGCATCGCGGCCGCCCAGTGCCGCCAACCCGGCAGCCGGGTGGTATCGAGCACGTCGAAGCGGTCGTAGCAGCGCATGCCGAGTCCTTCCAGATGGCGCGCGAGGCGTGCATAGGTGAACCAGTGCACGGCGGGAAAGCTGGTGTGATTGGCCAGCTCGGGCCGCGTGGTGACGGCGAGCCGCTCGTAGCGCCGCTTGAGCGGGCGCGGGTACCAGCTGTAGAGAGGCAGGTTGAACTCGCTCTGGCGCGGGCACAGCACGTTGGACGTGCTCAGGTAGAGCAGCCCGCCGCGCCGCAGGACCCGTACCGCCTCGGCCAGGCACCCCTGCCAGTCGGGCACGTGCTCGAGCAGCTGCGGGAGCAGGCACACGTCCTGGGTTGCATCCGCGCACGGCAGCGCGGTGGCCGAGCCGACGTCGAAGTGGATTCCCAGCCCAGCCTCGCCCGCGCGACGCACGGCAGTCGCGATGAGCGGGGCACTGACGTCGATGCCGCGGACCCGGTGGCCCTGCCGGGCCCAGAGGTGGCACTGCGTCCCCGCGCCGCAGCCGATGTCCAGCACGTCGAGCGCGTGGTCGGGCCGTCCGTGCCGGCGGGCCAGTGCCATCAGCTTGTCGTGCACGCCGCGGAAGCGCGCCAGCGTGGCCGGCGACAGGCTCTTCGCCTCGTAGGCCGAGACGAAGTGGGGATCCGCGTTGGGGCCCGGCGGGGAGAGCGGAGGCGGCACGGCGGAGCGGGCGGTAGGCATTCTGGCTTCCCTTCGTGTTGTTCTGGATGCGGTGCGTGCAACTCCGCGCTGCGTTCGGAAGGAATTACATGGCCGTCAGGCGTGCACGCGGCATGCCGCACGGGGTCGGCCCGGCGGGCACGCAGCGCGCTAACGGACCTCGCCCTGACGTCGATGCCCGCCCCGATGCCGCGCTCCAACCCGACCGATCCTGCTGCAGCCGAGCCGACGCGGCAGGCAGCAAGCCACACGCCCGCCTCGTCGCTGCACCTGTGCTTCACCGGTGACGTCTGCCTCGGCAGCGGCATCTTCACCGACCGGGCCGGGGTCACCACGCCGGCGCTGCTGGCGGACCTGGATGGCATGTTCCGCGGCAGCGATCTCACCGTCGGCAACCTCGAGATGTCAGTGGCCCCGCACGACGGCTGGCGGGGCGGGCGGCGCGGCGCGATCACGGTCGATCCGTCCCGGCTCGAGGGGCTGGGCCGCGGACCGTTCCAGGTCTTCTCGCTGGCCAACAACCACGTCATGGACGCCGGCGAGGCCGGGTTGCGCAACGCGTGCGCGCTGCTCCGGCGTGAAGGGCTGGCGTGGCTGGGCGCCGGCGTGAACTGCCGCGAGGCGCTCCGCCCGCTGGTGGTGGAGACGCGCGGCCGGCGCGTGGGGCTGCTCGCCGCCTGCGACTGGTCGCCGCACTTCGCGCGGCGCACTGCGGCCGGGATCGCGCCGCTGGAAGCGGGCGCGCTCGAGGCCCGGGTGGCCGAGTTGACCGGACAGTGCGACGTCGTCGTCGTGCTCCTGCATGGGGACCTCGAGTTCGCCGCGCATCCAGCACCGTGGCGCATGCGGCTCGCGCGCAGGCTGGCCCGGTGCGGTGCGCACGCGGTGATCCAGCATCATCCGCACGTCATCCAGGGCTGGGAGCGGTTCGATGGCGCGGTCATCGCCTATTCGCTGGGAAATTTCGTCTTCCGCATCGACGGCAACGACTACCAGGCCGGACGGCCCGGCACGCGCGACGGCCTGATCCTGCGGCTGCACGTCGCCTTCTCCGATGCGGGCCGTGCGTGCGTGACGCCGCGATTCGAGCCCGTGCACATCGGCCCGCGGCACCTGCCGGTCCCGGCGGGCGGGGCCGAGCGCGAGCGCATCCTCCGGCAGCTCGCCGCTCGCAGCGCGGAGCTGCGCGACCCGCGACGGGTGCGTGCAGCCTGGCGTTGGCGCAGCGGCGTCGAGGTGCGCCGGCTGCTGTACGGCATGTATGCGGATGCCGCGCGCGGCGCCGTGCGCCGTGCGGCAGCCGCCCCGCTGCGCGCCGCGCTGCACCCCGAGGACCGGCGCTGGCTGTGGGGCTGGCTCACCGCCGGCCACCGCTGAGATCATGCAGCCCGAGCCGCTCTCCGCTGCCCTGCACGCCTTCGCCGGCCGCGGCGGGCTCTGCGTCGGCGACTACGAGCGCCTGTTCGCCTACTTCATCGAGGGTTTCCTGCGCCGGCGCAGCGCCGCGGGTGCTCACGCCAGCTATCGCGGCTGGCCCAGCTTCAACGGCGCGCGCTGCGATGCGCTGGAGGGCTTCTCCCGGATCGCCCCCCTGCTCGCCGCATGGCTGCACTCGGGACGGCCGGCACAGCTGGACCTGCCCGGCGGCCGGGTCGACATCGCGCAGCTGCTGCGCACGGGCCTGGTCTGCGGCAGCGACCCCGCTGCGCGCGAGTACTGGGGCGCGATCGGCAGCCGCGACCAGCGCATCGTGGAGGCGGCCGACATCGCGCTCGCGGCGTGGCTCGCGCGCGACCGGCTGTGGCCGGCGCTCACGCCCGGGCAGCGGGAGGCGCTGGCCGCCTGGCTCAGCGGCGTCAACGGCAAGGAGACCGCCGACAACAACTGGCACCTGTTCGTGGTGCTGGTCAACGCAGTGCTGCTCGCCCTCGAAGCCGGCGGCGACCGCGGCGAAATGGCGCGGCGCTATGCGCGCATGAAGAGCTTCTATCGCGGCGCCGGCTGGTTCAGCGACGGCCCGCACGACAGGTTCGATTACTACCTGGCCTGGGGCATCCACTATCCGCTGCACTGGCTGCGCCAGATCGACCCGGCCTGGGATGCACGCTTCCTGCGCGCGGCGCAGCGCGATTTCGGCGACTCCTACCGATTCTTCTTCGGACCCTGGGGCTTCCCGATCCTGGGCCGCAGCGTGTGCTACCGCATGGCCGCGCCTGCGCCGCTGGTGCAGATCCAGGCCAGCGACCCCGATTGCGTGGCGCCGGGGACGGCGCGCCGGGCGCTCGACCTGACCTGGCGGCACTTCATCCGCTACGGGGCAGTGCGCGACGGCACCGTGACGCAGGGCTACGGCGCGGCCGATCCGGTGATGCTGGACAACTATTCGGGCCCGGCCAGCTGCCTGTGGTCGCTGCGCTCGCTGGTCGCCGCCCTGTCCCTGCCGCCCGGGGCGCCGCTCTGGCAGGCCGCCACCGACCCGCTGCCGGTGGAGCGCGCGGACTTCGCCCTGCACCTGCCGGTGCCCGGCTGGACCCTGAGCGGGACACGATCCTCCGGCGACGTCGTGATCGAGCGCAGGACGGGCTACGAGGACGTCACCGACGTGCTGCAGCCGTATCCGCTGTGGCGCCGCACGCTCGATCGCGCGCTCGGTCGCGCGCGGCGCCCCGCCAACCTGCTGGCCAAGTACGAGCTGCGCCGCTACTCGGCAGCCAAGCCCTTCTGCGGCCTGGGCGAGTAGCCATGTGCGGGCTGCGCGAGGTCCTCCAGCTCGATGCCCAGGTCGCCGGCCGCCTGCAGCAGCGGCAGCATGCGATAGAGCCAGCCCGACACCGGCTGCGGCTGCGCGGTCAGCAGGCCGCGCGCCATGGCCCGCAGGCAGCGCCTGCGCTGCACCGCGGGCGAGAACAGGCCGAAGCGCAGCACGGCCCTGCACTCCGCGAGCGTCCCGGGCAGCGAGCGCGGCCGCCGGCGCTTGTCTCCGTAGGGCAGGTCGGCGAAGCCGGGATAGGTGCGCGCGATGACGTGGCTGTGGAAGCCGGTGCCGGAGAACAGCGGATGCGGCAGCGAGGACAGGAAGGCCATCAGCTCCGGGTCGAGGTAGGCCAGCCGCACCGGGACGTGGCGCGCGGCGATGCACAGCGGGATCAGCGCGATCTCGCGCCGCGTGCGGTTCCAGAACAGGAACGACGTGATCGGGTTGGGGGCGTGGCGATGGCGCTCGAGCTCGACCGCGAGCCGTTCCACCGCGAGCTCGTGCGACCAGCGCGCGCGATAACGGTCGCTCACGTAGGGCAGGCTCGAGCCCATCACGCCGAGCAGCGCCTGCGCGGCGGCCGTGGCGCGCCCGGTGCCGATCACGGTGTTGAGGCGGTCGGCTTCGAACATGTCGGTGCCGGAGAGCATGCCGCCAGCCAGTCCGTCGAAGAGCGGGCCGTCGAGAACCGGCGCGATCTGCACGTACCAAGCGTTCTCGTCGCTGAGATAGTGGTTCCAGCGGTTCTTCTGCAACTCCTCCGCGAGCCCGTCGCGGAACGGTGCGACCGCGATGTGCGGGATCCCCGCGCGCGAGGCCAGGCGCCGGCCCACGTCGAGGTCGGTGTTGACCGGGCGGTCCTGCGTGATCACCGCCGGCGGCGGCGTGCCCTGGCGCAGCAGCTCGAGGAAGAGGTGGCGCGAGTCGCGCCCGCCCGACACCGTGAGGCGCCCCACACCGAGCCGGGCCCGGCGCGCCACCGCATGCTCGAACAGCTCGACGTAGCGCGGCAGCGCGTCGGCCCAGGTGCCGCCGAAGCGCTCCGCGACCGGCACGGGCGGCTCGTCGCGAGCGAGGCTGCCGCGCTCGAAGGCGAGGCGTGCGCCCGGCGCCAGCACGTGCACGTTCTCGAACGGGGTGTCCTCGCCGACGTGGAAGCCGAGCTGGAGGAAGACCGCGACCGCCGCGGCGTCGAAGCGCGGGTGAGGAATGCGCGCGACCAGTTCGGCGATATCGTCCGCGACGATGCTGCGGGTTGCATCGCGGTACCAGAACAGCGGAATCAGGCCGAGGCGGTCCCCATGCACCTCGAGCCGGCCGCGCTCGAATCGCCAGCCTGCGCGCAGCGTGGGGCCGGCGTCGTGGGTGTCGTCGTGCGCGATCTCGTGCCGGCGGGTGCCGGTGGCGCCGTCGGCGTCGAGCATGATCCAGGTCATGGGCGGTGTCCTTTCGCGCGTGTCACGCGTGGCGGCTGCCGGGACCGGCGGGGGGAGGATGGATAGACGCGAATTCCTGCGCGTGGCAGCGGGCGTTGCCGTCAGCGCGCGCGCCGGCCGCGCACTGGCGCAACCGGCCTATCCGGACTGGCGCCCGGAGGCTGGCACGCGCCGGAACATCTCGCGCAACTTCGTCGCCGACGTCAACCCGTGTCCCGGCAACGACTGCGGCTACAGCGGCACCAGTGGGCAGAAGAGCGTGATGCTGGTGTGGTCCGGCGGCGCGTTCGCGCACGACTTCTCCGCCCTGGGCGCGCTGCTCGTGCACGGCGGCGGGCACAAGGCCTACTACGGCAACGAGGTCTACGCGTTCGATCTCTCGACGCTGCACTGGCAGCGCCTGGGCGAGCCCTGGGAGCCCCAGCCCGGGGCGAAGGGCTGGATCGGAGAGCAGGCGCCGCTGGGGCCGAGCGGAATCTGGGAGGAAGGCGAGTATGCACCGGGCATTCCGGCCGCCTCGCACACGTACGATAACGTGGCGTACCTGCCTGGCGTGCTCGCCGGCAATCGGCGCGGGTACCTGCTCCGGCTCACCGGTACGTCCAACGGGTGGTACGGCGGCGGCTTCACCGGGCGCAGCCACGCGTTCGATCTCGACACCGGCCGCTGGCAGCGCTTCTCCACGAACACCACGCCGCGGTCCGACGGCGGCGGGGACGGCAACGCGGTGTGCTTCGACCCCGGTCGCAGGCGCTTCTGGGCGATCGGCCGCTGGCAGTCCCGCGTCACGCGCTACCTCGACCTGCCAACGCGCACCTGGAGATCGGTGCGCGGCGCTCAGGGTCACAACACCGGCTACAACCAGAGCGGCTGCTACCACCCGGGCCTGGACCTGTTCGTGGTGCTGTTCCATCCGCTCAACGTGAGCGGACCCGAGCGCGCGCGCCTGTGGGCGATGAGCTGTGCGGAGCCCGAGCGCGGCTGGGTGCAGCTGGGCCAGGACGGGCCGCGTCCCGCCGGGCCCGCCCCCGGACTGGAGTGGTGTCCGCCGCTCGGGTGCATGGTGGCGTACGAGGGACGCCGCGCCACCCGCATCCTGCGGCTGTATCCTCCGGAGCGCGCGGTGTTCACCCTGCCGTGGCGCTGGGTGGAGGAGGAGATCGGGGGCGATGCGCCGGCCGGGCGCCCGGACGGGCCGGGGCACTACTCGCGCTTCCGCTGGGCACCGAGGGCCGGCTGCTTCATCTGGGCCGACGGCGTGCGCCAGCCGGTGCAGGCGTGGCGGCCGCGCGAGGCGTGATCCGTGCGTCAAGCCGGCACCACCTGGTCGCTGACCGTGCCCCGGTAGCTTCTCGCCAGCCGCAGCGAGAACGTGACCGGGTTGCGGTCCCACGGCGCCTGCCGCGGCAGCTGGAACGCGTCTGCGGCCGGTCCGGCCACGCCGTCGGCAGTGGAGACCGCGGCGACGAAGCCGGCCGCACGCACCATCTGCACGTGCTCCCAGGCGTAGTCCAGCCGCGGCTTGCCGTTGGGATAGGCGAACAGGCGCACCGGTTCGCGCAGGAGCTCGACCAGGCGCTCGCGGCCGGACACGATCTCGGCCTGCGCCGCGGCAGGCGGCAGGTTGGCGAGGATCGGATGTGTGGCCGTGTGGGCGCCGATCTCCATGCCGCTGCGACGCAGTGAGAGCAGTTGCGCATCGGTGAGCATCAGGTCCGCGGGCAATGGCTTGCCGACCTGCTCGACGATGAGGCGTGCAGCATCCTCGCGGGCCTCGGGGGCGCGGTGCTTGATGCCGGCGAGGATGCGTTCGATCGTCGCGCGGCGCGCTGCCGGACAGCCCAGCGGCAAGGTGCCCAGGCCGATGCCGCCGAGCTCGATGCGCTCGCCGTCCGCGGCCCGGATCGCCTCCACCACCGTGTCGTTCCACATGCGCCCGCCGTTGAGATAGGCGGTGGCGATGAAGAAGGTGGCGGGGATGCCGTGACGACGGAGGATCGGCACGGCTGCAGTCAGGTTGTCGGCATAGCCATCGTCGAAGGTCACGCATACCGCGCCCGGCGGCAGGGCGTTGCGCGCCAGACGCTCCACCGCCTCGCCCAGCGCGAGCGGGGTGAAGTGGGCGGCGAGCTCGCGCATCTGCGTGTCGAACTCGTCCCGCGTGACATCCCAGGTGTTGATCGGATCGGGCCACTCGAGCACGCGGTGATACATCAGGATGGAGAGGCGCCGGCGGGCGAGTCCGCGTGCGGCGAGGTGCACGCCGGCGGCGGCGAGGCTGCGCAAGGCGGAGGTCATGGCTTGCGGGCGTGGACGAGGAAGGCGTGGCTGCCGAACAGCCCGGCCAGCGGCACGTGGCGAAGCGCAGCCAGGCAGGTGCGCGTCTCCAGCGCGCGCTGCCAGCGCTGCAGGCGGGCGGGAAGGATCGGCATCCAGTGCACCGAGACCTCGGCCATGCCGGCCCGGCGCAGGGCGCGGCACAACGCCGCCGGGACCTCGTAGCGCAGGTGCAGCGGCTTCCCGGACAGACGCCGCCGCAGCAGGTCCAGGCTGTGCACCAGGCAGCGCCGGTTGAGCGCATCGAGCCACAACTCGCCGCCGGGCCTGACCTGCCGGCACAGCTCCTCGACCACGCTGGTGCTGTCGGTCATCACCTGCAGGACGCCGAAGCACAGCAGCCCGTCGAAGCTGCCGGGAGTGAACGGCAGGCGGCGGATGTCGGCGACCGCGTAGCGGCGAGGACGCGCGTCGCGTGCGCGGGCCTTGCACAGCGTGAGCAGGGAGTAGTCCACGCCGATCACCTCCAGTCCGTCGCGTTCGAGCAGCCGCATGTAGGTGCCGGCGCCGCAGCCTGCGTCGAGCCAGCGCTGGCCCGGCGCGGGCGCCTGCCACAGCGCTTGGAAGCGCCGCACGCGTGCCTCCAGGCCGGATCGACTCCAGCCGGCGATGCCGGCCTCGTCGTCGCTGTGCGCGGCGAAGCCCTCGAAGCGCTTGCGCCATGCGCGCTCGAACGCCGGCCCGGTGCTCACGCCGGCAGCCTCGGGGGGGAGGCCGGCGCCAGCGGTCCCGCCGCGCCGGCGGGCTCCGGCGGCAGCACGGTGGCGCGCGCCATGAGCTCGCGCCGGACCACCACGCGCGCGAGCACGATGAAGCAGGCGATCGAATAGGGCACGTCCCAGTTGGCCAGTCCCAGGAACGAGCCACCGGAGAAATAGCCGATCAGCGCGACCTGCATCATCGCGGCGAGGTCGCGCGCCCAGGCGAACTCGGGCCGGCCGCGGCACAGCCGGATCAGCTTGTTGCCCTCTTGCCACGACACCAGCCAGAACAGGATGAACAGCCCGAGGCCGACGAAGCCGTGCTCGGCGAGCGCCTCGAACCAGATGCTGTGCGAGTCGTGGAAGTCGAGCGGGTCGGGCGCGTACTTCGCGAACAGCTCGCGGGTGAAGGTCTGGAAGCCCCCGCCGGTGACCGGCCGGTCCTTCGCCAGGTTGAACGCGAAGTGCCAGGCGTTGATCCGGCCCATCGCACTGCTGTCCTGCTCGTAGGTCTGGATCGTGTCCATCCGGTTGAACCAGCGCTCGGGCATCACCGAGAATCCGAACGGCATCACCAGCACCACGAGCAGGGCGACGCGCACCTTGTGGCGGCTCTTGAGCCACATGAACGCGCCCATCGCCGCGAGCGACAGCAGGCCGCCGCGCGAGTACGTGCCGAGCACGGCGATCGCGCACAGCCCCATCGTCGCCCACAGGCCCCAGCGCACCCAGGCCCGCGCGGACTGCGTGATCAGGTAGTACAGCATGGGGATCGCGATCGTGAGCGCGAGCGCGATGGTGGTGTTGGTCTCGATGAACCCGCCCGAGGGACCGAGCACGTTGCCCGAGCCCCCGGCCACGGTGTAGAGGGCGCCCTTCACGCCATAGAACGCGATCGAGAGCGCGGTGATCCAGACCAGGCCGATGATGCGCTCGCGCTCCTGCATGACGTACACGGTGAGGAAGATGAACAGCTGGATCTTGGCCACCTTCTGCCACTGGATCCACGCCTCGTCCGGCACCAGCGAGAACACCGTGGTGACCAGCATCCACAGGTTGTAGACCAGCAGCACGACGATCGGCGCGGCCCAGGGCATCCGGCGGTTCTCGCGGCCGAACAGGAAGATCGCCGCGAGCGTGACCAGGCCGATGACCACCGCGAACTGGAAGTTCTTCGCGAAGCCCCAGCACAGCCGGTGCGGGCTCATCACCCCGATCCAGGTCCACAGGTAGATGCCCCAGTGCGGGCGCGTGAGCACCATCGGCAGCAGCGCGAAGACGAAGGCGGTGAGGGCGATGTCGCGCATACTTCAGGCTCTAGGCGCCAAGATGACAGGCGCTAGGCCTGGGCGCCAGACGCCAGAAGTACAGGCTCTAGGCCGTAGGCGCCAGACGCCAGACACTGAGGCACGAGGCTCTGGATCCCGGATGCCAGGGTGGATGCGCCTTGCGCTTGCAATACCCGTGTTGCGGGCGATGCGCGGCGCGCATCGCCCTTCTGGCGTCTGGCGCCTAGGGCCTGGAGCCTCTTCTTGGCCCCTCGCGCCTAGCGCCTGGCATTCATGAAACATTGCTGACCACATACCGATACTTTCCGGATCGCTCCGGGGGGATGCGATCGGTCAACTCGATGCGGATCTCTACAGCGCGGCCCAGCCTAGCGCGCAGGCCGCTGCGGATCGCGTCCTCGCACGCAGTCGACCAGCCCGGTGCCGGCACCACCAGCACCCGGATGGCGTCGGGCGCGTCCTGCACGATCTTGAACGCGGCGACCTCCGGCCGCTCGCGCAGCACGTAGATGAGCGCGAGGGCATGCATGCGGGTGCCGTCTGGCGTGACCACGAAGTCGGTGCTGCGGCCCTGCACCTCGCGCAGCAGCGGCAGTCCGCGCCCGCACGCGCACGGCTTGGGGTCCAGCGCGCCGATGTCGCCGGTGCGGTAGCGGATGAACGGAAAGTCCCGGGTGGCCAGATGAGTGACCACGAGCTCGCCCGACGCACCGGGGGGCAGCACGCCGCCGTGCTCGTCGATCACCTCGACCACGATGTCCTCGGCGCTGACGTGCAGGCCGCCCGCCGGGCACTCGTGCGCGACGAAGCCCGCGTCGCGGCCGCCGTAGCCCATCGCGACCGGGCAGTTGGCGACCGCTTCGATTGCTTCGCGCTGCGCGGGATAGAGCTGCTCACCGGTGACGAAGACCACTCGCAGGCCCAGGCTGTCCAGGCGCACGCCGCGGGACTGCGCCCGCTGCATCACCATCGTCACGGCGCTGGGGTAGCCGAAGACCATCCGCGGTCGCAGCCGGACGATGGTCCCGAGGAAGGCGTCGATGCGACTGTCGGACATGTCGAACGCCGGCAGCAGCGTGGTCCGCAGCATGCGGTCGCGCACGGCCCGCACGCGGTCCTGCGCGCCCAGCTCGATCGGCGAGCCCCAGATCACGACCTCCGGATCGCCGATATCGACGCCCCACCAGCGCGTCGCGCGCCACTTCGCCGCCACGTCGTGGGTCACCCGCCTGCGGCCGATGCCGAACACCAGCGGCTCGCCGGACGAACCGCCGGTGGAATAGCGCTGCACCGGACCGGCCCGCTCCGAGCGCAGCGCGTCGCCCAGCGCGCGGATGATCGGCTTGGTCAGGAACGGCACCTCGCGGAGGCAGTCCAGTCCATCGACGCCGGTCGGATCGAAGCCGCGCTGCGCGAACAGCTGCCGGTAGTAGGGCACGTGGAGGCCGGCGTGGACCAGCAGCGCACGCAGGCGCTCCGCGCGCAACGCCTCGATGCGCTCGCGCTCCCACCACTGGCTGCGCTCCAGCGCGCGCAGCGCGGCCGGCGTGGCGTGGCCCTTGAGCCGCTCGTGCAGCGGGAAGAGCACGCGCGAGACCAGCTGCGTGTACGCCGACGGCTTCGGCTTCATGCCGCGGTGACGCTCGCGCGCGCCGGCCGTGCCACGCGCTCGTAGACGGCAAACAGGCGCGGGCGGACGCGCTCCCAGGTGAACCCGGCGGCGTGTGCGAGCCCGGCCGCGCGCAGCTGCTGCGCGAGCGCGGCGTCGTCCAGCAGGCGCAGCGCGGCCCGCGCCATCGCCGCCGGGTCGCCCGGGGGCACCAGCAGCGCATGGCGGCCGTCCTCGACCAGGAACGGGACCCCGCCCACATCGGTGCTGACGATCGGGACTCCGCTCGCCATGGCTTCGAGCAGCGAGATCGGGGTGTTGTCCACCCGCGTCGGATTGAGCAGCAGGTCGGCGTCCCGGTAGAGCTCGGCGATGCGGTCGTTGTCGATGCGTCCACTGAAGCGGACGCTGCCCTGCAGACCCAGCTCGCGCGCCAGCGCCTCGAGGGCCGCGCGCCGGGGACCGGAGCCGGCGATGGTCAGGCGCGCGTCGGCGTGCACGGCGTGGATGCGGGCGAAGGCGTGCAGCGCGGTCGGAATGTCGTAGATGTCCTCGAGGTTGCGCGTGACGATCACGTGCCGGCCGGGACGCGCCGCGGCCTGCGGACGGAAGCGCACCGCATCGACGATGTTCGGCACCACCTCGGCCGCCATGCCGTGGCGGGCGAACACCTGCTGCAGGAAGCCGGAAGGCACGACCAGCGCGGCGGCGGCGCGCAGCACGAGCTGCCGCACGCGCGTCCCGTGGTGGGCCAGGAACGACTCGGCGGCGCCGCCCCGGTAGTTGAGCACCGCCGGGGTGCCGCGCAGCGCGCCGATGGCAAGCGCCGGCACTGCAAAGACGTACCACGCAAGGCCCGAGTTGGCCATCACGTGGAGCAGGTCGTTGCGGCCGGCGCAGCGCCACAGTGCGAGCAGGTAGGGCAGCAGCCGGAACAGTGCGCGCAGCCCGCGGACGTGCCGGATCGCGGCGGGCCGATAGGGCGCGTTGCTGCGCACCAGCTCGACTACCGCGCCCGCCTCGCGCAGCAGCCGCGCGAGCTGGAGCGTCTGGTTGGCCATGCCGCCGGAAGGCGGCGGCAGCGGACCGACGAGCGCGATGCGCAGCGCTGGGATGCCGCGGTCCATGTTCATCGCTCCTCGAGTGCGGTGCCGGCGTGCGTCGCTTGCGTCGCCAGCGGCGTGCCGTCGCCGGGGCTCGCAGTGCCCGGCATGCGGATGCCGGACAGCTGCCAGGCCAGCGTCGTGCCCAGCAGCGCGCACAGCAGCACCGACGCGAGCACCCGGCGCCGCAGCTCGCCCAGGCGCCGCACCTGGACCCGGTTCTGCGCGGTCTCCAGCACCCGGATGCGCGGCGAGCGGCCGAGCAGGGCGAGCAGCGCATGCCGCGCGGTGCGCAGGCGGGTGCCCCACAACCCGGGGCGGCGGCGCTCATCGTCCGGCAGCGCGGCGTTGCCCCACCACAGGTACCACTCCTGCATGCCGCGGGTGTAGTAGTCGACCAGCTTCTCCTCGCGCGGGAAGCCGCGGCGTCCGGGCCCGTTGCGCTCGATCTTCGGGAAGGCGGCGTTGCCCGCCAGTGCCGCGCGCAGCTCGAGCGCCGACAGCGGGCGCAGCGTGACCGGGTCGAGGGCATGGAAGTTGTTGTAGACGTCCAGGAAGATCCACTGCCGGCGCTGCGCATCGTAGACCTCGACGAAGACGTGACCGTGGCCGCCGAAGCCGTCGAAGGAGAACGCCCACTGCCGCGCGAACACGCCGGCACCGTGGGCGAAGGCGAGGAAGACCCGGGCATGGTCCGCGCAGTAGCCGTGGCCCTCGCGGATGCGCTCGTACGTGGTCTGCAGGTCGGCGCGGATGCGCCCCTTGTCCTGCGCGTGCTCCGAGAGGTGCCCGGCGATGCACACCGCCTTCTCCCACGCGCCCGCGCGGCCGGCCGTGCCCATCCGCTCCAGCGCTGCGACCAGCCACGGCGCCGGCGCGGCGGTCTCGACGCGGAAGTCCGCCGGGAGTCGGGCCGGGGTCCAGTCGAAGTCGTCCGCGCGTCCGCGCCGCAGCAGCAGCGCGTTGCGCACGCGCACGGCATCGCTGGTGCGCGCCACCTGGCGCGCGAGTGCCACGCCCGCCACGGCGAGCAGCAGCACGTTGAGGGTGACGGTCAGCCCGCTCACGCTACCAGCACAGCCCGACCTGGCGTCCGGGCAGGCGCTCGCGGGCCGGCAGGCCGACCAGGTCGAGCACCACGTGCCCGGGGGTCAGGAGCTGCTCCAGTGCGGCCAGCGTGGCACTGTCGGCCATGCTGGCGACGATCACGTCGGAACCGCCAACCACCTCGCGCAGGTCGCTGCGGATCAGCGCACCGATGTGCGGCAGGTGGCGCTCGATGAACGCGCGGTTGGAGCCCAGCAGGTTGGACAGGTGCACGTTGGGGTCGTAGACCTGCACGCCCAGGCCCTTGCCCAGGAGCTGCTCGGCGAGCAGCACCAGGGGACTCTCGCGCAGGTCGTCGGTGCCGGGCTTGAAGGCCAGCCCGAGCAGGCCGACCCGGCGCCGCCCGGTGTCGAGCACCTTCTGCAGCGCGTGCTCGAGGTGTACGCGGTTGGAAGCGAGGATCGCCGAGAGCATCGGCAGCTCGACGTCGCGGGTCTTGGCCAGGTACATGGTGGCACGCAGGTCCTTCGGCAGGCACGAGCCGCCGAAGGCGAATCCGGGCCGCAGGTATGCGCGCGACACGTTCAGCTGCGTGTCGCGGCAGACCAGGTCCATCACCTCGAATGCGTCCACGCCCAGGGCTTCGCACAGGCGCGCGGTCTCGTTGGCGAAGGTGATCTTGAGCGCGTGGAAGTTGTTGCAGCAGTACTTCACCGTCTCCGCGGCCCGGATCGAGGTGGCGAGGAACTGGCAGGGCAGATGGCCGAACAGCCTGCGCAGCGCCTCCAGGCCCGGCTCGGAGCCGGCGCCGACGATGGTGAACGGCGGCCGGTCGTAGTCGCGGATCGAGCTGCCCTCGCGCAGGAACTCGGGCTGGAAGCACAGATGGAAGCCGCGGCCGGCCTTCTTCCCCGACTCGCGCTCGAGCAGCGGCCGCAGCATCTCCTCGACGGTGCCCGGCACTACGGTGGAACGGAACACCACGACGTGGCCGTCGGCCTTGCCCCGCAGCGCCGCGCCGAGCTGCAGGGCGATGCGCTGCAGGGCGTCCTGGTCCTGGCTGCCGTTGGCGGCCGATGGCGTGCCGACGCAGACCAGCGAGAGCTCCGACTCGCGCACCGCGCGCGCCACGTCCGTGGTCACGCTCAGCCGGCCGCTCTCCACGACCTGCGCCATCAGCTCCACCATGCCTTCCTCGACCACCGGGGTGCGGCCGGCGGCGATGAGCTCGAGCTTGCCGCGGTCGATGTCCACTCCGATGACGTGATGGCCGTCGCGCGCCAGGCAGGCGAGCGAAACCGCGCCGACGTAACCGAGACCGAAGATGCTGATGTTCATGCTTGCAGTGCCTGTGGATTGAGCCGCGGTGTCCCCCGCTGCGCGGGTGCGGTGAAGCGTTCGAGGATGCGGTCGAGGCGTTGCATCGAGCGCCCCCAGTCGTGGTGGCTGAGCATTCGCGCGCGCCCCGCATGCGCGAGGCGGGCGCGCTCGCCCGGGTTCTCGAGCACATGCAGGACGGCCTGGGCAACCTCGGCTGGCGTCGTGGCCACGAGCAGATGCTTGCGGTCGTGCGCGTCGACGCCGCCTGCCGCCGCCGGGCTGGTCACGACGGGGACGCCCATCGCCATGGCTTCGAGCAGCTTGTTCTGGGTCCCGCGCGCGATGCGCAGCGGCGCCACCATCAGCGCAGAGCGCCGCACGAACGGGCGCACGTCGGACACCGATCCGGTCACGGTCACACCGGGGATCGATGCGAGCGCGCGGATCGCGCGCGAGGGCTCGGCGCCCACGATGAGCAGGCGCACCGCGGGCCGGCGGGCCCGGATCAGCGCCAGCGTGGTGCGGCAGAACTCCAGCATGCACTGCTGGTTGGGGTAGTAGTCCATGCGGCCGACGAAGCTGAGCGTGTCGGGCTCGACGGCCTCGGGTCCGGGCGCGAAGTAGGCGTTGTCCACGCCGTTGGGAAACCAGTCGGTCGGTACGCCGGTGCCGTAGCCGTTCAGGGTCTCCCACTCCGCCCGCGTGGTCGCGGTGCACAGGTCGAAGCGCGCGGCGAGCCGGCGCTCCATGCGCTCCAGCTTGCGGCCCTCCAGCCAGTACCCGCATGACAGCGGAAAGGGCTGGTGGCGCGCGTATTCGAGCCACTTCTGCGAGTCCATGTCGCCGAAGTCGAGCACCTTGGGGATGCCGCGCACGTGCGCCACGTACTGCGCGGCGGAGGAGCAGTGCACGAAGATCAGGTCGAAGCTTCGGGCGGCGAGCAGGTGCCGCACGCGCTGCGCCAGCCGCGGGGAATGGAAGAACCCGAACGAGGAGGGGACCGGGGTGGGCAGCCGCGCCACCATGCGCGCGGCCTGGATGCGGTCGTCCACCCGCGCCATCTCGTAGGCCGTGCAATGTTCCGCGAGCCCCGCACCCTCGCGCGCCTCCGATTCGCTGCGCGCGAGCGAGGCGACGGTCACCTCGTGCTGCGCGGACAGGTGCCGGATCATGTTGAACGGGCGGATCTTGCCCCCGCGCCGGGGCGGGAACGGAAAGCGATGGCAGAGGTACAGGATCTTCATGTTGTGCGTGGGGCTAGGCGGCTTCGCGCAGCGCCTCGGCCACGTCGGCGGGCGCGGTGCGGTCGAGGAACACGCGCCACCAGATCTCCAGGTTGAGCAGCGCGAGCAGGCGGTCGGTGGCGTCGATCCGCCGGGCGTCGTGTGCGGCGATGAGCTGCTCGACGCGGGCGGGATCGAACAGGCCGCGTCGGCGCAGGGCCTCGCGCGAGAGCAGGCGGCGCAGCAGCGGGGCGAGGTCGGCGCGCAGCCACGCGCCCATCGGCGTGCCGAACCCGCGCTTGCGGCGCCCGAGGATGTCGGCAGGCAGCACCCCGGCGAGCGCCCGCTTCATCACGTGCTTGAGGCGGCCATGGCTGATCTTGACGTGCGCCGGGATCCGCGCCGCCAGCTCGACCAGTTCCTGGTCCAGCAGGGGCACGCGGCACTCCAGCGACACCGCCATGCTCATCCTGTCGGTGAGCAGGAGCAGGTCATCGGGCAGCTGGGTCTGCGCGTCCACGCGCAGCATCAGGTTGAGGGCGTCGTCCGCGTTGCCGCGGCTGAACGCCGCGGCGAGTGCATCCGGTCCGCTGCCTGCGCCGGGGGGCATGAGCGCGGCGCGCGCGTCGGCGTCGAACACCTCGACGTAGGCGCGGTAGCGGGCCTCGAGCGGCTGCCCCGCGGAGGCGAGGAACGACTTGGCCAGGCGGGAGGCGTTGAGCAGCGGCGAGTGGCGGTCGCTGGGCAGCGCCCGCGCGGATGCGATCAACGTCCGGCGCACCCACCCGGGCAGGCGCTGGAAGCGCTGCTGGTAGTGGTCGCCGAGGTAGCGCCGGTAGCCGCCGAACAGCTCGTCGCCGCCCACGCCCGACAGGATGACGGTGACTTCGCGGCGGGCGAACTCCGACACCAGCCAGGTGGTGATGAAGGCGCTGTCGGCGACCGGCTCGTCGAGGTGCCACAGCAGCCTCGGCAGCAGCGCGCTCACGTCGGGACGGACCACGATCTCGTGGTGCTCGGTGCCGAAGCGGCGTGCCACCGCGCGTGCGTACGGCAGCTCGTTGTAGTACTGCTCGGCGGCGCCGCCCTCGAAGCCGATGGCATAGGTGCGCACCGGCTGGCGGCTGTGCCGGGCCATGAAGGCGACCACGCAGCTCGAGTCGATGCCGCCGGACAGGAAGGCGCCGATCGGCACGTCGCTCACCATCTGCCTGCGCACCGCCTGCTCCAGGCCGGCCCGCACCGCCTCCGCCCATTCGGCTTCGCTGCGCAGCCGATCGACCTGCTCCGGCATGCGCCAGTAGACCCGCCGCTCCATCCGCCCGTCGGCGACGCTGAGCAGGGTCGCCGGCGGGAGCTTCTCGATGCCCTGGAACATCGACTGCGGCGCAGGCACGTAGCCCAGCGCCAGGTAGGCGTCGACCGCCCGGAGGTCCGGCTGTGCCGGCTGCCCGGGCAGTGCGAGCAGCGCCTTGGCTTCGCTGGCGAAGGCGATGCGCCGATGGGTGACGCTCACGTACAGCGGCTTGATCCCGAGGCGGTCGCGGCCGACCAGCAGCCGCCGGCGAGCGCCATCCCACAGCGCGAACGCGAACATGCCGTCGAGGTGGCGGACGAAGTCGTCGCCGTGCTCGCGGTACAGGTGTAGGATCACCTCGCAGTCGGAGCCGGTGCGGAACACGTGGCCGCGCCGGCGCAGGTCCCGGCGCACCGCCTCGAAGTTGTAGATCTCGCCGTTGCACACCAGCCACAACTGACCGTCCAGGGTGGACAGCGGCTGGTGCCCGCCAGTGAGGTCGATGACGGAGAGCCGGCGCATGCCGATGCCGCAGGGTCCGTCCAGGTGCATGCCCTCGTCGTCGGGGCCGCGGTGCACGATGGCGTCGCCCATCGCCGCGAGCCAGCCGCGCCGCGCCGCTGCGCCGGAGAGCTCGTACACACCGTAGATGCCGCACATGAGGGAGATCCTGTTCAGGCCGCGGCGAGCGCGCCGCGGGAGGCCAGCGCCGCCTGGTAGACGTCGACGTAATTGCGCACGCTCGCCCGCCAGGTGCGCTCCTGCTCGACGAAGCGGCGCGCCGCCGCACGCACGCGCGGCCACTCGTCACCACGCGCGAGCACGTCCGCCAGGGTCGCCGCGAGCTGGCCGAAGTCCCCGGCCGGGAACAGCCACCCGGTCTCGCCCGGGCGCACCAGCTCGCGGTGGCCGCCGACGTCGGAGGCGATCACGAGCTTGCCCTGGGCCATGGCTTCCAGCGGCTTGAGCGGCGTCACCATCTCGGTGAGCCGCATCGACCGGCGGGGATAGACCAGGAGGTCCATCAGGTCGTAGTAGCGCTGCACCTCGCCGTGCGGGACGCGGCCGGTGAACACCACCCGTCCTTCCAGTTCCAGCTGCTGCACCTGCTGACGCAGCGCCTCCTCCTGCGGACCGCCGCCCAGCAGCAGCAGCTTCAGGTGCGGTGCCCGCTCGCGCAGCAGCGCGAGCGCGTCGATCAGCAGGTCGAGGCCCTCGTAGGCATAGAAGGATCCGGCGAACCCGAGCACCATGCAGCCCTGCAGGCCGAGCGCGCCGCGCAGCGCGGGATCGGGCGCCGCGCCGCGGAATGCGTCCACGTCCACGGCATTGGGCACGACGGTGACGTGCTGGGCGGGCACGCCGCGGCCGACGATCTCGGTGCGCAGCCCCTCGCAGATGGTGGTGATGAACGGGGTGCTGCGCAGCGCCAGGGTCTCCAGCGCCCGCGAGGCGCGATAGCGCAGGCTGCCCTCGCGGGTGGTGCCGTGGTCGACGGCCGCGTCCTCCCAGGACGCGCGCATCTCGTAGATCACCGGCAGTCCCAGCCGGTGACCCACCCACAGTGCGGGCAGGGCGTTGAGCACAGGGGAGTGCGCATGCAGCAGGTCGGGGCGCACGCAGCGTGCGACGGCGCGGATCCGGGCTGCCATCGCGGCCATCAGCTGCAGCTCCGCGGAGCCCGGGATGCGCAGCGCGGCGCCGGCGGCCGGGGTGGTACGGAAGAAGTGCCAGCCCTCCACCGTTTCCTCCTGCAGGCGGGTGGCGTAGTGCTTGGGCGAGGTGAGGTGATAGGTCTGCCAGCCCAGCGCCCGCTGCTCGCGCAGGATCGCCAGCGTGCGGAAGGCGTAGCCGCTGTGCAGCGGCAGCGAGTGGTCGAGGATGTGCAGGATGCGCACCGCGGCGTCTCCGTCTGCGTCACAGGGCCGGCGCGAGGTTGAGCACGGACCTGGGCACCTGGCCGCGCCGCTGCGTGTTGCGCAGGAACGCCTCGAACATCAGCAGCGACCACAGCGGCGCGCTGTAGTCGCGCAGGCCGGCGGTGTGCGCGTCCACCAGCTGGCGCAGCGCGGACATGTCGAACAGGCCGGTGTCGGCGAGCTGCGGCCCCAGCACCGCGTCGCGCACGCGCCGGCGCAGCGGGCCGCGGAACCACGCGGCCAGGGGTACGTCGAAGCCCCTCTTCGGGCGGTACAGCACGCTGTCCGGGAGGTGCGGCTCCATCGCCTTCTTGAGCAGGTACTTGCCCTCGCCCTGGCGCACCTTCCAGCTGGACGGCAGCGAGGCGAGCCACTCGACCAGCGGATGGTCCATCAGCGGCTCGCGCACCTCCAGCGAGTTGGCCATGCTGGCGCGATCGACCTTGGTGTTGATGTCGCCGACGAGATAGGTGTGGAGGTCCAGGTACTGGATCAGCGCCAGCGGATCGTCGGTGTCGGCGCGCGCGGCGTGGGCGCGGAACACCTCGATCGCGCGATAGCCGCCCAGGCGCGAGCGGAAGCCGGGCGTGTACAGTGCTGCGCGCGCCTCGTCGCGCAGCATGCTCACGCTGTGGAAGTAGGCCTCGACCGGATCGCGGCTGAGCGATTCGAAGGTGGTCTTCGCCCGCAGCGGTCGCGGGGCCCAGTCCGCCTTCGGATAGATCCGCCCCAGTGCGCCGAACAGCTCGCGCCGCAGGCCCTGCGGCATCAGCCCGCGCACGCGCTGCTCGACCAGGTGATGGCGGTAGCGCCGGTAGCCGCCGAAGCTCTCGTCGCCGCCGTCGCCCGACAGGGCCACGGTGACGTGGCGGCGCGCCAGCTGGCACACGCGGAAGGTCGGGATCGCCGAGCTGTCGGCGAAGGGCTCGTCGTAGACCGAGCCGAGCTGGTCGATGAGATCGAAGTCGTCGGTCTCGACCGTCTCCACGAAATGCCGGGTGCCGTACCGCTGGGCGACCTGGAGCGCGAACGCCGACTCGTCATGGCTCGCCTCGGAGAAGGCGATGGAACAGGTCGCCACCGGGGTCGTGCTCACCTGCGCCATGGTGGCGACCACGGCGCTCGAGTCCACCCCGCCGGAGAGGAACGCACCGAGCGGGACGTCGGCGATCATGCGCAGGCGGATCGAGTCGCGCAGGCGCTCGCCCAGCTCGGCCACCGCGTCCTGCTCGGTGATCCGGCGGTCGAGCGTGAAGCGCACGTCCCAGTAGCGCACCGGCTCGGGCAGCGGCGCCCCGCGCCGGACCGCAAGGGTGTGCCCCGGCGGCAGCTTGCGCACGCAGCGATAGATGCTGCGCGGCTCGGGGATGTAGCCGAGCGCGAAGTAGTCCTCGATCGCCTCGGCGTCGAGGTCGACCGGCAGCCCCGGGTGGGCGGTCAGGCCTTTCAGCTCGGAGGCGAAGGCGAAGGTGCCGTCCGGCAGCGCCGCGTAGTAGAGCGGCTTCACGCCCAGCCGGTCGCGGGCGAGGAACAGGGTGCTGCGGTGGCGGTCCCACAGCGCGAAGGCGAACATGCCGCGGAAGCGCGTGACGCTCTGCGCACCCCACTCCTCCCAGGCGTGCACGATCACCTCGGTGTCGCTGCGGGTGCGGAACGCGTGGCCCAGCGCGGCAAGCTCGGCCACCAGCTCCCGGTAGTTGTAGATCTCGCCGTTGAACACCACGCTGATGCTGCGGTCCTCGTTGAACTGCGGCTGGTGGCCAGTGGAGAGATCGATGATCGACAGGCGCCGGTGTGCCAGTCCCACCCCCGCCTCGACGTGCAGGCCGCCGTCGTCCGGCCCCCGATGCACCTGCACCGCATTCATCGCTGCGAGCACCTCGCGCTGCACCGGCAGCTTGACGGACGGGGACAGCAGGCCTGCGATTCCGCACATGGGTTCGGCTTCCTACAGCTGGGGACGGGTGGGCGTGGCCAGGCCGGCCTTCGCCCGGCTGCGATGGCTTGCGAGCAGGGCCAGGTACAGGCGTTCGTATTGCGCGACCATGCGCTCGAGGCTGAATTGCTCCACCGCGCGGGCACGCGCGGCCACTGCATGGTCGCGTGCCCGCCGGGGATCGAAGAAGTAGCGCAGCATCGCCTCGCCCAGGCTGGCAGGATCGCGCGGCGGAACCAGGGTGCCGGTCGCGCCGTCCTGCACCAGCTCGGCGTTGCCGCCAACGCGGGTGGCGACGATGCAGCGGCCGCACGCCATGGCCTCCAGCAGCGTGTTGCTGATGCCCTCGGTCTGCGACGGCAGCACGAAGCAGTCGAAGCGCTGCAGCAGGCGCGGGACGTCGTCGCGCTCGCCGGCGAGCCAGGCCAGCTCCTCCACTCCGGCCTGCTGCAGGATCGCGCGCACCGCAGCGCGCTGGGGCCCGTCGCCGACGATGACCAGGCGCATGCGCTCGGCCGCGGCGGGCGCGCGCCCGATCGCGTGCACGAAGGCGCGCGCGAGGTTGCACTGGTCCTTCACCGACTCCAGCCGTCCGACCGTCCCCACCAGCCAGTGCGAGCCGTCGAACGGCAGCCCCGCGGGCGCCGGACCCGCCGTCACCGGCGGCATGAAGCGCTCGACGTCGACGCCGTTGCAGATGCGCGTGATCCGCCTGGGCGTCACGCCGACCTTCTGCTCGAGGTAGGCGGCGAGCTCGCCCGAAAGGGCGATGTAGTGGTGCACGAACGGCATGTACAACCGGCGCACGTGCTGGTAGCGCACGTTGTCCCCCACCGCGTCGTGCACGTCCCACCCGTGCTCGCCGTGGATGCGCACCGGCACGCCCGCCCACCACGCCGGCACCGCGGCCTCGAGCCCGGCCAGGTTGCGGGTGTGCACGATCTGCGGTGCGAGCGTGCGGAACAGGGCCGCCAGCCGCGGATAGTGCTTCAGCAGATGCCCGCGGCCCTTGTCCAGCGCGATGTACTCGACGTCGGGACGGCGCACGCGGGCGGAGAAGCGGCTGCACACGCTGTCCAGCGCCAGGATGGCGTGGCGCCAGCGCTCGGCCGGCAGCCGGTTCACCAGGTTGACCACGCCGTTCTCGAGACCGCCGACGGCGAAGCGGTACAGCACGTGCACTACCAGGGCCCGGGAGTCGGCCATCGCTCACTGTCCTCCGGCTGTCGCGCGCGTGCTTCGCAGCGCGGTGTCGATCGAAGGCCGCATCGCGGCGACGAAAGCGTGCAGGTCGCGCTCGGCACGCCCGGACGCGGGCGTGTACACCATGACCGAGGCGGCATCGTCGCCCCGCCCGAGCAGCTGGTTGAAGGCGAGCCAGGCCTTGGCGAGGTAGCTGTTGCCGGTGACCCGCCCGCCGATCCAGTACCACTGCCACACTTCCCAGTCGCGGCCGGCGCCGTGGATCGCTGCGGCGTTGACCTGCAGGAAATCGCCGCCGGAGTCGACGCGCACCGTGCGCGGCCGCTGTATGGCCCACTCGAGGTTGTCCGGACCGGTGACGGTGGTGCGCGACTGGATCAGCTCGTCGCGCTCGTGCTGTCCGCGGTAGTACGCGACGTAGACGCCGACGGTGTTGCCGTCGTGGGCGAAGGTCTGGTGCAGCAGGGCGTGGGCGGCATAATTCGGCCGCCAGCCCGGCGCGGCGTCGCCTGCCGCATGCCAGCCCCCGGCAGGCGCGATGCGGGCGATGCCCGCGACCGGTGCGACGTCCCTGCCGTACATTGCATCCGCGAGCGGCCAGGCGCTCACCAGCGCCGCCGCCAGCAGCGTGGCGGCGAGCGTGCGTCGGCGCCCTGCGGCGTGGCCGCGGCTGCGGGTCGGGGCGGGGCCGGCTCCGGGCTGGCGCCGGGCCCACGCCAGGCCCACGCCGAACAGGAGCGCGATCAGCACGCCGAAGAACAGCCAGCCGTAGACGATGTGGTCCACACCCGCGGCCAGCTCGTTGTTGCTCACGTGGCCGAGCATCACGATCAGGTACGCGCGCAGCCAGTTGCCGATCACCGCAACGACCACCGCGAGCAGCACCATCGCCGCCCGCTGCTTCCAGCCGCGGAAGAAGAACCACGCGAACAGCATGCCGCCCAGCACGCTGGCCATGAGATAGCGGATCCCGCTGCAGGCCTCCACCACCGACCAACTGCCGGAGGGGATCTCGAACGTGTTGCCGCGCCGGAAGATGGGTACGCCGCTGGCGCGTACGGCCTCCACGGTGAAGTCGGCGGTAAGGTCGATCAGGTGCGGCACCAGGAAGTCCCCGAACGGAACGGCGAGGAACAGGAACACGAACGGGAACGCCAGCACGCGCAGTGCCGCCGTCCCGAGCAGGCTCCACACCGCGGCGGGCACCAGCGCGACCATGGCGAACTGCTCCACCACCAGGGAGTTGGACAGGCGCCCGAGCAGCCAGGCGAAGCCCGCGAGTGCCACCAGCCCGAGCGCGGGCAGGCAGGGCCGGATGGCGCTGAGCGCAAGCCGCGCCCGCTCGCTCCAGACCATGTATGCGAACAGCGGGAACACGACCAGTCCGTGCGCGTAGGTATCCGAGCGCAGCCAGGTGCCCAGCAGCGACTGCGTGGTGTGCAGGTAGAGCAGCAGCACGACTGCCAGGCTGCCGAGCACGGCCGCGGCGCGCCGGGTCGCGGCCGCTGCCAGGCCATCGGCCCGCGCCAGGGGATGCAGTGCCTGCGGTTCGCGGTGCATGCGGTCAGCCCAGGTTGCGCACGATGAGCGGTCCGAGCCGGTTCGCGAGCCGCCGCGGCAGCCGCCGCCACAGGCCGATGAAGGCGCGGTACTTCGGATTGTCCGGGTTGTTCTGCGGCACGCCGCTGCCGCGCACCAGCGCGTACTCGTAGTGCAGGGGTGCCGGGCTGAAGCCCCAGTTCTTCTTGAAGTCGAACGAGCCGCTGCCGCGCTTGCTGCGGCCGTAGTCGAACACCCGGCAGCCGCGCTCGCAGGCGCGGCGCATCAGCTCCCAGTACTTGAAGTCGTTGGCGGCCAGCTCGCGCGCCTGCGGGCGGTCGCCGGCGTAGTAAGGCAGCACCTCGTCGCGGAAGCGAAAGGCGAGCACCGAGGACACCGCCACCCCGTGCGGATCGAACACGGTCAGCACCTCGGTGTCCGCGCCGAACTCCGCCAGCAGGGCCGAGAACCAGCGGCGCGGCAGGGCCGGCGTGCCATGGCGGTGCACGTTGTCGGCATAGAGCGCGAAGAAGTTGCCCACGTCGTGCTCCACGGCGCTGTGCAGCCCGGCCTTCATGCCCTTGCGCACCATCGCGCGCTGTTTGCGCGGGATCGCCGCGAGGTTCGCGTCCGGATCGGCGTCCAGCACCTTGCGGAAGGTGACGTAGAGATCCTGGCGCGGCCACTGCGGCTCGGTGGGCGTGCGGTTGCGCAGCTCGAGGTGGTCGACCTGCAGGTCCTCGGCGAGCGCGGCCGCGGCCTGGTGCAGCGCCGTGCGCGCGGCCGGATCGCCGCATGCAGCGCCGCCGTAGACGCAGAACGGCAGGGACGAGAGCGAGTGCCCGAACAGCAGGCTGTGCACCTGCGCCAGCGGCAGCACGCCGGCCAGCGCGCCGCCGCGCTCGGCGACCAGGTAGTGGGTGCGATGACGCAGCTGGTGCTCCAGCAGGCGCCGCCAGCCGAAGCGGTGGAAGAAGGTGGCTTCCGGGCAGGCTGCGACGAAACGCTCCCAGGCGCCCTCGTCCGCGGGCCGGGCCGGGCGCACCGTGATTGCGCCATCTTGCGGGCGGGGCTCCAGCAACGCGTGCGGCTCGCGCTTCATGCCTCGCCTCCCCGGGCCCCGAGGAACACGCGGTCGAGCCGGTCCCACTGCAGGTCGCGCAGCAGGCGCTGCAACCGCTGCTCGGTGCGGTGCAGGTTCACGTAGTGGCGGAAGCGCGTGCGCAGGTCGGTCCCGCGCACCCGCGGCTGCTGCGGATCGATCTCCCAGGGATGGAGGTAGAAGACCGCCGGTTGCCGGTCGACCTGGTTGACCCGGCGCAGCATCCAGCGCGACACCGGGTAGGGCAGCAGGCGGAAGTAGCCGCCGCCGCCGGCGGGCAGGTTGGCACGCAGCACGCGTGAGGTGGTGACCGGCACCTCGAGCAGGCCCTCGCGCACGCGCCACGCGAAGCGGGGCGCCTCCGGCATGCCGTAGTGGTCGTGGCGCACCGGATACACGCTGGAACTGTAGCGGTGCCCGCTCTGCGCGATGACGTCGAAGGCCCACTGGTTGGTGCGGCCGATCGAGAAGCTGGGCGCGCGATAGCCCTGCACCGCGCAGCCCGACACGTCTTCCAGCACCGCCTTGGCGCGATTCAGGTCGCCCAGGAGAGCGGCCGGCGTGAGCGCGGTGACGCGCTCGTGCGCGTAGCCGTGGCTGGCGATCTCGTGCCCCTGCGCGGCGATCCGGCGCAGCAGTCCGGGATGGCGCTCGGCAATCCAGCCCAGGGTGAAGAAGGTGGCGTGCGCACCGGCGTCGGCGAGCAGTGCCAGCACCCGGTCGACGTTGCGCTCGACCCGCCGCGGCACGCTGTCCCAGCCGGCGTGGGGGAAGTGCGGCGCGAGCGCGGACACCTGGAAGTAGTCCTCGACGTCGATGCTCAGGGCGTTGACGACGGCGGCGGCGGGCGGGTGGCGATCCATGGCTTTCAGGCCGCGGCCATGCTGGCGCCCGCAGGCAGCCACTGGGCGAGCTGCGACGCGATGCGCTCGGCGGCACGGCCGTCCCACAGCTCCGGCGTGCGTCCGCGCTTGCCGCCGGTGGCGAGGATGGCCGCGACGGTGGACGCCGCCAGCGCGCGGTCGCGGCCCACGAGCGTATTGGTGCCCTGCTCGATCGTGATCGGCCGCTCGGTGCTCTCGCGCAGCGTCAGGCAGGGCACGGCCAGCGCCGTGGTCTCCTCCTGGATCCCGCCCGAGTCGGTGAGCACCAGCGTGGCCCGCGCGAGCAGGCCGAGCATCTCGAGGTAGCCCTGCGGCGGCAGCATCGCGATCTGCCGGCCGTCCAGCGTACCTGACAGCCCGAAGCGCTCCAGGCTGGCGCGCGTGCGCGGATGCAGGGCCCAGAGCACCGGCAGCCGCTCGCTGGTCTCGCGCAGGATCGCGACCGATTCGGCCAGCGCGGCACGGTCGTCGACGTTGGAGGGCCGGTGCAGCGTCGCCACCGCATACCCCGCTGCCTGTTCGACGAGGCTCGGGGCGACGCCGGCCCGCTGCAGCACCTCGGCCGGCTGCGGCGCGCGCGGCAGGTGCGCACGCAGCGAGTCGATCATGACGTTGCCCACGAAGCGGATGCGCTCCGGCGGCACGCCTTCGCGCGCGAGGTTGTCGTGCGCGCTGCGCTCGGTGGTGAAGAGCAGGTCGGCGACCTGGTCGGTGAGCAGCCGGTTGATCTCCTCCGGCATGCGGCGATCGAAGCTGCGCAGCCCGGCTTCCACGTGGACCACCGGCACGTGGCGCTTGACCGCGACCAGGCTGCACGCGAGCGTCGAGTTCACGTCGCCGACCACCAGCACGCACGCCGGGTCGTGGCGGTCGAGCAGCGGCTCGAACCTGCGCATGACCTCGGCGGTCTGCTGCGCGTGCGAGCCCGAGCCGACCTCGAGGTTCACCTCGGGCGCCGGCAGGTGCAGGTCCGCGAACAGGCGCTCGTTCATCGCCAGGTCGTAGTGCTGGCCGGTATGCACCAGCACGGGTCGCTCCAGCACGGGCTGGCCGGCGAACGCGCGCAGCAGCGGCGCCATCTTCATGTAGTTGGGGCGCGCTCCGACGACGCACAGCACCGGGCGCGGCGGACGGGGCATCAGGGACGCAGCTCCTTCACCGGCTTCTCCAGCGGCTCGAGCACCGTCACCACCCGCCGCAGCGCGCCGAGCACGTGGCCGAGCATGTGCTCGAGCCGCGCGACGCGCGGCAGCAGCTCGCCGCTGCTGTCCACCTCCACCGGCAGCGCATCCTGGGTGATCCGGCGCTGCCGGTAGGCGGCGGCCGCGGATTCGCGGAAGCTCCAGGCCGCGCCCGACTCGCGCGGCGGCTCCTCGGCCGTGGCCGCGTTGCGTGGGGCCAGGCCCAGCTCGTCCTTGATCTCCCCGGCGACCAGCTCGACGTCGCCGATGTCGAGCACGTGCTTTTCGTTCAGGAACCCGGCCAGCAGCAGCCGGTTGCACACCATGTTGATGCGGCGGGGGATGCCGGCGGTGAAGGTGTACACCGCATCGAAGGCGCCAGCCTCCAGCCGCGGATCGCCCGACCACCCCACCTGCTTGAGCCGGTGCACGATGTAGGACTCGGTCTCGGCGCGGTCGAGCGGCCCGAGGTGGTACGAGGCGATGATGCGTTGGCGGAACTGCTGCATGTCCTGCCCCTGCAGGATGGCGCGCAGCTCGGGCTGGCCGATCAGGAAGCTCTGCAGCAGCGCGCGCTCGCCGGCCTGGAAATTGGACAGCATGCGCAGCTCCTCGACCGCCCGCGGGGTCAGGTTCTGGGCCTCGTCGACGATCAGCAGGGCACGCTTGCGCTCGCCCGCCACGCGGCGCAGGAAGCTCTCCAGTTCCGCCAGCAGCGACGCCTTGTCGGTGTTCTTCGCCTGCAGGCCGAACGCCCCTGCCACCGCGCGCAGCAGGTCGTCCGCGTCCAGCTGGGTGCTGACCAGGTGTGCCGCCGCCACCTGGCGCGAGTCGAGGTGGGCGAGCAGGTTGCGCACCAGCGTGGTCTTGCCTGCGCCGACCTCGCCGGTGATCACGATGAACCCCTCGCCCTGGTACAGCCCGTACTCCAGGTAGGCATACGCGCGCCGGTGCACCGGGCTGCCGTAGTAGAAGGTCGGGTCCGGGCTGAGCTGGAACGGTTTGCCGGTCAGGCTGTAGAAGGGCTCGTACATGGTGGCGCCTCAGAAGAAGCGGTGGGAGACGGCGACGAACACGGCCTGCTCGTCGTAGCTGCTGTTGGGCCGGTCGGTGTCGAAATTGACCCAGCGCAACCCGACCGCGCCGGTGGTGTCCGGCGTGAGCCGGCGCGAGAGCGCGATGCGAAACACGTTCTCGGTCGAGGTGAAGTCGGTCAGCCCGGTGTTCACCAGCTCGGTGGACTTGGAGTACGTGCGCCGCACGCTGGTGGTCAGGGCGGACAGCGCGTCGAAGTTGTAGCTGTACTCGACCACCCCGCCGCGCTGCTGCAGCTTGTTGCTGAAGTTGAAGATCTCCGGAACGTTCGCAACTTCGTTGGTGGTGACGGGATCGTTCTCGCGGTAGAACAGGGTGAAGGTGACGGCGTTGCGCACGCCGAACAGGCCGGCCATGGCATCGACCCGGTTCACCGTGTAGACCCGGTTGGTGTAGAAGTTGACCGGTCCGTTCAGCGTCGGCGGCAGGCCCGAGGTGGCGAGGAAGTCCTCCACCGCCTGCTCGCGCTCGATCGGGTCTGGGATGCGCGAGGAGAAGGTGGCGTCGAGGAGCTCGCGGGTATCGCCGGCTGGCAGCGCGAACACGTCGTCGCGGTAGGTGCGGGTGTCGCGCAGGCCGCGCAGGCGCCAGGAGGTGATGCGGGTGCGGTAGCGCAGGTCGGCCTGGTAGCCGGTGCCGAAGAAGCGGTGCTCGGCGAAGCCCGACACCGTGGTGCGCGGGTTGGGGGTCCAGTCCAGCCCGCCGCCGTAGATCGCACCACCGTAGGTGTCGGTGCTGTAGTCGTTGGTCTCGTAGCCGCCCCGGGCGCTGACCGAGAGGTCCGGGTCCACGCGGTAGTACCCGATCAGCCGCGCCTGCTGCTCGTAGAACGACGGGCTGTCCTGGTACTTGGTGTAGTGGTAGTTGTAGGTGGCCGACCAGCTGGCGCGGCCGCGGTCGGGGGCGTCGAACCGGCCGGTGACGCGCGAGTCGAGCTCGTCCGGCAGGGACTGGTTGGTCGTGGTCCACCAGGTGTCGTTGCGCAGCAGGTAGCGATAGCCGGCCGGGCTCATGCCGCGGATGTAGGGGCTCACGCCGAGCGACCAGTTCTGCAGCCGGTTGTCCACGTTGGCCACGTCGCCCCACGTCCCGGGCTGGAACGGCGAGAAGAAGCTGTCGATCGCGCGCGCCCGCGCCTCCACGAAGAAGAAGTCGTCCACCGCCTCCAGGCGGTAGAGCGAGTTGAGCTGGTGCCACACCGTGGTGTCGTCGATGCTGTTGGAGTACAGGTACAGCGAGGGTCGGTACTCGATCTGGGTATAGGTGCGGTCGGTCGAGCGGCGCAGCGACAGCTCGGGCGAGGTCTGCAGCACGAACGCGGTCTGCTCGTTGGTGTCGGACAGGTGCACGTTGTCGGTGAGCGTCAGGCGCTCGTAGAGGCGCAGCCCGGGCACCCAGTCCTCGGCGTGCGCGGGCACCGCCCACAGCGTGGCCAGGGTGAGCGGGGAGAGCGCCGCAGCGAACGCGCGCGGCCGGCGCAGCACGGGCGGCGCGGCGCGTCGCGGGGACGCGCTGGTGCGGACGTCAGTGCGCGGCACGGGCGTCGTACTCGTGCAGGCCGCCGTTGCCCTCGCACTTGTTCAGCACCGTCATGACCACGGGGCAGCTCTCCACCGATGCGAGCGCCTGCTGGGCCGACTTGTGCGTGGTGCGCTGCGCCTCCACCACCACCACGATCTGCCCCATGTAGCCGGCCAGGACCGGCGGCTCGGGCGCAGCCAGCAGCGGCGGCGCGTCGAAGATGAGGATGCGGTCGGTATAGCGGGAGGCGAGGCTGGCGACCAGCTGTTCCATCGCCTCGCTCGCCAGCAGCTCGGTGGCGTTGGCGCGTGGCGTGCCGCAGGGCAGGAAGGTGAGGCGCTCGATGTTGCTCTTGAGCAGGGTCCGGGCGGGAGGCAGCTGCGGATGGGTGAGCAGGTCGAGCAGGCCCTGCGACAGCGGTGCGCCGAGGATCGCGGAGAGGCTCGGGCGGGTGGTGTCGGCATCGATCAGCAGCACGCGGCTGTCGCGCTCGGTGGCAATGCTCATCGCGATGTTGAGCGCGATGAAGCTCTTGCCCTCCCCGGGGAGCGCGCTGGTCACCATGATGCGGTTGCCCTTGGCCACCGCACGTGCGGACTTGCCCTGCGCGGCATGGATCAGCGGCCGCTTGATGAAGCGCAGCTGGTTGGCGAGCGCGGACTCGGTGCGGTCGGGCGTGAGGACGCCCAGCGCCGCGAGCCGGCGCAGATCGAGCTCGAGTACCGGGCGGGCGGGGGCGGGCGCGGCCGGCTCCGGGCCGCGCGCCACGGGGTCGGCGACTGGCGCACCACCTGCGGCGTCCGGCGCCGACACCGGCGCCGGCGGCGCGACGGGAGCGGCGTCCTCGAGCAGCTCGGCCGGCAGCGCATCACCGAGGCGCGGCTCCTGCCGCACATGGTCGCCCCACTCGAGCACGTCGTTGCCGGCCGGTGCGGCCACGACGCCGGGGGCTGCGGGCTCCGGTGTGCGGGCGGTGACGTCGGGCGCGGCGGCACGCCGCAGCTCGACCGCCGCGCGGTGGCGCTCCAGGCTCTCGAGCTTGCGCGCCGCACGCTCGATCGTGCTTTCCCGGGCAGGCGTGGCCTCCGGCGTGGCGTCGCTGGCCGCGGGCGGATCGCCCGCGGCTGCGGCGCCCGCCTTGCGCAGCTCCTCGAGGCGCCGCGCGGCCTGCTCGACGAGGCTCATCATGGCCGCCCTCCGGCCGTCCGCGTCCGTGGTGCCCGCCCGGCCGGCGCAGGGGGGGTTCGGTCATGCATAGGGAGAGAACACCTTGAGCAGGACGAAGGCCGCGCCGTAGAGCGCGAACAGGCCGCAGGTGGCGCCGGCGAACGCCACTGCGCGCCTGCGCCGGCCGCGCTTCTGCACTGTGTTCGACTGCACCGAGACCACGCCGAGCACCGGGCGCCGGGTGATGGTCTGCAGCGCACGCGCGTTGAAGAAGGTCGGGAACAGCTGACTCGCCGCGAAGGCCGCTGCGATGCCGGCCCCGAGCGAGAGCAGGACCACGCCGGCCAGCAGCATCGGGCGGTCGGGCCACACCGGCTTGGGCGCGACGCGCGGCGGATCGATGACGCGGAAGTCCGCCACCCCGGCGCTCTCGTCGAGGTCGCCGGTGAGCTGGGCGGACTCGCGCCGCTGCACCAGGCCCTCGTAGTTGGCCTTGTGCACCTGGTAGTCGCGGTTGAGCGCGGCCAGCTCCTCCTCCAGCTCGGGACGCAGGCGCGCGGTCGCGCGGATCTGGTTGTAGCGCGCCTCCAGGTCCTGCACGCGCACGTTCAGGGCGGCGACGTTGGACTCGGCATCCGCGAGCGAGACCTTGAGCTGCTGGTAGACCGGGTTGCGCTCCATCGCACGGGAAGGCGGCGCGCCGGCGGGCGCCTGGGCAGCCAGCTCGCGCTTGTGCGCCTCGAGCTGCGCGTCGCGCTCGCGCCGCAGGTCCGCGAGCATGCGCCGGGTGCGGATGACGTCGGGGTGGCGCTCGGTGAAGCGGCTGAGCAGGTCCTCCTGCTCGTGCTGCAGGGCCGTGATCCGACTGTCGAGCTCGGCCACCGGCGATGCCGGCACCGCCTGCGCGTCGCCGGCGACCGCCGGCTCGGTGAGGAACACCGGGTCCTCGCCTTCCAGCTGGCGCTTGATCGCATCGCGGGCCTCGACCGCGGCGCGATGCTCGGTGCGCGCCTGCGCGATCTGCGTGTCCAGCTCCATCATGCTGCTGACCGAATCGCGCCCGCCCAGCGCCTGCAGGTTCTTCAACCGGAAGTCCTTCAGCCGGCGCTCGGCATTGGCCAGCTTGGCCTCGTAGTCCTGGATCTGCACCTGCAGGAACTGTTGCGCCTTCTGGTTGTCGCGGCGCTTCTTGCCCAGGCCGGACTCGACGAAGATCGACAGCAGCGACTCGACCGCGCGCCGCGCCCGTCCGGGATCGCGGTCCTGGTAGCTGATCGAATAGATGTTGTCCTTGCCGCCCTGCAGCTTGATGTTGCGGGTGAGGTCGTCGATGAGCGCTTCCTGGCTGCCGGGGTCGCCGGAATCGAGGTCGGCCATCCGGATCAGCTTCTCCATGTTCGGCCGGCTGAGCAGCGTGCGGCTGAGCACCGCGACCTGCTGTGCGACGTTGGGCTGGACCGTTAGGCCGGCCATGAGCGGCTTGAGCACCGACTGGGTATCGACGAACAGGCGGGCAGAAGCCTGGTAGCGGTCGGGGATGAAGAACACCACCACCACGCCGGCGATGGCGACCAGCCAGGCGACGGCCAGGCCGACGAAGCGCCGGCGCCAGGTGCCGCGCACGTAGTCCAGGATCTGTTCGAGCAGCTGATCCACGTCGAAGCGCTCCCGGCCTAGAACCAGCTCTGCGGGATCACCAGCACGTCGCCGGGCTTCACGTCCACGTTCGCAGTGAGATCTCCCCGGCGCAGGAGGTCGCGCAGGCGCACGCTGTAGAGCCGGTTGCCCTCCGAGGTCCGCAGCAGCTGCGCGCCATTGCCGTCGGCGAAGTCGGTGATGCCGCCCACGGCGATCATCACGTCGAGGAGCGTCATCTCCTGCTTGTATGCCAACGCCTGCGGGCGTGCCGCCTCCCCGACCACGCGTACCTGCTCGCGATAGGGGCCGACGAAGTTGGTGACGATGACCGTGACCACCGGGTCGCGGATGAACTTGGACAGCGCCCCTTCGATGTCGCGGGCGAGCTGCGTCGGGTCCTTGCCGATCGCCGGCAGGTCCTCGACCAGCGGCGTGGTGATCTTGCCGTCGGGCCGCACCGGCACCGCCCCCGAGAGATCCGGGTTGCGCCACACGATCACGTGCAGGTCGTCGCCCGGCCCGATCAGGTACTGGTACTGCGGGGAAGCGGCCCGCGCGGGAGCCGGCGGCGCCGAGGGGCCGGCAGCGCAGCCTGCGAGCATGGCGAGGAGCACGGTCGCCCCCAGTCGCGTGGTGGCGGGGACGGACACCCCGGGCGACATTCTGCGCATCTGCGGATCCTCCTCAGGCAACGGCGGTGCTGGTGATGGCAAGTCGCGAGACCGCATGCGGCTGCGCGCGGGACGATCGCTCCCGGTCGGGTGCAGCGCTGGGCGCGCATGCGTGCGTGCGAAGAGGGTGACTGCTGTAGAAGTTACGTCGCCCGTCCGGGCTGCTGAAAATTCTGCTGCGGCCGTACACGCTCGCGTCGTTCGTCATCCGGGTTCCCCTGTCGTGCAGGAGCCTCTATTCGTTTTGCATCCGCGCCGGCACCTTCTCGCACCACTGCAGGAGCAGTACGCAGGCGCGGAAGGCGCACCCTTGCAGCGCGAGTGCCTGTAGCACGCGAAGTGCCGAGAGCGGGACGATCGAGGACAGGTCCGGCGCAGTGCGCGGGCGCGAGCGGGCCGCACGCCGGTGCAAACGTGCCGGCGCGGTGTTGCGAAACGACGATTACGCGTGACGCACGAGAGGAGGAGGGATTCCTGCGCGTCGGTAGGGCTTACACGCGCGGGTCATTCCAGCTTCTTCAGGTACTCCTTCGTGAAGATCTTGTCGGGCAGTGAGCGCGCGCGGATGTCTGCGTAGTCCATCACCGACACCTCGTCCTGGCGCAGTGCGTCCTGCATGATCAGCCGGGTCGGCCGTACGCGCCCGCCGGCTTCGCGGAACTCGCCGTAGGCGCAGGTCTTCAGCAGGCGGTTGGAGAGCGAGTAGAACTCGGCCCGATGCGGCCACGCGTCGCGGCTGCGCACCCAGTAGCGCACGCGCGGATAGGTGACAGCGCGATCGATGGCGGCCAGCTCGAGCACGGTCATCTCCACCCCGTCGACGCGCTCGAGGCCCGCCACGCGCGGTACGTAGTCGCCGGAGAAGTTGGCACGTGCGATGTCGCCGTTGGCGACCTGGCCGGTGAGGCGCTGCGCGAGCGAGAGCCGGACCGGCTGCGAGACCGAGGGCAGGAACAGCCACAGGTCGCGCCCCTTCATCAGGATGATCTGGCCGCGTTCGGTTTCCGGCGTGGTCACCATGACCAGCGTGTTCTCGTTGCCCTTGGAGAGCACGCGGTAGGTGTGGATGTCGGTCTCGCGTCCGCCGCGCGTGGTGCGGATGGCGACAGTCGCCTCGAAGCCCTCGCCTGGCAGGCGCACCTCGTCCGCGCGCCGCAGCAGGGCTGCAGGATCGACCGCGCCGCTCTGCGCGTGCGCAGCTGGTGTGGAGAGTGCCGCCAGCAGGGCGACCGAAGTGGAAAGTTTTCCGACACCACCGTATCGACTCGACAACATCAGTGTTCTCCTTCTCAACTTGCGTGGCGTGAAGTCGAAATTGCTCGACATGGGAATCGGCACGCGCGCGGCGAACTGCAGGAACGTGGTGGAGATGGAGCGGGTCGCCAGGGACTACCGGCTCGGCGACCACGTCGTGGCGGCCCTGCAGGATGTCAGCCTCACGATCGAGGAGGGCGCCTTCCTCGCCATCGCCGGACCCTCCGGCAGCGGCAAGTCCACCCTGCTCAACCTGATCGGATGCATCGACACGCCCTCGCGCGGACGACTGACGGTGGCGGGCCACCTGGTGAACGGCCGCAACGCGGACGAACTCGCCATGCTGCGCGCCCGCAACATCGGCTTCGTGTTCCAGACCTTCAACCTGCTGCCGGTGCTCACGGCCGAGGAGAACGTCGAGTATCCGCTGCTGCAGATGGAGGAGGTGTCGCGCGCCGAGCGCAGGGAGCGGGTCAGGCATTTCCTGGAAGTGGTCCAACTGGCGAAGTTCGCCGGCCATCGCCCGAACCAGTTGAGCGGCGGACAGCGCCAGCGCGTCGCCATCGCAAGGGCGCTGGTCACCCAGCCCGACCTGGTGCTGGCCGACGAACCCACCGCGAACCTGGACCACCGCACGGGTGAGGCGATCCTCGCGCTGATGCGCGACGTGAACCGGCGCTTCGGCACGACGTTCGTGTTCTCCACGCACGACCGCAAGGTCATCGACGCGGCCGACCGGCTGGTCGGCATCGAGGACGGGCGCATCCGCTACGTCGCCACTCGCCGAGAGGGAAAGTGGGTCGCCGTGCCGCCGCCGGGGGCGCCGCGTGCGAGTCCCGCGCCGGCGGCCGCGACGTGATCGGGGCCACCGTGGAGCGGGCGGGCCTCGCCGCGCTGTTCGCGCTGCTCGCAGCGGGAGCGCCGGCGCACGCACAGAGGGCGCGTTGCGCGCAACCGTTTCCTCCGGTGGAATGCGTCGTGCCGACGGCAGTGCGAAGCGATTCCCCGGCACGCGCGACCGGCGCTGCGCGCACGCCGGCGCGCGCCACCGCCGTGCCGCGCGCCCCGGCCGGCGCCCCCGCGGTCCGCGCACCGGACCGGGTGGTCGCGCGGGACGAACTGTTCGGCGCAGCGCCGGCCCGGCCGGTCGGACCGGTACATGCCGCCGACGTCACTGCAACCGCCGCGACGGACGGCGCGCTGCCCGGTGACCGCGAGGCGCTGTTCGGCGCAGCTGCGGCCCCTGGTCCCGCGCCGGCAATGGGCCAGGAGTCGCCACCCGCGCCGGGCCGTGCGCGCCTGCGCGGCTTCGTCCAGTTCGCTCCCGCCTACACCTACGCGTCGCCGTCGCACTGGTCGCGCGCGGTGGTGCGCACGCAGGGCGAAGTGACGGGGAGCCTCTCGCCGGAAGTGAAGTACAAGGCCAGCCTGCGGCTGGATGTCGATCCGGTCTACATGACCTCCAACTATTATCCGGAGGCGGTGAAGCGGGACCAGCGAGCCAACCTGATGGTGCGCGAGACCTACCTGGACTTCGGCCTGGGCGGCTGGGACCTGCGCGTGGGGCGCCAGCAGATCGTGTGGGGAGAGGTGGTCGGGCTGTTCGTGGCCGATGTCGTCTCGGCGCGCGACGCGCGCGACTTCATCCTGCCGGACTTCGACATCCTGCGCATCCCGCAGTGGGCGGCGCGCGCTGAATACTTCGCCGGAGACTCGCACCTCGAGCTGGTGTGGATCCCGGTCCCCAGCTACGACAACATCGGCAAACCGGGGGCGGAGTTCTACCCCTATGTCATCCCGCCTACGCCCGGCTACAGCCAGACCCTGCTCGACCCCGAGCACGAACCGGTGAACCTGTCCAATACCAACTACGGCCTGCGCGTGTCGCAGCTGGCGCGCGGCTGGGACCTGTCGGGGTTCTACTACCGCAGCACCAGTGCCGCGCCGACGCTGTACCGGACGGTCGAGACCACACCGGTGCCCACGGTCGTGTTCCAGCCGCGCTACGACCGCATCTGGCAGGCCGGCGGCACGCTCACCAAGGACTTCGGGCGCACGGTCCTGCGCGCCGAGACCGTCTACACCAGCGGGCGGGGGTTCGAGGTGATCAACCCGGTGCGTCCGGAGAGCGTCGCGATGCAGAACACGCTCGACTACGTCCTCAGCCTGGACTTCACCCTGCCGGCCGACGTCCGCCTGAACCTGCAGGGCTACCAGCGCATCTTCTTCGATCACGATCCCGACATCGCCTACGACGGCGTCGAGAGCGGCATCACCCTCCTCGTGGCGGGCAGGCTCACGCCGAGCGTCGAGCCCGAGCTGCTGGTGATCCAGAGCCTGAACAGCAACGACCGCCTGCTGCGCCCGCGGGTGAACTGGGCGCTCGACCCGCGGCTGGCCGCGCGCTTCGGTGTGGACATCTTCGCCGGCCCGCAGTACGGAGTGTTCGGCCGCTTCCGGGACCGCGACCGGGTTTATGCCGAATTGCGCTATGCGTTCTGACGCGACCGGGCCTGCGCGCAAAAAAAGACGGCCCGTCGCCGGGCCGCCTGTGCGGAGAAGACCGGAGCCGGCGCTAGCGGCTGCGGCGCAGCCGTGCGGCCCCCACGCCGAGCACGGCCAGGCCGGCGAGCGCCAGCGACGAGGGCTCGGGCACCGGGATGGCGTCGATGCTGAAGAAGGCCTGGAACACGTTGTTCTGCCGTTCCTGCGTCGTGAGGCCGGTACAGCCTTCACCGGCGTCCGCGGCCTCGCACTGGGCGTCGGTCAGCAGGCCCAGGCCCTGCAGGCGCAGCCTGGTCTCATAGTTGAAGTCGGCGAACTGCGCGCCGAACACCGCACCGGGGATGGTGGCGACCAGGTCCTCCGGGTTGAGCAGCACGAAGATGTCGCCGCACAGGTTGTCGGGCGAATCCACCGGGCAGTTCGGATCGGCGTTGGTGGTCTCCTCGAAGCGGATGTTGAACGTGATCGTCGGCGGCGTGAACGCTCCGCCCGGCGGGTCGATCGGCGTCAACGTGATGTTCGACAGCAGGTTGGTGCCCTGCAGCGCCTGGTCGAAGCTGTAGATGATGCGGTTGCGGTGGGTGATGCGCACACCGGGGATCTCGGGTCCGCCGGTGAGCAGCTGCGGCCCGGGGCCCGGTCCGGTGACGGGCTCGGTGAGCACCAGCTGGCTCTGCAGGTCCGGATTGATCAGGGCGGGGTTGAGGCTGGTCGCGTTGGTGCGGCCCCAGCGCAGCCGGGTCGGAAGCCCGAGGCTGCCGTTCTGGTCGCCGACCACCGCGAACGGCGCGGCGGCGCTCGCGGCCGGGGTATAGCCGTCCCAGCCCGCACGCACGGTGTAGCCGAACTCGTTGATGATGATCGCGTGCGCAGATCCCGCGAAGCAGGCGACGGCGGCGAGCACGCAGGTCATCACTGCGCGAGGCAAGGTTCGAGCGAAGGGACGGGTCACAACGGCTCCTGGTGTGGTTCCGGTTTGCAGCGCGCAGCAGCGCGATTCGTGCCCGACGGCGGTGCTGGTTGCGCGTCAGGGACTTGCGATATCGCGCGGGGATGGACTGTCAAGTGTGCCGACACGCTTGCAGGATTTTCGCGCGCGATTGCACGCCGCTGCACTGGTGCGCAGGCGGCCGGCGGCCTGTAAAGAAATCCGACAGTGGCGAGTCGCGGCGTGCGCGCTCAGAATGCGGGCTCGCCCGCTGCGGAGAACGGATCGCAGTCCAGGCCGCCGAGGCGGAAGAACAGGCGCAGCTCGTCGAGGTCCCTGCGGTAGCGGGCCGGCAGCGCCGCACGCTGCGTCGCCAGCTGTGCCCGCTGGGACGCGGCGAGCGGCTGCGACGTTGTCTTGATGAGCACCAGGAACGGGACCTTGAAGGTACTGAACACCCTGGCCTGCGCCGGGAGGTGCGCCGCGGCAGCCCGCCCGAGATCCTCCTGCAGGAAGGCCGCGCGCAGCGACCGCTCGTAGTCGAGCGAGAAGATGTGCGGCTGGTGCGCCGCGTTCATGTAGGCGAAGAACAGGACCGAGCGCAGCGACTTCAGCCGGCCGAAGTCCACCAGGTACAGCGAGCCGCCCGGCCGCAGCACGCGCGCGACGGACCGGAAGCACGCTTCCAGGTCTGCGTGGGAGCGAAGGTGATGCAGCGTGAGGGTGCTGACGACGGCGTCCATGCTGCGATCGGCGATGCCGTCCAGGCGGGTGATGTCGGCTTCGCGCAGGGCGACGTTGCCGATGCCCAGGGCCGAAAGATGCGCGCGCGCGCTCTGCAGCATGGCGGGAGAGAGGTCCACGCCGGTGAAGCGCGCTTCGGGGTTGAGTTGCGCGACCTGCGCCAGCTGCGTGGCAGGCCCGCAGCCGAGGTCGAGAATCGTGCGGCAGCCCTGGATCACCTGGCTGATGTGCGCGGTGTTGAACAGGTAGCCGGCCGCCATCGTGCCATCCACCCGGCCGGCATCGGAGTAGGCGGCGACCTGCGCGGGATCGTCCATCACCAGGGCGGGCTCGGGCTCGCGCGGGAAGTCGCGCGGGCCGAGGATCTCGCGGGCCATCACGGGAAGCAGCGACAGTCTTGGCATGGTGCGACTCCGGTTGGAACCATGCCGTTGTTATCGGCGCCGGCGCGCGCCGTTTGATGGGAGAGGTCCTGACCGCCGACATGACGTTCGCACCGGGCCATGACGTACGGGGGCAGTTCGCGCTCGACGCCGCGCGGTTGCTGGGCGACGACGGCGTGCGCAGCGGTCCCGCCGCCGCGGCGAGCGCCGCCTGCACCACCGGACTGCGGCGCGAGATCGCCTGCGTGGTCTATCCGCGACATCGCGACGATGTGGCGGCACTGGTGCGGCTCGCGGTCCGGACGCAACTGCCGGTCTACCCGGTCAGCACCGGGCGCAACTGGGGCTACGGCAGCGCCAACCCGGTCATGGACGGATGCGTCGTCATGAACCTGTCGCGCATGGACCGGGTGCTCGCGTTCGACGCCGAATGCGGCCTGGTGACGCTCGAGCCCGGCGTCACCCAGGGGCGGCTCGCACAGTTCCTGCGCGAGCGCCAGGCGCCCTACATGGTCCCCACCACCGGCGCGGGCCCGAGCGCCAGCATCGTGGGCAACGCGCTGGAGCGCGGCTATGGCATCACTCCGTTCGCCGATCACTTCGCCGCATTGACGGGACTGGAAGCGGTGCTGGCGGACGGATCGGTCTATGAGTCTCCGCTCGCCCGCATGGGGGCCGCCGAGGCCGGTGCTGCGCACAAGTGGCAGATCGGCCCGTATGTCGACGGGCTGTTCGGCCAGGGGGCGTTCGGCGTGGTGACGCGCGCGACCATCGCGCTGGCCCGCCGGCCCGAGTGCGTGCAGGGTTTCCTGCTGCGGCTGCCCGACGATGCCATGCTGGAGGGCGCGGTGGAATCGGTGCGGGAGATGCTCGCCACGCTGCCGGGGACGCTGGGCGGCGTCAACCTGATGAATGGCCGCCGCGTGCTCGCGATGTCCGCCCCGTATCCCCGGGACAAGGCCGGCGCGGGCGGGGTGGTGCCCGATGGGGTGTGGCGCGACCTCTGCCGGCGCTACCGCATCGCCGCCTGGACCGGCTTTGGTACGCTGTACGGTACCGCGCGCATGGTGGCCGCGGCGCGCAGCGAGGTGCGCCGCCTGGCGCGCCGCGCCGGCGCCTCCGCCGTGTTCCTGTCTCCCGGCGTGATGCGCGGACTGCGCGCGGCGGCCGCGACGCTGCGTCCGGTCAACGACAAGGCCGCCCGCACCCTGCGCACGCTGCAGTCCGCCCTCGACCTGACCGGCGGCGTGCCGAACGAGACCGCGCTGCCGCTCGCCTACTGGAAGCACCGCGATCCGCCGGCGCCGGGCGCCGACCTCGACCCGGCGGGCGACGGGTGCGGACTGATCTGGTATGCGCCGCTGGTGGATGCGCACGCCGAGCGGGTGCGCAAGTACGTCGACCTGGCCGTTCGCGTGACCGCCGCCTACGGGATGGAGCCGTTGCTCACGCTCAGCAGCCTGTCGGAGCGCTGCTTCGGCAGCACCCTGCCGCTGCTGTTCGACGCCCGGTCGCCGGAGGAAGCGCGCCGCGCAGCGCAGTGCCACGAGGCGCTGCTCGCGCACGGCAAGGACTGCGGATTCGTGCCCTACCGGGTGGGGGTACAGGACATGGACTGGCTGGTGCAGCAGGCGCCCGAGCACTGGCGCCTGGTGGCCAGGCTCAAGCAGGCACTCGACCCGGGCGGGATCATCGCGCCGGGCCGCTACGCGGCGCACTCCCCGCACTGACGCGCAGTTCCGGGTCGTGCTCGGCAGCCGGTCAGGCGCCGGCCTGATGTCGCCGGCTGTCGTGCAGCAGTTCGCGCCAGCCCTGCCACACGCTGCGCAGCAGCGTCGCCCGGTACGGATGGTCCGCCGCCAGGTGCTGCAGGAGTCTGCGATGCCCTTCGCCGAGCGCGTGATAGGGCAGGCTCGGGAACGCGTGGTGGAGTGCGTGGTAGCGCAGCCCCACCGGGCACAGCAGGAGCGCGTCGAGCCGGCCGCTCGATACGCTGACCGAGTCCTCCAGTTGCTCGTGCAGCGTCGACTCGCGACCGGGACTGCGATAGCGATGCGTCGCGCCCACCGCACGCACCGAGTTCAGCGTCGCGATCAGCAGCACGAGCAGTGCATAGAGCAGCAGCAGCCGGAGCGGCAGCCAGCCCGCGATCATGCCCGCAAGCATCGCCAGGACGAAGGCCGACGTCGCCAGTTCCTCGCGGAGCCACTGCCGGCCTTCCTCCGCGCGGGCCGGTGGATCGCGACGGAACGGAAATCGCAGCGACATGCCGGAAAGGTTGACGACGACCCAGCGCCGCAGGTGCGGGTGCAGGAAGGACATTGGCCCGATCAGGGCGAAGCGGGCGAGCGCGAAGCCGGGCAGGACCAGGTTCGAAAGCAGGTGCTGCACGATCAGCAGCGGCGGCCGGGTGGCGAACGGCAGGTATTCGCCGTCGCGCCCGGTGCCGTAGGTGCGCTGGCCGTGGTGTGCCACGTGCACGCCCGTGTACAGGAAGTTGGGCACCAGCAGCGGCATGCCGCACAGCAGGGTCCAGGCGGTGCGGAAGCCGGGCACCGCATCCCTGCGCAGATGCGCCAGCTCGTGGGTGAAGCTCACGGCGCGGTACAGCGCGAGCGCACAGGCGGCGAGGGTGAGCCAGGCGGCCGGCGATGCCAGCGGCAGCGTTGCCGCCAGCGCGAAGGCGGCCCAGCCCAGCATGGCGCTGGCGAGGAAATCCAGCCAGTAGCGTACAGGACGAGCCGGAAAGAGATCGGCCACCAGCGTGCGCATTGCGCCGCGCTCGAGTGCATCCAGGTTGCCGGGTTCAGTACTGGGTGCAAGTACAGTCATGATCGTCGTGCGGGTTGGGTTCAGGGGCGTGGGTGCGGCCCGGCGAAAGGCGGACGGACGCCGCCGCAAGCGTATTCCATGCCGGCGCGATGCTCCCGCTGTCATGCGTTGCCGACGGTGGACTGCGCTGTCGGCGGAGCTTACAACGGGCTCTCCGGCGAGCCCGCAGTCCGATCGCAAGTGCATGAGCCTGCATAGCAAAATCGGGCGGGCACGATCGCCGCTATGTGCGGCTGCGAAGATGCTCGTCGCACGAACCAGGATCAACCGAATCGGAGGCAACACCATGAAGTGGACATCGGGCAGGTCATCCAGGGTTGCGCTGGGAGTCATGGCGCTTCTGGGTGGGCTGGTTTCCTCGAACGCGAACGCCGTACTCGTCACCGAGTGGGAGTACACCGTCCGCAACGGCTTCGACAACTGGACCCCGGCGGCATCCGGCGCGCAGCCGTTCGCCGTGCAGGGGGACAGCATCGGCTCGCTCGGGCTGCCCACGCGGTTGCGCTGGGGCCGCACGGATCCGAACAACACCAATCCCGCCAACATCGACCCGGACCTGCAGAGCCAGCTGATCGTGACCGATCCGATCAGCGGACCGCCGCCCAACCTGATCACCAATGGGCCGTTCATTCCGGGCGCGACACTGACCCACGTGAACAACGTGATCTACGACTTCAACCAGGCTCTGCAGACCACCGACCTGCTCACCAACATCACGCTCACGCCGCTGCAGCCGGTGGCCGGGGATCCCGCCACCTCGCCCACGCTGGCCTTCAACATCCGCTTCAAGGAGACCGAGAACGCCGACCTGAACTGCCCGGTGGACTCGCCCGACAACGCCTGCGGCGACATCTTCGTGCTGCTCAATCCCGAGGATCTCGCGGTACCGATCCCGGGGGCGGTGTTCGGCGCATCGTTCGCCGACACCAACTACCTGGCCCTGATCACGCTGCAGGGACTGGGTCCGCTGAGCGCGGAGCAGTGCGCGGCCGCCGGGTCGGCGGCGGGGTGCACGGGGCTGACCACCGAGGAGGGGCAGGAGAACACTTTCCAGGCCTTCTTCGCCATCCGCGCGGTACCCGAGCCCTCGTCTCTGGCCCTCGCCGGTCTCGCCCTGCTGGGCCTGGGCGGTCTGGGCATGCGCCGCGGCCGGTCCTGAACCGGAGCTTCGCGCCGTCCCCGCAAACGGCCCCGGAAGGGGCCGTTTGTCGTTCCGGAGCCGGCAGGGAGAGACGACGGGCCCCAGTGCACTGTGCGTGCGTACAGCCTGAGCATCCAGCGCGCGCAGACGAACGTTCCCCTCAAGGAGCGCCGCCGCGCGCCGCTACTTAGCCTGCTGCGGCCGGACTCGACTGGGGTCGTGCCGGATCCGCGGTCCTCCACTCCTCAGGCAACTGCTCGTGGTCGCATCCGAACTGTGCAGGTCGCTCCAGGACCTGCGCCCAGCCTCGCTGTTTCTCCGGCATGTGGCACGGGCGACGCGGCGCTTGCTGCGTGCACTGGCGCTGGACTTCGGGCTCGCCCTGAAGGAGGCAACGCGCCGCAAGCGCCGCAGTGCCGCGGCGGTGGGGGCGGTGGCATTCGGCATCGTCGCGCTCATGCTGTCGGCCGGGTTCATCGAATGGATCTTCTGGGCCATGCGCGAGGGCACGATCCGGGCGGGCCTGGGGCACGTGCAGGTGAGCCGCCCCGGCTATCACGTGTCCGGGCTGTCCGACCCGCTCGCCTATCTGGTCCCTGACGCCACCTCGCTCCAGCGGGCCGTGGATGCACTGCGTGATCCGCAGGTGGAAACGGTCGCGCCGCGGATCACCTTCTTCGGCCTGGTGAGCCGCGGCGAAGCGACCGTGTCGTTCCAGGGCGAGGGCGTCGAGCCCGGGCGCGAGCGGCCGCTGGCGCGCGCCCTGAACCTCCTGGCTGGCCGCGGACTGTCGGAGCAGCCCGGGCTGCGCGAAGTCATGGTCGGCGAGGGCCTGGCCGCGAACCTCGGCGTGACCGTGGGTGAACCACTGGTGCTGCTGGTCAACAGTCCGACTGCCGGCGTCAACGCAGTCGAGGCCACGGTCGTGGGCGTGTTCGCGACCGAGAGCAAGGCGTACGACGACGTGGCCGTGCGGCTGCCGATCGCGCTCGCGCGCCAGTTGCTGCGCGTGCAGGGCGCGACCCGCTGGATCCTCACCGTGGCGGACACCGCGCAGGCGCCGGCCCTCGTGCAGGCGCTGCGCCACAGCCTGCCGGAGGGCGAGCTGGCGGTCACCCCGTGGTGGGAACTGGCGGATTTCTACAACAAGACCGTGGTGCTGTTCTCACGCCAGGTCCTGGTGCTCAAGCTGATCGTCGGGCTCATCGTCGTCCTCACGATCTCCAACACGCTGACCATCGGCGTGGTCGAGCGCACGGCCGAGATCGGGACCGTGCTCGCGCTCGGGCGCAGCCGGCGGCAGGTGCTGCGCGGCTTCGTGGTCGAAGGCGTCGTGCTTGGGATGATCGGTGCGCTGGTTGGCGTCGCGCTCGGCGTGGGGGCGGCTGCGGCGATCTCGGCGATCGGGATCCCGATGCCGCCGCCACCAGGCATGTCACATGGTTATGTCGGCGCGATCCGGCTCACCCCGGCGCTGGTCGCCGAGGGCGTCCTGCTCGCGCTGGCCAGCGCGTTCGCCGGCGCGCTGCTGCCCGCGTGGCGGGCCTCCCGCATGACCATCACCGATGCCATTCGCCGTGGACGGTGAAGCACGCCGCGTGCTGAGGCTCGCCTGGCGCAATCTGCTGCGCAACCCGGGGCGCACCACGATGATCCTGCTTGCTGTGATGGGCGGCGTCGCCAGCCTGATGCTGGCCGGAGGCTTCATCGAGGATCTGTTTCACCAGCTCGGCGAGGCGCTGATCCATTCGCAGAGCGGGCACGTGCAGGTGGCCCGGGCGGGCTACTTCGACGCCGGGTCGCGTTCGCCGGAGCGCTACCTCATGCAGGCCGAGGCGGCGGACGTGCTCGCGGTGGAATCCCTCCCCGAGGTGGAGGCGCTGATGCAGCGGGTGCGCTTCGCCGCGCTGCTCGGCAACGGCCGCTCCGACCTTGCCGTGCTGGCGGAGGGTGTCGAACCCGGCAAGGAGGCGCGCCTGGGCACCTTCGTGACCATGGTCAGCGGTCGCGCGCTCGCCGACGGCGATGCGTTCGGCATGACCATCGGTGCAGGCGTGGCCCGCGCGCTGCACCTCGCTCCGGGTGACCGCGTCACGCTGCTGGTGAGCACCGCTGCAGGCGCTCTGAACACCGTCGACTTCGAGGTGGTCGGGATCTTCCGCACGTTCTCCCGGGAGTTCGATGCGCGCTACGTTCGCATTTCGCTGGCCGCGGCGCAGGAGCTGCTGGCCAGCGAAGGCGTCAACACGCTGGTGGTGGTGCTGCACGACACCGCGGACACCGGCCGCACCAACGCGGGTCTCGCGCGCATGTTCGCGGGGCGTGGCTACGAGGTGCGCCCGTGGCAGGGGCTGAACGACTTCTACGACAAGACCGTACAACTGTACCGGCGCCAGCTGGGCGTGCTGCGGCTCATCATCCTGGTGATGGTGGGACTTGGGGTGGTGAACCTGGTGAACGTCGCCGTGCTCGAGCGCACCGGGGAGTTCGGCACCATGCGCGCGCTCGGAAACCGCGACCGGCAGGTGTTCACGCTGGTGCTGGCCGAGAACCTGCTGCTCGCGACGCTCGGCGCATTGCTGGGACTGCTTGCCGGTGGGCTGGTCGCCTGGGCCATCTCCGCGCTCGGGATCCCGATGCCGCCGCCCCCGAATGCGGAGGTCGGCTATACCGCCCGCATCCGCCTGACGCCCGGGGTGCTGGCGGAGTCGGCGCTGGTCGGATTCGTCGCCACCATCGCCGCCGCGATTCCGCCGGCGATCCGGGTATCGCGCATGCGCATCGCGGACCAGCTGCGCCAGGCCATCTGAGCCGGCGGCACGCTCAGGCCGGCCCGGCGCCGCTCGGACTGGGCACCGCGGTGCCGGCCGCGGCATACGCCGCGCGCACGCACCCCTGCACATGCTCGTACAGCGGCCGCATCATCGCGTGCATGCCCTGTTCCACGGGCCCGACATCGATCATGGCGGGCACGCGCAGGCCGCGATGTTCCACCGGCGGTCCGATCCGGATCACGCGCAGCCCCAGCCGGTGCAGGTGCGTACCCAGGCGTGGCTCGGTCAGCACGAACATGCGCTGCACGTCGTGCAGCGCGGCCGCCGCCACCACGCCCAGGTACAGTCCCACCAGCACGTAGGGGAAGCGCAGGGCCGGTCCGGCGCCGAAATCGCTCTCGTCCAGGGGCGCCGGGCGTGCGGCCTCGCCGCGGCGGCGGCGGAAGCTGCGCACCACGGCGAGCCGGGACACCTCGGCGATGCGAGCGCGACGCTCGGGGGAATCCGGCACCGCGCCGGGGGCGAGGCCATGGCAGAGGCGCTCGAACGGCAGCCGCTGCATCTCCTGCCCCGGCACCGGGCGCACCAGCCGCACGCAGCCGACGAACGCATCCGAAGCGCGGTGGCGGATCAGCAGATGGAGCGAGTGCCGGTCGAACTCGTCCTGTTCGAGCCGGTCGGCGCGGGCGGGTTCGAAGCCGAGGTCTTCGCAATACACGCTGTGGCGAACGCTGAACGCCGCATCGCGCAATTGCGCCGTGGTGGCAGGCGCAATCTCGAACCACCTGCGGAACGTCTCGAGCAGTGTGACGTCTTCGATCGCAGCCATCGCCTGTCTCCCCCGTGTCGGACGCCGATCGCGCGCACGTATCCACGCGCTGCACGGCACATCGAAGTCTTATCGGTCCGTGCGCCGGATTTCTGCAGTGAGCGCATGCGACGACAACGCGCGCTCACTGTCGGAGATCTTTACAGTGCATGCATCGGGATGAGGCGCGCGCGTTTAAGTCGCTGTCCCGCAAGGTGCGCGGCGCGGGGAATGGCGATTGCTCGCGGGGCCGCGCATGCCGTCGTGGTGCACGCGCCGACGAGCCGGTACGCGGCTCGCCACCGGGCGTCTCCGATCCGCAACGTGGGGGACTCCCCGCGTGAACGGCGTCGCGATCCACGCGCGGGCCGGCCGCTTCCGCGCGCATCGATCGAATATGGTTACCCGTACAGTACTTTAGGAAGGCGCGGAGAACAGGGTCAGAGGGTGTGAATGCCGCGGATGCAAGCCACTGGCATGTAGAGCGTCCGGCTGCTGCATGAACCGAGTCGCGGGCCTCGCGGCTCGTCTCTGCCCCCCGACATGCGCACGGCCTGCGGGACGTGCTCTTTCGCCCTCTGCACCTGATTTCACAGGAGTTTCACACTCTGGCACCCGGATTGCTTTTCGGCACCGCGCGCCGCCCGGCGTTATGGACAAACGCACAGTAACGGGTGCGGCAGGCCCGTTCGCGACATTGGCTACTCAGGGGGATGGATGTGAATCTGCGCTACGCTCACGTGGTCGAGAAACGGGAGAAGCCGGTCGGTTCGGTGGTCGCACTGCCGGAGGATCGGCTCGCCTTCTGCAGCCGCCGCGGCCTCGCCGGCGACAGGGGGCTGCATGCCGCCCTGGAGGGGATCCGTGTCGTCGCCGCACGCAGCGACGAGCAGCGCGCAGTCGCCTGGGACCTCGTTGCGCGCCGCTATGCATGGCGCGGCTACCGCACCAGCGCCGGCAGCGCGCCGTTCCCGGACCCGCAGCGCGCGCCCTTCTACACCACGCTGCTCGCCTATCGGGGCAGCGTGCCGGTGGGCACGGTGACGCTCGGCGTGGATTCGGCCGCGGGGCTGCTGGTGGACGAGGTCAACAAGAGCGAGGTCGACCGCATCCGGGCGTTGAGCCGGCGCGCCTCCGAACTGGTCCGCCTGGCGATCGACGAAGGGGCGGAATCGAAGCAGGTGTGGCTGGCGCTGCTGCAGGGCCTGAGCGGCCTGTGCCGGCGCATCCACGACCTGAGCGACATGCTGATCGAGGTCAACCCGCGCCACGTGACGTTCTACCGGCGGGTGTTCGGCTTCCGGGTCATTGCGCCGCTGCGCGAGTGCGCACGCGTGGGCGCCCCCTCGGTGCTGATGCGCCTGACACGCGAAGTGCTGGAGGCGCGGGTGCAGGGACTGCACCGGCCCCTCATGCAGGGCATGCGCGCCGGGGTGGACGGGCTGGGCGCAGGGGCGCAACCGGAGATCGCGGCGGCGGCCTGAGCCGCGCGCCGCGGAGGGCGGTCCCGGCTCAGACCTTGAATGCGTTGCCCAGCTTGCGCGGCACCGCGACGTTCTTCGGGCGCGCGTAGTCGGGCATGCCGTTGCGGAATGGCGGGAAATCCTCGCCCTGGATCAGCGGCAGGAGGTAGCGCCGGCACTTGGCCGTGATGTGGAAGCCGTCCGCCGTGATGTAGTCGCGCGGCATCTTCTTCTCGACGTTGGCGACGTCCTTCAGGTCGACCACGCCGATGCTCCAGCGATACGGCTTGTCCGACTTGCGCACGATCGCGGGCATCACTGCGTTGCGGCCCTTCAGCGCCAGCTCGACCGCCGCCTTGCCCACGGCATAGGCCTGCGCCACGTCGGTCTTCGAGGCGATGTGACGTGCGGCGCGCTGCAGGTAGTCGGCGACGGCCCAGTGATACTTGAGCTTGAGGTGCTGCTTCACCAGCCCTGCCAGCACCGGCGCGACGCCGCCCAGCTGGGCGTGGCCGAAGGCATCGCGCAAGCCGCTGTCGGCCACGAACCTGCCGTCCGCAGTGTGCAGTCCCTCCGACACCCCGATCACGCAGGACCCGCGCTGGCGCACCACCTCGTCCACGCGGGCGAGGAAGCGGTCCTGCTCGAAGGCGATCTCGGGGAACAGCAGCACGTGCGGCGGGTCGCCCTCGGCTTCGCTGGCCAGTCCGCAGGCCGCGGTGGTCCAGCCCGCGTGGCGTCCCATCACTTCCATGATGAACACGCGAGTCGAGGTCTTCGCCATCGAGGCGACGTCGTAGCCGGCCTCGCGGATGCTGGTGGCGCAGTACTTGGCCACCGAGCCGAAACCGGGCGAGCAGTCGGTCAGCGGCAGGTCGTTGTCCATCGTCTTGGGCACGTGCACGCAGACGATGGGGTAGCCCATCTGCTCGGAGAGCTGCGACACCTTCAGGCAGGTGTCGGCCGAATCGCCCCCGCCGTTGTAGAAGAAGTAGCCGATGTCGTGCGCCTTGAACACCTCGATCAGGCGCTCGTACTGGGAGCGGTCCTCGTCGAACTTCTTCAGCTTGTAGCGCGCCGAGCCGAAGGCGCCGCCCGGCGTGTAGCGCAGCGCGGCGATGGTGCGGGCGGAATCCTTGCCGGTGTCGATCAGATCCTCGGTCAGCGCGCCGATGATGCCGTCGCGCCCGGCGTAGAGCCTGCCGATGCGGTCCTTGTGCTTGCGCGCGGTCTCGATCACGCCGCAGGCGCTGGCGTTGATGACGGCGGTCACGCCGCCGGACTGCGCGTAGAACGCGTTCTTCCTCGCCATCGTCGATCTCCGCGGTCAGGACTGGAGGGCGGCGAACAGCCGGTCGCGGATCGCGTCCACGCTGCCCACCCCGGCGACCTTGCGGTACTTCGGCGCGCGCGCATCGCCCTTGGCCGCCCACGACGAGTAGTAGTCGACCAGCTGCCGGGTCTGCGTGTGGTAGACCTGCAGGCGCTTGAGTACGGTCTCCTCGCGGTCGTCGTCGCGCTGGATCAGGTCCTCGCCGGTGACGTCGTCCTTGCCTGGGACCTTGGGTGGATTGAACATCACGTGATAGGTGCGCCCCGACGCCGGATGCACGCGGCGCCCCGAGAGGCGGCGCACGATCTCGGCATCCTCGACGTCGATCTCGACTACGTAGTCGAGGTCCACCCCGGCCTCCTTCATCGCCTCGGCCTGGGCGATGGTGCGCGGGAAGCCGTCGAACAGGAACCCGCGTGCGCAGTCGGGTTCGCGGATGCGGTCCTTCACCAGGCCGATGATGACCGCATCGGGGACCAGTGCACCCGCGTCCATGAACTTGCGGGCCTCGAGCCCGAGCGCGGTGCCGGCGCGCACGGCCGCGCGCAGCATGTCGCCGGTGGAGATCTGCGGGATGCCGTACTGCTGCGCGATCGCGCCGGCCTGGGTGCCCTTGCCGGCCCCGGGGGGCCCGAGCAGGATGAGTTTCATGTGGGGTGTCCTCGTTGTCGGGCTCTGCCGGCCCAGGGCGCGATTATACGGGCTCCCCCGGCGCGCCCCCGAAAGAGGCTCAGCGCCCGGCGGCGAACAGGCGGCGCACCGCCTCCAGGTCTGCCGGGGTGTCGACGCCCGCCTCCGGCGCCTGCTCGGTGATCGCAACGCTGATGCGGTGGCCGTGCCACAGCGCGCGCAGCTGCTCGAGCGCTTCGAACTTCTCGATCGCGGGCGCGGGCAGCTGCGGATAGCGGAGCAGGAAGCCGCAGCGATACGCGTAGATGCCGATGTGGCGGTACACCGGCAGGCCGGCCGGGACGCTGTCGCGGTCGCCCGCGAACGCGTCGCGGGCCCAGGGGATCGGTGCCCGGCTGAAGTACATCGCGTCGCCGGCCTGGTCCAGCACCACCTTCACGCAGTTGGGATCGAACAGCTCGCGGCTGCTGTGGATCGCGTGGCAGGCGGTGGACATGTCGGCATCGGGATGCCCGGCGAGTGCGCGCGCCACGTCCCGGATCAGCGCCGGGGCGATGCGCGGCTCGTCGCCCTGCACGTTGACCACGATGCGGGCGTCGTCCCAGCCGCGCAGCTCGGCCACTTCGGCGAGCCGGTCGGTGCCGGAGGCGTGGTCGGCACTGGTCATGACGGCCTCGCAGCCATGGGCCTGCGCGGCGGCCAGGATGCGCTCGTCATCGGTCGCGATGCACACCGCCGCAGCGCCGCTGGCGCGCGCACGCTCGGCCACGTGCACCACCATGGGCTTGCCGGCGATGTCGAGCAGCGGCTTGCCGGGCAGCCGCGAGGAGGCGTAGCGGGCGGGAATGACGACGACGAAGTCGAGCATGGATCGAGGCGAGAGGCTAGAGGCGAGAGGCTAGAGGGACAGCGCGCGCAGTGAAATCGCGCGAGGCACTCGCAGACCAGTGGCTGGGGTTTCCTCTAGCCTCTGGCCTCTCGCCTCTAGCCACGCCTGGTCCGCCACTGCTCGATCTCCTCCGGCGAGAGCCGCCGGGCCTCTTCCTCCAGCATCACCGGGATGTCGTCGCGGATCGGGTAGGCGAGCCCGGCCTGCACCGAGATCAGCTGCTGCCCGGCCTTGTCGTGGATGAGGCTGCCCTTGGTGACCGGGCATACCAGGATGTCAAGCAGCTTGGCGTCCATGCGGGGGCAGGGCCTCGAGGGCTAGGATGAGGTCGCGTTCCAGCTGCGCGTCGACCTGTGCGTCGACCGGGAGGTACCACCAGCCGGGGCGCGCGAATGCCCGGCATTTTACTGCATCCTTCTCGGTCATCACGACCGGATCGTCGCCGGCAAAGGCGAGGTCGTCGGGCGTGAAGGCGAAGTGGTCCGGGAAGGGCTGCGGGCGCACCTCCAGCCCCAGCGCGCGCAGGTGGGCGAAGAAGCGCCCCGGATTGCCGATGCCCGCGACGGCATGCAGGGTGCGCCCCGCGAAGGCCGACGGCGTTTCGACGCGGTGCGGATCGGCGAGGTTGACCAGTTGCCGGCCGCCCAGCTCCATTGCGTACTGGCGGGCGCGCACGCGAGCGATCGGGCTGCCGCCGTTGACCACCACTGCATCGACGCCTGCGAGCCGTCGCGGCGGCTCGCGCAGCGGTCCCGCCGGCAGCAGCAGGCCGTTGCCGAACTGGCGCTGGCCGTCGACCACTGCGATCTCGAGGTCGCGCTGCATCGCGTAGTGCTGCATCCCGTCGTCGCTGATCAGCACGTCGCACCCGGGGTGCGCGGCGAGCAGCGCCCGCGCCGCCTGCACGCGACGGCGTCCGGCATACACCGGGCAGCCGCTGCGCTGCGCCAGCAGCACCGGCTCGTCGCCGGCGCGAGCCGGGTCGGCCTGCGGTGCGACCGGCTGTACCTCGGTGGTGCCGCCGTGGCCACGGGTGACGATGCCGGGCTTGAAGCCGTGCCGCGCGAGGGTCCGGGCGAGCCAGATCACGAGCGGCGTCTTGCCGGTCCCCCCGACGCTGATGTTGCCCACCACGATCACCGGCACCGGCAGGCGCTCGCTGCGCAGCATGCCGCGCGCATGCAGCCAGCGGCGGGCGGCGACGATCGCGCCGAACAGCAGGCTCGCCGGGTACAGCACGAGGTGCGCGGGACGGATGCGGTACCAGAAGGTGTCGATGACGGCCATCGAGGCGGGTTGCACGGCGGACCGCGCCGATCTTACTCCAGCGCGACCGCGGCCAAGGGATGCCGGCCCGGTCGCTCGTTCCGCGGCGCAGCGGCCGCCGTCAATCCCAGGAGATGGTGTAGAAGATGTCGAGCGCGTCGGTGTCGCCGCTCTCCAGCCGCACCGACCACGCGCGCGTGAGCTGGTAGTTGACCTTGAACACGTTCTCGGCGGTGGACAGGCGCTGCTCGAGCATCACGTAGATGCGGTCGGAGACGCGCTTGCCCACCTGCACGATCCCGCCGGAGCCCTGGGCGGTCTGATCGGCGCCGGGCAGTACGGTGATCTCGTCGAGCCCGACGGCATTCGCCATCCTCGACTGCAGGGAACCGGTCCCGATCGTGGTGGCCAGCGCCGCCCCGTAGCGCTGCATGGATTCGGCCTCGGTCTGGTTGCCGGTGTCGATCTTGCGCCCGAGCGTGAGCCAGCCCAGCTTCTCCATCTCCGGGACCTCCGGCACCGAGACCAGCCGCACCTCCATGTTCTTCGCGGTCCCGGTGAGCTCGACGCCGGCCTCGACCGCCTGGTTCCCGCGCATCGCGCGGATCTCGATCGCCGGGTTGTCCAGCGGGCCGGTGAAGTAGAGCTTGCCCGGGTCGATCTGGAGCTTGCGGCCGAAGATCTCGAAGGTGCCCCTGGCGACCTTGATCTCGCCGGTGGCGCGCAGCGGTGCATCGCCCGGGGAGGTCAGGCGCAGCATCCCGACCACGCGGGCATCGAGGCCGCGTCCCTTGACCATGAAGTCCTCGCCCAGGTCCAGGGTGAAATCGACCTTCGACTTGATGACCCGTTCGGGCAGCGGGCTGGGCGGCTTGCGCCCGACGATCACCACGTCGTCGCCGAGCCCGCGGGTCTGCACGTCGCGCAGCTCGACGCGTCCGCGATCCATGCGCACCTTCCCGGTGAACTGCAGGCGGTTGTCGCTGGCCATCACGCTGCCGCTGCCCGAGGCGACCAGCAGCAGGTCGGGACGCTGGATCGCGTTGAGGTGGTCTGCGGTCCAGTCCAGCTTAAGTGCGAGCGTGCGCAGGTCGTAGTCGCCGCGCGCAGCGACGCGGCCATCGCCGGAGCGCATCGCCAGCTCGTCGAGGAAGAGGTGGTCGTCGGCGAAGTGCGCCTGGAGCTTGCCGTCGGCGAGGTACAGGCCGCTGCTGACCTGCTCGACGCTGAGTCCGGTGCCTTCCAGCCTGCCGGTCAGGTTGGGGTCCGCGACGGTGCCATTGGCCGTCACCGCCAACGCGGCCTTGCCGTTCACCAGAACGGCCGGGCTCAGCAGCGCCGCGAGCGGCCGGATGGAATCGACGCGCGCGTGCGCGTCGAGAACGAGCGGGGCGGTACCGGGCAGCCCCCAGCGGCCGTCGCGCTGTGCCAGGCGTGTCTCCAGCCGTGCGCCGATGTCGATGCCCTTTGCAGTCGCGCTGGCCACGGCCCGGACGCGGTTCGCCTCCACGCGCACGTCGGCCTCCAACCGCTCGAGGTCCAGCGCGTAGCGTTGCTCGTCGACCGGCACGGTCACATCGCCGGACTGGCGGAACAGCTCGATGCGTCCGTTGACGTCGCGCTCGGCGCTCAGGCTCCAACGGCCACCGAGCACGAGGTTGGTCTCCACCGGCGACTGGACCTCGAACAGCTGCAGCAGGCGTGCGACACGCAGGGACTCGATCGAGCCGCTGCTCGAGAGCCGCCCCTTCGCCAGCATCGATTCGCTGATGTGCAGGCGACCGTTCGCGCCGGCGATCTCGGCCGGCCCGAAGGTCACGCGCTCGCGTGACAGGTCGAGCGGGGCAGGCGCCACGAGGTGCACCGGCTCGGCGCCGCGGCCCTCGAGAGTCAGGACCCGGCCGGTCCAGCGCTGCAGCGCTGCGTCGAGGCCGCCTTCGAGCGTGGTGGCGACGTCCAGCGAGGTGTGGTCGGCCTGGGCGGTGATACGGTGCGCACTGCGCGTGCCCTCGACCTGCAGCTGCGCGTGCTCGAGCGCGAACCCTGCGAGGCTCAGTCCGCCCGCCTTCGCACTGAGCGACACGCGTGGATCGGCGCCCGGTTCCAACCGGCCCTGCGCGCTGAGCGTCCGTGCGCGGTAACCGTCCGGCAGCGCGAGGTCGCGGCCCTGGACCTTCGCATCCAGGAAGGGCTGCCGCAGGGTTCCGCCGACGCTGCCCTCCGCGTCGAGCGCGCCGGCATAGCCACGCCGCAACGCCGACAGCGCGGGCGCCTGCAGCCTGAACTGCAGGCGGTCCTCCGGACGCCCCAGCGCGCCGCGCAGGGCGAGCCGGTTGCCGGCGAGCGCGAGTCGGGCGTCGATGTCATGCACGCGCGCGGGGGACACGGCGAGCCGACCCTCGCCGCCGAGCGGCTGGCCGAGCCACTGGGACCGCTCGAGGGTGTAGTCGACCCGCGCCATCCATCCGGGCACGAGCCGCCCCTGCACCTGCGCGCGGCCGGTGAGGCGTGCGGCAGGGAACTCGCCCAGCAGCGCGGGATCGAGGCCGGCGAAGCGCGCCTGCGCGCTGAACGCTTCATCGCCGGAGAGCAGGGCGTGCCCCTGTGCCTGCACGCTGCCCTGTCCGATGCGCGCATCCAGGGCCTGCACCTCGAGGCGATCCCCGGCGCGCGTGGCACGTACCTTGGCGCGCATGTGCGCCTGGCCCAGGTCGGCTTCGATCTGCTCGCCCGCATCGGTGCGGGTGACCGCGATGGTGCCGCCCAGCGCGGTCGCGCGCAGGGCGGAGTGGAGCCGCCTGAGGTCGAGTGCAGCGACCGCGAGCCGGGCCTGGATCGAGTCGGGCCGCAGCACCGCCTCGCCCGTGGCGCGCCCCTCCCCGCCGAGTTCGAGGGCCGCATCCCGCAGCACCAGGGCCTCGGGACTGGCCTCGAAGGCCGCGGTCAGGCCGGCCACCGGCAGTCGCCCCTGGTCGATCGGCCCTTCGCTCCGGTTGCCCACCTGCACCTGGCCGGCGAGCCCGCCGCCGGCGGTGCCGGTCGCGGTGACATGCACGTCCAGGGCTGCCTGCAGGGTGTCGGGGACGAGGCTGGCGAGCTCGAGTCCGGTCACGCGCGCATCGACGTGCGCGAGCAGCACCGGCGCGAACGGGGCGAGCGTGACCTTCGCGCTCACCGGCGGCAGCTCGCGGATCTGCGCGCCCCCCTCCGCGGTGATCTGCTCCAGCGTGCCGCCCAGCCGCGCCCGGGCCGAGAACGGCCACGCCTTCCAGGCGCCGGAAGAGAAGGTCGCCTCGCCGCTCAGCGTGAAGGGTGGTTGCGCCAGGAACTGCAGCTGCCCCGTCGCGTCGCCCCACTGCGTGCCCAGCCGCGCCACGCGTGCGCTGTGGAAGCGCGCGTCGCCCTGGTAGGCGAGGTCGACGCCGGACAGTTCGATTGGTATCGCGCCGGCCTCGATCCGCAGCGCGCCCACCTGCAGCCGGTCCACGCTCGCGGGCAGCGGCAGGCCCAGGTCGCCGGGCGCGCCGCCCGGCCCGCCGTCGTCGCGCAGCGTGAGCTGGACGGAGGCCGCGTGCAGCGACTGGATCGACAGGCGCCGCCCCAGCGCGAGCACGGTCGGAGACCATTCCAGGTCGACGTCCGTCGCCTTCAGGGTGAGGTCGTCCTGCACGTACTCGATGGTGTCGAAGTGCACCGGGCGCACCAGGGCGCCGTGCATGCCGGTCACCGTCAGCTTGCCGGGCAGGCGTTGCCCGACCTGCTCGATCGCCCAGCGCAGCACGGCATCGCTGCGGCTCGCCCAGTGCAGCGCGCCGGCGGCCAGGGCGGCGAGCACAGCCAGCACGAGCAGCGTGCGCAGCAGGATCGTGCTGGAGCGACGCAGGGCGCTCACCGGAACACGATCCCCACGCTGAAGTGCAGGCGCGGGTCGCCCTGCGCCTTGGGCCAGGCGATATCGAGGTGCAGGCTGCCCAGCGGGCTGCGCCAGCGCACGCCGAAGCCCACGCCGTAGACCGGCTCGAAATCCTCGAAGCGGTCCCATGCGTTGCCCCAGTCCACGAAGGTGGCCAGTCCCCACTCCTCGTTGAACCAGGGCTGCAGCTCGGCGCTAGCCACCGCCAGGTAGCGTCCGCCCACCACCGCGTCGTCCTCCTTGACGCCCAGGCTCTGGTACGCGTAGCCGCGGATGCTGGTGTCGCCGCCGGTGCGGAAGACGTAGTCGGAGGGGATGCCGTTGCGGTCGTCGGCCAGCACCGCGCCAGCCTCGCCGCGCAGCAGGAGCGAGAGGCTGGGATTGAGTTGCTGGAGCGTGTTCGCTCGCAAGTGGACGCGGCCGAAGCTCTTGGTCGATCCGAGCTGCTCCGCGGCCCCGCCGGTCTGGATCTGGAAGGTCGTGCCCTTGCGCGGGTTGATCGGGTCGTCCAGCGTGTTCCACAGCCAGCGCTGGTTGAGGAACAGCGCGTGGCGGTAGTCGATCGGTCCGTCCTCGATCTCGCTGCGCTCGCTCAGGTACTGCAGGCTCAGCGCCGACTCGTATTCCTCGACTGCGAAGCGGTGCTCCCCGGTCACGCTCCAGTTGAAGATGTGCTGGTCCTGGATGTCCTCGGTCTTGACCTGCCCCCCGAGCACGTAGCGCCAGCCGTCCTCCTGGCGCGGAAAGGCGAAGCCTCCGCTCGCCTGCTGCACCAGGCGGTCGAGCTCCAGCCGCGAGGAGAAGCGGATGCCCTCGTCGAATGCGTTGTCGTGCGTGTAGCCGAGCTGGAAGCGCTCGTACACGTCGGTGCTGTAGCCCACGCCGACCTCGATGTGCTGGGCCGGCGATTCGACCACGGTGACCAGCACCGGCGTGGCCTGCGGTTGCTTCGGATCCGGGTTGGCCGCGACCATGGCGCTGCCGAAGTGGCCGCTGTTGAGCAGCCGCCGCTGGTACTTGACCAGTGCCTCCTCGTCGTACACCGAGCCCGGCTTGATCGGATTGAGGTTCTGCACCAGCCGCTCGGGATAGCGCTGCAGCCCGGAGATGCGCGCGGCGCCCAGGGTGACGGTCGGGCCGCTGTCCACCACCAGCGTGAGCACGGCCGTGCGCGCCGCAGGGTCGATCTCGGCACGGCTCTGGATCACGTGTGCGGTCGCGTAGCGCTTGCGCTTCAGGCTGCGCACCACCCGGTCCTTCGCTGCGGCCCACGCGTCCTGGGTGAAGGCCGTGCCGGGCTCGAGGCGGAACGCGGCCCGGGCCTGCGCGATGCGCTGCGCGCCGCCCGGCTCGGTCGTCACCGGGCCCTCGACCCGCACTTCCACCCTGGACACCCGGACCGGCTCGCCGGGCACCACCTCGAGCCGCAGCAGCGGCTTCCCGTCGCGCTCCAGGCGTTGCACCCGGACCTGTGCCTGGAAGAAGCCTTCGGTCTCGGCCAGGGCCCGCGCCTGGTCCGGGGCCGCATCGAACAGCAGCGCGATCTGTCGCGGCGTGACCTCGGCACGCTTGCTCCAGCGCACCACGTCGAGCTCGTTCTCGAGCAGCTTCTTCAGGTCCGGCGGTGCCTCGATCTCGACCAGGAACGCCACGCTCTCCGCGGCCACGCAGGCGAGGGCGCACAGCAGGCCGAACAGTGCGACGGCGTGCTGCATCCAGCGCGGAACGGGCAGGACGCGGTGCAGGGACAAGGGCGGCCGACCGCGGCGTGGGTGGGCCGCGGCCTTCGGAGCTGTGGGGGCAGCGCTATGTTAGCGCCCGGGAGGCGCCGCCGGACAGCCGGGTGCTAACGGGTCTGCTGCGTGGTGAAGGTGATGCGCCCGAAGCCCGCCATCCGGGCGGCTTCCATGGCGTTCACCACCTTCTGGAAGTCCGCACCGGCGTCGGCATTGATGATGATCATCGGGTCGGTGCTCTTGCCGGCGGCCCGCTTGAGCTCCGCCGACAGGGTCGGCGGATCACCGGCGACCGGGGTGCGGTTGACCAGGTACTGCCCGCGCGCGGAGATGGCGACGTTGATCTCGTCGGGCCGCTCCACCACCTTGTTCGCCTCGGCGGTGGGCAGGTTGATCTGCAACTCCGAGTACTTGGAGTAGGTGGTGGTGACCACCAGGAAGATGATCGTGACCAGCAGCACATCGATGAGGGGCACGAGGTTCATCTCGGGCTCCTCGCGGTGCGCGCCGCGGCGGAAGTTCATGCGCGCTCGCCGTGCACGATCTCGACCAGCTTGACCGCCTGCATCTCCATCTCGACCACCAGGCCGTCCACCTTGGCGCGGTAGTGGCGGTAGAAGATCATGCTGGGGATCGCCACCAGCAGGCCGAACGCGGTGTTGTACAGGGCCACCGAGATGCCGTGCGCGAGCTGCGCCGGGTTGGTGCTCATGCCCGGTCCGCCCTGCGCGCCGAAGATCTCGATCATGCCCACCACCGTGCCGAACAGGCCCATGATCGGCGCCAGCGAGGCGATCGTGCCCAGCGTGGTGAGGAACCGCTCCAGCTCGTGCGCGGCGACGCGCCCGCTCTCCTCGAGCGATTCCTTCATCACCTCACGGGTGCTGCGCACGTTCTTGAGCCCGACTGCGAACAGGCGTGCCAGCAGAGTGCCCTGCGACAGGCGGTTGAGCAGGTCCTGGCTCACGCCCTTGTGCTTGACCTCCTGCGCCACCTCGGGCAGCAGGTCGCGCGGCGCGACGCGCGAGTGTTGCAGGGACCAGCCGCGTTCGACGATGATGCCGAGCGCGATGATGGAGGCGACGATGAGCGGCCAGATCGGCCAGCCGGCGGCCTGGATGATGGCTAGCATGTGCGCTCTCCTCCGCCGCGATGTGCGTTGTGTGTGGTCACGGGGTGCGTGAAAAAAGCGGCACTTTAAACTGCCGCCTCTGCTTCGGCAAGCAAGCATTTGGCGACGCTTGCGGCCGGCGACGCCGCATCCGGGGCCGCAGCAGTTGTCCACATTTGCTGTGGATAACGATGTGCATGGTTTGTATAAACGCGCCTTAAGTCAGCCTCGTGCAATGCCTTTTGCTCCGGCGCACAAAAGATGACCAGACGTAATTATATGAATTTTCAATGAGATACATCGTGAACCCCAGCAACGGCGGGGCTTCCGGGGCACCCCCGCCGGAGAGCCGCGCCAACTGTGGATCAAACCGGGTGCCCGGCGCAGATCAAGCACTGGCGCGGGATTCCGGCCGGCATCCGGCGCGCGCATGCAAAGCGCATCGCGCGCGCGTCGCTCGCCAGCGACCCGGTGCGCCCATCCCATGAACGAGGGGCGCGATAGCGGGCCTGACGAACTGCAGCTCGCCGCCGCGCCCGGCGGCCGGCCGCTGAGCGTGACCCAGCTCAACGCGATGGCGCGCCAGCTCGTGGAGCGCAGCCTGCCGCTGCTCTGGGTGGCAGGCGAGATCTCCAATTTCACCCGCGCGGCATCCGGACACTGCTATTTCTCGCTGAAGGATGAACGTGCGCAAGTGCGCTGCGTGCTGTTCCGCAGCCGCGCGCAGGGGTTGGATTGGATGCCGGGCAACGGCATGCAGGTCGAGGTCCGCGCCGCGCCGTCGCTGTACGAGCCGCGCGGCGAATTCCAGCTCAACGTCGACTTCATGCGGCGCGCCGGGCTCGGTGCGCTGTTCGAGAAGTTCGCCCGGCTCAAGGAGCGGCTCGAGCGCGAGGGCCTGTTCGACCCGCGGCTCAAGCGGCCGCTGCCGCGGCACCCCGCCCGCGTCGGCGTGGTGACGTCCTCGCGGGGAGCGGCGCTGCGCGACGTGCTGACGACACTGCGCCGGAGGATGCCGGCGATCGAGGTGGTGATCTACCCGACCCTGGTGCAGGGGGAGGGCGCGGCGCAGCAGATCGTGGCCGCACTGGCCAGCGCCGGCGCGCGCGCCGAGTGCGACGTGGTGATCGTCTGTCGCGGCGGCGGCAGCATCGAGGACCTGTGGTGCTTCAACGAAGAGTCGGTGGCACGCGCGATCCGCGCCTGCCCGATCCCGGTGGTGAGCGGAGTGGGGCACGAGACCGACTTCACCATCGCCGATTTCGTCGCCGATGCGCGCGCCGCGACGCCCACGGCCGCAGCGGCGCTGGTGAGCCCGGATCGTGCCGAGCTCGGCACCGCCGTGCAGGCGCTGTCGTCGCGCATGGGTCGCTGCCTGCAGCATGCGCTGGACCAGCGCGCGCAACAGACGGATTTTCTCGCCCGGCGGCTGGTCCATCCCGGGCGTCGCATCGCCGAGCGCATCGGCCATCTCCAGCACCTGCGTGCGCGCCTGGGCGTTGCACTGCAGCGCACGACGCAGCGCCTGGCCCTGCCGCTCGCGCGGGCGGGCCACCGCCTGCAGGCAGCGGTGCCGGATCTCGCGCGGCTGCGGGCCGATCAGGTTCACCTGCAGCGGCGCCTGGTGCGCGCGTTCGACGTCGAGTCGAAGCGCCGCGAGGCCGACCTGGATCGGCTCGCGTCGCACCTGCACCATCTCGACCCCCGCCAGGTGCTCGAGCGCGGCTACAGCATCGTCACCCGCGATGATGGCGCGATCGTGCGCAGCGCCGGCGAGCTGCAGCCCGGCGACGCGGTGAGCATGGAGTTCGGGCAGGGACGCGCGCGCGGGCGCATCCAGGACGTCGAGCCCTGAGCCCGCCGGCGGTGCGCGATTGCGCGCCGGCGGGGTCGCGGTTATCTTAGCTGCGCAATCCGACGATCCACGTTCCCCGAGGAGGAGACATGCTCAAGCTGAACACCGCGCTGGCCGCGGCCGCGCTGGCCGCCTGCACGCTGCTGGCGCCATCCGCGCACGCGCAGCTCGCCACCAAGAAGGCGCTCACCCTGGAGGCCGCGAAGAAGATGGCGGCGGCTGCCGAGGCCGAGGCGACGAAGAACAAGTGGAACGTCGTCATCGCGGTCGTGGACGACGGCGGTCACCTGCTCTACCTCCAGCGCATCGACGGGACCCAGACCGGCAGCATCGAGGTCGCCATCGGCAAGGCCCGTACCGCCATGGCCTTCAAGCGCCCGACCAAGGTGTTCGACGAGCTCGCGAAGACCCGCCCCTCCATCCTCAGCCTCGGCGACGTGACGCTGCTCGAAGGCGGTGTGCCGATCACCGTGGACGGCCAGGTGATCGGGGCGGTCGGGGTGAGCGGCGTGACCTCGCAGCAGGACGCGCAGATCGCCGAAGCCGGCGTGGCGGCCCTGCAGCAGTAGGCGCGGCGCCGGCCTCAGCCGGGGAGGGCGAGCCGTGCAGCCACGTGCGCACGCACGCGGTCCGGCAGCTCCGGGTCGAGGCAGTCGAAGCGCTCGACCTCCTGCATCGCCCGCAACCAGGTGAGCTGGCGCTTGGCCAGCTGGCGCGTGGCAGCCACCGCCGTGCCGCGCAGCCCCGCCAGGCTCAGCTCGCCGTCCAGGTACTGCCACACCTGGCGGTATCCCACCGTGCGCATCGACGGCAGCGCGAGCGAGAGGTCGTAGCGCTCGCGCAGCCGGCGCACCTCCCCGATCAGGCCCAGCTCGAGCATGTCCTCGAAGCGCCCGGCGATGCGCTCGTGCAGGACGCTGCGGTCCGAAGGCTCCAGCGCGACCGACACCAGCCGATACGGCGGCGGCGCATTGCGTCCACGGGCGATCAGCGCCGACATCGGCTCGCCGGTCAGGTAGAACACCTCGAGCGCCCGCTGGATGCGCTGCGCATCGCCCGGCTCGAGGCGCTGTGCGGTGTCGGGGTCGACCCGCGCGAGCTCGTCGTGCAGCGCCGGCCACCCGGACTCCTGCGCCATCGTGTCGATCACCAGGCGCACGCCGGGATCCGCGGCCGGCAGGTTGCTCAGCCCTTCGCGCAGCGCCTTGAAGTAGAGCATGGTGCCGCCCGCGAGCAGCGGCACGTTGCCGCGGCTGCGGATCTCCCCCATCAAGGCGTTGACGTCCTCGACGAAGCGGGCGGCCGAATAGCGCTCGGTCGGCTCGAGGATGTCGATCAGGTGGTGTGGCGCACGGCGCAGCACCTCGGGGCCGGGCTTGGCGGTGCCGATGTCCATGTGCCGGAACACCTGGGCCGAGTCCACGCTGACGATCTCGACCGGCAGCCGCGCGGCGAGCCAGGTCGCGACCGCCGTCTTGCCCGACGCGGTCGGGCCCATCAGCAGGATCGCCGGCGGGCGGTGGTCGGTCAGAGCGTCGCTTCCGGTCATGGACAGTTCTAACCGCGCTCACCGCAGGGGACGCAGAGGAACGCAGAGGAACACCGGCCATTCCATGACGGGAACGAGTCGGCACTCGCCGCCGAAGTCCTCCGCGTCCCTCTGCGTCCCCTGCGGTTCATGCGGTTCGCCTGCTCTGGCGTCCAGACCTCACCGCCCGCGCATGAACAGCGCATCGAGCTCCTTCAGCGTGACCTGCCGCCACGTCGGCCTGCCGTGGTTGCACTGCCCGGAGCGCTCGGTCGCCTCCATCTCGCGCAGCAACGCGTTCATCTCCGCGATGGTGAGCGTGCGGTTGGCGCGTACGGCCGCGTGACAGGCCATGGTCGCGAGCATCTCGTCGCGATGCTCGGTCAGCACGCGGGTGGCGCCGAACTCGGTGATCTCGCGCAGCACGTCGCGCGCGAGCGCGACCGGGTCGGCGGCGCTCAGCGGCGCCGGCACGCCGCGGACCGCGACGGTGGTGGGGGACAGGCCCGCCAGGTCGAACCCCAGCGCCTGCAGCGTCGCACTGCTCTCCTCCACGGTTGCCGCCTCGGGTGCGGAGACCGCAACCGTCGCGGGGATCAGCAGGCGCTGGATGGCGATGGCATGCGCGTCCAGCCCGGCCTTGAGCTTCTCGTACATGATGCGCTCGTGGGCCGCATGCATGTCGACGATGACCAGGCCGTCCTCGTTCTGGGCCAGGACGTAGATGCCGGCGAGCTGTGCGAGGGCGAAGCCCAGCGGCGGCGCGGCGGTGCCGTCGTCGGCGGGCAGCACCGGAGGCGGCGCAGCGTCGCGGCCGAACAGGCGGTCGTAGATCGCAAGCGGCTGGGCTGCATCGAGCGCGATGCCGGCCTGGCGTGGCGTCCCGCTCCAGCCCGGCCAGGTGGTGGTGGCACCGCGTGACAGCGCTGGGGCCGGCGCGGCCACGGCCGTGCTCCCGGTCGTCGCCCCTGCACCGGCGCGCGTGCCGGCCAGCCGCTTGCTCAGGGCATGGAAGACGAGCTGGTGCGCAGCCTGCGGATCGCGGAAGCGCACCTCGCTCTTGGTCGGGTGCACGTTGACGTCCACGCGCGCAGGATCGAGCTCCAGGAACAGCACGAACGCGGGATGGCGTTCGTGGTGCAGCACGTCCTGATAGGCCTGGCGGATGGCGTGCGCGAGCAGGCGGTCGCGCACGAAACGGCCGTTGACGTAGGCATACTGCGCATCGCGGCTGGGCCGGCTCGTGGTGGGCGAAGCGATGAAGCCGTGGATGCGCGCGGGTTCGCCGCCGTCGTCCACCGCCAGCAGCGCCTCCGCCAGCGCCTCGCCCAGGATGGCCCGCACGCGCTCGAGCGCGCTCTGGCGCGGCAGGCGCAGGAGCGCGCGGCCGTTGTGGGTGAGGGTCAGGGCGACCCCGGGACAGGCCAGCGCGATGCGCCGGAACGCCTCGTCGCAGTGGCCGAGTTCGGTGGATTCGCTGCGCAGGAACTTCCGCCGCGCCGGGGTGTTGAAGTACAGGTCGCGGACCTCGATCGTGGTGCCGGGCGCACGCGAGGACGGTTCGGGCGGGGACAGGACGCCGCCGGTGGCCTCGATGTGCCAGGCATGGCGCGCCTGCGCGGCGCGACTGGTCAGCACCAGCCGCGAGATCGCCGCGATGCTGGCCAGGGCCTCGCCGCGGAAACCGAGGCTCCCCACGCGTTCGAGGTCCTGCAGGCTGGCGATCTTGCTGGTGGCATGGCGGGCGAGCGCCAGTTCCAGCTCGTCGCGCTCGATGCCGCTGCCATCGTCACTCACGCGGATCAGTCCGCTGCCGCCGCCCTCGAGGTCGACCTGCACCGCCTGCGCTCCGGCGTCGAGGCTGTTCTCCAGCAGTTCCTTGAGCGCGGCGGCAGGCCGCTCCACCACTTCGCCAGCGGCGATCTGGTTGATGAGCAGCTCGTCGAGGCGGTGGATGGGCATCGGGGACGGTAGGAGTGGCGCGGTGCCTGCGCTGCGGGGCGCGGGCGGATGGCGGCATTATAGTCCGGCACACTGGCCCGCCCGGCAATGGTTACCTATAATGCGCGGCTTGCGTCGAGTACCGCGGCAGTGCGACGCCAGTGCCATGCGCCGTCCGGCGCAGCAGGGAGGATTACAACGTGCAGATCGGAATTCCGGCCGAGGTCCGCCCCGGGGAAACGCGGGTAGCCGCCACCCCCGAGACGGTGAAGAAGCTCGCCGCCTCCGGGCATCACAAGGTCGTCGTGCAGGCGGGCGCGGGCGTGCAGGCCTCGGTGCCCGACGAACAGTACGTGGCGGCCGGCGCCAGCATCGCCGCCTCCGCGGCGGACATCTACCGCGACAGCGACATCGTGCTCAAGGTGCGCGCCCCGCTGCCGGAGGAGATCGGGCAGATCAAGCGCGGCGCGATCCTGGTCGGCCTGCTCAACCCCTATGACGCCGCGGGCATCCAGGCGCTCGCGGGCCAGGGCCTCACCGGTTTCGCGATGGAGTGGCTGCCGCGCACCACCCGCGCGCAGGCGATGGACGTGCTCTCGTCGCAGGCCAACATCGCCGGTTACAAGGCGGTGATGGTGGCAGCCAACGAGTACCAGCGCTTCATGCCGATGCTGATGACCGCAGCGGGCACGGTGAAGGCCGCGCGCGTGATGATCCTGGGTGCCGGCGTGGCCGGCCTGCAGGCCATCGCGACGGCCAAGCGCCTGGGTGCGGTGATCGAGGCCTCCGACGTGCGTCCCGCGGTGAAGGAGCAGGTCGAGAGTCTGGGCGCGAAGTTCCTGGACGTGCCCTATCTCACCGACGAGGAGCGCGAGATCGCGCAGGGCGTGGGCGGCTACGCGCGGCCCATGCCGGCGGACTGGATGCGCCGCCAGGGCGAGCTGGTGCACGAGCGCGCGAAGCAGGCCGACATCGTCATCACCACGGCCCTCATCCCCGGCCGCCCGGCCCCCGTGCTGCTCAAGGAGGAGACCGTCAAGGCGATGAAGCCGGGCTCGGTGATCGTGGACATGGCCATCGAGCAGGGCGGCAACTGCCCGCTCACCGAGCGCGACCGCATCGTCACCCGGCACGGCGTGAAGCTGGTGGGCCTGTCCAACCTGCCCGCGCTGGTGGGGGCGGACGCGAGCGCGCTCTATGCCCGCAACCTGCTCAACTTCATGAACCTGCTGGTGGACCCCAAGACCGGCAGCCTGAACCTCAATCGCGAGGACGAGATCATCGCGGGCAGCCTGGTGTGCATCGACGGCGCCCCGGTGAGGAAAGGCTGAGCCCGGCCGGGCCGCGGCCCGCCACGCCGATGAACCTGCCCGGCGCCGCATGGCGCCGCCGGCAAGCAGACGGAGACAGACAGTGACCAACGTCATCGACCCCACCCTCATCAACCTGACCGTGTTCGTGCTGGCCGTGTTCGTGGGCTACCACGTGATCTGGAACGTCACCCCCGCGCTGCATACGCCGCTGATGTCGGTGACCAACGCGATCTCGTCGGTGATCATCGTGGGCGCGATCCTCGCGGCCGGCGCCGAGCAGCTCGGCTTCGGCTCGATGATCGGCGCGCTCGCCGTTGCGCTGGCGGCCGTCAACGTGTTCGGCGGCTTCCTGGTGACGCAGCGCATGCTGGAGATGTTCAAGAAGAAGGAACGCAAGCAAGCCCCCAAGGAGCACTAGAGGGCCGCCCCCGCGCCGCCCCTGCTTCCCGCCCAGCGTCCCAAGGAGCCCCGATGTCCGCCAATCAAGTCGCCTTCGCCTACCTCGTCGCCTCGGTGCTGTTCATCCTGGCGCTGAAGGGGCTGTCGCATCCCGAGACCGCACGCCGCGGCAACCTGTTCGGCATCGTCGGCATGACGATCGCCGTCCTCACCACGCTCGCGCTGAGCAAGACCTTCCTGCTCATCGTGGTGGCCATCGCGATCGGCGGCGCCATTGGTGCGGTGGTGGCGCGCCGGGTGCAGATGACGCAGATGCCCGAGCTGGTCGCCGCCATGCACTCGCTGGTGGGTCTGGCGGCCGTGCTGATCGCCATCGCGGTGGTGAACAACCCGGGCGCCTTCAACATCCCCGACCCGATGCCGCGCGGCAACCGCCTGGAGCTGTTCATCGGTACCTTCGTCGGCGCGCTGACCTTCTCCGGCTCGGTGATCGCATTCGGCAAGCTGGCCGGGCTGGGCAAGCAGTTCCGGCTGTTCTCCAGCGCCCCGGTGGTGTTCAAGGGCCAGCACCTGCTCAACCTGGCCCTGGCGATCGTGATGGTGGCGTTCGGGCTGGGGTTCTTCTTTGCCGGCCCTGACGGGCAATGGTTGCCGTTCATCGTCATGACCGCAATCGCCTTCGTGCTGGGGGTGCTGATCATCATTCCCATCGGCGGTGCCGACATGCCGGTGGTGATCTCCATGCTCAACAGCTACTCGGGCTGGGCGGCGGCAGGCATCGGTTTCTCCCTCAACAACACCATGCTGATCATCGCCGGCAGCCTGGTGGGTTCCTCGGGCGCGATCCTGTCCTACATCATGTGCAAGGCGATGAATCGCTCGTTCTTCAGCGTGATCCTGGGCGGCTTCGGGGCCGCCGAAGGTGCCGCGGCCCAGGGCGGGGAACAGAAGAGCGTGCGGTCGGGCAGCGCGGAGGACGCGGCGTTCCTGATGGCCAACGCCGAGTCGGTCATCATCGTCCCCGGCTACGGCCTCGCGGTTGCGCGCGCGCAGCACGCGGTCAAGGAGATGGCCCAGAAACTGACCGAGAAGGGCATCAACGTGAAGTACGCCATCCACCCGGTCGCCGGCCGCATGCCGGGCCACATGAACGTGCTGCTGGCCGAGGCCGAGGTGCCCTACGACCAGGTGCACGAGATGGAGGACATCAACAGCGAGTTCGGCAACACCGATGTCGTGCTGGTGCTCGGCGCCAATGACGTGGTCAACCCGCTGGCCGAGCAGCAAGGCAGCCCGATCTACGGGATGCCCATCCTCCAGGCACACAAGGCCCGCACCGTGCTGGTCAACAAGCGCTCCATGGCATCCGGCTATGCCGGCCTGGACAACCCGCTGTTCTACATGGACAAGACCATGATGGTCTTCGGGGACGCCAAGAAGGTCGTCGAAGACATCGTCAAGGCCATCTGAGGCCGCCCTGTCGGCGGGGTTCCGCCACGCCCGGAACCCCATTACGCCGAGGGCATTAATCTTGCTCAAGGCCCTGTCCGTTGCCGGACGGGGACATCGAACAGTGCCTGTGTGCCCGTCCAGAATGGGCCATGCACGCCGGCAGGCTTCGGTCCGGCTCCGGACCCGGCGCCGCCACCGGCGATCCGGTCGGCGCGCAGCGCCTCCCGTCGTCACATCCCGACGGCGCCAGGATCCGGGTCGGGCCCTGGACATCGGATTGCAGGAACGAGCGCGCACCTAGAAGCCAGGACATGAACAGGACCGCGGTATTCTCGAAGACGGGCAAGGGCCTGCTCGAGATCAAGAACAAGGCCAACCGGCTGTCGAAGGATCAATACCGGGTTCTCAACCTCGTCGACGGGAAGTCCAACCTGCTCGACCTGGCCGACAAGGCGAAGGTGTCCGAGCTCGAGGTGCGCAAGCTCCTCACCGCCCTCTCCGACGGCGGGTTCATCAAGGAATTCGCCAACGCGACCGAGATCGGCGGCAGCAGCATGCCGCCGTCGGCTTCGTACGCGGACGACCTCGACTTCACCACCATCCTGGGACCCGCCCAGGCGGCCAAGCCGGGGTTCTACCAGAGCGCCCAGACCGAGCAGCGCCAGCGCGAGGAGGCCGAGCGCAAGGCCTCCGAGGCGGCCGCCCAGCGTACGCGCGAGGAAGCGGCGCGCCGTGCGCAGGACGAGACCGCGAAGCGCGCAGCGGCGGAAGAGGCGGCGCGCCGGGTCCGGGAAGAGGCCGAGCGCAAGGCGCGCGAGGAACACGAGCGCCAGGAGCGCCTGGCCGCAGAGTTGCGCGCCAAGGCGGAGACCGAGAAGAAGCAGAAGGAACTGGCCGAGCGCAAGGCCGCGATGGACAAGGCCGAGGCCGAGCGGCGTGCGAAGGAAGAAGTCGAGCGCCGTGCCAAGATCCAGGCCGAGGCGCGTGCGCGCGTCGAGGCGGAGAAGCGGGCTCGCGAGGAGGCCGAGCGCAAGGCCCTCGAGGAGGCAGAACGCAAGCGCAAGGAGGCAGAGGAGCGCGCCCGCCTCGAGGAAGAGGAGCGCAAGCGCAAGGAAGAGGAAGAGCGCAAGCGCCGCGAGGACGAGGAGCGCAAGCGCAAGGAAGAGGAAGAGCGCAAGCGCCGCGAGGAAGAGGAGCGCAAGCGCAGGGAAGATGAAGAGCGCAAGCGCCGCGAGGAAGAGGAGCGCAAGCGCAAGGAAGAGGAAGAGCGCAAGCGCCGCGAGGACGAGGAGCGCAAGCGCATGGAAGTGGAAGAGCGCAAGCGCCGCGAGGATGAGGAGCGCAAGCGCAGGGAAGAGGAAGAGCGCAAGC
>CAZFYX010000084.1:0-5609 GCA_964523885.1 uncultured Burkholderiales bacterium | reverse complement strand
GCCCCTCTCCCGCAAGGGGCGAGGGGAGGATGATGGCGGTCATGATGCGGCGGGCGACCACCGATCAGTTCCCCCTCTCCCTCACGGGAGAGGGTTGGAGTGAGCGTGATGCACACAGCGCAAGCAGCAGGCGCTGCCTCCTGCCGCATCACCGGGAGAACAAGAGCTACAGCCCCTCCACCAGCACCGCCTTCGACTTCGTCGAGCGCAGCCGCATCGCGAGCAGATCCTTGTACTCCGGTGACGTGTACCAGGCCTTCGCCTGTGCCATGGTCGGAAACTCCAGGATCACCACGCGGTTCATCTTCCACCCGCCTTCCATCGATTCCAGCGCCCCGCCGCGAACGATGTACTTGCCCCCGTACTGCGCGATGGTGGCCGGTACGCCCTTGCGGTACTCGTCGAACTCGGCGGGATTGGTAACTTCGATGTCGGCGATCAGGTATGCGGGCATGGCGCTATCCTCCTGTGGAAACGCGTGAGTATAACGATCGAGGAAGACGTTGCTCGCGGCACGCGACGGCTGCGCGGATTCAGATCGCGTCGCGTGATGCTGGGTGCCGCCGCTGTCTCCTGTGCGACGCGGCCGCTTGCTCGTCCATGGAGTGCCGGAGGTCGGGTTTCGCTGGACTGCCCCCTCACCCCAGCCCTCTCCCGCAAGGGGAGAGGGAGAAAAGCTCCGTTGCAGGGTGTGGGACCGATGTGCGTGCCGCCTGGAGGCGGGCGGTGGCGACCGATGGTGTTCCCCCTCTCCCCTTGCGGGAGAGGGCCGGGGTGAGGGGTACAAAAAAGAAACCCGCCATCAGGCGGGCCAAAGGGGGAGGAGATGGAACGAAATCGGTCGGTATCGCTGAATCTCAGTTGGAGGCCACCACCACCGGCATGCACTTGATCTGCTCGTCCACCAGCACGCACTTCGCGTCGCCGATGCTGAACTTCGCCTGCTGCTTGCCGGCCACCACGTTGACCTCGATGCTGTTGTCGGCGAAGGCGGCGGAGGCGGTGAGCAGGGTGCCGATCAGCAGGGCTTGGAGGATCTTGGTGGTCATGGTCTGGGTGCTCCGTGTTGCGTTTCGTGTTGTGACCACTTTACGCACCGGGCCCTTCTCGATCGCCGAACTGTTGCGCGCTGGCGGTGTGCGGAATTCACACCGGGCTGTGTGAGCTGGCTCACATGGTGCACATGCGCTGTTCCCCTCTGCCACTTGCGGGAGAGGGTAGGGTGAGGGGTACGCCCCTTGCGCCGGAGCAGCGCAAGGCGTTGCCGAAGGATCGAGGCCGATGCGACCGCCCCGATGCCGATGTCGCCTGCAGGCGCCGGGCCGGGATGCCTGATGCATATCATCAGCCTCGTCCCCAGCGCCGCTTTGCCCGAATTCCCATCGGGTAGCGCACTGCGCGGTGCAGATCCGGCAGTTCATGCCGATGATGTAACAGGCAGGGCAACGCACACCAACCCGGGCAGGAGCGGACGATGAGCAGCGTAGGAAGCATGCAATGCGGCGGCGCAGGCGCCCAGAGCGCGATGTTCAACGGCATGCGTCACCACCGCCCGGACGCGGGCCGCCTGGCCGAGCAGGTATTCACCAAGCTCGACAGCACGGGCCAGGGCTACATCGAGCAGGGCACCCTGGAGGCCGCCCTGGACAAGGTGTCGCCGAGCGGCAGCACCGCGGAGACGACCAGTCAGATGTTCACCGCGCTGGACACCGACACCGACGGCAAGCTCACGCAGGAAGAGTTCACCAGCGGCGTCAAGAGGCTCGCTGATGCCCTGCAGGAGCAGTTCCACGCCATGCGTGCCCACGGCCACGACCATCGCCACAAAGGCGGCTTCACGCAGGAGGAACTGCAGGCCAAGCTCGAGCATGTCGCCGGCACCGGCAGCCCGCGCGAGGCCTTCCTCACCAGGATCATCGAGAACTTCGACGCGGTCGACACCAACGACAACGGCAAGGTGAGCCGCAGGGAAGCGTGGGCCTACATGCTGGCGGGCAACGAAGCGCCTCCGGCGGCCCCGTTACCGACCGAGGGTGAGGTCACTGAGACCACGACAACCCCGCCGACCGAAGCCAGCGCCACGCCGGAAGTGCCGTCGACGGAGGTGACCCTGCCGGCTGCGAGCTCCAGCGACGCGAGCGCTTCGACCACCGGCGAGGCAGCCGGGACCACCGCGCCGACCACCGAGACTGTCGGCCCGTCCTCAACTGCAGTCGAAGCGGATCTCGACTTGCAGGTGATGATGAAGATCATCCAGTTGCTGCGCGCGTACAACCGGTACGTAGAGCCGAGCGCGCCTCAGCAGGCCATCGCTGTTTCGGCCTGAGGCCGGCCACCCTCACCCCGGCCCTCTCCCGTCGAGGGAGAGGGGGAACTGCGTGCCGGCGGCTGACCATCGCGATCCGGCCTGGCGCCCGCCACCCTCACCCCGACCCGCTGCCGTCGAGAGAGAGGGGAACTGCGTGCCGGCGGCTGACCACCGGGGTCTCGGTCGAGGGCTGGTCCCCCGCACCCCCCCCCACACCCCTCCAGGGAGGGGGAGGGAGCTGCACACACAAAAGCGGGAGTCGTCGTCCCACTGGTCACGCCGATCATCGCCGCGGCTGCGGCCCAGGCTCCACATCGTCACCGTGCCGGTGATCTCGTGGGCGACTACCAGCATGGGCCTGCCGGTCGGGCTGTCCTCCCGGTCGACGAAGCGGACGATCTCGGGTCCGCTGTCCGGGCCGAAGGTTCCGCCGAAGCTGCGAGCCGTCAGGTAGTCCACGAACTCCGGCGCGCGCGGATCGGATATGTCGTACACCATCACGCCGCCGATCCGCTCCAGCCCGATGAATGCATAGGTGCGCCCATCGACCTCGCCGATCGCCACGCCTTCCGGCTCCGGCCCCTTGTTGTCCGAGCGATTGTCGAAGTTGTCGCCCGCATTGTCGGAGTTGAAGAACGCCGGCAGCGCGGCAGCCGTGCGCACTTCGAGCTCGCTGCCGGAATCCCACACCCGTTCGCCGGTCGCCGCATCCCAGATGGTGAACGAGCGTGCGCCGAACACATAGGGCCGTGACAGGTCGCCGCCGGGCACCGCCGTGGTGACGGTCAGGCGCCCGAGCTGGCGATCGTCGGCAACCTCGGGCAACGCGGGGTACTGGTTGCGGATGGCGCGGGCGCGCGCTTCCTCTGCGAAGCCGGGATAGTCACGCGCATCGCCCTCGTTCGCGGTGACCAGGTAGGTCTTGCGGCCGGCGCGGAAGTTGGAGATGCCATCGGGCTGGTACATCCCGTACACCGGCCAGTTGCGGACATTGATGACGTTGTCGCGGTCGGAAGCATCCAGCCCCGGCGTATGGACGATGCCGAGCAGGATCGGCTCGGGCGAGTAGCCGGGCAGGTACTCGAACGTTCCCGTGGCATTATCGATGGCGATGCCCGCCACGCCGAAGTCGTTGTCGTTCACCACGGCGATGGTGTCGGCATCGATCACCGCCAGGCCCTCGACCTTTTGCACTGCGTTGTAACCAGCGGTCGGCAGATCGACGCGCAGCACCTTGCCGAGCGGCGTCACACCCACCGTCGCCAGCTCCGCCGCGGTCATCTGGTCGAGCGACTTGGCCACGCCGTTGACGTTGTAGACGATGTCTAGCGCCGGCGTGATGACGGTCGCGCCGGTCAGGTTGGTGGCGTACACTTTCTTGGTGATGGTGGCGGGTGCGTCGCTGCTGATCGCGTCGTCGTCACGCTCCACCACCAGGAACCCACCGCCCGGCAGCGCCGACACGTCACCGATCTTGTCCGCGCGGGTATCGTCGGCACCGACCGATGCCGGGTTGTCCATGATGTACATGAACTGCCGGGTGGCGTGCGTGGCGGGGTCGAGCTCGACCACGCGCACGTTGCGCATCGCGTTCAGCGTGCCGTTACTCAGCGTGGCCGGGTTGCGCGCGGGGCTCTGCACGAAGGCGTAGAGCTTGCCGTTCTGCAGCGCCAGGCCCTCGAAGCCGCGGTTCTGCCGCCGCTGCGCCAGCACGGCCGGCAGGGCCTCGGTGCCGAAGGTGCCTGGTGCAGCACCAGCCGCGGCAGCCGTGCCCTCGGGCACGAAGCGCTCGACCATCACGCCGTCGGCATCGAAGTGATAGATCGCCGGACGATACTCGTCGCACAGCCAGAAGTGGCCATTGGCGTCGACCACGACGCCCTCGAAGTCGCCGCCCAGCGGATCGAGCGGCAGCACCTGGTCGAACAGGTCGACCGGCACCTCGTCGTTGTAGGGCGTGTTGCCATCGCCGGCCAGCGCGGTGTTGGGCAGGCCGGTCAACAGGCTGCCGTCGGAGCGGCGCAGCTGGATGCGCTGCGTGATCGAGAGCTTGCCGCTGCGGGGATCGAGCTGCAGGCGGACGATCTCCGGGGTGAAGTCCGGCAGCAGGAAGGGACGGCGCACGCCGGTCGGCTCGCCGTTGGGCCCGCGATCGGTGTGGGTGACGAACTTGAGCTTGCCGCTCTTCGTCCGGCCCTCGTAGTAGAGGCCGGAGAAGCCGCCGAGGAACAGCGTCTTGCCGCCCGCCACGCCGATGCTCGGCGAATCCTTCAGCTCGTAGGTCGTGGTGGTCGGCGCGGCATTGAAGTCCTTGTAGCCGAGCGGCCGGATCGCCTTCACCTTCGCCCGGTCGATGTCGATCTCGGCGATGGCGTTGTTCTCCTGCAGCGTGACCCAGGCGGTGCCGCCGTCCTTCGAGATGGTGATGTACTCGGGCTCGAGGTCCTGCGCCGGGGTGGCGTTGGGGCCGAAGATGCGCACGCCTTCTGGAATGACCACGTTCGCGAAGCTCACCGTCTGCACCGGCAGCTGCTGTCGAAGCGGCGAGACGTCGACGATGCTGACCGAGCCCTCCGGATCTGCAGCCCGCACCGTAGCAATCGGGCTCACCCTCGTTGGCCACCAGCAGCCGGCCACCGTCCGGCGTGAAGGTGACCATGTCGGGCAGCGCGCCGACGGTCGCCGTGCGCAGCACCTCGCCGCTCGACGACAGGAACACCACAGTACCGGGATCGGTCTTCTTGAATCCGACCACCGCCACGGCGACGAGATTGCGGTTGGAGACGTCCACGCTCGTGACGCTGCTGCCGTACGCCGACAGCGGCACCCGCTTGACCAGGCTGGGCGCGCTCGGCCGGGAGACGTCCACGATGTCGAGCGAGACGTCGGTCGCATTGGTGACGAAGAGGCGCTTGCCGCGCAGCGCGGCGGTTTCGCCCGAGGTGGTTTCCCCGACGACCGCGAGGCCGGTGGTGTAGCGCCCGAGCAGGTCGAACGAGAGCTTGTTGGCCAGTGCTGCGCCAGGCAGCGCGGCGACGATGGCAGCGGAGAGGATCGTGGTGCGCAAGCGCATGGCGGTCGGTTTCCTTCGGTTCTTGTTGGAAGCACGGCGAGCCCGGACACGGCCGGACGACCGCGGGCCAGCGCTGCAGGCTAGCGGGGGATTGTTGCGGGGGAATGAAGGAAGGCAGCGGCGGCCGTGGTCCGAATCACCTGCCCCGGGGCTGGAGGAGGAGATGGCTGTTCGTTGAACCCCTCACCCCCGGCCCCTCTCCCGCTGTGCAGACCGGGGACATGGGTA
>CAZFYX010000083.1:0-5655 GCA_964523885.1 uncultured Burkholderiales bacterium | reverse complement strand
GTAGGCCTTGGCCTCGCCGCCAAACTTCTTCGAGAGCACGCTGGTGATGGCCGCCGTCAAAGTGGTCTTGCCGTGGTCCACGTGCCCAATGGTCCCCACGTTCACATGCGGCTTGGTCCGCTCGAATTTTCCCTTAGCCATGGTCGTCGTTCCTCGGATTCCGGACTATCTGTGGATTCTTGTTGCGCCTTACTTCTTGTTGATGATGGCATCCGCCACGTTCTTGGGCGCCTCGGCGTACTGCTTGAACTCCATCGTGTACGTCGCGCGGCCCTGGGTCAGCGAGCGCAGCGAGGTGGAGTAGCCGAACATCTCGGCGAGGGGCACCTCGGCCTTCACCACCTTGATGCCGCCGACCTGGTCTTCCATGCCCTGGATCATGCCGCGGCGCGAGGACAGGTCGCCCACCACGTTGCCCATGAAGTCCTCCGGCGTCTCCACCTCGACCGCCATCATCGGCTCCAGCAGCACGGGGCTGGCCTTGCGCATGCCGTCCTTGAAGGCCATCGATCCCGCCATCTTGAACGCGTTCTCGGACGAGTCCACCTCGTGGTACGAGCCGTCGAACAGCGTGACCTTGACGTCGACCACCGGGTAGCCCGCCAGCACGCCGCTCTTGGTGGCGTCCAGCACGCCCTTGCCCACGGCAGGGATGTACTCGCGCGGCACCGTGCCGCCCTTGATGGCGTCGACGAACTCGTAGCCCTTGCCCGCCTCGTTCGGCTCGACCTTCAGCCACACATGGCCGTACTGGCCCTTGCCGCCGGACTGCTTGATGAACTTGCCCTCGATCTCGACCGCCTTCTTGACCGCCTCGCGGTAGGCCACCTGCGGCTTGCCGACGTTGGCCTCGACGTTGAACTCGCGCTTCATGCGGTCGACGATGATCTCGAGGTGCAGCTCGCCCATCCCCGAGATGATGGTCTGGCCGGATTCCTCGTCGGTGTGCACGCGGAAGGAGGGATCCTCCTGGGCAAGGCGCCCCAGCGCGAGGCCCATCTTCTCCTGGTCGGCCTTGGTCTTGGGCTCGACTGCCTGGCTGATGACCGGCTCCGGGAACTCCATGCGCTCCAGGATGATGACCTTCTCCGGATCGCACAGGGTGTCGCCGGTGGTGGCTTCGCGCAGGCCCACCGCGGCGGCGATGTCGCCGGCGCGCACTTCCTTGATCTCCTCACGCTGGTTGGCGTGCATCTGGAGGATCCGGCCGATGCGCTCCTTCTTGTTCTTGACCGGATTGAAGATCGTGTCGCCGGAATCCACCACGCCCGAGTAGACGCGGACGAAGATCAGCTGTCCCACGAACGGGTCGGGCATGATCTTGAAGGCGAGCGCGGAGAACGGCTCGTCGTCGGCGGCCTTGCGCGTGGCAGGCTGGCCGCGGTCCGTTTCGCCCGCGACCGGCGGGATGTCGATCGGCGCGGGGAGGTACTCGATGACCGCATCGAGCATCGCCTGCACACCCTTGTTCTTGAACGCGGAGCCGCACAGCATCGGCACGATCTCGCTGTTGATCGTGCGCATGCGCAGCGCCTGCTTGAGCTCCTCGACGGACAGGTCGCCCGAATCGAGGTACTTGTTCATCAGCTCTTCGTTGGCCTCGGCCGCGGCCTCGACCATCTTCTCGCGCCAGGACTTGGCTTCGTCGAGCAGTTCGGCGGGGATGTCGCGCAGCTCGAACTTCATGCCCTGGGACTTCTCGTCCCAGTAGATGGCCTTCATGCGCACCAGGTCGATGACGCCGACGAACTTCTCCTCGGCGCCGATCGGAATCTGGATCGGCACCGGGTTGGCCTTCAGGCGCTGGCGCATCTGGTTGTAGACCTTGAAGAAGTCGGCGCCCTGGCGGTCCATCTTGTTGACGAACGCCAGCCGCGGCACGCCGTACTTGTTGGCTTGCCGCCAAACCGTCTCCGACTGCGGCTGCACGCCGCCGACCGCGCAGTACACCAGGCACGCACCATCCAGCACGCGCATGGAGCGCTCGACCTCGATGGTGAAGTCCACGTGGCCGGGCGTGTCGATGATGTTGATGCGGTGCTCGGGGAAGTTGTTGTCCATCCCCTTCCAGAAGCAGGTCGTGGCCGCCGAGGTGATGGTGATGCCGCGCTCGCGCTCCTGCTCCATCCAGTCCATGACGGTGGCGCCGTCGTGGACTTCGCCGATCTTGTGCGACACCCCGGTGTAGAACAGGATGCGCTCGGTGGTCGTGGTCTTGCCCGCGTCGATGTGGGCACTGATCCCGATGTTGCGGTACCGCTCGATTGGTGTGGTGCGTGGCACTTTTGCTTACCCCGGTTGCTGCGAATTGCCGCCGTAGCTAGATGGTGTCTAGAAGCGGTAATGGCTGAAGGCCTTGTTGGCCTCGGCCATGCGGTGCACTTCCTCGCGTTTCTTCATTGCGCCGCCGCGGCCCTCGGCCGCTTCGGACAGTTCGTTGGCCAGGCGGGCGCTCATGGACTTCTCGCTGCGCTTGCGCGCGGCATCGCGCAGCCAGCGCATCGCCAGCGCGGTCCTGCGCACCGAGCGCACCTCGACGGGCACCTGGTAGTTCGCCCCGCCGACCCGGCGGCTCTTCACCTCGACCATCGGGCGCACGTTCTGGAGCGCGGTGGAGAACACTTCCAGCGCATCCTTGCCGGTCTTCTTGGCGATCTGATCGAGCGCGCCGTACACCATGCGCTCGGCGACCGACTTCTTGCCGCTGGTCATGACGACGTTCACGAACTTGGTGACGTCCTGGCTGCTGAACTTCGGGTCCGGCAGGATCTCCCGCTTCGGAACCTCTCTGCGTCTTGGCATGTGCTACCTCGCCTCCAAAAATCAAGCTGCCTTCGGGCGCTTCGCGCCGTACTTGGAGCGGCCCTGCTTGCGATCCTTCACGCCCTGCGTGTCCAGGCTGCCGCGCACGATGTGGTAGCGCACGCCCGGCAGATCCTTCACCCGGCCGCCGCGGATCAGCACCACCGAGTGCTCCTGCAGGTTGTGGCCCTCGCCGCCGATGTAGCCGATGACCTCGTAGCCGTTGGTGAGGCGCACCTTGGCGACCTTGCGCAGCGCCGAGTTCGGTTTCTTCGGGGTGGTGGTGTACACGCGGGTGCACACGCCGCGCTTCTGCGGGCAATTCTCGAGCGCCGGCACCTTGCTCTTGGGGCGCTTCGCGGCGCGCGGTTTGCGCACCAATTGGTTCACTGTGGGCATGAAGGCCTCGAAATACGTCCGTTCGCTTATGTTGTCGCCGACTTTGCGGGCGCGGGCGCGACCTGCCGCACCCCGTCCCCGGCTGCCCGTCCTCGGGCCCGGTCAGGCCCTGCACCATGCGAGCGGCGCAAGGCCTTGCTAGAAACTGCCGCGGCCCGCCGTGCTGCCGGGCCAAAAATACGTCGATATACCGCGACTTAAAAAACACAGGACGGCGAGAACGCCGTCCCGGTCACTCTCTGCTCCACCCTGCCCGCCGGGATCATCGCCGGCCGGCAAGGTAAAAAGACGCGAGATTTTAGGCCCCTAGCGCAGGAGTGTCAAGCAAGCCTCCCGCGCCGGGGACCTGGCCGATCCGGGGCACCCCGGATCGGCCGTCAGGCCACCTGCTCGTCCTGGGTGGACAGGCCCTGATCGGCCTCGATCAACTCGGTCGGGGCAGCCAGGTCCTCGCCCGCCTGCTGCTTGCGGCGGGTGTTGTGGTAGGCCAGACCGGTGCCCGCCGGGATCAGGCGGCCGACGATCACGTTCTCCTTCAGGCCGCGCAGCTCGTCCTTCTTGCCCATGATCGCCGCCTCGGTGAGCACCCGGGTGGTCTCCTGGAAGGAGGCCGCCGAGATGAACGAGTCGGTCGACAGAGAGGCCTTGGTGATGCCGAGCAGCAGATGCTCGTAGGTCGCCGCACGCTTCTCCTGGGCCTGCAGCTGGTCGTTGACCTCGAGCACCTCCGAGCGCTCGACCTGCTCGCCCTGGATGAAGTCGGAGTCGCCGGCCTCGTTGATCTGCACGCGACGCAGCATCTGGCGCACGATCACCTCGATGTGCTTGTCGTTGATCTTCACTCCCTGCAGCCGGTAGACGTCCTGCACCTCGTCGATGATGTAGCGGGCGAGCGCCTCCACTCCCAGCAGGCGCAGGATGTCGTGCGGATCGGCCGGGCCGTCCACGATCATCTCGCCCTTGTTCACGACCTGGCCGTCGTGCGCCATGACGTGCTTGTCCTTCGGGATGAGGTATTCGTGAGCCACGTTGTCGAGATCGGTGATGACCAGGCGCTGCTTGCCCTTGGTGTCCTTGCCGAACGAGACCGTGCCGGTGATCTCCGCCAGCATGCCGGCGTCCTTCGGCGAGCGCGCCTCGAACAGCTCCGCCACGCGCGGCAGGCCGCCGGTGATGTCGCGGGTCTTGGAGGTCTCCTGCGGGATGCGCGCCAGCACCTCACCGACCTGCACCTGCTGGCCGTCCTTCACCGTGATGATCGAGTGGATCTGGAAGGTGATGTTCACGGGCAGCTCGGTGCCCGGGATCTTCACTTCCTTGCCGGTGTCGTCGATCAGCTTGACGCTGGGACGCAGCCCTTTGGCCTGCGACACGCCACGGCGCTTGGGATCGATCACGACCAGCGTCGACAGGCCGGTCACCTCGTCGATCTGCTTGGCCACCGTGACGCCTTCCTCGACGTTCTCGAACTTGATGCGGCCGGCGAACTCCGTGATGATCGGCCGGGTGTGCGGATCCCAGGTCGCCAGCACCTTGCCGGCCTTGACCGCGGTCCCGTCCATGACCATCACGGTCGCACCGTACGGCACCTTGTGGCGCTCGCGCTCGCGGCCGTTGTCATCGACGATGATCACCTCGCCGCTGCGGGAGATCGCGATCGACTCCCCGCGCGGGTTGGTGACGTAGCGCATCAGCTGCGAGAAGCGCGCCGTGCCGGTCGACTTGCTCTCCAGCTGGCTCGCCACCGCGGTACGCGACGCCGCGCCGCCGATGTGGAAGGTCCGCATGGTCAGCTGGGTGCCGGGCTCGCCGATCGACTGGGCGGCGATGACGCCCACCGCCTCGCCGACGTTGACCAGCTGGCCGCGGCCCAGGTCGCGCCCGTAGCACTTGGCGCACAGGCCGTAGCGGGTCTCGCACGTGAGCGGGGTGCGCACCTTGACCTCGTCGATCCCCAGGGTCTCGATGGTCTCGACCTCGTCCTCGTTGAGCAGGGTGCCCGCCGCATACAGCGTCTCGCCGGACTCGGGATGGATGACGTCGTTGGCCGTGACGCGGCCCAGGATCCGCTCGCGCAGGGCTTCGACCACCTCGCCGCCTTCCACCAGCGCCTTCATGGTGAAGCCGTCGCTGGTCCCGCAATCGTCCTCGACCACCACCAGGTCCTGCGTCACGTCGACCAGGCGGCGGGTGAGGTAGCCGGAGTTCGCGGTCTTCAGCGCCGTGTCGGCCAGGCCCTTGCGGGCGCCGTGCGTGGAGATGAAGTACTGCAGAACGTTCAGGCCCTCGCGGAAGTTCGCGGTGATCGGCGTCTCGATGATCGAGCCGTCCGGCTTGGCCATCAGGCCGCGCATGCCCGCCAGCTGCCGGATCTGCGCCGCCGAGCCGCGCGCGCCGGAGTCGGCCATCATGTAGATGGCGTTGAACGACTCCTGCATCAGCGGCGCGCCCTTC
>CAZFYX010000082.1:0-32950 GCA_964523885.1 uncultured Burkholderiales bacterium | reverse complement strand
TGGGCGCCCCGCTGCCCTTGCCGGTGGAGGTGACCGTCGCACCCGAATTGCTGGTGCGCATGGTGGAGGCGCAGCCCGCGGCCATGGCTGCGGCGGCGATCAGCGCGGCCGTCATGCCGACCCGGAGCATGCGCGGCGCTGCCGCTGCGGACGAGATGGATTCCTGCTTCATAGGGTGTGACTCCTGGATTCGCGCGATGGGCCCGCCGTAATCGCGGCACGGCCGAAGTGGATGCGGCAAGCATCATCCGCGCCACGTTCCAGCGCAAATGCATGGGACGGGCGACTCATCCAGACCGCCCCAACTGCCGCGGCGCGCGATTCTACAGCAGCACGGGGCGCCCGTCGAAGCGCGCCCCCTAACGCAGCGTGAACCAGGACAGGAGGATGACGAAGATGATCGAGGCAGACACGCAGCTGCTGCTGTAGAAGCAGGCGGCGGCGTAGTAGAGCTCGCAGGCGTGCTCGAACAGGACGCCGAGGGCATACCCGGCGACGAACACGAAGATCCAGCGCCGCAGGTAGACCAGCAGGTGGTGCCGGCTCTCGCGGTTGAACCGTCCCGCGGCCGCCCGCTCGAGCAGGGTGCCGCGCGTGACATCCCGGAACAGCCAGTCGAAGAAGAAATAGCGGTACAGGAGCGATAGGAACGGCTCGGGAGAGCCGGGCTCGGGCTGGGCAAGTTCGGACGACATTGCTCGGGTCCTTCTGATGCGGCGCTGCGCGCACCGTATGCAGGTGCTGGCGCCCACAATGACATGCTTCGGCTGCGCGAGCAATTACCTCGCCCGCGCACCTTCGGGTCACCGCGGCTTCACCTCTCGCATCGCGTTGGTGCAGATGTCCGCACCATCGCGAGGCACCTCGCCCTCCGTGAGCTTCTGCAGCGGGACCACGAACACCGAGGTGAGGAAGCGCACGGTGGTCTCGGCGATGCCGCCCGGCGCCACGCCCACCTTGAAGTCGGTCAGGGTCCCGTTGACCGCAATGGGCGTGGCCAGGCTGAAGAACTGCGCCGTCTTGGCGCGCGGCGCGAGCTTGAAGGCCAACGTCTCGTTGTCGAAGTCCACCCGCCCCTCGCCGGCGACCCGCATGCGGCTGGTGTCGATCAGGATCGCATCGTGGGTGAGCTTGCCGTTGCGCAGGTCGAAACGGCCAATGGCGCAGTTGACCCTGGACTCGGCGGCCGGATCGACTGCGGGGACCAGCGCCACGAACACGTTGACGGCCCACAGGTCGAAGATCCCCGAACGCATGTTGCGGGGCCACACGGCAACGTCGATGCGCCCGTCCGCGCGTGCCATGAGCCCGTCGATCGTGGCGGCCCGCGAGTCCAGGTCGAAGCGCAGGCTGAACAGTCCGCCCAGGTCGGTCCCGGGCTTGGCCCGGCGCGCCAGGATGCCGTAGTCGAAGCGGTCCACGCGCAGCCGTGCCTGCACCGCCACGTCGCCCTCGCCCGGCTCATAGGCCGCGAACAGTTGCGCCGAGCCGCCCGGGACGTTGACGGTCGCAGGCCCGAACTCCAGCCGCCCGTCGGCGAGCTGCGCGTGCAAGCTGCCGCTGCCGAGCTGGTCCGGTCCCGACAGGACTTCATCCACCTGCACGTCGAGATAGGCGTCGACGCGCCGCAGGGTCTCGGGACTGAGCAGTTTCTGCCCCTGCGCGGCAGCCTCCTTCGCTTTCGCGCGCATCTCGTCCACGCTGGCCGGCTTCTCCTTCGACGTCTCCGCAGCCCGCTTCTCGAACGGCGACCACGCGCCGAACGCGAAGTCGTCGAGCTGCACGTGGGGCGCCTTCAGGTTCACATCGACCCGCGGCCGCACCGTGCCGGAGCTGTAGCGGCCGCGGCCCTGCAGCCGGCTCTCGCCCACCCGCAGCTGCAGGTCCGGCACCTCGTAGCCGGCGCCATCGGTGACGAAGCGCCCGCCCAGCGACCACGGCCCCCACGGCGGCAGTTGTGTGCGCGCGAGCTCGTTCAGGGTGTCGAACCGCTCGCCGGCGACGCGCAACTCGAGCTCGCCCTGCTTGTGCGCGATCGGCACCGTCATGCTGCCGGTCAGTTCGAGGCGGACCCCGGCGGCTGCCGCCTCCAGCGAGAACGGCACCTGGCTGCCGGTGCGCAGGAAGTCGCGGATCGCGCCGCTGGCAACCTTGATCGTGACCGGGGTCCGGTCGATCGCTCCGTCGACGGTCAGGGCAATCGGCTGCCCGGGTGGGGCTGCGACGTTGCCCCGGTTCACGCCGATCGTGACCAGCAGCTTGCCAACCGGATCGCGGACGTCGAGCACGCCGCGGTCGAGGTCGGCGTCGAGTGCGGACTTCTCCAGCATCTCGCCCAGGCGACTGCCGCGGCCGATGAGTTGCACGCGCATGGCCTCGACCCTCGCATCGACGGCCTGCGCAACCTTGAGGTCGCGCAGCAGGCGGCCGACGTCCACCGGCCCGGCCGACAGCCAGAGCGAGGCTTCGGGAACCTGGCCGCGCAGGTCCAGCGCCACGGCACCCGAGAATGGCACCCCTGCGACGCTCGCCGAGAACGGCGAGGCGCTCATGTGGCCGTCGCGGATGCGCCCGGTGAACACCGCATCGCGCACTTCGGCCGGGGCGGTGCCCGCCTGGCGCACCCGCACCTGGATGTCCGCGTCGGTGAGGTCGATGCCCTGCGGCAGCACCGGGATGTCGAGCGTGCTGCCGGCGCTCTTCTCAACCGCTGGGGGCCTGGGCTGCGGAGGGGGCAGCATCGACTCCAGCTGCGGCACATCCACCTGCTCGACGTCGAGCCGGGCCTGGATCAGCGGCTGGCGGCCGATGCCCACGCGCGCGACATCGGCGGTCAGCGCGGAGCGCCCGAGGCGGAAGGCGAAGTCCGACAGGTGCCACGCGTCGCTGCGGATGCGCACCTTGCCTTCGACATGGGCGGACGCCGTGGCAGTGGGGAGCAGGCCAAGCCATCGCCCCACGTCGCCGGCGCGCGGTGCAGTGAGGCTGAACACCAGGTCGGTGCCGCGGTCGCGCTCGGGCAGGCCGAGCGTGCCGTCGATGCGCAGGCGCGCACCCGTCGCCCGGGCCGAGAGGGATAGCGGCGAGCGCATGGTGCTGGCCAGCGTCGGCAGGTCGGCAGCGTGGAGCTGCGCCTCGAACGGCTCCTTGAGCAGGGCGCCGGCGATCCGCGCGACCAGCGGCTTGCCGCTGGGCAACTGCACGTCGAGCGCGTCGAGCTGGAGCTCGACCGGGCGGCCGCCCTCCACGTTGCCATAGGTCAGGCGCCCCTTGGCGATCGCCACCCGCACGTCGATGCCGCGGGTCAGCTCGCCCACCGTCTCCCCGCGGCCGGCGACCCGGAACGAGAAACGATCGACGCTGCCGGCGACGCCGCGGATCCCGGCCAGCAGCGTGGCCAGCTCACCCAACTGGGTACGCTGCGCACCCAATTCGATCGACAGGCTGGGGACCGCCGCCGCGCCATCCGCCCGGACCTCGCCCTCCAGCGGCACCTGCGCGATGGTGGCGCGGACCGGCGCGCGCAGCACCCCGTCCTCCAGCTTCACGGTCACGCTCGCGTCGCGCGCCTCGCCTGGCACGCTCAGCCAGCGCCCTACCGACAGCGTCACATCCGCATCGATTCCCCGCAACGCCCGCAGGCTGAACGTCTGACGCTCGAACTGACGGTAGCTGTCGAGCAGGCTCTTCGGCTCCTCCTGCGCGTCGGCCTTCTTCATGCCCAGGAACGGCCGCAGGTCGAGCGTCGGCAGGTCGAAGTGCCCGGACACGCGCGGGCGCGCACCGGCGAAGTCGTAGACCAGGTCGGCTTCCATCGTGGTGCGGCCCATCGTCCCGCGCAGGCCGGACACGCTCGCACTCCTGCCTTCGTAGTGCAGCCGTCCGACCAGGCCAGTGCTGCCGACCTCCGGGAGCGGGATCTGCAGCAGGCGCTCGAGCTGCGAGAGGTCCTCGGCACCCAGGCCGAACAGCAGGTCGACCACCGGCGCCCCCTGGACGAAGGCAAGCGTACCGTCGAGGCGCAGGGCACCGCCGAGGAAGTCCACCTCCACCTCGAACGGCCAGGGCGGCTCCCCCGCGAGCAGCACGTCGGTCGAACCGGCAGTGACCCTGACGCTGTAGGGAAACTGTTTCTCGACCAGCCCCCGTGCGGCCACCCTGATGGGCGCGGCCCCGGGAGCCTCGGCGGTCATCTCGTCGAGGTGGAAGAAGTGCTGCGAGGCAGTTGGACCGTACACGTACTCCACGGTGAGCTCGCGCAGCGCGACGTTGCGGATGTCGAAACCCACGTCGGCCACCCGTGACAGGTCGGGCCCCGGCCCGTCCGCGGGCTTGGGAGCCGCCGGCGCAGCCGGCGGCCGGAAAGCGTAGTTCACCCGGGCACCGTCCGCCGACCGCTCGATGTACGCGCGGACGTTCTCCGCCGTCAGCTCCATGATGTGCAGGCGTTTGCGCAGCAGCGCGCGCAAGTCCACGCGCAGGCGGGCCTCGCCCAGGAAGGCGAACTCCGGGGTGGTGAAGCCGGGCGGGTTCTCGATCCGGATGCCGCCGACCTTGAGCACGGGGCGCAGCGACGGCACCAGCTCCAGCGGCCCTTCCAGGGTCACGCGGCGGCCCAGCGCCTCGCTCGCCGCGGCACCGATGCGGTCGCGCCACGGTCCGGCACTGATCGAGATCTCCAGCGTGCCGACCAGCACCAGCGCGAGGACCGGCAGCAGGAGCAGCAACGCCGCAAGGATCGCCGTCCAGCGCAGGGTGCGCCGCGCAGCAGCCCTGGCCCGCCCAAGGCGATCCGCCCGAGTCGGCAAATCCGACATCTTCTCCATGTGCCTATTCTAGGCAACCCCGGCAGACCGCCGCCACGCCGGAACCCGCGCCGCGCGCAGCCGTCATACTGATGGTCGGCTACACTTCCCTCGCTTCGCCTGCATTCAACCTAGGTGGAGAGCATCGCATGAACCGGTTCGCCGCTCGTTCCGCACTGCAACTCGCCGGGGCTGCCTGCCTCGCCCTGCTCGCCATCGGCCCCGCCCGCGCCGACATCTATCGCTGCGTGAATGGGGACGGGGACGTGAGCTACCGCGATTCACCCTGCGCCGGCGCAGCCCTGTCGTCCAACATCACCGAGTCGGTCGACGCCTGCACCACTGCAGAGTGCGAGGCACAGCTCGCCAGCGCCCGCGCGGCCGCCGAGGAGCGGCTGCGCGCCGAGCGCGCCACCCTGAGCGAGATGGAGAACCGCCGCCTGCGCAGCGAGGAGATCGACCTCCAGCGCCGGCTGCAGCGTCAGCAGGAGCAGGCGCTCGAGGCGCAGCTCGCAAGCCAGCAGGCGGCGACTGGCGGAATCTGGTATCCGGCCTATCCGCTGTACCCCGGGGCCGACTATCCCGGATATGGCCGCCACGGCGATCCCGGTTATCGGCTCCCCGGGCGCCCGTGCGTGGGCACAGTATGCCGACCTGGGGTGAACCCGCCGTCGGACGCGAAAGCACGTCGTCCGCCGTACCGTGAGGCACCAACCAGCTTCACCCTCCCGCGTCCGGCTCCGCCGCTGCGCTGACGCGCGACGGCCGGATCCGTCGGCTCTCGCCGGGGGGTTCCGGCAAGAATGCCGGGGCCGTGCCCGCCCGGATAGAATAAGCACCCGGCTCCTCCGGGACCCCTTTCACATCCGCCTCGCGAACGCCTCGGGCCTGCCATGCTTCGCTCCGCCCTGCCGCCCAAGACGCTGTCCGCCGGCATGATCGTCGTGCGCGACGACGGCCGGCGCTACCGCCTGCTCTGCCTGCGAACCTTCGAGTCATGGGATTTCCCCAAGTGCGAGGTGCCGGGAGACGAACCTCCGCTCGCAGTTGCCGAGCGCAGCGTGCGCGAGGCGACCGGGATCGAGAACCTCGCCCTGCACTGGGGCGAGGAGTATCGCGAGACCGTGCCGTACGAAGATGGACGGGTCTCGCGCTACTACATGGCGGAAACAGCCGAGGAGGAGGTCGCCTTGCGCTTGCCCGCGGACGCGGACGCCGAGGACGACTACGAATACCGCTGGGTGACGGTCGACGAGGCGGAGGATCTCCTGCCCCCGCGGCTCGCCCTGGTGCTCGACTGGGCGGTGCGTGCCCTCGCCACGGCTCCGACTCAGGGGAAAAACCCTTAAGTCTGCAATTTTTACTCCGATACCGGCCCTCAGGTACCCCACGAGCGGCCGTCGGCCTGCGGGGGTACCCCGCACGAGCCGAACATGACCCCAGTAGAGATCGCCCGGCAGGCCCTTGGACGTCTGGCCCAGCTCGGGCTGCCGCCCACACCCGAGAATTACGAGAAGGAATATCGGGCCGCCGGTGGCCTGCCGTCGCAGCCTGCAGCTGCCCCCAAACCTCACCCTGCGCCGGCGCCGTCAGCGGCCGCCCCGCAGCTCTCCTCCGATCCCGAGACGCTGGGCATGGTGCGGGCGCTGCTCGATGCGATGTCGAACGCCAATGCCGGGCTGCACGCCGACCTGACCAAGTTCACCAACGAATCGAGCTCGATCCTGGCCCAGGCCCAGGGCAACGGGGACGCGCAATCGAGTGAGGAACTGTTCCGCGCCATGACCGCATCGTCGGGCTGGCTGCTGAGCCAGGTCGACAGTGCGCGCAAGGAACTGGAGAGCACCCGCAGCCAGCTGAGCGTGATGCAGACCGAGCTGGAGCGCGCGCAGCAGCAGGCCGTCTCCGATCCGCTCACCGGGCTGCCGAACCGGCGCGCGCTCGATGGCGTGCTATCGCGCGAGATCGCGCGGGCGCGCCGGCACAAGACGCAGCTCTGCGTCGCCCTCCTCGACATCGACCACTTCAAGAAGATCAACGACACGCACGGCCATGACATTGGCGACCGCGCGTTGCAGCACCTGGCCGACACCATCCGCGCCGCGGTGCGCGAGACCGATGTCCTCGCCCGCCTGGGCGGCGAGGAGTTCGTCCTCGTGCTGCCCGACACACCGCTGGTCGGCGCCGAGTTCACCATGAACCGCCTGCTGCGCACTGCGCAGGGGACGCCCCTGGTGGTGAACGACAAGCAGGTCGTGGTGGCCTTCAGCGCCGGGCTGGCGCAGTGGCAGGGCGACGAGAGCGCGGAGCAGATCGTCAAGCGCGCGGACACGGCGATGTACCAGGCCAAGTCCAGCGGCCGCGGCCGGGTGATGGTGGCCGAGGGCCACTAGCCGCGCGGGCGCGCCGGGCGCCGCGCGAACTGCCCGCCTCCGGACGCCCTACTCCGGCACCAGCCACTCCACGCGCGACCCGCCGGTCTGCGCTTCCGCGAGCATCTTCCACAGCCAGTCGAGCAGCGGCCGCGCCTCCTGGTCGAGCCCGAATGGCGGGTTCACCACCAGCATTGCACTGCCCCGCAGCCCCTGGTTCCAGGTCTCGGGCAGCACGCTCAACTCGAGCCGCAGGATCCTGCGGATACCCGTCCGCACGACCGCACGCTCGAACCCGCGGATCGCATTCGCCTCCATCAGCGGATACCACAGCACGAACACCCCGGTCGCCCAGCGCTTGTGCGCGACCTCCAGCCCTTCCACCAGGCGCTCGAACTCGTGGGCGCGGTCGAAGGAGGAATCGACCAGGACCAGCCCGCGCCGCTCCCGCGGCGGCAGGAACGCCTTCAGCGCCTGGTAACCGTCCATGCAGTGCACGTGAACCCGCGCATCGTCCTTGAACAGGCGAGCGAGCGCACCGCAGTCCTCGCGGTTGAGCTCGACCAGGTCCATGCGGTCGCCTTCGCGGAGGAAACGCTGCGCGATGCACGGCGAGCCGGGATAGAAGCGCAGGTCCCCCTTGCGGTTCTCCGCCTGCACCGCTTCCAGGTAGGGCTTGAGCACGGCCGGCACATCCCGTCCCCAGATCCGGTCGATGCCGTCGCGGTGCTCGGCGAGCTTTGCCGCCCACGCGTGCTGCAGGTCGTAGCGGCCGATTCCGGCGTGCGTGTCCAGGTAGAAGAACGGCTTGTCCTTGCGCTGGAGGGCGAGCAGCAGCCGGGTGAGCAGCGCGTGCTTGAACACGTCCGCGAAGTTGCCGGCATGGAACAGGTGGCGGTAGGCGAGCATCGAGACCGGGGCGAGGGGCGAGGGGCAAGAGGCGGGGCAGCCGAGCGCGCGGGTCGCGCGCGCTCTGGCGTCTGGCACCTAGGGCCTGGCGCCTAGAGCTTATCGTACTTCGTCGACCGCCCCCGCGACTTCTCGACGGGGTACTTCTGCGCGTTGAGCACCAGCTTGCGCAGGGCGGCATCGATCGGATCGATGCGCAGGCGATCGCACAGGCGCAGGAGGAGCAGCAGCACGTCGGCCACCTCCATCTCCACCGCGGTGCGCGCCTCGGGCGTGAGGTTGTCGGCCTGTTCCGGCGTGAGCCACTGGAACTCCTCCAGCAGCTCGGCGGCCTCCACCGCGACGGCCATCGCCAGGTTCTTCGGGTTGTGGAACTGGTCCCAGTCGCGCTCGGTGACGAACGCATGCAACCGGGCGCGCAGGTCCTCGAGCGAGGTCGGCTGCGTCATCTCTGTCTGGATCGATGCAGGAAGGTCAGGCGGCGGCGTACAGGATGGGTGCCTCGGCCAGCACGGTGATCCGCCAGAGCGTGCGGTTCTCCCGATAGCCGCGGGTGGCGGAATGGATCAGGGCGCGATTGTCCCACAGGACCACGTCTGCCTTGCGCCACTTGTAGGTGAAGACGTTCTCGGGCCGCACCACGTGGGCGAACAACTCGTCCTTGAGCGCGTCGCTCTGCGCCGGGCCCATCCCCTCGAAGCGCACGGTGAAGCCCGGGTTGATGAACAGGGCTGGCTCCCCCGTGTCCGGATGCCGCCTTACCACGGGATGACGCACCTCCGGCGTGAGCGCCTTCTGCTCCGGAGTCAGCGGCTTGCGCACGCCGTGCGTGCTGATCTGCAGCCGGTGGCGGTACTCGTAGTCGTGCACCGCGTAGAGCCCCTGCAGCCGCGCCCGCGTCTCGGCCGGCAGCGCGGCGTAGGCCCGCACCATGTCGATGTAGAGCGTATCCCCGCCGTCGCCGGGACACTCGAGGTTGTACAGCAGGGTGGCCTTGGCCGGCAGCGCCTTGTAGGAGTAGTCCGAGTGCCAGTACGACCCGCCATCGGCGAGCCCACGCGGACTGCCGTCGGGCTCGATGACGTTGGAGAGGATCAGGATATCGGGGTTGTCGGGATGGTGGTACTGGTCCAGCACGTGCGGCTGGGGCCGGCCGAAACGGCAGGCGAACCGGTGGAACGCTGCGGCCGTGAGCGACTGTCCGCGTACCCCGATGACCCGGTAGCGCCGCCACGCATCGAGCAATGCTTCGTGCTCCGCGTCGGCGAGTGCGTTCAGGTCCAGCCCCTCGATGTAGGCGCCGCACGTCTCCCCTGCCGCCACCACGCGCATGTTCGAACGCTCCGTCCCGGTCGCGCGGGCACCACCCCGCTCCGACACTGTAGCGCAAACCGGCGGAGACGGATCCGGTGCCCAACCGGTCATGACTGAATATGGTCCCAGCCCTGCTGCGCTACCGCCCGCCCACCGGAGCACAGCTCCACTGCCGGCGACGGCGACGCCGGGTGCCGCCTCCCGGCGGTGCGGCCCGCAGCGATCAGTGGGTGACGAACGCGGCGTCGATACAGAGCAGCTCCCCGGTCCGGCGGTCCTGGTACCAGTCCTGGCTGTCCTCGGTGCGCAGGTAGCGCAACCGGCGGGGGAACGGCGTGCCGGGCGCATAGTCGAAGGCGTCCATCCGGTTGTCGTTCCAGCCCCAGGGCACCACCAGCCGGCCCGGCCGGTGCCCGGCGTGCCAGGCGATGGCGATGCCGGCCTCGTTGTGGCCGAACTCCAGCCATACGCTCGGCTGGGCCGGACCGGTGTTCTGATCCACCACGATCACGTCGCCGGCCGGTCCGGCATCGCGATAATCGAGGCCGCACGCACACAGCAGCTGCAGGAAGAAGCCGGTGTCGCGGGCAGACATGAAACCGACGCGGCTGAGCCGGCCGTCGCTGCAGAACGTGGCGTTGGGGCAGTCGCGGGCGAACCCCTCGACGCCATGCGGATAGGCCGATTCCAGCACCGGATTGGGCACCACGATGCTGATCGCTTCGATCAGCACGCTCATGGCAGCCGTGCTCCGGCAGGATGCACGGCCGACGCCGGGACCGGATGGCGCCGCAACCGCCCCGGGGTAGCCCAGGTGCGCAACGCCAGGTGCCGGGCAACGGGCCGCGGTGCAGGCGGACCGAACAGCGGAAGGACAGTTGTCATCGTCGTTCTCCATGCGCGCCCTGCGCGCGTGGCCATACGATGACAAGCCCGCAGGCTCAGACGATGAGCCCGGCGCGGCTCAGCGCACCCAGACCAGTTCCGCCGGGCGGCCGCGGCGTCCGGCGACGACCGCGTTCTGCCCGAAGCGCCGGGCCAGGCGCAAGGCCGCGGATCGCGGCAGGCCGGCGGCGAACAGGCTGTCCTCGGGCACCCAGTCCAGCGATGCGGGAATTCCCGCCGCCAGCAGCACGACCGGCGCGGTCCGCACAAGCAGGTCGAGCAGCCGCCGCTGCCGCATGGCGTTGCGCCAACCGGGCAGCGGTCTGGAACCGGGATTCCAGGCGGTGAGGAACGCCCACTCGCGGACCCGGGTGCGGGCGAGCAGCCGGTCGAGGGTGGCGGAGCGGTCGTCCGGCAGCAGGTCGATCGCGGCGCCGCCCGGCAGGTAGACCCGGTAGGTGGTGTCCCGGTAGGCGCGCTCGAGCGCCGCACGCGAGCGCGGCAGCATCACTTGGCCGGCGTGGAAGTGCGGCGCGGCTCGAGGAAGTCGCCGAAGCGCGCGCCCCGGCTGTATTTCTGCAGCGCCGCGGCATGCAGGGCGCGCACGCGCTGGCGCAGCGCCGGCGGTTCGAGCACCTCGACGTCCGGCCCGTACTTGAGGATGTCCATGATCAGCTCGCGATCGTCGGCGTACGGTACCTGCAGCACGTAGGAACCGTCGGCCTCGAACCCTGCCTTCTGTTCCGGGTGCCACTGCTCGGCGGCGACCCAGCGCGCGCGCACCGGCGAGAAACGCAGCCGCGCCCAGTGCACCTCGCGGCCGCTGAAGATGCCGTAGCCGCTCGCCAGCACTTCGTCGAGCTCGCGGTCCCTGACCTCGCGTGCGGGCTCCTCCACCAGCTCGGCCGCGCGCACCGCATCGACCGCGAAGCTGCGGATGTCATCGCGCAGATGGCACCAGGCGTCGAGGTACCAGTTCTCGCGGTAGTGCACCAGCCGCTGCGGCGAGACCACCCGCGTGGTTTCGTCATCGCGCGCCCGGTTGTAGTAGATGACGCGCAGCCGCTTGCGCTCCAGCAGCGCCCGGGCCGCGATCTCGAAGTGCCGCAGCGGCATCGCCCGACGCGCCATGCGCAGGATGCGGATGCGCTTCTGCACCGCATCCGCGGTGTGCTCCCCGCTGCCCAGTGCCGCGGTCAGGCGGTCGAGCAGCGGCTCCACGTGCGGCCCCAGCAGCCCCGGCTCGAGGCCCTCGAGCAGGTGCTTCATGGTGAGCAGCGCGTAGATCTCCTGGGCGTTGAACCACAGGCCGGGCAGCTCCTGCAGCTCGGCCCGGGGGTCGTAGCGGTACCCGTTGGCTTCGCGGTCCCACACGATCGGGATGTTCAGGCGCGAGCGCAGATACTCCAGGTCGCGCTTGAAGGTGGCCGGCGAGATCTCCAGCTCGTCGCGGAAGCGGCGCGCCGGCACCACCTTGTGGCGGTGGATGAGCTGCTGGATCTTGTAGAAGCGTTCGGTGCGGTCCACGCCGCGATTCTATCCGGCATCCCGGCCAGTGGCATCCTGCACTCCCGGGCGGGCGAAGCGGGGTACACTTGCCTCGGTCGGCAGGACTGGCTCGAGGATGGAGAAGCAGCGCGCATCGCCGACCGGCCTCGCCACGGAGAACGGCACCTCGTGCCGGTTCTTCCAACCCGCTTGCGTGCACGCGGAAGAGGCCCTCGGGCACCTCGGGACCCTCCGTGTTGAATGCGGTTCGATGGGAAGTCGATGCAACAGCCAACCTTCGCCTACAGCCCTGCCCCGGAGCTTACCGGCAGGCCCGGCAGCCGCCGCCCGGTCATCGTCGTGGGCGCCGGACCCGTCGGGCTGTGCGCGGCGATCGACCTCGCACAGCACGGTGTACCGGTGCTGCTGCTCGACGAGGACAGCAGGCTGTCGGAAGGCAGCCGCGCGATCTGCTTCTCCAAGCGCACCCTGGAGATCCTCGACCGGCTCGGCGCAGGTGAGCCATGCGTCGCGCAGGGCGTGGTGTGGAGCCTGGGCAAGGTCTACCTGCGCGACGGCCTGCTCTACCAGTTCGACCTCCTGCCCGAGTCGGGGCACCATCGCCCAGCCTTCATCAACCTGCAGCAGTACTACCTCGAGCAGCACCTGATCGAGCGCATGGCGCAGCTCGACCTGGTCGAGGCGCGCTGGCGCAGCAAGGTGGTCGGCGTCGTCGCGCAGGACGATCATGTCGCCGTCACGGTCGAAACACCGGACGGCTGCTACGAGGTCGAATGCGACTACCTGCTCGCCTGCGACGGCTCGCGCAGCCCGATCCGCACCCTGCTGGGGCTCGAGGCGAAGGGCCAGGTGTTCCGCGACCGCTTCCTGATCGTGGACGTGAAGATGGAGGCGGACTTCCCGGCCGAGCGCTGGTTCTGGTTCGACCCGCCCTTCCATCCCAACCAGTCGGTGCTGCTGCACAAGCAGGCCGGCAATGTGTGGCGGATCGACTTCCAGCTCGGCTGGGATGCCGACCCGGAGCTGGAGAAGCAGCCCGAGCGGGTGATGCCGCGCATCCGGGCGATGCTCGGCGAGGACCGGCCGTTCGCGCTGGAGTGGATCAGCATGTACACGTTCCGCTGCCAGCGCATGGAGCGCTTCCGGCATGGGCGCGTGTTCTTCGTCGGTGACTCGGCGCACCAGGTGTCGCCGTTCGGGGCGCGCGGCGCCAACAGCGGCATCCAGGACGCCGACAACCTCGCCTGGAAGCTGGCCCTGGTCCTGCAGGGCGCCGCGCCCGGCGCCCTGCTCGACACGTATGATGCCGAACGGATTCCGGCGGCCGACGAGAACATCCTCAACTCCACCCGCAGCACCGACTTCATCACCCCCAAGAGCCCGGTGAGCCGCCGGTTCCGCGACGCGGCGCTGCAGCTCGCGCAGCACCACCCCTTCGCGCGGAGTCTGGTGAACAGCGGCCGGCTGTCGCTGCCCCACACCTATGCGGCAACGCCGTTGAGCACTCCCGACCGGGACCCGTTCAACGCCCGCCTGCGACCCGGCGCGCCCGCCATGGACGTGCCGCTGAGGGATGCGACGGGCACGGCCTGGCTGGTGGATCAGCTCGGCGGCACCTTCAGCGCGGTCTTCTACGCGGGCCCCGCGGCGCCCGACGGCGGCGTCACGTCTCGGCTGCAGGGGCTGGAGCGGCTCCCGCGCCCGGTGCTGCCACTCGTCATCTGCGCCCCGGGCCGCGCGGAGCAGTGGCGCACCACCGGCCTGCGGGTGTTCGAGGATGTCCACGGCCTGTACGCATCCCGCTACGACGCCACGCCCGACAGCGTCTATCTGATCCGTCCGGACCAGCATGTGGCCGCGCGCTTGCGCCATCTGGAAGTGCGCGCGCTGCGCGATGCGCTCGCCCGCGCACTCGGCTCCCAGACGGAGGAGACCACGACATGGGCAGCCTGAACACCAAGCCCAACTTGGCTTCCGCGGATGACTTCTACGAAGCGCTGATCGAGGCCCATCGCGGCCTGAGCGAGGCGCAGAGCGAGATGCTGAATGCGCGGCTGATCCTGCTGCTGGCCAATCACGTCGGCGACCTCGGCGTGCTGCGTGAGGCGCTGGAGGCGGCGCGTGCGGGGCTGGAGTAGCGCGGGATCGCGGCTGGCGGGTTTTCACCCCGTACCGCGTGGAACACGGAGGGCACAGAGGAACACAGAGGACGGCCTCGCGGAGCGCAAGGAGCGCGAATGCACATTCCGGTTTTCCCCTGTGATCCTCTGTGTCCTCTGGGTTGAACGCGGTTCGCCTTAGCGGCGAAGCACACCACCTGACACAAGGGCAGCAGAGATGAGCAAGCGTTGGATCAGTTTCCCCCGCGCCGAGGGCGAGCACTCCCGCCAGGCGCACGCAGACCTGCCGGCGGGCACGTTCGAGCGCGAAATGGGCAAGGAAGGCTTCTTCGGTCCCAGCGTCCACTTCCACCACCGGCATGCGCCGACCGGCTGGGTGAAGTTCGAGGGCGAGCTGCGGCCGCGCGCCTACGACCTCAATCACCTGCCCTCCGATCCGGCCTCGCCGTGGTCGGCGGCCGCCTTCCTGCACAACGGCGACATGCAGTTGCGGCACTGGCGCACCGACCGCCGGATGGATCACCTGGTGCGCAACCAGGACGGCGACGAGCTCCTGTTCATCCACGACGGCGCAGGCGAGCTGTTCTGCGACTGGGGGCATCTCACCTATCGCGACGGCGACTACATCGTGCTGCCGCGCGGGGCGCTGTGGCGGATCGAGCCGGCAGCTCCCACCACGATGCTGCTGGTGGAGTGCACCGAGGGTTCCTACCAGCTGCCGGAGAAGGGCCTGCTCGGCCCGCATGCGATCTTCGACCCCGCGATTCTCGACACGCCGAAGATGGACCATCCCTTCCGCGCGCAGCAGCTGGAGGTCGAGACCCGGGTGGTGGTCAAGCGCCGCGGCAGGCTCGCGACCATCACCTATCCGTTCAACCCGCTCGATGCCGTGGGGTGGCACGGCGACCTTGCGGCGGTGCGGCTGAACTGGCGCGACATCCGCCCGCTCATGAGCCATCGCTACCACCTCCCGCCGTCGGCCCACACCACCTTCGTGGCGCGCAACTTCGTGGTGTGCACCTTCTGCCCGCGGCCGATCGAGTCCGACCCCGGCGCGCTGAAGGTGCCGTTCTTTCACAACAACGACGACTACGACGAGATCATCTTCTACCACCGCGGCCGGTTCTTCAGCCGCGACAACATCAAGCCGGGCATGGTGACGCTGCACCCGTGCGGGTTCACCCACGGGCCGCACCCGAAGGCGTTCCAGGCCGGCGCGAAGGCCGAGCGCAAGGAGACCGACGAGGTCGCGGTGATGATCGACACGCGCTATCCGGTCGAAGCCGCGGCGCTGCCTGACGGCGTCGAGCAGACCGGGTACGTCGATTCCTGGATGCCGAAGCCCTAGCACCTCCGTATACTCCGGCGCTGTGCCATCGCTGCCCGGTGGCCGAAACGCGCAATACCACGAGCGGAGGGGGAGATGACAGGCGTGATCAGGACGGGTGCTGCGCTGCTCGCCGCCATGGCGGTGGCGGGATGCGCCGGCACCGGCAAGCAGTCGGTGGATCCATCGATGCTGGGCGTCGCCGACGCCGCGAAGGCGATCCGCGAGAAGCGCATCACCAGCACCGAGATGACCCAGGCCGCCCTCGACCGTGCGTACAACAGCGCGCCGCTCAACGCGTTCGTCACGATCGACCGCTCGGGCGCCCTGCTTGCAGCGAAGGAGGCCGACGATGCCCTCGCGGCGGGCAAGGTCAAGGGTCCGCTGCACGGCGTGCCCATTGTCGTGAAGGACAACATCCACGTGAAGGGCCTGCCCAACACCGCAGGCACGCCTGCCCTGCGCGGCTTCATCCCCAAGGAGAATGCGCCCACGGTACAGCGCCTGATCGACGCCGGCGCGATCGTCCTCGCGAAGACCAACATGCACGAGCTGGCCTTCGGCATCTCCGGCTACAACCAGGCCACCTTCGCAGTCGAACCGATCGGAGTGCGCAACCCCTACGACCGGACCCGCTTCGCAGGCGGCAGCTCCAGCGGTACCGGCGCCGTCATCGCCGCCGGCATCGTCCCCGGCGGACTCGGCAGCGACACGGGCGGATCGAGCCGGATCCCCCCAGCCGTCACCGGTGGGGCAGGGTTCCGGCCCACCATCGGGCGCTACGACAACTCCGCCGTGACGCCGATCTCCCACACGCGCGACACCGTGGGTCCAATGGCGCGCACCGTGGCCGACGTGGCCCTGCTCGACGCCGTCATCACCGGGAGCAGTCTGCCCGATCCAGTCACGCTCAAGGGGGTCAAGCTGGGCGTGTATCGCGGCTACTTCTTCAGCAACCTGGACGCGGACACGCTCGCGGTGACCAATGCGGCGCTGGAGAAGCTGAAGAAGGCCGGCGCGAGCATCGTCGAAGTCGACATGCCCGACCTGCCGAAGCTCAATGGCGCGGTCAGTTTTCCAATCGCCCTGTACGAGGCGTACGACGACATGGCGAAGTACCTGGACCGGTACCAGACGGGCCTGAGCGTGGAGGCGCTTGCCTCGATGATCGTCAGCGCGGACGTGAAAGCCACGTACGACGGCCTGGTCGTGCCGCGCAAGCTGCCCACGCCCGACGGGCTGATCGACGCAGCGCCGGTCTACGATGCGGCGATCAGTGAGGGACGCCCTGCCCTGATCAAGTACTACGCCGACACCTTCCGGAAGACCGGCATCGACGCGCTGATCTTCCCGACCGTGCCACATGTCGCCCGGGCCCAGGGACCGGACGCGAGCAAGCTCGAGGTCTTCCTGCTCTACATCCAGAACACCGATCCGGGCAGCAACGCCGGATTGCCGGGCCTCTCGATCCCGGCCGGACTCGGCCCGACCACGAAACTGCCGGTCGGCATCGAGATCGATGGTCCCAGCGGCAGCGACCAGCGCCTGCTCGCCATCGGCATGGCAATCGAGAAGGTGCTGGGTCCGACGCCGCGTCCGCAGCCCTGAGGCATCGCGCAGCATGTTGCGCGCTCTCGCGGGTCCGGGGCTCCTGGTGCTCGGCCTGTCGGGGAGCGCGGTCGCCGCCGACGGCGACCCGGTGGCCGGCAAGCGCAAGACCGTCACCTGCAATGGCTGTCACGGCCAGGCGGGCATGAAGAGCGTTCCGAGCCTGGGCGGGCAGCGGGCGGACTATTTCGTCGCCGCCATGGTCGCGTACCAGGACAACATCCGGCCCCACCCCACCATGCGCGACGTCGCCAGCGCTTTCTCGCTGCGGGACATCCGGAACTTCGCCGCGTACTACGCGGACGAGCCCGCGGCCGCGGCCGAAGCGCCTGGCGACCCACCGCGGGCTGCCGCGCCGTGTGGCAGCTGTCACGGCAGTGGAGGTCGCGAGCCGCCGACCCCGCTCACCCCGCGGCTGGCGGGGCAGAAGGCGTCCTACCTGGAACAGGCACTCCGCGACTACCGCGCCGGCACGCGCAAGCACGCCATCATGCAGCCGCAAGCGCAGGCGCTGACCGACGAGGACATCGCCACGCTGGCCACGTACTTCGCCGCGCTGCCCGGGCTGTTCGTGATGTAGGTCCCAGGCCAGGCGCGCGGACGCCCCGACTCCCCGGCCTGCGGACTTGTGCCGGCCGGTGAATCCCCGTACCATTTCCTGACCGCCCGGTCGAACAATTACATCGAGGCACGGAGGAGATGGGCAGCACGTTCCAGCACATCCTGTTCGAGGTGGACGGCGGCGTCGCCACGCTGACGCTCAACCGTCCCGAGCGCCTCAACAGCCTCAACGAAGCGATGCACCTGGAGGTCCGGCATGCCCTCGACACGGTGCGCACGACGCGCGAGATCCGGACGCTGGTGATGACCGGTACCGGCCGCGGCTTCTGCACCGGCCAGGACCTCAACGATCGCAAGGTGGCGCCCGGCGGCGCTCCCGTCGACCTGGGCGCCTCCATCGACAGGTACTACAAGCCCCTGGTACTCACCCTGCGCACCCTGCCGATCCCGGTCATTGCGGCGGTCAACGGTGCAGCCGCCGGCGCCGGCGCCAACATCGCACTGGCCTGCGACGTCGTCGTGGCGGCCCGCTCGGCGGTGTTCATCCAGGCCTTCTCCCGCCTCGGCCTGATCCCGGATGCGGGCGGCACGTACTTCCTCACCCAGCGCCTCGGCGCCCCGCGCGCACTGGGCCTTGCGTTGTTTGCCGAGCGGCTGCCGGCCGAGCAGGCGGAAGCCTGGGGCCTGATCTGGAAGTGCGTCGACGACCACCTGCTGATGTCCACGGTGCGCGGCATGGCCGACCAGCTTGCGGCCGGCCCCACGCTAGGCTACGCCCGGATCAAGCAGGCGATCCACGCCGCCGAGCGCCAGGGCCTGGAGGAGCAGCTCGACCTGGAACGCGACACCCAGCGCGAGCTGGGCTTCAGCCACGACTACCGGGAGGGCGTGGCCGCCTTCCTGGAGAAACGCACGCCACGCTTCAAGGGAGCCTGACCGGTGGATCCACAGACGATCGCCGAGCGCGTCGGCGTGGGCATGCTGGCCGACGACGAGGCCTCGCGCGGGCTGGGCATGAAGATCGAAGCCATGGCCCCCGGCTGCTCGCGCATGACGATGACCGTGCGCCCCGACATGCTCAACGGCTTCAGGATCTGCCACGGCGGCTTCATCACGCTGCTGGCCGACTCGGCCTTCGCCTTCGCCTGCAACAGCCGCAACGAGCTCACGGTGGCCGCGGGCATCATCGTGGACTTCATCGCCCCTGCGCGCGAGGGCGACCTGCTGACCGCCGAGGCCAGGGAGCTGTCCCTGGCCGGGCGTACCGGCGTGTACGACGTCAAGGTCACCAACCAGCGCGGCGAGACCATCGCACTCCTGCGCGGACGCTCGCACAAGCTCAAGGACAGGCAGGTCGTGTCCCTCGATCGCTGACCGGAGCGCACCGTCATGCCCGTCCGCCGCCCGGAACCGTCCGACCTCGAACCCATCGAGCGCGCCAGCCTCGACGAGCTGCGCGCGCTGCAGCTCCAGCGGCTGCAGTGGAGCGTGCGCCACGCGTACGAGAACGTGCCGCACTACCGCCGCAGGTTCGAGCAGCACGGCGTACACCCGGACCAGCTGCGCTCGCATGAGGATCTGGCGAAGTTCCCGTTCACGGCCAAGAACGACCTGCGCGACAATTACCCGTTCGGCATGTTCGCGGTGCCGCGCGAGAAGGTCGTGCGCATCCACGCCTCCAGCGGCACCACCGGGAAACCCACGGTGGTGGGCTACACCCGGCGCGACGTGGACACCTGGTCGGACCTGGTCGCGCGCTCGATCCGGGCCTCCGGCGGGCGCGCGGGCGACATCGTGCATGTGGCCTACGGCTACGGCCTGTTCACCGGCGGACTCGGCGCGCACTACGGCGCCGAGCGCCTGGGTTGCACGGTGGTGCCCATGTCCGGCGGACAGACCGAGAAGCAGGTCCAGCTCATCCGCGACTTCGGGCCCCACATCATCATGGTCACGCCCTCCTACATGCTCGCGCTGATCGACGAGATGGAGAAGCAGGGCATGAATCCGGCCGACTGCTCGCTGCAGGTGGGCATCTTCGGCGCGGAGCCGTGGACCCAGGGCATGCGCGCCAGCATCGAGCAGCGCGCCGGCCTCGACGCGGTGGACATCTACGGCCTCTCCGAGGTGATGGGCCCGGGGGTCGCCAACGAGTGCATCGAGACCAAGGACGGGCCGGTGATCTGGGAGGACCACTTCTATCCCGAGATCATCGATCCGGAGACCGGGAAGGTGCTGCCCGACGGATCGCCTGGCGAGCTAGTCTTCACCACGCTGACCAAGGAAGCGCTGCCGGTGATCCGCTATCGCACGCGCGACCTCACCCGGCTGCTGCCGCCCACCGCGCGGTCCATGCGCAGGATGGACAAGATCACCGGCCGCTCGGACGACATGCTGATCATCCGTGGCATCAACGTGTTCCCCTCCCAGGTCGAGGAACTGATCTGCAAGCACCAGGCGCTGGCTCCACACTATCTGCTCGTCGTGGACAAGGACGGCCCGCTCGACACGCTCACGGTGCGGGTGGAACTGAGTCCCGGGATGCGCTACGCGGACCGCGACACCGTCGCGCACGAGCTGCACCATCACATCAAGAGCTACATCGGGGTCACGGCCGCGGTGGAAGTGCTCGACCCGTTCGCAATCGAGCGCGTGGTCGTGGGCAAGGCCCGGCGCGTGCTCGACAAGCGCCGCCCCTCCTGAGGAGTCCGACCATGTACACCCAGGCCATGGATCTGCCCCAGCAGCCCGAGGAGGGCAAGCGCGGGCCCAAGCCGGTCGAGAACGCCGAGTACCAGGCGCAGTTCGACGCCAAGCTCGCGCGCGGCGACTTCATCGAGCCGAAGGACTGGATGCCGGAGGCCTACCGCAGGACCCTGGTGCGGCAGATCTCGCAGCACGCACACTCGGAGATCGTCGGCATGCTGCCCGAGGGCAACTGGATCACCCGCGCACCCACGCTCAAGCGCAAGGCCATCCTGCTGGCCAAGGTGCAGGACGAGGGCGGCCACGGCCTCTACCTGTACGCGGCCGCGGAGACGCTGGGCGTGTCGCGTGATGCGCTCGTGGACGCCCTGCACGCCGGCAAGGCGAAGTACTCGTCGATCTTCAACTACCCCACCCTCACCTGGGCGGACATCGGCGTGATCGGCTGGCTGGTCGACGGCGCCGCGATCATGAACCAGATCCCGCTCACCCGCTGCTCCTACGGCCCCTATGCGCGGGCGATGATCCGCATCTGCAAGGAGGAGAGCTTCCACCAGCGCCAGGGCTTCGACCTGCTGCTGGCAATGATGCAGGGCACGCAGGCGCAGCGCGACATGGTGCAGGACGCGGTGAACCGCTGGTGGTGGCCGGTGCTGATGATGTTCGGGCCGCACGACGCGCAGTCGCAGCACAGCGGCGACAGCATGAAGTGGGACATCAAGCGCATCTCCAACGACGACCTGCGGCAGAAATTCGTCGACGCCACCGTGCCGCAGGCGCGGGTGCTGGGCGTGACCTTCCCGGATCCGGCGTTGAAGTGGAACGAGGCGCGCGGCCATCACGACTTCGGCGCGATCGACTGGGACGAGTTCTGGAACGTGGTGAACGGCAACGGCCCGTGCAACCGTGATCGGCTGCGCGAACGGGTCAAGGCGCACGAGGACGGGGCATGGGTGCGGGAGGCTGCGCTGGCGTATGCGCGCAAGCAGGCGCGGAAGCAGGCGGCTTGATGCCTGCCGCCTACGGCAACCACAGAGGCGCAGAGGCGCGGAGTTGCGCAGAGGTACAGCGGTTGATTCGCGTGGGGGAAGGTTGTGGACGGTGCTCAGAACTGGGTTCCCTCTGCGATCCTCTGTGCCTCCGCGCCTCTGCGGTCAGGTTTTGGGGGTAGACAGCAATGGACAGAAAGGAATGGCCGCTGTGGGAGGTCTTCATCCGCAGCCGGAACGGCCTGGATCACAAACACTGTGGCAGCGTGCATGCGCCGGACGCGAGGCTGGCGCTGCAGAACGCGCGCGACGTCTACACGCGGCGGATGGAGGGCGTGAGCATCTGGGTGGTGCGCGCCGACCACATCGTCGCCTCCGACCCGGACGCGAAGCCCGAGTTGTTCGACCCGGCCGAGGACAAGATCTACCGGCATCCGACGTTCTACAAGCTGCCGGACGAGGTGGACCACATGTAACCCAGGCAGCAGGTGGCGGGCCTCGCGCCTGACGCCCAGCCCCTGCACGACTATCCGATGCAATCCGACGCCCACGCTGAATACATCCTCCGCATCGCCGACAGCGCGCTCGTCCTCGGACAGCGCCTGTCGGAGTGGTGCGGGCACGGACCGGCGCTCGAGGAAGACCTCGCGCTGACCAACATCGCCCTCGACCTGATCGGGCAGGCGCGGCTGCTGCTTTCCCATGCAGGCACGCTCGAGAGCCCCGCACGCGACGAGGACCAGCTCGCACTCCTGCGCGACCAGCACCAGTTCCGCAACATTGCGCTGGCCGAGCTGCCCAACGGCGACTTCGCCTGCACCATGGTGCGCAATCTCCTCTTCTGCGCATTCCAGGTGCAGCTGTGGGATGCGCTGTCCGACTCTGCCGACCCGCAGCTCCAGGCCATCGCGCAGAAGAGCCTGAAGGAAGCCCGCTACCACCTCGAGCATGCCAGCGACTGGGTGATCCGCCTCGGCGACGGAACGGAGGAGTCGCACGCCCGCACCCAGGCCGCGCTGGACGAGATGTGGCGCTACACCGCCGAGCTGTTCACATCCGACGCGGTGGAGGAAGAGGCCGCCCGGGCCGGCATCGGACCGGCGTGGTCGTCGCTGGAGGAAGGCTGGCGGCAGCGTGTCATGCCGGTGCTCGAAGAGGCGACCCTGCGCATCCCGCAGGCGAGCGCGTTCCGCTCCACCGGCAAGACCGGCGTGCACACCGAGCATCTGGGGCGCCTGCTGGCCGAGATGCAATGGATGCAGCGCGCCTATCCGGGCATGAGGTGGTGAGCCGATGCTGTCCGAGCCGCAGGCCTGGCAAGTGCTGGCCGAGGTCGCCGACCCGGAGATCCCCGCGGTGTCGGTGTGCGACCTGGGCATCGTGCGCGAGGTGCGCTGCGACGCTGGGGGTCTCACCGTGGTGGTGACGCCGACCTATTCCGGCTGCCCCGCGACCGAACTGATCGAGCGGGAGATTCGCGCCGCGCTGCTGTCGGCGGGCGCACCGGCAGTGTGCGTAAAGACGCGACTGTCGCCGGCCTGGAGCACCGACTGGATCAGCGCAGAAGGCAGGGACAAGCTGCGCGCCTATGGCATCGTTCCGCCGCAGGCATGCGCAGCCGGGACGAATCCGATCCGCATCGTCCCCCGCAGCCTGGAGTGTCCGCGCTGCGGGTCGCGCGAGACGACGCGGCTGTCCCGGTTCGGCTCGACTGCCTGCAAGGCCCTGTGGCGCTGCGAGCAGTGCAAGGAGCCGTTCGAGCACTTCAAGCCGATTTGACTGGTCGCGGTGCCAAGCAGATGACCTCTCACCGCCAAGGACGCAAAGGAAGGGCACTAGTGCGTCCCATCGATGTACGCCCGGGTTTTGCTTGGCGTCCTTGGCGGTTAGCGCTGCTCTGGAACGTCGACCGGGCTCAACGAAACATGACCAGATGACCACGAGATTCCACAGCCTGCGCATCGCCGAAGTCCGTCGCGAAACACCGGACGCGGTGAGCCTGCGCTTCGACGTGCCGCCCGACCTGCGCAGCGAGTACGCCTTCGTGCAGGGCCAGCACCTGACCCTGCGTACCCGGCTGGACGGCGAGGAGCTGCGCCGTACCTACTCGATCTGCTCGGGTGTCGACGACGGCGTCCTGCGCGTGGCGATCAAGCAGGTCACGGGCGGGCGGTTCTCGACCTGGGCCAACCGCCAGCTGCGCGCGGGCGACCGGATCGACGTGCTGACGCCGGACGGCCGCTTCCACACGCTGCTCGCCGCATCGAATGCCAAGCACTACGTCGCATTCGCCGCCGGCAGCGGCATCACGCCGGTGCTCTCGCTGGTCAAGACCACGCTCGCACGCGAGCCGCGCAGCCGCTTCACGCTGTTCTACTGCAACCGGCGCCAGTCCAACGTGCTGTTCCAGGAAGAGCTGGAGGACATCAAGGACCGCCACCTCACCCGCTTCACGCTGTTCAACCTCTTCAGCCGCGAGCATCAGGAGATCGAGCTGTTCAACGGCCGCCTCGACGCGGCGAAGGTGAAGGCGTTCGCCGACACCCTGCTTCCCGTGGACACCATCGACGAGGCATTCGTGTGCGGGCCGGGGGCGATGCTGGACGACGTGGCCGCCGCCCTGCAGGAGCTCGGGCTGGCCCCCGGGCATGTCCACGTGGAGCGGTTCGGCGTGCCGGGCGCCGGCGCTACGCATCACACCGAACCCGAGGACGCACCGCACGCGCTCGTCACCGTCATCGCCGATGGGGTCCGCCGCGAGGTCGAGTTCCGGCAGGGCGATGCGTCGATCCTCGATGCGGCGTTGCGCAACGGCCTCGACCTGCCCTACTCCTGCAAGGGCGGGATGTGCTGTACCTGCCGCGGCAAGCTGGTGGAGGGCAAGGCGCGCATGGACCGGAACTACAGCCTCGATCCCCAGGACGTGCAGGCTGGCTTCATCCTGACCTGCCAGGCCCATCCGCTCACCGAGCGCGTGGTGGTGAGCTACGACGAGCGCTGATGGCTCGCCCCAAGGCACCCACCTTCGACCTGCAGCGCAGCGCCATCCTGGAAGCGGCGGCAGCGCTGTTCGCTGCGCAGGGATTCCATCATGCCTCGATGGCGGAACTCGCGGCCGCATGCGGCGTATCCAAGCCGCTGCTCTACCACTACTACCGCGACAAGGCCCACATCCTGTTCGACATCGCCGACACCTACATGGACAAGCTCGGCACGATCGTGGCCGGGGTCGAGGCGCAGCGGCTGGTGCCCGAGGCGCGCCTGCGCGAACTGATCCGCCTGTTCATGGCGGAGTACCAGCACTCCCAGGCGCAGCACATGGTGCTGGTCCAGGACGTGAAGTTCCTCGCCGCGCCGGAGCGCGAGCACGTGCTCGACAAGGAGCGGGCAGTGGTCGACGCGTTCGCGCACGCCATCGCAGCGCTCAAGCCACGCCTGCGCGGCAAGGACCTGCGCGTGCCGCTCGCCATGCTGCTGTTCGGCATGATCAACTGGAGCTTCACCTGGCTGCGCGCCGACGGCCCGCTGTCCTACGACGACATGGCCGCCGTGGCGGCCGAGGTATTCCTGCACGGCGTCTGCACCGCGCAGCTGCAGGAGGCGTAGGCACTAGGCTCTAGGCGCCAGACGCCAGGACAATGCAAATCACCTCCTTCCCCGACCGGTCCAACCGAGGGGCGCGATTGCGCCCCTCGGAGATCTGGGGTCTGGCACCTAGGGCCTAGCGCCTTGGACACCGATATCGCCCTCTTCCTCGCGCAGGACGGCCTGACCAACGGCGCGATCTATGCGCTCATGGCGCTGGCGCTGGTGCTGGTCTTCGCGGTGACGCGCATCATCTTCGTGCCGCAGGGCGAGTTCCTGGCCTACGGCGCCCTCACGCTCGCCGCGCTGCAGGCAGGCAGGCTGCCGGGGACCGCGTGGCTGCTCCTGGGGATGGGCGCCGCCGCCTTCGCTGCCGATCTCGTCGGTGCGCTCCGCCGGCGGCGCCTGCAGCCGCTGGCTGCGTCGGCGGGATGGAACCTCGCGCTGCCGGCGGCCACCGTCGCGCTCGCCTGGGCACTCGCAGGGCGGCCGATCGGTCTCGCCGGACAGGTGGCGCTGACCGCACTGCTGGTGGTCCCGATCGGCCCGCTGCTCTATCGCGTCGCCTATCAGCCCATCGCACATGCCCCGGTGCTGGTGCTGCTGATCGTCTCGGTCGCGCTGCACCTCGCCCTGTCCGGCATCGGCCTGGTGCTATTCGGTCCCGAGGGCACCCGGACCACGCCGTTCAGCGAGCAGTCTCACCAGATCGGCGTGCTGCCGGTGACCGGACAGAGCCTCTGGGTGTACGCCTGCAGCCTCGCACTGGTCGCGCTGCTGTACCTGTTCTTCAGGCACACGCTGTACGGCAAGGCGCTGCGCGCGACGGCCGTGAACCGGATCGGGGCACGGCTGTCGGGGATCAGCACCGGGCTCGCAGGCAAAGCTTGCTTCATCCTCGCCGCCGGCATCGGGGTGTTCTCCGGCGTCCTCATCGCGCCCATCACCACCATCTACTACGACACCGGCTTCCTGGTGGGGCTCAAGGGGTTCGTCGGCGCGATCATCGGCGGGCTGGTCAGCTATCCACTCGCGCTGGCCGGCGCGCTGCTCGTCGGCCTGCTCGAGTCGTTCGCCTCGTTCTGGGCCAGCGCGTACAAGGAAGTGATCGTCTTCACGCTCATCATCCCGGTGCTGCTGTGGCTGTCCCTGCGCAACCGGCACGACGACGACGAAGAGGAAGCGTGAGTCCGCGCGCGATCGCAGTGCTGGTCGTGCTCCTCGCGGCCGCGCCCTGGCTGGTGCCGGACTACTGGGTCACGCTGCTGGACTACATCGGGTTGTACACGCTGGTCGTGGCAGGCCTCTGCCTGCTGACCGGGATCGCCGGCCTGGTGTCCTTCGGGCAGGCCGCGTTCGTCGGCGTGGGCGCGTACGCCACCGCGTGGCTGACCACCGCCCACGGCATGTCGCCATGGATCGGGTTGCTCGCCGGCCTGGGTGCGACCGCGCTGCTTGCACTGCTGCTCGGCGTGGTCACCACGCGACTGTCCGGCCACTTCCTGCCTCTGGGCACCATCGCCTGGGGCATCAGCCTGTTCTACCTGTTCGGCAACCTCCCGTTCCTCGGCGGCTTCACCGGGTTGTCGGGGATCCCCGCTCTGGGCCTGGGCGGCTTCGAATTGAGGGACGCGCGCGGCTTCTACTATCTGATCTGGGCCTGCGCGCTCGCCGCGATGCTCCTGGTCCTCGGGCTGCTCGACTCACGAACGGGGCGTGCGATCCGCACCCTGCGCGGCGGCGCGCAGATGGCGGAGAGCTTCGGGGTGGGCACTGCTGCGCTCAAGGTGCAGGTGTTCGTGTTCGCCGCACTGCTCGCTGCGCTGTCCGGCTGGCTGTACGCGCACTTCCAGCGCTTCGTGAATCCGACGCCGTTCGGCCTGCCCGTGGGCATCGAGTACCTGTTCATGGCGGTCGTGGGCGGAGCCGGCCACGTCTGGGGTGCACTGGCCGGCGCGTTTGCGATCACGCTGCTCAAGCAGGGCTTGCAGGCGATCCTGCCCAAGCTGCTGGCACTCCTGCCCGCCGGCAGCAACGTGGACGTCAGCGGGCAGCTCGAGGTGGTCGCGTTCGGCGTGCTGCTGGTCGCGGTGCTGCATGGCGCGCGCGAAGGCATCTGGGGGGCGATCGCGGCACCCATGCGGCGGCGGCCGCGGCGGGCCGATTTGCTTCCTGGCGATCCCCTGCCCGGCCGCCCGCACCCGCAACCCGGCACCCCGCTCCTGGAGGTGATCGCCGCGCGCAAGGCCTTCGGCGGGCTGGTCGCCGTCAACGACATCAGCTTTACCCACCGCGCGGGCGAGATCCTCGGACTCATCGGACCCAACGGCGCGGGCAAGAGCACCACCTTCAATCTCGTCACCGGGCTGCTTCCGCTCACCGCCGGCGAGATCCGCTTCCGGGGGCAGCGGATCTCGGAACTGCCACCGCGGCAGATCGCGCGCCTAGGCGTGGCGCGCACCTTCCAGCACGTGAAGCTGATCCCGGGAATGACCGTGCTCGAGAACGTTGCGCTCGGCGCACACCTGCGCGCGCATGCGGGCTTCGTGCGCAGCCTGTTGCGATTGGACCGGCACGAGGAGCGCCGGTTGCTGGAAGAGGCCGCGCGCCAGGTCGAGCGCGTCGGGCTCGGAGCGCACCTGCATGCGCCTGCGGGCAGCCTGGCGCTCGGGACGCAACGCATCGTCGAGGTGGCGCGCGCGCTCGCGGCCGACCCGGCGCTGCTGCTGCTCGACGAACCCGCAGCCGGACTGCGCCATCTGGAGAAGCAGCAGCTGGCCGCCCTCCTCGGCCGGCTGCGCGAGGAGGGCCTGAGCATCCTGCTGGTTGAGCACGACATGGACTTCGTCATGGGCTTGGCCGACCGCCTGGTGGTGCTCGACTTCGGTACCAAGCTCGCGGAGGGCAGCCCGCACGACGTCCGCGAGGACCCAGCGGTGCTCGAAGCCTACCTCGGTGCCTGATCCGGGCATGCCACCGCTGCTGGAAGCCGCTGGCATCTGTGTGTCCTACGGCAGGGTCGAGGCCGTGCACCAGGTCAACCTGCAGGTGGCGCCGGGGAGCATCGTCGCGGTGATCGGCGCCAATGGCGCCGGCAAGACCACCCTGCTGGCCGCCCTGATGGGATTGCTGCCGTGTCGCGGCTGCGTGGTCTACGACGGTGCAGACCTCGCCTCGCTGCCGACCGAGCGCCGGGTTGCCCGCGGACTCGCGCTGGTCCCGGAACGCCGCGAGCTCTTCGGCCGCATGACCGTTGCCGACAACCTGCGCCTTGGCGCGTTCCATCGGCGCAGCGACCCGGCCATCCAGGCCGACCTGGCCGCCGTCTACGAGACCTTTCCCCGCCTGCGCGATCGCCGGGACCAGGGCGCATCCACGCTGTCCGGCGGCGAGCGCCAGATGCTCGCCCTGGGGCGTGCGCGGATGTCCAGGCCACGTCTGCTCATGCTGGATGAACCGAGCCTCGGGCTCGCGCCGCTGGTCGTCCAGGAGATCTTCCGCATCATCCACGGACTGCGCCGCACCGGGGTCGCCGTTCTCCTGGTGGAGCAGAACGCGCGTGCGGCGCTGCAGGCCGCCGATTACGGCTACGTGCTCGAAACCGGCAGCGTGGTGCTGGAAGGTCCGGCGGCGGCACTCGTCAACGACGCGAGGGTGGCTGCGACGTACCTGGGGAAGGGGTAGCAGGGAAAGGATCGCGCGACGGGCGGGGACGGCCCGTCGCGCGCGCACCGAGTACGAGAACCGGGGAATGCACGACCAGCGTGGGGACGACGCCTGCCGCACACCATGATCGTCCAAGCCTCCTCCAGGATTGGACGTCCCGGCCACGAAACCGGCCAGCAAGGGGTTGGATTGGGGGCCAACCCGAGTGGGACAGGTCTCCTCCGTCCCTGATTGTTATCGTGCACCGATCGCGCGACTTGACGTTTGTTGACGATTGTTCAACCGCCCTTGCACGCGATATCAATGTGTTGCCATCGCCGACCGAGCTACGCTCTGTCTTTCATTGGCGACAGGGCAAAAGTTACCAAAAGGCGAGATTCGCGTCCACCCCTTCCGGCACTCCGGGTAAGATGTTTTTCATGAAGCTCGCCACCCTCAGGACGGGCGGCCGCGACGGGAAGCTGATCGTCGTGAGCCGCGACCTCTCCAAGGCCGTCTCGGCCTCCGACGTTGCCGGCACCCTGCAGGCCGCGCTGGACGAATGGGCCACCAAGGGCCCTCGTCTGCAGCAGATCTCCACCCTGCTCAATCACGGCCGCGCCGCCGACGCATTCGCGTTCGACCCGAACCGCTGCCATTCGCCGCTGCCGCGCGCATACCAGTGGGCGGATGGCTCCGCGTATGTGAACCACGTCGAACTGGTGCGCAAGGCACGCGGCGCTGAGATGCCGCCCTCGTTCTGGACCGATCCGCTGATGTACCAAGGCGGCTCGGACAGCTTCGCAGGGCCACGCGACCCGATCCTCGCCGAGTCCGAGGACTGGGGCATCGATCTTGAAGCGGAAGTCGCGGTGATCACCGACGATGTGCCGATGGCCACGCCAGCCGACGCCGCCGGCTCGCACATCCGCCTGCTCATGCTGGTGAATGATGTCAGCCTGCGCAACCTCATCCCCGCCGAGCTCGGCAAGGGCTTCGGCTTCTTCCAGAGCAAGCCGTCCTCGGCCTTCTCGCCGGTGGCCGTGACGCCGGACGAGCTGGGTGCAGCGTGGGATGGACGCAAGCTGAACCTGCCGGTCACCGTGCACCTCAACGGCGCGCTGTTCGGTCAGCCCAACGCCGGCGAGGACATGACCTTCGATTTCACCCGCCTGATCGCGCATGCCGCCAGGACCCGTCCGCTGGCCGCCGGCAGCATCGTGGGATCGGGCACCATCTCGAACGTCGATCGCTCGCGCGGTTCAGCCTGCCTCGCCGAGAAGCGCACGCTGGAGACGCTGGATGGCGGCAAGCCGGTCACGCCGTTCCTGCGCTTCGGCGACCGTGTACGCATCGAGATGCTCGACGCGCAGGGGCGGTCGATCTTCGGCGCGATCGATCAGGAAGTGCAGCGGTACACCCCGCCGCGTTGAGGCGCGGGGCTACTGCGCGCTCGCGGTGCGCGCGGCAGCCTCGCCGGTTTCCCGCGACAGCTCATGGAAGTCCGCGGCGTACGCGCGGAAGCGCGCGACCGCGTTGCGCCGCTGGGCGGGAGAGAGCGTGCGGTCCAGCTCGACGAGCGTGGCGGCGAAGGCCTGCTCCCAGCGCTGCATCGCCTGCCGGTTCGCTTCGCTGCGCTGCGCGTCCGGATCGGCGAGGAACTGGGCGAGCGCAGGCTCCAGCTGGGCGGTGCCCCGGTGCTCCTGCAGCAGGTGCACCAGCGTCGCCTGGCGCCGTTTGCGCTCCTCGAGCCGCACCCGCGGCAGGTCCGGAAACCCCTGCACCAGCGTGGTGATGCGCATCCGTTGCGCGGGCGTCAGGCTGCCGAGGAAGTCCTCGAACTGGTCGCAGAGCCAGTTGCTGCGGCGCTTGACCTGGTCCGCGCCATCGCCGGACAGCTGGGTCTTGATGAACTTGCGGTTGTCTTCCTCGAATCGCCCCTGCAGCTGGCGCAGCTGCCGTTCGTTCAGGCGGGCCAGCACCGGGGCGAAGTCGTCGCCAGCCTGGCGTCCCAGCACCGCGCCGCGCTCGCGCACGGCGACCATCACCCAGTCCACGTCGCCGGGCTGCAGCCCGCGCTCCAGCCGGCTCGCGGCATCGTCGAACAAGGCCGCGTAGCGCGGCAGCTCCTGGGACCGGTGCCAGGCGTGGAAATCGCCGATCTGCGCCTTGAGCAGGCGCGACTGGTCCTTGTCGAGGTCCACGTACTGGCCGGCCATGCGCGCCAGCAGCCAGTCGGCGTGGTCGTAGGACAGCCGGACGGTGCTGCACGAGGCGATCAGTGCGGCGGCGCATAGCGCCGCCAGCACGCGGGAGATCGAGCAAACCATGATGCGGACCTGCATGCGACAGCTCCTATAATTGCAGGCGCCCCGGAAAAACAAAAGACCCAGGAGACCCCCATGCCGCAGCAGCCCCCGATCCACCTCCCCTCCCCGATGCGGCGCCGGTTGATGACCGCATCGTTCGCGGCCGCCGTGCTCGCTGCAGCACGTGCCACGCCCGCGCAGGACAAGCCGAGAATCAACCCGCCTGCGCTGCTGGAGAACATCCCCGGCGGGTACCTGGTGCTGCCGGCCGGGTCGGTATACTGCGGCGGCGTGGTGGCGGCGGAGGGGCACGAGATCGTGCACGTACTGCTCCGTCCCTGGGTGCCGCTGGACCAGGCCTGGGACGTCGTCGAAGCCCACCTGAAAACCGAGGGCCGCCCCATCCAGGCGCTGTGCGGACTGGAGCTGCGCACTCCGAAGCAGCTCACTTTCGAAGGTTTCCGGAACTTCAACCTGGGCTACATGGAAGAACTGCGCAAACGCGAATTGATCCTGCGGCGCTACAGCGCGGTATGCCGCACGAACGTCGTCCCGGCACACAACCCTCCGGACCAGCCGATGGTGCACGCGTTCTCCTATTCCGCGACCTCCAGCCAGACCGGCCGCACGTTCTGCGTGTCCGGTGCCGCGGACATCGACTCACGCGGCAACATCGTCGCCGGAGACGACGTGACGCCTGCGGGCATGAAGCAGCGTCTGCAGCACTGCACGGAGACGATCAGCGACCGACTGGCCGAGCTGGAGCTCAGCTGGAACGATGCCACGCACGTGGATCTGTGCGTGACGCGCAACGTCGACGAAATGCTTGCGGCACTGGCGGCTGCCGGCGTCCCGAAAACCGCAGCACGTGGCATCCGGGTGCACGACGCGCGGCCGCCGATCATCGGTGCCGAGGTGGAGCTGGAGTGCCGTGGCGTGCGTCGCCAGATCGAGCTCGGGGCCTGACGCGATCCACCATGCCATCGCTGGCCAGGACCTTCCTCGTGCTGGGCGCCCTCGGGTGCATGCTCGCCGTCATGCTCGGTGCGTTCGGCGCGCATGCGCTGCGCTCCCGCCTCGAGCCCGACTTGCTGACCGTGTTCCACACCGCCGTGCAGTATCACTTCTGGCACGCGCTGGGCCTGCTCGCCATCGCGCTCGCGCTTGCGCAGTTCCCGACCGCAGAGGGCTTGAAGTGGGCCGGCTGGCTGATGCTCGCCGGGATCGTGGTCTTCTCCGGCAGCCTCTACCTGCTGGCCGTGACCGGCGTGCGCTGGCTGGGTGCGATCACGCCGCTCGGTGGCACGGCATTCATCGCGGCTTGGGCGCTGTTCGCCTGGTCCGTGCTGCGGGCGGGCTGACGGCCCGCCGCGCGTTCAGCGCAGATCCCCGGGCTGATGCTCCTGCCGCTCGTCGTGCAGGTTCACGACCATGCCGAGCCCCGCAGGCGGGAGGACGAACTTTGCGGTCTCCCACTTCGGGTCGGCATCCAGATCGACCGCGTCATTCGACACCGTCCAGGGCTCGAGCGACAACCCGCCGAGCGTGATGTCCAGCTTGTCGTCGCGGTTGAGATCCTGGTAGACGCCCAGCGCGTACTCGCCCGGCTCGAGGTTGGTGAAGCGCAGCGTGACCGAACGGGCCTGTGCGGGGACGACCACGGTCGCGACCGGCGCGCCCTGGAAGTCCTCCTCGCGCGTGAACACCCCGCTGGAGATCTCGCCGTTGCGAAGCACCGCCCGGATCTTCACGGCAGCGGCGAAGCTGCGCTCGTCGTCGAACAGCGCGGCCTTCACCTCGCCGCGGCGCGGGCGCACGTTACGCACCTCCACCGTGAGGTCGGCGGCAGTGGCAAACACCGCCGACAGGCTCAATGCGGCCAGCAGTCCGGCGCTCCAGGCCCGCCTGCATGGCCGAGCGTGCCCCGACGGGCGCTCGACGAAGGCCTGCGCGAGGCTCAGGACTTCCCCCTGCGCCGGCGTGCGAGCGCCTTCCCTGCCAGCCAGGGGAACGCTTCCGGGATGGTACTGATCTCGCCGGCACGTTCCGAACTGTAACCCGGCAATCGCATCACCCGCTCGGCGAAGCGGGAGCCATGCAGCAGATCCAGCAGCACCTGCAGCGCGGGCAGCGCGAGGCTCTGCTCGCGACCGATCAGGAAGTAGCGCTCGGCCCCGAGCGGGATGAAGTCGAGCTTGAACTCGCGCGCGGGCGGCTCGACGCCCATGCCGACGTCGGCCATCCCGCTGGCCACGTACGCCGCCACGGCAGCGTGGGTGAACTCCTGGCTCGCATAGCCCTCGATCCCG
>CAZFYX010000081.1:0-2122 GCA_964523885.1 uncultured Burkholderiales bacterium | reverse complement strand
AGCGACTGCTCGGGCTGGCGGCGATGGTAGCTGGCATTCCCCGCTGACACGCGGGCGGCGGGTACAGGGGGCGTGCCGAACAACCGGCAGCGGGGGAAGCCGTCGCTGCCCGCCCGTGCCCGCAGCCACGCGGTCGTTCGGCGCGTCCGAGATCCGGACTGTCGCGTCCGGGATCCGGACACCGTGAACGAAGGCGCCGGACACCGCTTGCAGGCCGCCCGGATGCCGCTACCCCTCCTCCCGGTCACTCACCCCGCGCGATCGGCACGAACTCAGGCGCCACCTGAGACGACTCAGGCCAGGGGGTGCAACAACCCAGGCGCGGCCTGGATCGATGCAGGCAAGGGGGTGCAACGACTCAGGCGCGGCCTGGATCGATGCATGCCAGGGGGTGCAACAACTCAGGCGCGGCCTGAAAGCCTGTTGATCAAACGACTGGCGTGGGCGCTGCGCGCAACGTGGCTGGCGCTGGCCACACCGTCGTGCGCCAGCGGTGCGAAGGGTCTGGTGCGGCGAGGGTCGCGCAGCGGCTACGCGGGGCGGGAAGGACTGCTCGAGCCGCTGGCGGAGCTCCGGTTTCCGACGGTGGACGCAGCTATCCCAGGAAGGTCGACGCGTGCTGCAGGATGTTCGAGGCGATCGCGGCGAGAAGCACGACGTTGGTCACGTTGTGCAGGCCCCTCACGAGGAACTGGTCGAGGCCGTAGCTGCGCATGCGGGCGTTCAGCAGCTCGCATAGCCCGGCGCGCGCTCGGTAGAGCGTCTTGGCCTCGTCGGTGTCCATGCGCTTGCGCCACGCGACGACAGCGGGATCGGTCTCGCTTTCGATCGGTTTGTTCTGCGTGCGTTCGGGAACCGCGACGAGCGCGGTGGTGCCGCGTGCCTGCGCATCGCGAATGGCCGCGTGGCCGGCGTGGCCCGCGTCGGCGAGCGTGACCTTGGGGAGCGCACCGGTGCGGCGCTGCACGTCGTCGAGCAAGGGTGGGATGGCGCCCATGTCGCTGCCCGAGTTGGTCACCGCCACCGCGACGACGGTGCGAGGCCCGCCCAGCGGGGAGCCGGCGGTCGCCAGCTGCACGTTGTAGGCAGGGCGAAAGCCGCCGTCGCCCATCTTCATCACGCGCGCCTCGGCATCGGTCGTCGAGGCACGCGGGCGCTCGGGTGGGTCGGGGCGCTTGGTCAGCGACTCCACCGTTGCGATGGCCGCCTCGACGCGCTGCTGGAAGTCGAGCGCCTTGGCTTCACGCGCCGCCTTCTGGGCCCGCGTCAGCTCGGGGTCGTCGGCCTGCGCCAGCACTGCCTTGACGTGCAGCGCCGCTTGCTCTCGGCACTGCTCCAGCGACGCGGCACTACGAAACGATGGCGCCGAGGCGCTCGCTCGTACCCGCATGCCGTCGAGCGCTACCAGGTCCAGCGACAGCACGCCTGCGTGCAGCAGCGTCCCGAGGATCTCCGACAACGCATGGTCGAAGGCCGCGCCCTGCTGCCGCCGGAACGCCGATAACGTGTCGTGCGTCAGCTTCACGTCGCCGACGATCCAGCGGAACGCCATGTCACTCGTCGTACGCCGGGCGATCTCCCGCGCGCTACCCACGCCCTGGGTCATCGCGTACAGCCACAGACAGAACTTCATGCGCGGCGACTTCAGCGAGCGCCCGGCGCTGCCACGGGTCACCCTCACGCCGCTGAAGAAGCGCGACAGGTCGAGCCGCCCCGTCACCTCCCACAGCACCCGCGCCGGATGATCCGGCGCGATCAGGTCGTCGGCGACGACCCATTGCACCTGCGACCGATTGGGCTCCTCGACACGAATCCGCTTGGCATCGTCGGACATGCGCGCTCAGATCCGGTGGGGATCGGGTGGGTTGCCCGGCGAGCGCCGAATTGTTCAACAGGCTTTGACGCCAGGCCCGGTGCTCCCGCTCCGGCGCTACGCCGGCGGCGGGCCCACGTCGAGGATCTTGCCGGGGTTGAGGATGCCCCTCGGGTCGAGCGCCCGCTTGACGGCGGCCTGGACGGCGATCTCGGCGGGGCTGCGGGTGAAGCCGAGGTAGCCCTTCTTGAGCAGGCCGATGCCGTGCTCGGCCGAGATGCTGCCGTGGTGGCGCTGCACGAGCGCGAA
>CAZFYX010000080.1:0-16582 GCA_964523885.1 uncultured Burkholderiales bacterium | reverse complement strand
GCCGAGCGCGACAGCATGTGCACTTCGTCGATGATGTACACCTTGAAGCGCGCGCGGGTCGGGGCGTAGAGCGCGTTCTCCAGCAGCTCGCGCATCTGGTCGACCTGGGTGTTCGAGGCCGCGTCGAGCTCGATCAGGTCGACGAAGCGGCCCGAGTCGATTTCCGTGCAGGCTCCGCAGCGTCCGCACGGGTTCGCCGTCACGCCGGTCTCGCAGTTGAGCGCCTTGGCCATCACCCGCGCCAGGGTGGTCTTGCCCACGCCGCGGGTCCCGGTGAGCAGGTAGGCGTGGTGCAGGCGGTTCTGGGTGAGCGCATTGGACAGCGCGCGCACCACGTGCTCCTGGCCGACCATCTCGGCGAAGCTCTTCGGCCGCCACTTGCGCGCCAAGGCGAGCGTCAATGCAGTCCCCGGAGCGGAGTGCCGGCGCAGCCCGTATCAGGCTGCGCCGGCGGTGAGGGGTGGCGAGCCGTTCCCCCGGCACTTGCAGTAAATAGCTGTGGCTGCTTCCTTCCGGACCTGACCAGGTTCACTACCCTGCAATGCGGGGCGGCCCGCCATTGAAACGATGCACGAGGCACGAGGCGCGAGGCGCGGCGGGCGGGGCCGGTTGTCCGCGGCAGCGCGGTCAAGGGGCGGACGCACACCGTCGAGTCGCCTGGTTCGTGGGCTCGTGCCGGTGATGGTGTTTCAGGCAACCGTCACCGGAATCTTGCCTATTCTCGCACGCCATTCGGCCGGGCCGGTGGCGTGCACGGAGCTGCCGTTGACGTCCACCGCGACGGTGACCGGCATGTCCTTCACTTCGAACTCGTAGATCGCTTCCATGCCCAGGTCGCCGAAGGCGACCACGCGCGAGGATCTGATCGCCTTCGACACCAGATATGCGGCCCCGCCCACGGCGATCAAGTAGACCGCACGGTGCTTGCGGATGGCCTCGATCGCGGTCGGTCCGCGCTCTGCCTTGCCAATCATGCCGAGCAGGCCGGTCTTTTCCAGCATCAGGTCGGCGAACTTGTCCATGCGGGTGGCGGTGGTCGGGCCGGCCGGGCCGACCACTTCGTCGCGCACCGGATCGACCGGGCCGACGTAGTAGATGAACCGGTTGCGCAGATCCACGCCCTCCGGCAGCCCCTCCCCCCTGGCGAAGAGGTCGGCGATGCGCTTGTGCGCAGCGTCGCGGCCGGTGAGCAGTCTGCCCGACAGCAGCAGCGTCTCGCCCGGCTTCCAGGCGGCAATGTCCTCGCGCGTGAGGCGATCCAGCGAAACCCGGCGCGCCTCCGGTGCCGGGGTCCACTGCACCTTCGGCCAGCGCTCGAGGCTGGGCGGCTCGAGGTGGGCCGGACCGCTGCCGTCGAGCACGAAGTGCGCATGCCGGGTTGCGGCGCAATTGGGGATCATCGCGACCGGCAGCGAGGCTGCGTGGGTCGGATAGTCCTTGATCTTGACGTCCAGCACCGTGGTGAGCCCACCCAGGCCCTGTGCCCCGATGCCCAGCGCGTTGACCTTGTCGTGGATCTCGATGCGCAACTCCTCGACCCGGCTGGACGGGCCGCGTGCCTTCAGGGCCGCCATGTCGATCGGATCCATGAGCGCTTCCTTGGCCATGAGCATGGCCTTCTCGGCGCTGCCGCCCAGGCCGAGCCCCAGCATGCCTGGCGGGCACCACCCCGCACCCATGGTCGGAACGGTCTTCAGCACCCAGTCGACGATGCTGTCGGACGGATTGAGCATCGTGAACTTGGACTTGTTCTCCGAGCCGCCCCCCTTGGCGGAGACAGTGACCTCGACGGTGTCGCCCGGCACCACTTCCATGTGCACCACCGCGGGGGTGTTGTCCCGGGTGTTCTTCCGCCGCCCGCCGGGCTCATCGACGATTGAGGCGCGCAGCAGGTTGTCCGGGTGCGTGTAGGCGCGGCGCACGCCCTCGTTCACCATGTCGGAGACGCTCATCGTCGCCCCTTCCCAGCGCACGCCCATGCCGATCTTCAGGAAGGCCACCACGATGCCGGTGTCCTGGCAGATCGGCCGCCGTCCCTCCGCGCACATGCGCGAGTTGGTCAGGATCTGCGCGATGGCGTCGCGTGCGGCCGGCGATTGCTCCTGCTCGTACGCCGCCCCCAGCGCCTCGATGTAGTCGAGCGGGTGGTAGTACGAGATGAACTGGAGGGCGTCGGCGACGCTCTGGATCAGGTCGGACTGCTGGATGGTACGCATGGAGCGGACGGACGCGAAGCGGTTGAATGTCTCAGGACCGGGCGGGAATTGTACCATTCAAGCTTCCGGCCCCACGCAGTGCCGGCCGCTGCACCCCGCCGGGCCGATATAATCCGGCCATCGGCCGCTTTGCGCATCCACAATCAGAGGGGGAGAGAGCATGAGCACCATCGAGTCGGTCCTGCACGAGAAACGCCTGTTCCCGCCGCCGGATGGCTTCACGCGCCAGGCCAATGTCTCGGGCATGGCGACCTACCAGGCCCTGTGCGACGAAGCCGCGCGCGACTACGAGGGTTTCTGGGCCCGGCTGGCGCGCGAGAACCTGCTCTGGCACAAGCCCTTCACCCGGGTGCTGGACGAGAGCAACCGGCCGTTCTTCAAGTGGTTCGAGGACGGCGAGCTCAACGTCTCCTACAACTGCCTCGACCGCCACCTCGAGACCCAGCCGAACAAGGTCGCGATCATCTTCGAGGCCGACGACGGCTCGGTCACCAAGGTCACCTACCGCCACCTCTACCAGCGCGTCTGCCAGTTCGCCAACGGACTGAAGAAGCTGGGCATCAGGAAGGGCGACCGCGTGATCATCTACATGCCGATGAGCGTGGAGGCGATCGTGGCCATGCAGGCCTGTGCCCGCATCGGCGCGACCCACTCGGTCGTGTTCGGCGGCTTCTCCGCCAAGAGCCTGCAGGAGCGCATCGTCGACGCCGGCGCGGTGGCGGTGATCACCGCCGATGGCCAGTTCCGCGGCGGGCGCGAGATCCCGCTGAAGCCGGCAGTGGACGAGGCCTTCGGCCTGGGCGGGTGCGACGTCGTGAAGCACGTGGTGGTCTATCGCCGTACCGAGAGCGAGATTCATTTCCACGCCCCGCGCGATGTCTGGTGGCACGACCTGGTGCGCGATCAGCCCGACGTGTGCGAGCCGGTCTGGGTTGGCGCCGAGCATCCCCTGTTCATCCTCTACACCTCCGGCTCCACCGGGAAACCCAAGGGCGTGCAGCACTCCACGGCAGGCTACCTGCTGCAGGCGATGCTGACCATGAAGTGGACATTCGACTACAAGCCGACCGACATCTTCTGGTGCACGGCCGACGTGGGCTGGGTGACGGGCCACACCTACATCACCTACGGCCCGCTGGCGCTCGGCGCCACCGAGATCGTGTTCGAGGGCGTGCCGACCTACCCCGATGCGGGCCGGTTCTGGAAGATGATCCAGGACCACAAGGTCACGACCTTCTACACCGCGCCCACCGCCATCCGCTCGCTGATCAAGGCCGGCGCGGACCTCCCCAGGAAGTACGACCTGGGGTCGCTGCGGCTGCTGGGCAGCGTGGGCGAACCGATCAATCCGGAGGCGTGGATGTGGTACCACACCACCGTCGGCGGCGGGCGCTGCCCGATCGTCGATACCTGGTGGCAGACCGAGACCGGCGGCCACATGATCACACCCCTGCCGGGCGTGGTGCCGCTCAAGCCCGGGTCCTGCACCCTGCCCCTGCCCGGCATCATCGCCGACGTGGTCGACGAGACCGGCCACTCGGTGGACAAGGGCAAGGGCGGCATCCTGGTGATCAAGCGGCCCTGGCCGTCGATGATCCGTACCATCTGGGGCGATCCCGAGCGCTTCAAGAAGAGTTACTACCCGGAAGACTTCCAGGGCAAGTACTACCTCGCAGGCGACGGTGCGAACCGAGACCTGGATGGCTACTTCTGGATCATGGGCCGGATCGACGATGTGCTGAACGTTTCCGGCCACCGGCTCGGCACGATGGAGATCGAGTCCGCCCTGGTCGCCAACCCGCTGGTGGCCGAGGCAGCGGTGGTAGGCAAGCCGCACGACATCAAGGGCGAAGCGGTGGTGGCGTTCGTGGTGCTGAAGGGCGCACGCCCGGATGGGGCGGCTGCCAACGAGGTGGCGCAGAAGCTGCGTGACTGGGTCGGCCAGGAGATCGGGCCGATCGCCAAGCCCGATGACATCCGCTTCGGCGACAACCTGCCCAAGACCCGCTCCGGCAAGATCATGCGTCGCCTGCTCCGTGCGCTGGCCAAGGGCGAGGAGATCACGCAGGACATCTCCACCCTGGAGAATCCGGCGATCCTGGAGCAGCTGAAGCAGACGGTCCGGTAGGTTCAGGGACGCAGGGCGCTATGGTATCCTTGCGCCCCTTCGGAGAGATGGCCGAGCGGTTGAAGGCGCACGCTTGGACAACCGGCCGTCTGTTCGGCCGGTTTCGGTGCAGGCTAACTTGAGCGCGAAGCGGTCAAGTTAAGCGCAGCGGCCGTAGCCAAAGCGGGTATGGATACACGCGTGCCTGCTCAGCAGAGGAAGTTGGCAGTACCGCGGAGAGATGGCCGAGCGGTTGAAGGCGCACGCCTGGAAAGCGTGTATACGGGCAAAACCTGTATCGAGGGTTCGAATCCCTCTCTCTCCGCCAGCCTCACCTCCGGTTCGGCTCCTCGTCGATCGGTCGGATTCGACCCGTTCGGGTTCGATTGGCTTCGGCCGCTTGCGCTTGACTTGCCTCATGGCAAGTCAGCCTTCGCCGCAACAAGCTTCGCGTATTGTCCCTCTCTCTCCGCCAGCGCCTCGCCATGCGCCACATTCGGCGTCATTCCCTCAAGGCCCCTCCTCGCCGCTGTAGACCTGCTCGATCTGCTCGCGATAGCGCTCAGCGACGGCCGCACGCTTGAGCTTCAGCGTCGGCGTCAGCATCCCGTTCTCGATCGTCCACGGCTCCTGCACCGGAACGACCCGGCGCACGCGCGCATACCGCGGGAACTGGCTCAGCCGTTGGTTCGCCCGCTGCACCAGCGCGCGCTCCTCGGTTTCACCGGTCACGGCGACCAGTGTCAGGAACGGCTTGCCCTCCCCGACCAGCATCACCTGCTGGAACACCGGATCCGCGGCGATGCTCTGTTCGATGTCCTGCGGCGGCACCTTCTCGCCGTTGGAGAGCACCAGGATGTCCTTGATCCGGCCGCGGATGAACAGCCGCCGGCCGCGCATCTCGACCAGGTCGCCGGTATGCAGCCACCCGTCGCGCAGCACTGCGGCGGTGGCCTCGGGATTGTTCCAGTAACCCAGCATGACGTGTGGTCCGCGCGTGAGCAACTCGCCGGTCTCGCTCACCCGGACGTCTACACCGGGCAACGGGTCGCCCACTGACTCGGGGACGTTGTCCTCGACGCGGTTGACGGCGATGACCGGCGAAGCTTCCGTCATGCCGTAGCCTTGCAGCACCGTGATGCCGAGCCCGGTGAAGGTGCGCGAGATCGACGCGTCCATGGCTGCGCCACCGGCAACCACCAGGCGAAGGTGTCCGCCGAGGCGCTCGCGCACCCGTTGCGCCACCAGCCGGTCCAATACCGGTCCGACGATTCGATCGGCCAGGGTCGCCTGCCCGGCCGAGCGCCTCCAGCCTGCCTGTGCGGTCAGTTCGAGGGTGCGTGCACGCAGCGGCTGCTGCCTCAATGCCTGCAGCATGCGCTGGTGCAGGCGCTCCAGGACGCGCGGCACGGTGATCATGGCGGTCGGCTGCTGGGTTGCGAGATCGTCCGCGAAATGGGCGATGCCACGCGAATAGACCACCGACGCGCCATGCAGTAGGGGAAGGTAGTAGCCAACCGTTCGTTCGAGCATGTGCGAAAGCGGCAACAGTGAGATGAACCTCTCATCCGTCCCCAGGTTGATGGTCTGCAGGCCGGCCTGCACGTCGAACAGGATGTTGCGATGGCTGAGCATCACGCCCTTGGGCCGGCCGCTGGTCCCGGAGGTGTAGACGATCGATGCAAGGGTGTCGGGTGCGAGGTCGCGCGCCTCGAATGCCGCGCCGGGATCGGGCTGCAGCCAGCGCTGCGCCGACTGCACGCCGGGCGGTGCTTCGCCGTGCAGCACGACGAGCTCGCAGCCGGTGAGGGATGCGTCGAGGAGCCCGGCGAGCAGGCGCTTGTTCTCCAGGACCAGCACACGGCATCCCGAATCGCGGGCGCAGAACGCGATGCTGCCGGGATTGTCGTCGACATAGAAGGGCACTACCGCGAGCCCGAGGCCCAGTGCCGCCATGTCCGCAGCGACCCATTGCACGCCGTTGCGCAGGCAGAGCCCCACGCGCTCGCCGGGCTGCAGTCCTGCGCGGCGCAAGGTGGCCTGCCAGCGCGCGGCCTGCTGCGCGACGTCGTGCGCGGTGTAGTCGCGCCAGGCGCCCTCCGCGAACTGGCGATACATCACGCGCGGAGGCTGCTCGAGCCGGCTGGCGAGCAGCGTTGCGAGGTTGGCCTTCACTCCCGCCTCCGATGCACGGTGGACGTGCGTGAACCGCTGGCACAGAAAGAAAAAAGGGGCGTCCGCTGACGCCCCCGATCGCGGCAGTGCGCGGCCTTGAACGGCCGCGGGCCGCTATTTCCTGTTCACTGCCTTCTTGAGCTTGGCGCCTGCCGAGAATTTTGCCACTTTCGAGGCCGGGATCTTGATCTCCGCCCCGGTGGACGGGTTGCGCCCCTTGCGCGCAGCGCGCTTGGAAACGGTGAACGTTCCGAAACCGATGAGTGCGACGGAGTCCCCCTTGGTGAGCGACGCGGTTACCGTGTCGATGAAGGCATCCAGAGCCGCCTCGGTCCCCGCCTTCGTGCCGCCGGTCTTCTTTGCGATCGCTTCCACCAATTCCGCTTTGTTCATGTAGTCTCCTTTCTCCTGAATCATGCAGTTGTGCGCAGAAACTTAAGTTGAACGTGTCGACCCGGGCCGGCATGTTGCCGGACTCGGCAGCCCTGTTGCCAACTCCTCCCGCGTCGAGACCGTGATGTCAGCGATGCGCACGTCCGCCGTCCGTGCGCGCACGTCCTGGATGCGGCATCCCCCCTCGGTGGGACGCGCATTGTAGCAAGAGGATGTGCGCGCAAGTCAGCACGATTGCAAATCGTGCGAGGGTGTGCGCGCCAAGCAAGTTCGATTCCGCTGCCTCGGCCGCGATTGCCGGGACCGTTGATTGACGCCCGCCAACGACAGCGGGCGATTGCCTCACGGTGTGCCGGTGCGGCGGGACTCCGAGGGTGCGCTGCGGATCTGGACTTCGTTCTCGATCTCGATCACCAGCAGGTCGCGCCCGACCTCCACCGCACCGCGATAGAGGTTGCGCGTGCGACGCAGCAAGTCCTCCGGGGTCACGTCGATCAGCAGCATCTGCGAGTACACCGCGAGATAGGGGCGCGCAGTACGGAATATCCGCGCTGCATCCTCGGGCGAGGTATGCGCCTGCGGCAGGCCGGCTGCATCCGGGCCCGCGCCTGCGGCAACTTCATGCAGCAGCAGGTGCACGCCGCGCGCGTAACGGGCCACGTTCTCGGAGTAACGCGTACTGCCCGACAGGGTGACCGAGCGGCGCATCGCATCGACCCGGTAGCCATATGACGGCAGGCTGCCGCTGTCGGTCACGAAGGCGGTCACGGTGACCCCCTCGGGCTGGTACACGACGTTGTCCACGATGTCGAAGCCGATCGCGGCGGACTGGGGCGTGAGCCCGGAGGCGGTCTCGAACTGCCCGACCAGGTCAGCCGTGCCGTTCGGTCCCCAAACCGGCAGCGGGCCGCCCCCCCCTTCGCCCGCGCGAGCGCGCCACAACTCCCTGCATCCCTCCAGGCGCCGAGGATCCAGAGTCGACAGGAACATGGCCGTGAGATCCCGCACCGGAACCCCGGCCTGCTCGAGGCGCGCGCGGGTGCCCGGCCCGCAGTCGAAGATCAAGGTCTCCTCACCCGCCTCGAGCAACGCGCTGGGCCCGGGGGCGCCGCCGGGCATCTCCGGCGCCGCCGTGCCGAGCAGGGTCACACGGATGCCGTCGAGGGCGTGCGCAGGCGGCCCTTGCAGGAAGAGCAGCGCCGCCAGGGCGGCAGGATGCAGGAGGTTCTTCATCGCGGACCTGTCCAGTTGCGTGAAGGGGGCGAGCGAAGGCGGCCATCGGCTCCGGCCGCGGCCGCCGTGATACCATTTCCGACCCGCTGCGGGCCGCAAAGATTCCCGCGGGCACGAACAAGCGAAAGCCATCGCGGCGGGCCGTCAGGGAGCAATTCCACCTACCCTAGAGGATAGACCCCCAAGATGCAGACCTGGAGCTATGTCCGCGTTACCCATTGGCTGGTTGCCGTCACTCTGGCACTCGGTCTGGGAACTGCGGCCCACGCGGAGGACAAGCCAGCCACGACCACGGTGGTGCCCGGCGCGCAGCAATGGACGCCGGCCGGCAAGGACTGGCCGCGCGGGATGCGCATCATGCTGATCGAGGGTGACCCGGCTCAGGCCGGCCCCTACGTCGTTCGTGTGCGCGTACCCAGCGGCTACGTGTGGCCGCCGATGAAGTACCCCGATGAGCGCACCACCACGATCCTCAAGGGCAAGCTGTGGTACGCGGAAGGCGATCGGCGCAACCCCAAGGCGATGCAGGAACTGGAAGCCGGCGCGACCTTCAAGACGCCCGCTGCCACGCCGCACTATCAGTGGGCGCGGACCGAAGTGATCCTGCAGATCACCGGCACCGGGCCGGTGGGGAGCGATGCAATCGTCTACGTCAATCCGGAAGACGACCCCCGGCAGCAGTAAGTCGTCCTGGCGAGGAAGCTCGAGATGTAGGTGAGTGTGACCGCAGCGCAATGTCGTGGCCATGCCGTGTGGCTGGCCGCGGCACTGTGCGTGGCGAGCTGCGGCGCATCGGCACAGGACACCTCGAACATCCTCATGACCGCGCCGGACCGGGCCGGACCCGGTCGCGCGTGGACGGAGTCCGGCAGCATACCCGCCGGTGCCAGGATGATCATGGTGTACGGCCGCCCGGACCAGCCGGGCCCGTACATCTTCCGGGTGATCTTCCCGGCCGGTTACCGCCTTCCGCCGCATCGCCATCCGGACCGCCGCTCGGTGACCGTGCTCACCGGCAGCTACTGGAGCGGCGTCGGGGAAACCTTCGAGCAGGACAAGCTCGCCCGCTACGGACCGCGCGACTACTACATCACCGAGGCCGGCACGCCGCATTTCGCGTGGGCCGAGACCGACGTGGTGATCCAGGAGTCGGGCATCGGCCCGGTCGGCAACCCGATCCAGTTCGTCAATCCCGCGGACGATCCGCGCAAGTAGTCAGGACCGTGTCGCCGCGACAGCTGCGCGGATCTGTTCCAGCGCCGTGGGATCCTCCAGCGTGGTGAGATCGCCCGGATCGCGGCCTTCGGCGAGCGCCTGGATGCTCCGCCGCAGCAACTTGCCCGAGCGCGTCTTGGGCAGCAGCGTGACGAAATGGACGCGCCCGGGCCGTGCGATCGCACCAAGCAGCCGGTCCACCGTGGCCATGACCTCCTTCTCGGCCTGGGCACGGCTTTCCGGCGTCGCCACCTTGCCCGTGTCCTTGGCCACCGCGAACGCCATCGGCATCTGCCCCTTGACCTGGTCCGCAACGCCGACGACCGCCACCTCCGCGACGTTCGGGTGCGCGCTGATCGCCTCCTCGATCTCGCGCGTGCCCAGCCGGTGCCCGGCGACGTTGATCACGTCGTCGGTGCGGCCGAGGATGAAGAAGTAGCCGTCCTGGTCCTGGATGCCCCAGTCGAAGGTCGAATAGACCTGTCGCGCGCTGAACGTGCTGAAGTAGGTTCGCACGAAGCGCTCGTCATCCCCCCACACGGTCGTCATGCACCCGGGTGGCAGCGGCGGGACGATCGAGACTACCGCCTTCTCGTCCGCCCCCGCCTCGCTCGCATCGGCTTCGCGCAGCAGCCGCAGGTCGTAGCCGAACACCGGGAACGATGGACTGCCGAACTTGACCGGCGTGCGCTCCACACCTGGCACGGCGGACAGGATCGGCCAGCCGGTCTCGGTCTGCCAGTAGTGGTCGATGACCGGCTTGCCCAGTGCTTCGGAGATCCACGAATGGGTCGGCTCGTCGAGCGGCTCGCCGGCGAGGAACAGGTGCCTGAGCGAGGACAGGTCGTAGCGTGTAAGGTAGGCCGGGTCCTGCTTCTTCAGCACGCGGATCGCGGTGGGCGCCGAGAACATCACCGACACCTTGTGGTCCTGCACGATCTTCCACCAGATGCCGGCATCGGGACGGATCGGCACACCCTCGTACAGGATGGTCGTCATGCCGGCGATGAGCGGGCCGTAGACGATGTACGAGTGCCCCACGACCCAGCCGATGTCGGAGGTGGTGAACATCGTCTGCCCTGGTTCGCCGCAGTAGATGTGCTGCATCGAGCTGGCGAGCGCGACGGCATAGCCGCCGACATCGCGCTGCACGCCCTTGGGCTTGCCGGTGGTGCCGGAGGTGTACAGGATGTAGGACGGCTCGCTGGATTCCAGCCAGGTCACCGGGACCTCCACGCCGTCGAACTTCTGCGCGGCACTGGCGTAGTCCACGTCGCGGCCTGCCGTGACCGCCATCTGCGGGTCGAGCCCGCGATTGACCAGGATGACCTGGTGCGGCGGGTGCGCCGCCAGGCGGATGGCTTCGTCGAGCAGGTGCTTGTACGGCACGACGCGCCCGCCGCGCATGCCGGCATCGGAGGACACGATCACCTTCGGCCGCGCATCGTCGATGCGCGTGGCCAGGCTCTGCGAGGCGAAGCCGCCGAACACCACCGAGTGGATCGCGCCGATGCGCGCGCAGGCCAGCATGGCGAACACCGCCTCCGGGATCATCGGCATGTAGATCAGCACCCGATCACCCCGGCCGACGTTCATGGACGCAAGCAGCGCGGCGAACCGGCTGACCTCCGCGTGCAGCTGCCGGTACGTGAAGCTGCGCTCCTGCTCGGTCTCGGTGGAGATGTAGTGAATGGCGGTCTGGTCGCCTCGGGCGGCCAGGTGGCGGTCGATCGCGTTGTGGCAGAGGTTGGTCTCGCCGCCGACGAACCAGCGCGCGAACGGCGGCCGGCTGTAGTCCAGCACCTGCGTGAATGGCTTGTTCCAGTGCACCAGCTGCGCCTGCTCGGACCAGAACGCGTCGCGCTGCTCGATGGACCTGCGATGGAATGCCGCGTATTCGCCTGCCATGGTCTCCTCCTGTGTCTTATTCGCCGGCGAGCTTCACCACCGTGCGCCCTTTCGCCTGGGCCTGCATCAGCCGCTCGAAGACCGGGGGCAGCTCTTGCATCGAGACCGTGGCGGTCATGTCACGGAGGTGGCGCGGCTTGAGATCGCTGGCCAGCCGCTCCCAGACCTTCTGCCGCAGCGGCATGGGCGTGTTCACTGAATCCACGCCCAGCAGATTGACCCCGCGGAGGATGAACGGCATGACCGTCGTGTTAAGCGTGTGCGAGGCGGCGAGCCCCACCGAGGCCAGCGTGCCGGCCACCTGCATGGTGCTCGCCAGCCAGGCGAGCACGTCGCCGCCGAGGTTATCCACCGCGCCCGCCCAGATCGCCTTGTCCAGCGGCTTGATCCTGGTCAGGTCGAGGGCGCTGCGCAGCATGACCTCCTTCGCGCCGATGCGCTTCAGGTAATCGGTCTCGCTCTCCTTGCCGGTCAGCGCCATGACGTGATAGCCGGCACCGGCCAGGATGTCGATGGCGATGCTGCCCACGCCACCGGTCGCGCCCGTAACGATCACCTTGCCGCTCTGCGGCGTGAGGCCTTCGTGCTCCATCCGGACCACGGCCAGCCCAGCGGTGTAGCCCGCCGTGCCCAGTGCCATCGACTCGAAGAGCGACATGCCGCGGGGCAGCGGCACCACCCAGCCGGCGGGCACGCGCATGTACTCGGCGTAGCCGCCGTCGTGTGCCACGCCGATGTCGTAGGAGGTGGCAATCACCGCGTCGCCGGGACGAAACCGCGCATCGCTCGATTCCTCCACCCGGCCGCAGCCGTCGATCCCGCCGACGCACGGGAAGCGGCGGATGATGCGGCCCTTGCCGGTGGCGGCCAGGGCGTCCTTGAAGTTGACGCTGGAGTACGTGGTGCGGATCAGCACCTCGCCGGGGTCGAGCTCGTCGCGGGTCATCTCGACCATGCGCGCGGCGGCCTTGCCGCCTTCCTCGAAGATCCGGTATGCCTTGAACTTGCTCATGGTCTCCTCTCTTGTCTCAGGCCAGGTGCTCCTGTCCCAGGTACCGGCTGGTCTGCATCTCGATCAGGCGGCTCTGCGTGCGCTCGACTTCGGGCTGCTGCGGCACCTGCTCGTACAGCCCGGTCACTGGCGCAGCGGCAGACAGGATGAGCTTGACCCGGCGATCGTAGAACTCGTCCACCAGCCAGGTGAAGCGGCGCATCGCGTTACCCATGGCGGGCTGGAACTGCGGTACCCCTGATACCAGTACGGTATGGTACCGCCGAGCCAGCTCGATGTAATCGGCGGTGCCGCGCGGGCCTTCGCAAAGCTCGGCGAAGGTGAACCAGGCCACGCCGGGGCCGGCCCGTACGCTGCGGATGGTGCGGCCTTCGATGTCCAGTGCGGCGCCGGGGTTGCCCGCCTCGCCGGCCACGCCCTCGAAGGCCGCGGCCTGCGCAGCCTCCGCCGCCGCGCCCAGCGGGCAGTGATAGACGCCGGCCCGCTCCAGCGTGCGCAGCCGGTAGTCGTCCGGTCCCGCCACCGACAGGACCTCCAGATGCGCCTTCATCAGCTCGATGGCGGGCACGAACTGTCCCCGCTGCAGCCCGTGCAGGTAGAGGTCGTCGGGCTGCTGGTTCGAAGTGGTGACCAGCACGACGCGCTGCTCCAGAAGGCCCTCGAGCAGGCCGCGCATGAGCATGGCATCGCCGATGTCCACCACGTGCAGCTCGTCCAGGCACAGCAGCCTGGTGTCGCGACCCAGCCGAGCGGCGATGACCTTGAGCGGCTCCTCCTGCCCCTGCAGATCGCGCAGCTCGTGGTGGACGTCCTGCATGAAGCGGTGGAAGTGCACGCGCCGCTTCCCTTCCAGCGGGACCTCATGGAAGAAGGTGTCCATGAGGAAACTCTTGCCGCGGCCCACGGGGCCCCAGAGATAGATCCCGCGGGGACATGCCGGCCGCCGGAACCAGCCCAGCAGGCCTTCCTGCGCCTGCTCGGCGGCGAGCAGCTCGGTGCGCAGGCGGTCGAACGATGCGGCAGCAGCGCGCTGCGCCTGGTCGAGCGCGAAGCCATGGGCGTTGGCGATGGCCTGGAGCCGCGCCGTGAACGGGCCGGTACTCACCGCGGCGCAGGATGGCCTGACAACAATGCGTGAGAGAAACGATGTGACGGCATGCGCAGCGGGTCACGCTCCTCCGTCACGCGTCACCTGTCACGCAGCATCTGTCACGCAGTTCAGATATTGAGAGTGCGCTTGTGCACCCCGAGCGCAGCCTCGTGCAGCGCTTCCGACAACGTCGGATGGGCGTGGACGATGCGGGCGATGTCCTCGGCGCTCGCGCCGAACTCCATTGCCACGACCGCCTCGGCGATCAGTTCGGAGGCGTACGGGCCGATGGCGTGCACGCCCAGGATGCGGTCGGTCTCGGCGTGTGCCAGCATCTTCACGAAGCCGGCGGTCTCGCCGAGGGCGCGTGCGCGCCCGCTGGCGATGAACGGGAACTGCCCGGCGCGGTAGGGGACGCCATCGGCCTTGAGCTGCTGCTCGGTCCTGCCCACCCACGCGATCTCGGGCGAGGTGTAGATCACCCACGGGATGGTGTCGAAGTTCACGTGACTGACTTCGCCGGCGATGGTCTCGGCGGCGGCGACCCCCTCCTCGGACGACTTGTGCGCCAGCATCGGCCCGCGCACGACGTCGCCGATGGCGTAGACGTTCGGTAAGTTGGTGCGGTTGCACTCGTCGACGGCCACGTAGCCGCGCTCGTCCAGCTGCAGGCCGATGGCTTCGCCGTTGAGGCCGACGGTGTTGGGCGCTCGCCCGATCGCCACGATCAGCTTGTCGAATTCGGCGTTCTGGGTGTTGCCTTCGCGGTCGGTGTAGGTCACCGCAACCGACTTCTTGCCGGGCTTGACGGAGGTGATCTTCGCGCCGGTGTAGATCTTCAGGTCCAGGGGGCCGTTGAACACGCGGAAGGCTTCCTTGGCCACCTGCTCGTCGGCTGCGGCCAGGAACGACGGCAGGGCTTCGAGGATCGTCACCTCGGCGCCAAGGCGGCGCCAGACGCTTCCCATCTCCAGCCCGATCACGCCCGCACCGACGACGCCCAGGCGCTTCGGCACCTCGGTGATCGACAGCGCACCGATGTTGTCCAGCACGCGCTCGCCATCGAAGGGGGTTCCGGGAAGTGCGCGCGCGACGGACCCCGTGGCGATGATCACGTGCTTCGCCTCGATCTCATCGACCCGCTCGCCGTCCTTGACCTGGATGCGGTAGGTGTCGCCGCCGGCCAGGAACGAGCCGCGGCCGTGCATCGAGGCCACCTTGTTCTTCTTGAAGAGCAGCGCGATGCCGCCGGTGAAGGTGTCGACGATCTTGTCCTTGCGCGCCAGCATCGCGGCGACGTCCATGCGCACGCCCTCGGCGCGGATGCCGTGCTCGCCGAACTTGTCCACCACCCGCTCGTAGTTCTCGGAGGACTCCAGCAGCGCCTTGGACGGGATGCAGCCGACGTTCAGGCACGTCCCGCCCAGGCTGGGCTTGCCGGCCTTGTTCTTCCAGTCGTCGATGCAGACGGTCTTGAAGCCGAGCTGCGCGGCGCGGATGGCGGCGGTGTATCCCCCCGGTCCGGCGCCGATGACTGCTACGTCGAATTGTTGGGCCATGGTCTAGGTGAAGAGGTGAAGAAGTGAAGATGTGAACGGGAGCGAAGGTGGAACAGCGAAGGGGCGTGGCCCTTCACTTCTTCACCTTTTCACCTCAAAGGTCGAGGAGAAGGCGCGCCGGATCCTCCAGCGCGTCCTTCATCGCCACCAGCGACAGCACCGCCTCGCGGCCGTCGATGATGCGGTGATCATAGGACAAAGCCAGGTAGTTCATCGGGCGGATGACGATCTGCCCGTTCTCCACCACCGGCCGCTCCTTGGTCGCGTGGACGCCCAGGATCGCGCTCTGCGGCGGGTTGATGATCGGGGTCGACAGCATCGAGCCGAATACGCCGCCGTTGGAGATCGAGAACGTGCCGCCGGTCAGCTCCTCGATGCCGAGCTTGCCTTCCTGCGCACGCTTGCCGAAGTCGGCGATCTGCTTCTCGATGTCGGCGATGGACATCTGGTCCGCATTGCGCAGGATCGGCACCACCAGCCCGCGCGGGCTGGCGACTGCGATGCCGATGTCGAAGTAGCCGTGGTAGACGATGTCGCTGCCGTCCACGGAGGCGTTGACCAGGGGGAACTTCTTCAGCGCATGCACCGACGCCTTCACGAAGAAGGACATGAAGCGCAGGCGCACGCCGTGCTCCTTCTCGAAGCGCTCCTGGTACTTCTTGCGCAGATCCATGACCGGCTGCATGTTCACTTCGTTGAACGTGGTCAGGATCGCCGCGGTCGACTGCGACTGCACCAGGCGCTCGGCCACGCGCTGGCGCAGCCGCGACATGGGCACGCGCTGCTCGGGGCGGTCGCCCAGCACGCGGTTCACGTCCACGGGCGGCGGCACCAGCCCGGGCCTCGCTGCCGGCCGTGCGACCTGGGCGGCCACGTCCTCCTTGGTGATCCGTCCGCCGCGCCCGGTGCCTGCGATGGCGGTGAGCTCGACGCCCTTCTCCGCCGCCAGCTTGCGCGCGGCCGGCATGGCGATCGGCTCGCTTGCCGAGGCCACTGCCGGCGCCGGTGCGCCACGCGGCGCCGACGCCGGCTTCTCTGCGGCGGCAGGCTTTGGCTGCAGGGCCGGGGCGGCTGCGCCAGCCTTGGCTTCGGTGTCGATGGTGGCGATCACCTCGTTGCTGGTGACCGTGCCGCCATCGGCCTTCACGATCGTCTTCAGCACCCCGCTTTCGGGCGCGGGCAGCTCGAGCACGACCTTGTCGGTCTCGATGTCGATCAGGTTCTCGTCCCGCTGCACGTACTCACCAGCCTTCTTGTGCCACGTGAGCAGTGTCGCCTCGGAGACCGACTCCGAAAGCTGCGGGACCTTGACTTCAACGAGCATGCAATTCTCCGTTCTTGTTCAGCGCGTGCGTTGCCGGGGGCGGGTCAGCCCGCCGGCGCCAGGGCCGCGTCGATCACCGCCTTCTGCTGCTCGGTGTGCAGCGCCGAGTAGCCGACGGCCGGCGAGGCCGACGACGGACGCAGTGCGAAAGACAGTTTCTGGTGCGGCAGGAGGTGCCGCAGCAGGTAGTGCTGGATGCGGTGCCACGCGCCCTGGTTGCCGGGCTCTTCCTGGCACCACACGACATCGGTCGCCTTCGAGTACTTTTCCAGTTGCGCACGGTACTCGTCGTGGGGAAACGGATACAGCTGCTCGATGCGCACCAGCGCGACGCTTTCGCTGTTGCGCTC
>CAZFYX010000079.1:0-3370 GCA_964523885.1 uncultured Burkholderiales bacterium | reverse complement strand
CCCGCCCTCGGTGCCGCTCGTCATCTACGCGATCCTGACGCAGGAATCGATCGGCAAGCTGTTCATGGCAGCCGTGCTGCCCGGCATCATCGCGATGCTGGGCTACATGCTGGTGGTCCGCATCATCGTCACGCTCAAGCCTTCGGCCGGGCCGGCGGGAGCGGTGGTGCCGTGGGGCGAGAAGATCCGCAGCCTGCTCGAGGTGATTCCGGTGCTGCTGGTGTTCGTCGTGGTGATCGTCGGCATCTACGGCGGGTGGGCGAACCCCACCGAGGCCGCCGCGATCGGCGCCGCTGCGTGCGGGCTCATCGCCATCATTGGCGGCGGCATGCGCCTGCGCGGCATCCTCGAGAGCGCGCTGGGCACCGCCCAGGCCACGGCGATGATCTTCCTGGTGCTGCTCGGCGCCGACATGCTCAACACCGCGCTCGCCCTCTCGCAGATGCCCGCCGAGCTGGCGGCCTGGGTCAAGGACAGCGGCCTTTCGCCCCTGCTGGTGATGACGATGGTGCTGCTGATCTACATCTTCCTGGGCTGCGTCATGGACTCGCTCGCCATGATCCTGCTCACCATCCCCATCTTCTACCCGATGATCATGGGCCTGGACTTCTGGGGCCTGTCCGACGCCGAGAAGTCGGTCTGGTTCGGGATCCTCGCGCTGATGGTGGTGGAGATCGGCCTTGTCCACCCGCCGGTGGGCATGAACGTTTACATCATCAACCGGCTGGCCAAGGACGTGCCGCTGATCGAGACGTTCAAGGGCGTGATGCCGTTCCTGGCCTCCGACTTGGTGCGCATCGTCCTGCTGCTGCTGTTTCCCGGCATCGCGCTGGGGCTGGTACGCTACCTGGGCGGATGACCAAGACAACCACAACCGGAGGAGTACCGTGACCCGTCGCCTCTTCACCATGCTTGCCGCGCTGGCGCTGGGCGCGCCGCTGGCCACGCAGGCCGAGCAGATCGTGCTGAAGGTGCACCACTTCCTGCCCGCCACGTCCAACGCGCAGCAGAAGCTGATCCAGCCGTGGTGCGACAAGGTCAACAAGGAGTCCGGCGACCGGATCAAGTGCCAGATCTACCCGGCGATGCAACTGGGCGGCACCCCTGCGCAGCTGTTCGACCAGGTGCGCGACGGCGTCGCCGACCTGGTCTGGACGGTGCCCACCTATGCCGCCGGCCGCTTCACCAAGGCCGAGGTGTTCGAGCTGCCGTTCATGGCCCACACGGCCAAGGCCGGCAGCCAGGCACTCTGGGCCTACACCCAGAAGAACGCGCTGGACGAGTTCAAGGGCTCGCGTCCGATCCTGATGCACGTCCACGACGGCGCGGTATTCCACTTCACCAAGGCGCAGCCGAAGACGCTGGAGGAGCTGAAGGGCCTGAAGGTGCGCGCGGCCACCCGCATCAACGCGAAGATGCTGACCGCGCTGGGTGCGGCGCCCGTGCAGATGCCGCTGCCGCAGGTGCCGGAGTCGATGTCCAAGGGCGTGATCGACGGCGCGATGGTGCCGTGGGAAGGCGTACCCGCGATCAAGCTGCAGGAGATCGCCAAGTACCACCTTGAGGTGCCGCAGGGAGCGCCGCAGTTCTCCAACACCATCTTTGTGTTCGCGATGAACCCGGCGAAGTACGATTCGCTGCCGGCGGACCTCAAGAAGGTCATCGACAACAACAGCGGTCTCGCCGCTTCCGCGTGGGCTGGCGAAACGGTGTTCGACATGGCCGGGGCGGCACACCGCAAGGCCGCCGCGGACCGCGGCAACGTGATCTACCGCCTGCCCGATGCGGAGTACCAGCGCTGGGTGAAGGCCACCGCCAACGTCGATGACGACTGGGTCGCCGAGGTCACCGCCAAGGGCGCCGACGGCAAGCGCCTGCTGACCGAGGCGCGCGCACTGATCAAGCAGTACGACAAGTAGGAGCGCCATCATGGCCGGTCCCGAGCGCCTGCGTCCGACTCCAGCGGGGGTGCATCCGCCCTACCTGTACCCCGAGTACCGCAGCACGCCGGCCCGCGCACCGTCGCAGCCGCTGGTCGCGCTCGAGCAAGGCGACGAAGAGCTGGCCGTCGCCGATTTCGCGCGCTCGATCCTGCGTCCCAACGACGCCGATCTCACGCGGCAGTCCACCGCCGAGCCGCTCGGCGAGCGCATCATCGTTTCGGGCCGGGTGATCGACGAGGACGGCAGGCCGGTGCGCAACTCGCTCGTCGAGGTCTGGCAGTGCAACGCCGCCGGTCGCTATCATCACCGCAAGGACCAGCACGACGCGCCGCTCGACCCGCACTTCCACGGCTTCGGCAAGATGCTCATCGACGACGACGGCCGGTACCGCTTCGTCAGCATCAAACCGGCACCCTACCCCTGGGGCAACCACTCCAACGCCTGGCGGCCGTCGCACATCCACTTCTCGCTGTTCGGCAACAGCTACGCGCAGCGCCTGATCACGCAGATGTACTTCCCGGGCGATCCGCTGTTCGCGTTCGATCCGATCTACAACAGCATCCCGGCAGGTGCGCGCGAGCGGCTGGTCTCGGCCTTCGACCTCGACCTGGGCATGGAAGGCTTCGCGCTCGGCTACCGCTTCGACATCGTCCTGCGTGGCCGCGGCGCCACGCCGTTCGGCATCTGAGGCGCAGACCATGACCAAGCTCACTCCGGCGCAGACCATCGGCCCGTTCTTCCACGAGGGCCTGAAGTGGGGCGTCGAGGCGTCGCAGGCGCAGACGGTACCCGACACCGTGCACGTCAGCGGGCGCGTGCTGGACCGCGACGGCAAGGGGGTGTCGGACGCGCTGCTGGAGATCTGGCGGCCCGGCCTGCGGGTCGGGAGCCTTGACGGTCTGCAGCGCGTGGCCAGCGGTGACAACGGCGGGTTCTCGTTCCTGCTCCCGCAGCCCGTGCGGGGCCAGGTGCACGCGAACGTCACCGTGTTCGCGCGCGGGCTGCTGCGCGGGCTGTTTACGCGGGTGTACGTGCACGCAGGAGATGACCCCGCCGCCGTGAACCTGCCTTCCTCGGTTCCCGCCGCACGCCGATCCACGCTGGTCGCGCGCCGCAATGCGGATGGCCAGTACCAATGGGATGTGTGCCTGGCCGGAGCGAACGAGACCGTGTTCTTCGATCTGTAGCGCTGGTTGCGATCCCGCGTGCGATGCCCTCACCCTCATCCGCCGAAGAAACGCTCGATTCGCCCGTCTTTCCGGCGGCGATGAAGAAGCGTGGAATGGTGACGACGCAGGCACCGATCCGTTTGCGCGCGATGCGCGCGTAACCCGCAACCCGCCCCGAACCCGGCGAGGGTGAGGGGGTACTGCGCGACACCCATACCGCGTGCGGCGGGTACCCCACGTCGTTCTTTGCCCACGACG
>CAZFYX010000078.1:0-13596 GCA_964523885.1 uncultured Burkholderiales bacterium | reverse complement strand
CCGCTTTCGTTGAGAGTTTTTTCAACCTCGGCGGCAAAATCGGCCTGTTTGTCAGTGATATTCATGATCACTGCCTGGGTCGGAGCCAGCCACGCAGGGAATGCACCCTCGTAGTGCTCGATCAGAATTCCGACGAATCGTTCGAAGGAGCCCAGGATCGCCCGATGCAACATAACCGGATGCTTGCGGCTGTTGTCTTCGGAGACATATTCGGCGCCCAAACGGACAGGCAGGTTAAAATCGAGCTGCAGGGTACCACACTGCCAGACACGACCGAGGCAATCTTTCAGCGAGAACTCGATCTTCGGACCGTAGAATGCACCGTCCCCGGGCGACACCTGCCAGGCCAGGCCCTTCTCGTCCAGCGCGGTGCCGAGCGCCTTCTCGGCACGGTCCCAGGCCTCGTCCGAACCAATCCGCTTGACCGGCCGCGTGGCGAGCTTGATCAGGATCTCCTCGAAGCCGAAGTCCTTGTAGATCTGCCGCAGCAGGTCGATGAAGGCGGCGGCCTCGGACTGCACCTGCTCGGGCATGCAGAAGATGTGGGCGTCGTCCTGCACGAAGCCGCGCACGCGCATGATTCCGTGCAGCGCGCCGGAGGGCTCGTTGCGGTGGCAGGAGCCGAACTCGGCCAGACGCAGCGGCAGGTCGCGGTAGCTGCGGATACCCTGGTTGTAGATCTGGATGTGGCCCGGACAGTTCATCGGCTTCACCGCGAAGTCCCGGTTCTCGGAACTCGTGGTGAACATGTTCTCGCGGTAGTTCTCCCAGTGTCCGGACTTCTCCCACAGGCTGCGGTCCAGCACCTGCGGGGTGCGCACCTCGAGATAGCCGTTCGCCGCCAGCCGGCGGCGCACGTACTGCTCGATCTGCTGCCAGATCATCCAGCCGCTGGGGTGCCAGAACACCATGCCGGGCGCATCGTCCTGCAGGTGGAACAGGTCCAGCTGCCGGCCGATCTTGCGGTGGTCGCGGCGCTCGGCCTCTTCCAGGCGATGCAGGTAGGCATCGAGGTCTTCCTTGCGCCCCCATGCCGTGCCGTAGACGCGCTGGAGCATCTCGTTCTTCGAGTCGCCGCGCCAGTAGGCACCGGCGAGCTTCATCAGCTTGAACACCTTCAGCTTGCCGGTGGACGGCACGTGCGGGCCGCGGCACAGGTCGGTGAAGTTGTCCTGGCGGTACAGGCTGATGGGCTCCGCGCCGGGGATCGCCTCGATGATCTGGGCCTTGTAATGCTCGCCCTGGTCCTTGAAGAACTGGATCGCCTTCGAGCGATCCCACACCGCGCGCTCGACCTTGATGTCGCGCTTCGCGATCTCGCCCATGCGCTTCTCGATCGCCGCCAGGTCCTCCGGCGTGAAGGGGCGCTTGTACGAAAAGTCGTAGTAGAAGCCGTCCTCGATGACCGGACCGATCGTCACCTGGGCGTCGGGGAACAGTTCCTTCACGGCATGCGCCAGCAGGTGCGCCGTGGAGTGGCGCAGCAGGTCGATGCCCTCGGCGTCCCGGTCGGTGACGATGGCCACGTCGCTGTCGGCCTCGATGCGATGGCTCAGGTCGACGAGCTTGCCGTTGACCTTCCCGGCCAGGGCGGCGCGCGCAAGGCCCGAGCCGATCGATGCAGCCACCTCGCCCACCGTGGGGGGCTGTTCGAAGGGCCTCAGGGAGCCGTCGGGAAGTCTGACGTTGACCATGTCTGTGCGCAGTCCGTAAGCAAAAAAAAAGTGCGGGCGAACCGCACTTTTTTCACGCGCAAGGCGATTCGCAGGTTATCGATGCCGCTCCGCGGTAGTTCGGCAGGTCATCTCGTCTGCTCCGGCTTGCCCGTCGTCGAATGCTGGTAGGCGCGATTGGACTCGAACCAACGACCCCCACCATGTCAAGGTGATGCTCTAACCAGCTGAGCTACGCGCCTAGGGAAGGCGCATTCTAGCCCAAAGCGGGCCGGCTCTCAAAGCGCTACTTCATCGTGAACAGCTTGCCGAAATTGGCGATCTCCAGCACCTGGCGCACCGAGCCCTTGCAGTTGGCCAGCACCACCTTCTTGTTCGCAGCCTGGGCCTTCTCGCGCAGCATGAGCAGCATCCCCAGGGCCGAGCTGTCCAGGTAGTCGACCTGGGACAGGTCGATCTCCAGCTCCGAGACCCCGCCCGCGTCGAGCGACGGGGTGTAGGACTCGCGGAAGATGCGGTGGGCGCTGAAGTCGAAGCGGCCGTTCAGGCGGATTCGCGCGCGGCCCGGTTCGGTCTCCACATTGGCGTGCATGGCGGGTTCCTTGACAAAAAGACGCTGTCCGGTCGTGTTATCGGCGCCCGGAGCCTCGCCCTTGAGCCCGGAATGTCGTCTCGACCGCTACCGGCGCCGTGCCCCGCTCACCCCGCTGACCAGCCGCAGCTGCTCGAGCAGCCGCCCCAGGCTGGCCACCCCGGCGATCTCCAGGGTGAACAGCAGCCGCGTATCCGGCTCGCGGCCGCTGGACCGGGCCGCCAGGATCCGCACCTTCTCCCGGCTGAGCACGTCCAGCACGTCGCGCATCAGGCGCGGATCTGAACTGCCGTCCACCTCCACATCGACAGGGAAGCTGCCGGAGGATGCATCCGCGCCCCACTGCGCCTCGATCAGGCGCTCGGCCGGGAGGCGCAGCACGTTCGGGCAGCTGCTGCGGTGGATCGAGACCCCCTTCCCGCGGGTGACGAAGCCGATGATCGGGTCCGGCGGCGCCGGCTTGCAGCAGCGCGCCAGCCCGGTGAGCAGCTTGTCCACCCCGACCACGAGGATGTCCCCGGCCCCACGCACCGCAGGCGCAGCGGGACGCAGCAGGGCGGGCGGGATGGCCTCCTGTTCGGGCGCGGCCGGTTCGGCGGGATGCGCGAGTGCCTGCAGGGCCGTCTGCAGCTGGCGCGAGCTCACCTCGCTGCGGCCGACCGCAGCCAGCAGTTCATCCACCTTGGCGAAGTCGAGGTGCGCAGCCAGCTTGTCCAGCCCGAGCGCAGTCAGACCTTCGCGCTGCAGCAGCTTCTCGACCAGCTGCCGGCCCTGGGCGATGGCGGCCTCCAGGTTCTGGCTGTTGAACCACTGCCGCACCTTCGCACGCGCCCGCCCGCTGTGGATGAAGCCCAGGTCCGGGTTCAGCCAGTCACGGCTCGGTCCGCCGGTGCTCGCGGTGATGATCTCGACGGTCTGGCCGTTCTCGAGCGCGTGGCTGAGCGGCACGATCTGCCCGTCGACCTTGGCACCGCGGCAGCGGTGGCCCAGCTCCGAGTGCACGTGGTAGGCGAAGTCCACCGGCGTGGAGCCCTGCGGCAGGTCGATCACGCGGCCCTGCGGCGTGAGCACGTAGATGGTGTCCTCGAACAGCCCGCTGCGCAGGTGATCGGCAAGGTCGGCCACGTCCGCGAGCCCATCGCGCCATTCCAGGATCTGGCGCAGCCAGGTCAGCCGCTCGCTCATGCGCGCGACGTTCTCCTCGAACGCCGCGGCACTGCGCCGGCTGCCGCCGCCCTCGCGGCGGCCGGACTGCTCCTTGTAGCGCCAGTGCGCCGCCACGCCGTATTCGCACTGCTGGTGCATCTCGTGCGTGCGGATCTGCACCTCGAGCACCTTGCCGTCGGGACCGACCACCGCGGTATGCAGCGAGCGGTAGTTGTTGGGCTTGGGCTTGGCGATGTAGTCGTCGAACTCGCGCGCCAGCGGGGTCCAGATGCTGTGCACCAGCCCCAGCGCGGCATAGCAGTCCTTGACGTCGTCCACCAGGACGCGCACGCCGCGGATGTCGAACAGCTGGGTGAGCGTGAGGTCCTTGCGCGACAGCTTGCGGTAGATGCTGTAGATGTGCTTGGGCCGGCCGGTGACCTCGGCCCGGATGCCGGCCGCCTGCAGCTCGCGCCGCAGCCGCTCCATCACCTGCGCGATGAACCTCTCGCGGTCGCCCCGCTTCTCGTCGAGTTCGCGGGCGATGGCCTTGTAGGTGTCCGGGGCCGAGCAGCGGAACGCCAGGTCCTCGAGCTCCCACTTCAGCTGCCACACGCCGAGCCGGTTGGCGAGCGGCGCGAACAGGTCGAAGGTGTCCTGCGCTGCTGCGCGCTGCGCTTCGGGTGCGCCGTGTCCGGCGAGGTAGCGCAGGCGCTGGGTCTGGTCGGCCAGGGCCACCAGCACCACCCGCACGTCCTGCACCATCGCCAGCAGCATCTTGCGCAGCGCCTCGAGCTGGGCGGCGCGCTCCTCGGGCCGGCTGGCGCGCTCGACCTTGCCGCGCAGACCGCGGATCTGCCCCATGCGCTCCACGCCTTCGATCAGCCCGGGGACCCCTGGTCCCAGGCGCGCCGCTGCGAGCTCGTGCCAGCCCGGGAGGACGGCGGGCAGTCCGCTCGCGAGCGCCGCGGCGATCGACTCCGGATCCAGCTTCAGGCCCGACAGGATGGTCGCGACTTCGCGACAATGCGTGAGCAGCGGTTCGCCGTCGGGCCGCGCGCGATCGCCGTACAGCTCGACCGCGAGGTCGAGGGCCTCGCGCAGCAGCTTCTGCTCGTTCGGCGGCAGCCGCTCCGCGGCCTCGCTGAGCCAGCGTTGCGGATCGGTATCGCTCAGTGCCTCGCGGACCTGGATCGTCATGCTGGCTGGCGCACGCGAGGCGGCCGGTCAGGCGCCCTGCCAATAGCGCGGATGCAGGGCACGCCAGCCCTGCGCCGATACGCCGTTCTCGAAGCGCAGGAGCACCGCGCCGTCCGCGTCCGAGCGCAGCAGCCGGCTGCCGACGCGCTCGTAGCGCTCCAGCACATCGGGGGCTGGATGGCCGAACCGGTTGCGGTAGCCGACGGTGAACACCGCGATCGCGGGATCGACGGCATGCAGGAAGGGTTCTGTGGATGAGGTGCGGCTGCCATGGTGGGGGACGACCAGCACGTCCGAGCGCAGGACCTTCGCATCGAGCTCGAGCAGGCTGGCCTCGGCCTCCTGCTCGATGTCGGCGGCCAGCAGCAGGCTGCCGCCGGGGCCGTCGATCCGCAGCACGCAGCCGCGGTTGTTGTCCTTCACGTCCGGCAGATTATAGCTGTCCGCCGTCGGGTGCAGCAGCGCGAATCGCACGCCGTCCCACTCCCATTGCACGCCGCGCTCGCAGCGCAGCGCGCGTCCGGCGCCGCCCAGGCGCTCGTCCGCGAGCGGCAGCGAGGTGCGCACCTCCGCCACCGGCACGGCTGCGAGCACTGCCTCCACTCCGCCGGTGTGGTCGCTGTCGTCGTGGCTGACCACGAACACATCCAGTGCGCGCACGCCGCTCGCACGCAGGTGCGGGACGATGATGCGCGAGCCGCTGTCCGCATCGCGCGAGAATGCGGGGCCGGCGTCGAACAGCAGCGCGTGCCGTTCGGTCCGCACCACCACCGCCAGTCCCTGCCCTACATCCAGCACCTCCGCCCAGTACTGTCCCGCCGCCGGATGCGCAGCCGGGGAGAGGAACATCGGAAGGAGGCCGAACGCGCCCACCCAACGCGCCGGGAAGCCGGCCGGTGCGAGCAGCCACAGGACCGCCGGTACCGCGATGACGAGCGTCCAGGCAGGCGGGGCCTGCTGCGCCCACACCGCCGCTGGCAGGCCGGCCAGGAAGGCGAGAAACGTCTCGCACCAGCCCATCAGCCATGCAGCCAGCTGCAGCAGGGGGTCCACGGGCAGCACGATCCCCAGCAGTGTCAGCGGCACCACGCCCAGGCTCACCACTGGCACCGCGACCGCGTTGGCGAGCGGAGACACCACGGACACCTGCTGGAACAACGCCAGCAGCAGCGGCGTCAGCCCGATCGTGATGGCCCATTGCACCTGCCCCCAGGCCCGCAGGGTGCCGGCGCGCTCGATTCGCCCGGCACCGACATAGAGGATCAGCGCGACCGCCCCGAACGACAGCCAGAAGCCCGGCGCCAGGATCGCCCAGGGGTCCAGCGCGAGCACCGCCATGAGCGCGGCCGCCAGCACGTCGCCCCCGCGGGTCGGCCGCCGCCCCGCCAGCGCAAGCGCGACGACGGCGAGCATCAGCACCGTGCGCTGCGCGGGCACGCCGAAACCGGCCAGCAGCGCATACGCGAATCCGACCGCGAGCGCAGCGAGTGCCGCTGCCTGCTGTGCCGGCACCCGCAATCCGAGCCGCCCCAGGCGAGGCCACAGGCGCAGCACAGCGGCGAAGGCCAGGGCGGCGATCATGGTGATGTGCAGCCCGGAGATGCTCATGAGGTGATTCACGCCGGTCCGGGTGAATACCAGCCACTGCGGCGCACTGATCGCCTGCTGGTCGCCGATTGCGAGCGCCGCCAGCACGCCCGCCTCCGGGTTGCCGGGGAGCGCCGAGGCGATGCGGTCGCGCGCGACTGCCCGCAGCCGCTCGACCCAGTACCCGGGCCGCGGCACCATCGGCGCAAGCAGCCGCGCCGGTTCGCCCGGGCGCACGTAGCCGCTGGCCCGCACGGCGTGTTCCAGCATCCAGACCTCGGCCTCGAACCCGTACGGGTTGGCGGTTCCATGCGGCCGGCGCAGGCGCACGGTGAACTGCCAGCGTTGGCCGGGCTGGAGGCGCGGCAGGGGCGCGGAACCGCGGTCTTCCGTGTACCAGGTCAGCGAGACGCGGCGCGGCAGTTCCGCCGAGGGCGTCGCGACCTGCTCGAGGTCGAACAGGAAGCGCACGCCATGGTCGGTCGCCTGGGGCAGTTCGGCAATCACGCCGGTGACGCGGGCGTCCCGCCCCTCCCACACCGGGTCCAGGCGATCGGAGAGACGCATGTCAGCGCGCAGGGCGGCGAGCATGAAGCCGGCGGCAAGGACGATCGGCAGCCACAGCCAGGGCGCGACGGATCGCCCGGCCCCGTCAGAACGGCTGGCCAGGACGTTCACATAGGCGGCCGCGAGCAGCAGGTAGATCCACGGCAGGGCCGGCAGGCTGGGCTGCTGCTGGAGGAGCGCCACGCCGGCAGCGAAGGCCCCCGCACAGGCGGGCAGCCCACCCGCTATTTGCCCGCCGGCCGGTCGGGTTCCGGTAAGATGACGCCCGCGCGGCCCATCGGGCGCGTCTACCGCCGCGCTCATGCGCGCCCGCCTGCGCCCTCGCGCACCAATCGATGCCCCGCAAGCACTTCCGAAAATTCCTGCCCAGTCACGAGTCGGTCCGGGGCAACCGCTTCATCGCGTTCTTCGGCGCGGCGCTGCAGCACCACAACCTGTGGCACCTGAACCGCCGTTCGGTCGCCGGCGGCGTGGCCGTGGGCCTGTTCTGCGGGCTCATTCCCGGCCCGCTGCAGATGCTCGGCGCAGCGATCCTGTCCATCCTGTTTCGCGTGAACCTGCCGGTAGCGGTGGTGGGGACGTGGTACACCAACCCATTCACCATCGTCCCGCTTTACTACCTCGCTTACAAGCTCGGCATGTTCGTGACCGGCCACAGCCCGGAAACCCTGCCCGCGCCGGCCATCGACGCAGGCTGGTCCAACGTGCGGGAATGGATCCCGATGCTGATCGAGTGGATGCGGGCGATGGGGGAACCGTTCCTGCTCGGGTTGCTCCTGCTCGCCGCGATCCTCGCGGTGCTCGGATACATCGGCGTCCTGGCAGCCTGGCGCGTCTACATCACCCTGGCATGGCGCCGGCGGGCCCGGGCCCGGGCTGACCGTACCCCGGGCTAGGGTCCGGGTCGCAGCAGGCCGTCGCGCAGGTGAAGCGTGCGGTCCATCCGCGCTGCGATGCCCGGGTCGTGCGTGACGATGACCAGGCTGGTCTGCAGGGTGCGGTTGAGGTCGAGCATCAGGTCCAGCACGCCCTCCGCGGTGTGACGGTCCAGGTTGCCGGTGGGCTCGTCGCCGAGCAGGGCGGCGGGGCGCGTGACCAGTGCGCGGGCGAGCGCCGCCCGCTGGCGCTCTCCGCCGGACAATTCACCCGGGGTGTGGGTCAGGCGGTGGCCCAGCCCGACCTTCTCCAGCATCTCGGCCGCGACCCGGGCCGCCTCGACCGGCGGCATGCGCCGCACCAGCAGCGGCATCGCCACGTTCTCGACCGCGGTGAACTCGTTGAGCAGGTGATGGAACTGGTAGACGAAGCCGAGCGACTGGTTGCGCAGGCGGCTTTTCTCGACCTCGCCCAGCCGCGCCATGTCGCGGCCGAGGATCTCCACCTCGCCCGCGGTGGGGCGGTCCAGTCCGCCGAGCAGGTGCAGCAGTGTGCTCTTCCCGGAACCCGACGCGCCGACGATGGCGATGGTTTCGCCGCGGGCGACCTCCAGATCGACGCCCAGCAGCACCGGCACTTCGATGGGACCCTGCGCATACACCTTGCGCAGCCCGCGGCACGCGATGACGGCGGGCTCACTCATAGCGCAATGCCTCCGCCGGGTTGGTGCGCGACGCGCGCCAGCTGGGGTAGATCGTCGCGAGCAGGCTGAGCACCAGCGAGACGGTCCCCACGGTGATCACGTCGTCCCAATGCACATCGGAAGGCAGGTCGCTGATGTAGTAGACGTCCTTGGCCAGGAACTGGACGTGGAACACGCGCTCGATGAACGGGACGATGGTCTCGACGTTCAGGGCCACGAGCACCCCGAGCCCCACGCCGCACAAGGTCCCGAACACGCCGATCACCGCGCCCTGGATCACGAAGATCTTCAGGATCGAGGTCGGCGTCGCCCCCAGCGTGCGCAGGATCGCGATGTCGGCCTGCTTCTCGGTCACCGCCATGACCAGGGTGGATACCAGGTTGAACGCGGCCACCGCCACGATCAGCGTGAGGATGATGAACATCACCCGCTTCTCGATCTGCACCGCCCGGAAGAAGTTCGCATGGCTGCGGGTCCAGTCGACCACCATCGCATCCACCGGGAGCTTGCCGAGCAGCTCGCGCGACACCTGCGGCGCGCGGAACATGTCCTTCAGCTTGAGCCGCACGCCGGAGACCCGATCCTCCATGCGGTAGAGCTTCTGCGCATCCTCCAGGTGGATCAGGGCCAGGCCGGCATCGAACTCGTACATGCCGACCTCGAAGATCCCCACCACCTTGAACTGCTTGATGCGCGGCATGATCCCCGCCGGCGTCACCTGCCCCTGCGGGGCGATCAGCACCACCCGGTCACCCATGCCGACGCCGATCGAATAGGCCAGCTCCGAGCCGAGGACGATGCCGAACTCGCCTGCCCGCAGGTCGGTGAGCTCGCCCCCGCGCATGTGCTTGCCGATGTCCGCCACGCCCTCCTCGTCGCGCGGCAGGATGCCGCGCACCAGGCTGCCCTGCACCGCCTGGCCGTGCGCCAGCAGGCCCTGCTGGTTGATGTAGGGCGCGGCCGCCAGGACGTCGGGATTCTTCATGGCGGCGGCTGCGACGGCGCGCCAATCGGGCAGGGAGCCTTCGAAGCCGGCGATCTGCACGTGCGAGGCGACACCCAGGATGCGCGTGCGCAGCTCCTTCTGGAAACCGTTCATCACCGACATCACCACGATCAGCGCGGCCACGCCGATGGTGATGCCGACCACGGAGATGAGGGAGATGACCGAGATGAACCGGTTGCGCCGCTTGGCGCGCGTGTAGCGCAGCCCGACGAACAGCTCGTAGGGGCTCAACTTGTGGAGTCCGCAGGGAAAGTGCGAGAGTTTGCCACACTCGCGGCGGCGCGCGAGCGCAAACCCGCGTGCTACCATCGCGCACCCCGCGCCGCCGTCCACCCGAGGTCGCCATCGTCGAGTTGTACATCCCCCGCCTCGTGCACACGCTATCCGGTGCCGCCGCGAGCCCGACGGGCCTTCCGGCGCTCCACCGCTGGCTGGCCCGGGCGCAGCTGTCGCGCACGCGATGCGACAGCTGGGAGCAGGCGGTGTGCGAACGCTTCGGGGTTGCGCGCCAGCGCGACTGGCCGGTCGCACCGCTGTGTCTGCTCGCCGATGGCGGCATGCCGGGCAGCGCGTGGTGGCTGCGCGCCGACCCCGCCCATCTGCAGGCCACGCGTGCCGACCTCACCCTCGCGCGGAGCGGCGATCTGGGCCTGACGCCCGCGGACTGCGCTGCGCTGGCAGAGACCATCAACCGGCACTTCGCGGGCGACAACCTCGAGCTCGTCGCGGCACGCACCGACCGCTGGTATCTGCGTGCCGCGCAGCCTCAGGATCTGGTGACCACCCCGCCGGAGCAGGCTGCCGGTCGCAGCATCGACGCGCTGCTTCCCCGCGGTGGGCAGGCGCTGGCGTGGCACCGACGGTTGAACGAGATCCAGATGCTGCTGCACGAGCATCCGGTGAACCTCGCGCGCGAAGCCCGCGGCGAGCTGCCGGTGAACAGTGTCTGGCTCTGGGGCGGCGGCGTGCGGCCGGCTTGTGCGGCACTTGCCGGTCACTGCGTCTGGACCGACGCCCCGCTGGCGCACGGACTCGCCCTGTGCGCAGGAACGCCCTGCTCCCGCCTGCCCGCGGGCGCAGCGGAGTGGCTGGAGCAGGCAGGGCATGGCCATCACTTCCTGGCGCTCGAAAGTGAGCTGGACGCAGCCAGTCTGGAGCAGCGCTGGATCGCGCCGCTCCTCGCAGCGGTCCGGGCCGGGAGGCTGGACCGCTGCGCCCTGGTCGGCTGTCACCGGACCGAACTGCTGCGCTTCACGCTCTCGCGCCGCGATCTCTGGAAGTTCTGGCGCATCGCACCGGCGCTCGCTGACCAGGGCCGCCCGCATGCCTGACATCCTCGAGCGTCCGTACCCGGCGGCAACCGCAGCCGCCCTGTGCGCAGCCGGGCTCGATCCGATCCTCGCCCGCATCTACGCGGGGCGGGGGGTGACCGCGCACGCAGAGCTGGACCCGGCGCTGGCGCACTTGCTGCCGCCGGACCCGATGCGCGACCTCGAGCGCGCGGCGGTCCTGCTCGCCGACGCCATCGAACAGTCGCGCAAGCTGCTGATCGTCGCCGACTACGACTGCGACGGGGCGACCGCCTGTGCGGTGGGGATGCTGGGCCTGCGTGCGTTCGGTGCCCGGGTCGACTACCTGGTACCCAACCGGTTCGAGTTCGGCTACGGACTCACGCCCGAGATCGTCCGGCTCGCCGCGCAGCGCGCGCCCGACCTGCTGATCACCGTGGACAACGGCATCTCCTCGCTGGAGGGGGTCGAGGAGGCACGCCGGCTCGGGATCGGCGTGCTCGTCACCGACCATCACCTGCCCGGCCCGGCGCTGCCCGCCGCCGCCTGCATCGTCAATCCCAACCAGCCCGGCTGCCCCTTCGCCAGCAAGCACCTCGCGGGCGTCGGGGTGATGTTCTACGTGGTCCTGCAACTGCGCGCCGAGCTGCGCCGGCGCGGCGCCCTCGCAGGACGCGAAGCACCCAACCTGGGCGCGCTGCTCGACCTGGTCGCGCTGGGCACTGTGGCCGACGTGGTCCGGCTTGACCGCAACAACCGCGTGCTGGTCGAGCAGGGGCTGCGCCGGATCCGCTCGGGACGCTGCCGACCCGGCATCGCTGCCCTGCTGCAGGCGGCCGGGCGGGCCCCGGCCCGGGCCTCGGCCTACGACCTGGGCTTCGTCGTGGGCCCACGCATCAACGCGGCCGGGCGCCTCACCGACATGACGCTCGGCATCGAATGTCTCCTGGCGGAGGAAGCCGGCCGCGCCGCCGACCTCGCGCGGCAGCTCGACGCGCTGAACCGCGAACGCCGCAGCATCGAAGCGGACATGCAGGCCAGTGCACTCGCGCTCCTGGATCAGACGCTCGATCCCGGGCAGGCCTGCGGCCTGTCGCTGTACGATCCCGGCTGGCACCAGGGTGTCATCGGCATCCTTGCCTCGCGCCTGCGCGAGCGCTTCCACCGGCCGGTGATCGCATTCGCCGATGGCGCTCCGGGCGAGCTGAAGGGGTCGGGTCGATCCATCCCCTCCCTGCATCTGCGTGATGCGCTGGACCTGGTCTCCAAGCGTCACCCCGGCCTGATCCTGCGCTTCGGCGGGCATGCGGCCGCGGCCGGCCTGTCGATCCGCAAGGACGACCTGGAGCGCTTCCGCACGGCCTTCGAGGGCACGCTCGCAGGCCTGCTGACCCCCGCCGACCTGGAGCAGCGCATCGAGACCGACGGCACGCTGCAGGCGGCCGAAGCCACCCTCGCGCTCGCCGAGGCGATCGCGGCCGTGGCCTGGGGACAGGGCTTTCCGGCGCCCCGCTTCCACGGCGAATTCGAGGTCGCCGACCAGCGCGTCCTCGGCGGGGGCCATCTCAAGCTGCGGCTGTGCTTTCCCGGCACTGCACGCACCAGCGCCGTCGAGGCGATCCTGTTCGGCCATGCCAGCCTGCTGCCCGGGCGCATCCGCGCTGTCTACCGGCTCGACGTCAACGAGTGGAACGGCCTGCGCACCGCGCAGCTGGTGGTGGAGCACTGGGAGTCCGCCATGGCGATCCCCGGGCAGGATTGCGTCGATCGCGCCGCCGGGCGCCCCGCTCTAGGATAAAATCCCGCTTTTTCGCGCCACCGCATGCATGCGGCGTGCGCTCTCAGAGGAATCCTGCATGGAACCCGAACGCGTCAACGCCATCGTCAACCGGCTCGCCGACCTGGAGCAGCGCTCCGGCGAGCTGCGGAGGTATCTTTGACTTCGATGCGAAGCGCGATCGGCTGACCGAAGTCGTCAAGCTGTCCGAAGACCCGGCGATCTGGGCGGACAACCAGCGCGCGCAGGAACTGGGGCGCGAGCGCAAATCGCTCGAGGCCGTGGTCGGCACGCTCGAGCGAGTCGCGCAGGGCCTGCGCGACAATCGCGAGCTGGCCGACATGGCCATCGCGGAGAACGACGACGCGGCGCTGGAGGCGGTGCAGTCCGACTCGCAGGAACTGGAGCGGGCCGTGGCGGACCTGGAGTTCCGCCGCATGTTCTCCAACCCGCTCGACCCCAACAACTGCTTCCTCGACATCCAGTCGGGCACCGGCGGCACCGAGGCGCAGGACTGGGCCTCCATGCTCGAGCGCATGTACCTGCGCTTCTGCGAGCGCCGCGGGTTCACCGTGGAAGTGCTGGAGGAATCGCCCGGTGAAGTCGCCGGCATCAAGAGCGCCAGCCTGAAGGTGTCGGGCGAGTACGCCTACGGCATCCTGCGCACCGAGACCGGCGTGCACCGGCTGGTGCGCAAGTCGCCCTTCGACTCCAACGCCCGGCGCCACACCTCGTTCGCGAGCGTGTTCGTGTATCCGGAAGTGGACGAGACCATCGAGGTCGAGATCAACCCGGCCGACCTGCGCGTGGATACCTTCCGCGCCAGCGGCGCCGGCGGCCAGCACGTGAACAAGACCGACTCCGCCATCCGCATCACCCACGTGCCCACCGGCATCGTGGTCCAGTGCCAGGCCGACCGCTCGCAGCACCGCAACCGGGCCGAGGCGATGGCGATGCTCAAGTCGCGCCTGTACGAGGTCGAGCTGCGCAAGCGCGAGGCCGAGAAGCAGAAGATGGAGGACAGCAAGACCGACATCGCCTGGGGCCACCAGATCCGCAGCTACGTGCTGGACCAGAGCCGCATCAAGGACCTGCGCACCGGCGTGGAGATCTCCGCGACGCAGAAAGTGCTGGACGGCGACCTGGACCCGTTCATCGCGGCCAGCCTGAAGCAGGGCCT
>CAZFYX010000077.1:0-9072 GCA_964523885.1 uncultured Burkholderiales bacterium | reverse complement strand
GAGCCTGGCGTCTCCCTCGCTGGTCGGGATCACGCCCTCGGTCGAGATGGTGATCTACGCGGCGGTCGGCGGGCGGCTGTCCCTGATCGGGGCGGTGTACGGCGCAGTGCTGGTGGGCTCGGCCAAGACGTTCTTCTCCGAGAACTTCGTCGAGTACTGGATCTACTTCATCGGCTTCCTGTTCGTGTTCGTGGTGATGTTCCTGCCCAACGGGCTGGCCGGGCTGCTGGACCGCTTCCGTACCCGGCGCGCCGGGAAGGTCGCGGCTCCGGGCACGGAGCGCACCGCCGCCGTGGGCCGGGCGGAGGTGGCCAAATGAGCGAGCTGATCCTGTCCGTGGAGGATCTCACCGTCTCCTTCGACGGCTTCAGGGCGGTGGACAAGCTGACCCTGTACGTGGAAAAGGACGAGCTGCGCTGCATCATCGGACCCAACGGCGCCGGCAAGACCACGCTGCTCGACATGATCTGCGGCAAGACCCGCCCCAGCGGCGGCACGATCCGCTTCAAGCAGCACTACATCACCGACCTGATCGAGTACCAGATCACCCGCCTGGGCGTCGGGCGCAAGTTCCAGACGCCCTCGGTGTACGAGGACCTGACGGTATTCGAGAACCTGGAGATCTCCTATCCGAAGAAGCGTGGCATCTTCGGCTGCCTGCTGTTCAAGCGCGACCAGGACCTGCTGGATCGCATCGACAGCGTCGCCGAGGAGATCTTCCTGCACGAGGTGCTGCGGCACAAGGCAGGACAGCTGTCGCACGGTCAGAAGCAGTGGCTGGAGATCGGCATGCTGCTGATGCAGGATCCGGAGCTGCTGCTGCTGGACGAGCCGGTCGCAGGCATGAGCGCGAAGGAGCGCGAGCAGACCGCCGAGCTGTTGAACCGCATCTCGAAGGGCCGCTCGATCGTGGTGATCGAGCACGACATGGCGTTCGTGCGCATGATCGCGCACAAGGTGACCGTGCTGCACCAGGGCAAGCTGCTGGCGGAAGGCAGCATGGACCAGGTGCAGAACGACGAGCGGGTCAAGGACGTGTACCTTGGACATTGAGAGGAAGGACCAGTCGTGCTGAGCATCTCCGCGCTCGATGTCTACTACGGCGAGAGCCACGTCATCCGCGACGTGAGCTTCGAGCTGAAGGACGGCGAAACCGTCGCCATCATGGGGCGCAACGGCATGGGCAAGAGCACCCTGCTCAAGGCGCTGATCGGCATGCTCAAGCCGCGCGCGGGCCAGGTGAGCTTCAACGGCCGCGAGCTGAGCCAGGCCGAGACCTACGAGCGGGTCGCCGCGGGCATGGGGTTCGTGCCGCAGGGACGCATGATCTTCCCCTACCTGACCGTCGAGGAGAACATCCTCACCGGGATGGAGACGGTCGAGGACAAGACCATCCCGCAGTACGTCTACGACGTGTTCCCGGTGCTCAAGGAGATGCGCCGGCGCAAGGGCGGCAACCTGTCGGGCGGCCAGCAGCAGCAGCTGGCGATCGCGCGCGCGCTGGTGAGCAACCCCAGGCTGCTGATCCTGGACGAGCCCACCGAGGGCATCCAGCCGTCGATCATCAAGGACATCGCCAGGGCGCTGAACCGGCTCAAGGTCGAGCGCGGGTTCTCGCTGCTGGTGTCCGAGCAGGTGCTGAGCTTCGCGATGGACATCGCCGACCGCTTCCTGATCATCGAGAAGGGGCAGTTCGTGTACGAGGATACGCGCGAGCGCGTGGACCCGGGACGGATCCACGGCTACCTGACCATCTAGTTCTGCTCGCCCGCCGATATTCCGTGGAGTCGGCGCCAGGCAGCTTCACCAGGCGCTCAAGGGCGAGCGCCATCCACGCGTCAGAGGAAAGGAGAGCCACATGCTACACGGAGACATTTCCAGCAGTAACGACACCGTCGGCGTCGCGGTGGTGAACTACAAGATGCCGCGCATGCACACCAAGAAGGAGGTGCTGGAGAACGCGCGCAAGATCGCCGAGATGATCGAGGGCATGAAGATCGGCCTGCCGGGCCTGGACCTGGTCATCTTCCCCGAGTACAGCACGCACGGGATCATGTACGACTCCAAGGAGATGTACGAGACCGCCTCGTCGATCCCCGGCGAGGAGACCGACATCTTCGCCGCCGCTTGCCGCAAGGCCAACGTGTGGGGCGTGTTCTCGCTCACCGGCGAGAAGCACGAGGAGCATCCGCACAAGGCGCCCTACAACACCCTCATCCTGATGAACAACAAGGGCGAGATCGTGCAGAAGTACCGCAAGATCATGCCCTGGGTGCCGATCGAGGGCTGGTACCCCGGCAACTGCACCTACGTCTCGGACGGCCCGAAGGGGCTCAAGGTCAGCCTGATCATCTGCGACGACGGCAACTATCCCGAGATCTGGCGCGACTGCGCGATGAAGGGCGCCGAGCTGATCGTGCGCTGCCAGGGCTACATGTACCCCGCCAAGGACCAGCAGGTCATCATGGCCAAGGCGATGGCATGGGCCAACAACGTCTACGTCGCCGTGGCCAATGCCGCCGGCTTCGACGGCGTGTACTCGTACTTCGGCCACTCGGCCCTGATCGGCTTCGACGGCCGCACCCTGGGCGAGTGCGGCGAGGAGGAGTACGGCATCCAGTATGCCGCGCTCTCCAAGGGCCTGATCCGCGACGCGCGCAAGAACATGCAGTCGGAGAACCACCTGTTCAAGCTGCTGCATCGCGGCTACACCGGCAAGATCAACTCGCGCGAAGGCGCCGAGGGCGTGGCGGCCTGCCCGTACGACTTCTACAAGAAGTGGATCACCGATCCGGAAGGCACCAGGAAGATGGTCGAGGCGATCACGCGACCGCAGGTCGGAACCGAGGAGTGCCCGATCCCGGGGATTCCGAATTCGAAGTCTCCGACGCACGCCTGACGGAAGGCACGAGGTGCGAGGCCCGAGGGCCGGTGCTTCGCGCCTCGCCCCTGCCACGCAGGTGCAGGGCAGGGTGGACAGCAGACCAAGAGGTCCCTCCCTTCCAGGGGAGGGTAGGGTGGGGATGGGTTTGCGGTGCATACCACGACACTCATCCCCCCTCCCACCTCCCTTTCGAAGGGGGAGCAGACCTGCTCCCGACTCCGCCCGGCAGGGGCAGGAGCAAACGGAATTGCAATGACCGAAACGCTGGTAGATTCTTCGCTCACGTATCGTTTCCTGCGAACGGGAGCCATGCTCAAGATCGACCACATCGTGGGCTCGGCCACGGAACCCGCCCTGGCTGAAGCCCTGCACGAACTGGAACACCACGACGCCGTCGAGTACGTCACCCTGAGCCCGGCCGACACGCAGCGGCACCGCCTGCGCGTCATGACCGACCGTGGCACCGAGTGCGCCATCGCCGTGCCGCGCACGCAGCACCTCGAGAACGGCACCGTGCTGCTGCTCGAGCCCGGCCGCGCCATCGTCGTGCGGATGAGCGAGGTGCAGTGGCTGACGCTGCGGGCGCAGAACACTGCCGCCGCACTCGAGCTCGGCTACTTCGCCGGCAACATGCACTGGAAGGTGGACTTCGCCGGCGAGCTGCTGCGCATCGCGCTCCAAGGCCCGGTCGAGAGCTACCTGGAACGCATGGCCCACCTGATGCAGGGCGGGCGCATCGTGCGGGTCGAGGACGCGAGCCGCTGATCCGGTGGACACCGCAATCCTGCTCGCCTCGCTGCAGCACGCCGACAGCTTCTTCCCCGGCGGCGGCATCGCTTTCTCGTGGGGGCTCGAAACCACCATCGGCGACGGCATGGTGCGCGGCGCGGAGTCCATCGCCGCCTACGTGGGCGGGCAACTCGAGCACCGCTGGGCGGTGTGCGATCGCGTCGCACTGGTCGCGGCCTGGCGGGCGGAAGACCTCGCGGAGGTGCGTCGCATCGACGCAGCGCTCGAGGCAATGTCCCTGGCGCTGGAACTGCGCGAAGGCTCGCGCCGTGCCGGGGCTTCGCTGCTCGCGGTGCACGAACGTCTGGGCACCGCGGATGCCGCCGCCTACCGCGCCGCAATCCGCGCCGGTCAAGCCTTCGGCCACCTGCCCGTCGTGCAGGGGCTGCTGTGGCGCCGGGCCGGGCTGAGCGAAGAGGGGGTGCAGGCCGCTTCCGCGCACACTTTCTGTGTCGGGCTGCTGGGCGCCGCGCTGCGCCTGGGCGCGATCGGACACATCCACAGCCAGGAGACCATCCTGGCCTTGCGGCCTGCCATCGCGGCGCTGATCGCGCAACCGGTCGCGCCGGTGGAGGAGATGTACAGCTGTACCCCTGCGGCGGAGATCGCCGCCATGCGGCACGAAGTCCAGACCGCAAGGTTGTTCGCCAACTGACGAGAAGATGCCATGCTGCTGACCCCGACCGAGATGGAGCGGCTCACGATCTACGTGGCCGCGGAGATGGCGCGCAAGCGCCGCGCCAAGGGCCTGAAGCTCAACCACCCCGAGGCGACCGCGTACATCGCGGACGAGATCCTCGAGGGCGCGCGCGAAGGCCGTTCGGTCGCCGATCTGATCGCCTACGGCTCGACCATCCTGACCACCGACGACGTGCAACCCGGCGTCGGCCTGCTCATGCCCGTGCTGCAGGTCGAGGCCACGTTCCCGGACGGCACCAAGCTGGTGACGGTCCACGAGCCGATCCGCCCCGGCAAGCAACCGGTGAAGGAGGTCGTGACCCCGGGCGAGATCATTCCCGCGGACGGCGACATCGAGATCAACGCCGGTCGCAGCAAGGCGAGCGTGCGCGCGCTCAACACCGGCGACCGTCCGATCCAGGTCGGCAGCCATTTCCATTTCTTCGAGGTGAACAAGGCGCTCGAGTTCGACCGTGCCAAGGCCTTCGGGATGCATCTCGACATTCCTGCCGGCACGGCGGTGCGCTTCGAGCCGGGCGAGGCCAAGGACGTCACCCTCGTGTCCTTCGGCGGCACCGGCGAGATCCACGGGTTGAACAGCCTCACCAACGGCTCGACGCGCAACGAGAACCGCAAGCAGGACGCGCTGCGACTGGCGCGGGCGAAGGGATTCAAAGGGGCGTGAAGAGGTGAAAAGGTGAAAAGGTGAACGGCACAGTGCGTTCCTGTCGCAGCGTCCGGTTCACCTTTTCACCTTTTCACCTCTTCACCTGCAACCGGTCGAAGCCGCGGCACGCAACAATACCAACCAGCTGACGAGCACCAATGGCGATCATCTCCAGAAAGCAATACGCCCAACTCTATGGCCCGACGAAGGGCGACGGCGTGCGCCTGGGCGACACCTCGCTCATCGCCGAGATCGAGCACGACTTCGCGGTGCCGGGCGACGAGTGCCTGCACGGCGGCGGCAAGACGCTGCGCGACGGGCTGGGCCTCACGCCCGGCTACGACAGCGCCCAGGGTGCGCTGGACATGCTGATCAGCAACGCCGTCATCATCGATCCCGTGCTGGGCGTGGTGAAGGGGGACATCGGCATCAAGGACGGCAAGATCGTCGCGATCGGCAAGGCCGGCAACCCCGCGACCATGGATGGGGTGCACCCGAAGCTGATCTGCGGTGCGGCCACCACGGTGCGTGATGCCGAAGGACTGATCGCCACCCCCGGGGGCATCGACGTCCACGTCCACTTCGACAGCGCGCAGCTGGTGGAGCATGCGATCGCCTCGGGGCTGACCACCATGATCGGCGGTTCGCTCGGTCCCATCACGGTGGGGATCGACTGCGGCGGCGAGTGGAACGTCGGGCGGATGCTGCAGGCCTCGGAGCAGTGGCCGATGAACTTCGGCTTCCTCGGGCGCGGCAACACCTCCAAGCCGCGCTCGATCTACGACCAGATGCGCGGCGGCTGCATCGGCCTGAAGATCCACGAGGACTGGGGCTCGATGCCCGCGGTCATCGACACCTGCCTGGCGGTGGCCGACGAGCTCGACTTCCAGGTGCAGCTGCACACCGACACGCTGAACGAGTCCGGCTTCCTGGAGGACACGCTGGCAGCGATCAACGGCCGCACGATCCACATGTACCACACGGAGGGTGCCGGCGGCGGCCACGCGCCCGACATCATCGCGGTGGCGGGGCAGATGAACTGCCTGCCCTCGTCGACCAATCCGACCAATCCTTACACCGTGAACACGTTCGACGAGCACCTCGACATGATCATGGTGTGCCACCACCTCAACCCCGCCGTGCCCGAGGACGTGGCCTTCGCCGAGTCGCGCATCCGCGCACAGACCATCGCCGCGGAGGACATCCTGCACGACATGGGCGCGATCTCGATGCTCGGGTCGGACAGCCAGGGCATGGGCCGCATCAACGAGGTGATCTGCCGCACCTGGCAGCTGGCGTCCAAGATGAAGGACCAGCGCGGCCGCCTGCCTGGGGAGAAGACCCGCATCGGCGACAACGAGCGGATCAAGCGTTACATCGCCAAGTACACCATCAACGCTGCCCGCTCGTTCGGCATCGACCAGTACATCGGCTCGCTGGAGCCGGGCAAACTGGCCGACATCGTGCTGTGGCGCCCGGGTTTCTTCGGCATCAAGCCGGAACTGGTGGTCAAGGGCGGCTTCATCGCATGGGGTGCGATGGGCGACAGCGCCGCGAGCCTGATGACCTGCGAACCCCTGCTCATGCGCCCGCAGTGGGGCGCCTTCGGGCGCGCCAAGCAGCACCTGTCGGTCAATTTCGTGACCCAGCCGGCGGTGGACCACGACATCCAGGGGCGCCTGGAGCTGGCCAAGCAGTGCCTGCCGGCCAAGGGCACCCGCAAGCTGAACAAGACCCACATGCTGCACAATGACGCGTGCCCCAACATCACAGTCAACCCGCAGACCTTCGACGTGATGATCGACGGCAAGGTGATCACGTGCGAGCCGGCGAAGGTGGTGCCGCTGGGGCAGCGGTACATGCTTCGATAGACGAGAAACAGGCTCTGGGCCCCAGGCCCCAGGCTCCAGACCCCGGAAGTGAGGCGCGGCGCCATGCGCCGCTCGAAACCCCTGGCGTCTGGCGCCTGGAGCCTGGGGCCCCGCCAGCGAGAACGAGATAGTGAACACGCCAAACCCAGGTTTCAGAACCACGGACTCAACCCGCCAACATCCCGGCGCAGCCCGCGTCGGCATCGGCGGGCCGGTCGGCTCCGGCAAGACGGCGCTCCTCGAGCAGCTCATTCCGCGGTTCATCCGGCGCGGCACGAACATCGCGGTGATCACCAACGACCTGGTCACCCGCGAGGATGCCGAGCGCGTCAAGCGCAGCGGCCTGATCGACCCCGAGCGCGTGCTCGCGGTGGAGACCGGCGCCTGCCCGCACACCGCGATCCGCTAGGACCCGACGCTCAACATGCAGGCCGCCGACGAGCTGGAGGCGAAGTTCGGCCCGCTCGACCTGGTGCTGATCGAGAGCGGCGGGGACAACCTGGCCTCCACCTTCTCGCTCGACCTGGTGGATTACTGGCTGTTCGTGATCGACACCGCCGGGGGCGACGACATCCCGCGCAAGAAAGGCCTGGGGATCCTCCAGTCGGACCTGCTGGTGATCAACAAGGTCGACCTCGCGCCCTACGTGAAGGTGGACGTGCCGCGCATGGTGCGCGAGGGCACTGCCGTGCGCAACGGCAGGCCCATCCTGCTCACCAACTGCCACACCGGCGAAGGCGTCGACGCGGTGGTCGAGACCATCGCCGCAGCGGTGCTGTTCGACCGCTAGCCGACGCATGCGACTTCCTGCGCGAGCGCCCGATGGCCGGTGACCGACTGCTCGCCAGCGACCTCGCGGTGCTCGCCCCAGGCGCGTTGCACCCCGATGCGCCGCAGGTCGACCTGCGGCTCGCATGCAGCCCGGACGGGGCGACCTACCTGGCGCGGCAGCGCGTGGGCTACCCGTTCCACCTCGGGCGCAGCCTGTTCATCGCCGGTGATCCGGAGGGCATGCCCACGCTCTACGTGCAGTCCTGCTCGGGCGGCATGTTCGAGCACGACCGGCTCGCGTGGCGCGTGACGGCGGAGCCGGGCTGCCGGGCGCACCTCACCAGCTCGGCCTCGACCATCGTGCATGCCATGCGCGGTGGCGAGGCGGTGCAGGAAGTGGCCATCGACGCGCAGCGCGACGTGCTGCTCGAGTACCTGCCCGATCCGCTGGTCCTGTTCCCCGGGGCGCGGCTGCGCTCGCGGGTGACGATCGTCGTCCACCCTGGCGCCAGCGTTTTTGCCTGCGACGCCATCGTGCCGCACGACCCGCAGGGAGACGGGCAGTCGTTCGACTGGATCGACAGCCGCGTCGACCTGCTCGCGCCGGACGGCACGGCGCTCGCGCGCGATCGTTACCGCCTCAGCGGTGCCGCGCTGCACGCCGCGATCCCCGGCGTCACCGGCGAGTTCCGCTGCCTGGGCAGCTTCCTGGCCGCCACCACGCAGGTCGCCGCCCCTGGGCTGGCCGCGGCGTTGCGCGAAGGCGTGCAGGGCGTGGCCGACACGTATGCCAGCGCCAGCACGCTCCCGCACGGCCAGGGTGCCTGGGTGCGCGTGCTCGCGCGCGACGCCAGCGCACTGCGCGAGGTGCTGCGGGCTGCGTGGTATGCTGCCCGCGCCGCCCTGCTCGGCACGCAGCCTGCACCGCGACGCAAATAGAGATCCCGAGACGGCCTCGAGGCCCCGCATGGACCGCCACCCCGCAGACGACCTGATCAGGCAGTACATCATCACCGAAGAGCCGTACTACCGGTCCACCGGGCAGGAGGTCGCGCTCTACGAGGCCGCGTACGCAGTGCGCATGCCCATGATGCTCAAGGGCCCGACCGGGTGCGGCAAGACGCGCTTCGTCGAGCACATGGCGTGGCGCCTGGGCAAGCCGCTCATCACCATCGCCTGCCATGAGGACATGACGGCCTCGGACCTCGTCGGCCGTCACCTGCTCGACGCCGCCGGCACGCGCTGGGCCGACGGACCGCTCACGCTCGCGGTGCGCTACGGCGCCATCTGCTATCTCGACGAGGTGGTCGAGGCGCGGCAGGACACCACCGTCGTGATCCACCCGCTGACCGATGCGCGCCGCGCGCTGCCGGTGGAAAAGCGCGGCGAATACCTCGAAGCGCCGCCGGATT
>CAZFYX010000076.1:0-8794 GCA_964523885.1 uncultured Burkholderiales bacterium | reverse complement strand
CGTTTCGCCCTCGGCCACCGTCTGGCCGACCTCTACGAAAGGCTTGGCGCCCGGGGAGGCCGACCGGTAGAAGGTGCCGACCATAGGCGCCTTGAGGGTGTGCCCCGCGGCCACGGCGGGCGCGGCGGGTGGCGCTTCGACGGCGGCGACGGGAACCGCGGCCGGCACCGCCACGGCGGGCGCGGCCGCGCTCTGCACGACGGCGCCCCCGCGGTTGATGCGGACCTTTTCCTCGCCCTCGGTGATCTGCAGTTCGGCGATGCCGGATTCCTGGACGAGGTCGATCAGTTTCTTGAGTTTGCGCAGATCCATGGTCATCGTCCCCGGCCCCGCAGGGCGTAGTCGAGGGCCAGCGCGTAGCCCTGCGCCCCGAGACCGCTGATCACGCCGACCGCGCGGTCCGAGAAGTAGGAGTGCTGGCGGAAAGGCTCGCGCGCGAACACGTTGGACAGGTGCACTTCGATGTAAGGAATGCGCACCGCCGCCAGCGCATCGCGCATGGCCACGCTGGTATGGGTGTAGGCAGCCGGATTGATGATGATGAAGGTGGTGCCCTCTCGGCCCGCAGCCTGGATGCGGTCGACCAGCACGCCTTCCACATTGCTCTGGAAACAGGCGAACTGCGCGCCGGCGGCCTGGGCACGGGCAGCCAGGCGGGCATTGATGTCGTCGAGCGTGCCCACGCCGTAGATCGACGGCTCGCGGGTGCCGAGCAAGTTCAGATTGGGGCCGTGCAGGACCAGGATGCGGCAGGCAACGCCCTCCCCTCCTGGCTCCGTTGGAGTTGTCATGCCGGCGAGTTTGCCGCAGGAGACTGCAATTTGTCCAGCATTTCAACGAAGTTGGCGCTTTTGTCCGAGGCCATTCGAGGCCCGGTGCAGGGCCCCGCACCGGGGATATCCGGTGGTTAGCGGCAGATTTGCGGATCTCTGCACGTTCGCCGGAGATCGCGTCCGTGCAGGTCAGAGCAGGCCCGCGACCAACCCCTCGAGGCTTGCCTCGGTGACCCCGCCGAGCTGGGTATGCGCGATCCGGCCCGAGCGGTCCAGGATCACGGTATAGGGCAACGCGCCCAGCTCGTTGCCGGCGAGCTTCGCCAGGTCCATGACTTCGAGCTCACCCACCAGGAGCGGGTAGTTCACCCCGATCTCGGTGGCGAAGGACCTGACCCGGTCCGGCTGATCGACGGCGATGCCGACCACTTGCAGTCCTTTCGATCCGAGCCGCGCCTGGGTGCGGACCAGGGCAGGCATCTCCTCGCGGCAGGGGGCACACCAGGTCGCCCAGAAGTTGACCACCACGACCTTGCCCTTCCACTGCTCCAGCCGCTGCTTCCGGCCATCGAGGTCCGGCAGTTCGGCGGTCAGCAGCTGCTGCTCCGCCCCCGGCCCGACCTCGGGCGGGCTGCTGGTGCCCTGGCGCAGCAGGATCCCGGCGATCAGGGCCACGCTGGCGACCGCCAGCATCAGCGCGATCTGAACGTTGCGGCTCATGCTTTCTCCAGGATCCGGTCGAGCGAGCGGGCGAAGACCTCGGCTGGTTCGAAGCCGAGCACGCGGCCGGGCAGCTCCCGGCCGGCACGATCGAAGAAGATCGTGCCCGGTGGACCGAACAATCCGAACCGCCGCAGGAGCGCGGCGTCATCCGCCGTGTTGGCAGTGACATCAGCCTTGAGCAGGACCAGCCCCGCCAGCCGCGCGCGCACCTGCGGGTCGGTGAAGGTGAAGCGCTCCATTTCCTTGCAGGACACGCACCAGTCGGCATAGAAGTCGAGCATCACCGGGCGCCCGTGGGCCCCGGCCAGCGCCTGCTCCAATTCCCGGATCGAACCGACGTTCACGAACTGCGGCCCCTCCGCCCCGCGGGCGGCCGGGGCACCGGTGCGCAGGCCAGACAGCGGCTGCAACGGGTCGCGGCTGCCGGCCAGCGCCCCGACCAGCAAAGCGACGCCGACCAGCAGCGCGATCACGCCGACCCCTTTCCACAGCCGCCGGAAACCGGATGCGGTATGCGGCAACGGGTCGAGCGCGTGCAGGTAGATGGCGGAAACGATCAGCAGGGCCCCCCACAGCAGCATGGGCACCACGGCAGGCAGCACCGGCGACACGATCCAGATCGCCATGCCGAGCAGCACCACGCCGAAGAAGCTCTTCACGGTCTGCATCCACGCGCCCACCCGGGGAAGCACCGTGCCTGCGGACAACCCCACCGCGACCAGCGGCGCGCCCATGCCGAGCGCCATGGCAAACAGGGCACTGCCGCCCAGCAGCGCATCGCGGGACTGGTTGATGTACAGCAGGGCGCCAGCCAGCGGTGCCGCGACGCAGGGCCCCACGATCAGCGCGGACAGCACCCCCATCAGGAATACACCGCCCATCGTCCCGCCCTGCAGGCGATTGGACGCCATCGACAGCCGGCTCTGCATGCCGCTCGGCAGCTGCAGCTCGTAGAGTCCGAACATGGACAGCGCGAGCAGCACGAACAGCGCCGCGAACCCGCCCAGGACCCACGGATTCTGCAGGGCGCCGGTGAGCAGTGCACCGGACAGTCCAGCCGCGACGCCGGCGACCGCGTAGGTCAGCGCCATCCCCAGCACGTAGGCCAGCGACAGCGCGAGCGCGTGCCCGCGCGAGGCGTGGTGCCCGCGGCCGACGATGATGCCGGACAGGATCGGCACCATCGGCAGCACGCAGGGCGTGAACGCCAGCAGCAGGCCGAAGCCGAAGAACGCGGCGAGGATCGCCCAGAAACCCCGGGACGCGAAGATGTGCGCAATGCGGGACGCCTCGTCCCCGGCCGCTGCCGGATCCGCCTCCCGGCTGGCCGGTGCCGGGGCAGGCGCCGCATCGACAGCGGGAAGCGGCGGGGCGGACCCCGCCGGCGCCGGCATGGGCGGTGCCGCACCGCCGGTGCCGCCGGCCAGGGCAGCCAGCTGCAGATCGAACCGGCGTGACTCGGGCGGATAGCACAGCCCGGCCTCCGCGCAGCCCTGGTACACCGCCTGGATCGTCACGCGTTGCGCTTCGCCGCCCTTGCGGTCCAGCCGGATCAGGACCTGGACCGGCCCATGGAACACTTCGGTATCACCGAAATTGGGGTCGCTCTTGATCTCTCCGCGGGGCAGCTCGACCTTCTCGATCCGCACCCCGCCGGCGTCCACCAGCGAGAACTGGAACCTGTCGCGGTAGAGGTAGTAGCCGTCCGCGGGGTTGAAATCGGCCACGACGGTGCGGGGACCAGACGCCGCAAGGCGGACGCGAAATGCCTTGTCCACCGGCAGGAAGTCCGGTTGCGTGCTGCCTGCCCCGCCGCGCAGCTTGTCCAGGACGCTGCTGCTGCGCCCCGCGCCACCAGGAATGGCCCCGTCGTTGGCAGCCCCGGCCGCCGGCACCAGCAGGGCGCCCAGCAGAACAGCAGCGGCCACCAGGCGCGCCGGGAAGCAGGAGCGGGCGTCAGTCATCGCGCGAGACCGGTCCGGGCGCCGTGGTCTCCCCGGCGATCCAGTCGAGATAGGCGGGCAGCCCGCGCTGCAGCGGCAGCGCGACGATCTCGGGCAGCTCGTACGGATGCAGCGCGCGGATCGCCGCCTCCACCTGCGGGTAGAGCGACAACCGGGTCTTGATCAGCAGCGGCACCTCCTCGGCGGTCTCGACCACACCCTTCCAGCGGTAGACCGAGGTGCAGGCCGACAACACGCTGGCACACGCGGCGAGGCGCTGCTCGACCAGGCTGCGCGCCAGCGCGCTGGCAGTGTCCCGGTCCGGCAGGTTGGTGAGCACGAGGGTGAAAGTCTCCATATCTCGATATGCCTAACGGCGGCGAAAGCTCCAGCCGCAGGGTCAACCGCGGCGTGCGGCGGCCGCGACGCCCTCGCACACCGTCGGGTACTTGAGCTGGACCCGCAGCTCGCGGCGCAAGCGCGCATTGTCCAGCCGGCGCGACTCGCGCATGAACGAGAGAAGCACCGGCGGCAGATCTGCCTCCGCTTGCGCACGGGATACCCGGGGCGGTTTTGGCAGGCCGAAGCTGTCCGCGACCAGGTCGAAGTACTGCCCCATCTTCATCGCCCCACCGTCCGAGGCGTGGTAGACGCGCTGGCTGCGGCCGCGCGCCAGCGCTGCGACCACGATCCCGGCGAGGTCATCGGCGTGGATGTGGTTGCTGTATGCGTCTTCCGCGTCCTCGATCACCGGGGTGGCGCTGCGCAGCCGCTCCAGCGGCAGCCGGTCGGCCGCGTAGATGCCGGGAACGCGCAGGATGACCACGCGCACCCCGGCGCCGCGCCCCCACTCGCGCAGGCGGCGCTCGGCATCGACCCGGCGCCGCGCGCGGTCGGTCTGCGGATGCAGCCCGGCGTGCTCGCGCACCAGGGCGCCGCCGCAGTCGCCGTAGACGCCGCTGGTGCTTATGTAGACCAGGCGCTGTGGTATGCTTTGCGCGTTGCGCAGCGCACGAATGAGGTTGGCGGTGCGCACATCGTCCTCGCCGCGGTTGGGCGGCGGTGCGAAGTGCAGCACGTCGTGGGGCACACCCGCGAGCCGCACGAGACTGCCGGCATCGTCGAGGTCACCGCAGAGCGGGACCACGCCTTGCGTGCGCAGCAGCGCCTTGCGTTGCTGCGAGCGGGTCAGCGCGTACAGGCGGTAGCGGTTGCGCAGCAGCGGCACGAGCCGCATCGCCACGTCGCCGCACCCAACGATCAGGAGCCTTCGCATCCCGTAATTGTAGTGGAACGCGTCGCGCGTTCCGCGATGCCACGCAGCGTGGCCCTCCACGGCCGGTCAGCCCATGTCCTTCCGCGTCAAGATCAAACCCAGCGACAGAGAATTCACCGTCGAGCCCGGCGAGACCGTGCTGACGGCGGCGATGCGCAACGGCATCACCCTGCCCTACGGCTGCCGCAACGGCGCCTGCGGGTCGTGCAAGGGCAAGGTGCTCGACGGCAGCGTCGACTACGGCACCTACGCGCCGTACATCCTGCCCGACTTCGAGAAGCAGCTCGGCAACGCGCTCTTCTGCCAGGCCACGCCACTCTCCGACCTGGTCATCGAAGCCCGCGTCATCAACACCACCGGCGAGATCCCGATCAAGAAGCTGCCGTGCCGGGTGCAGCGGATCGAGCGCCCGGCAGACGACGTCGCGGTGCTGTACCTGACGCTGCCCGCGAACGAGCGCCTGCAGTTCCTGGCCGGCCAGTACCTCGAGATCATCCTGCGCGACGGCAAGCGCCGCGCCTACTCGATGGCCAACCCGCCCGAGGACGACGCGCACATCGAGCTGCACGTGCGCAACATGGCCGGCGGCACCTTCACCGAGTATGTGTTCAGCAAGATGAAGGAGAAGGACATCCTGCGCTTCGAGGGGCCGCTGGGCACCTTCTTCCTGCGCGAGGACAGCGACAAGCCGATGATCTTCATCGCCAGCGGCACCGGCTTCGCGCCGATCAAGAGCATCGTCGAGCACGCCTTCGCGCGCGGCACCCGGCGCCAGATCGTGATGTACTGGGGCGGGCGGCGGCCGAAGGATCTCTACATGCTGGACCTGTGCCGCAAGTGGCAGGCCGGGCACGACAACTTCAGCTTCATCCCGGTGATCTCGGACGCCCTGCCGGAGGACGACTGGCAGGGCCGCGCCGGCTTCGTGCACCGCGCGGTGATGGAGGACTTCCCCGACCTTTCCGGCTACCAGGTGTACGCCTGCGGCGCGCCGGTGGTGGTCGAGGCCGCGCACCGCGACCTGACCAGCCAGTGCAAGCTGCCGGAGGAGGAGTTCTTCTCCGACGCCTTTACCCCTGCGCCTGCGGCGCCTACTGCATAACCGCAGAGGCCTAGAGGAAGCGCGGAGGCAGGCGGCGGGCATGCCCGGCTCACCGCCGCTTTCGAGCCGAACGGCGCTGTTCTGCCGGTCCTCTGGCCGTTCCTCTGCGAAACTCCGCGCCTCTGCGGTTGCGGTAGGCAGCAGTCTCAACCGCTGTTGCGCAACCCCGAAGCGATCCCATTGATCGTCAGCAGGATCGCCCGCTTGGTCTTCTCGTCCTGCTCGCCCGCGCGGAAGCGCCGCAGCGATTCCACCTGCAGGTGGTTGAGCGGGTCGATGTAGGGCCGGCGGTTGCGGAAGCTGCGCGCCAGCAGCGCGTTGTTCTCCAACAGCTCCTTCTGGCCGGTGATGGCGAACAGGTGCGCCACGGTGCGGTCCATCTCGGCCTGGATGCGGCCGAAGATGCGTTCTCGCAGCTCGACGTCGGGCACCAGCTCCGCGTAGCGCGAGGCGATGTGCATGTCGGCCTTGCCCAGCACCATGTCCATGTTGGACAGCAGCGCCTGGAAGAAGGGCCAGGACGCGAACATCTCGCGCAGCTGCGCCATGCCGGCCTCGCCGCGCCGCTCGAGGAAGCGGTCGAGCGCGGTGCCGAAGCCGTACCAGCCCGGCAGCATGATGCGGGCGAGCGACCAGCTGAACACCCACGGGATAGCGCGCAGGTCCTCGATGCGGTCGGATCTCTTGCGCGAGGCGGGCCGGCTGCCCACGTTGAGCTCGGCGATCTCGGTGATCGGCGTGGCCGTGCGGAAGAATGTCACGAAGCCGGGCGTCTGGTACACCAGGTCGCGGTAGGCTGCGTACGCCTCCGCGGACAGGGCGTCCATCGTCTCGCGCCATCCCGCTTCCATTTCGTCGTGCGCCGTGCCGCCGCGACACAGGAGCGTGGCCTCCATCGTCGCAGCGACCAGCGTTTCGAGGTTGCGGCGCCCGATCTGCGGATCGGAATACTTGCTCGCGATCACCTCGCCCTGCTCGGTGATGCGGATCTGGCCCTGCACGCTGCCGGCCGGCTGCGCCAGGATCGCCTGGTAGCTCGGTCCGCCGCCGCGGCCCACCGTGCCGCCGCGGCCGTGGAACAGGCGCAGCTTCACGCCGTGCTTGCGGAACACCTGCACCAGCTGCACCTCGGCCTTGTAGAGCTCCCAGTTGGAGGTGAGGAAGCCGCCGTCCTTGTTGCTGTCGGAATACCCGAGCATGATCTCCTGGATCCCGCCGCGGCTCTCCAGCAGGCGCCGGTACAGCGGCAGCGAGAACAGGTCGTCCATGATCGCGGCGCAGCCGCGCAGGTCGGCGATGGTCTCGAACAGCGGGATGATGTTGATCGACAGCCGCGGACTGGCGCCCGGCTGCAGCAGCCCGGCTTCCTTGAGCAGCAGCGCGAGCTCCAGGATGTCGGTCACGCCGTTGCAGTTGGAGATGATGTGGTTGGGCAGCGCCTGCGGGCCGTAGCGCCGCTGCAGGTCGGCAGCGGTGTCAAGGATGCGCAGTTCGCTGGCCGAGCTCTCGCTGTAGGTGACGAACGGCGAGCGCAGCAGGCGCGGGATGGCCAGCTCCTCCAGCAACCATGCCCGGCGCTGGGTCTCGTCCAGATCCGAGTAGCCGTCGCGGTGCGCACCGACACCAAAGAGTTCCGCCACCACCGACTCCAGCACGTTGCTGTGCTGGCGCATGTCCAGCGGGGCCAGATGGAAGCCGAACACCTGCGCCGCACGGCGGATGGCGCGCAGGCGGCCGCGGGCGATGCGGGCGCCGCCGTTGCGGGTGAGCGATTCGGCGATCACGTCGAGGTCGCGCACGAACTCCGCTGCGTCGGCATAGGGTTCCGCGGGGCCGATCTCCTGGCGCTCGGGGGCGTGCTGGTCGAGCTTGCGCGAGGTCGCCGCCAGCCGCGCGTAGATGCCGGTGAGCGCGCGCCGGTACGGCTCGTCGCGGCGGTGCTCCGACTGGTCGGGCGCGCGCGCGGCGAGCGCATCCATCTGGGTGGAGATCGAGACGATGCGCAGCGACTGCGACAGCTCGCTGCCCAGCGTGTGGATCTCGCTGAGGTAGAAGTCCAGTGCGGTGGAGGACTGGCGCGTGACCGCATGGCGGGTGACGTCGTGGGTGACGAACGGGTTGCCGTCGCGGTCGCCGCCGATCCACGAGCCCAGACGGAAGAACGCGGGCACCGTCAGCTGCGCCTGCGGCCAGCGCGCGCGCAGCACGTCCTCGATCTCGCCGTAGAGCCGCGGCAGCTGCTCGAGGAAGGTGTACTTGTAGTACGAGAGGCCGTTCTCGATCTCGTCGCTCACGGTCAGGCGCAGCTCGCGCAGGATGCGGGTCTGCCACAGCGTGAGGATCACGCTGCGCAGCGAGTCCTCGTTGGCCTCGCGCTCCTCGGCGGTGAGATCCATGCGGTCGCGCTCGCTCAGCAGGCGCGCGATGGCGAGCTGGCAGTCCAGGATGGACTTGCGCTGCACCTCGGTCGGGTGCGCGGTGAGCACCGGCGAGATGAGCGCGTCGCGGAAGAACTCGGCCACCGCCTTGGGCCCCAGGCCCGACTGCGCGGCGCGGTCGAGCGCGACGGCCAGGCTGCCCTCCGGCGGCGGCGAGCCGGCCAGCCGGTGGGCACGCCGGCGCCGGTTGTGGTGCAGGTCCTCGGCGATGTTGGCGAGCTGCGAGAAGTAGGTGAACGCGCGGATCACCGCCACCGTCGCGGCCGGCGAGAGCAGGTCGAGCAGCGACTCGAGCTCGCCGCGGGCCTGGTCGTCGCCGTCGCGCCGGAAGCGGATCGCGGTCTGGCGGATCTGCTCGATCAGCCGGAAGGTGTCCTCGCCCTCCTGCTCGCGCAGGGTGTCGCCCAGCAGCCGGCCGAGCAGGCGGATGTCCTCACGCAGCGGCAGCTCCTTGTCCGCGGTGAGCTCGTCGCGAATGATGTCGTTCATGCGTAAACCCCCTTAGGTTGTACCTGTCTGCAAGGGGGGTCGTGCGTCGC
>CAZFYX010000075.1:0-4009 GCA_964523885.1 uncultured Burkholderiales bacterium | reverse complement strand
TCTACGTGCACCACCTGCGGCGCAAGATCGATCCCGGCATCGTGCGAACCGTGCGCGGGGTCGGTTACATGCTGGGCAAGCTGCAGGAGACCGAATAGCCCATGCAGCGGCGCCTGCTCATCCTGCTGCTCGCCTGCGCCGCCCTGGTGTGGATCGCCACACTGGCGATGAGCTTCCTCTACGCGCGCAAGGAGATCAACGAGCTGTTCGACACGCAGCAGGTGCGCCTCGCACGCCAGGTGGTCAGCACGCTCCCGGTCGATCCCTCGATCGAGCTGCCCGAGGTGGCGGAACTCAATCACGGCAAGCGCCGCGAAGGTGCTGCCGAGATCGAGGACCTCGCGATCGCGGTATGGAACCGCGCGGGCCGGCTCAGCCTCGCCGACCGGCAGGGCGTGACGTTGCCGCGGCCGCGCAACGGCGATGGCTTCATCAACCTCGACATCACCGGACGGGACTGGCGGGTCTACTACCTGCGCTCGCCCAACCAGGCATGGGTCGTCGGCGTGGGCCAGCGCGTGAGCGAGCGGCAGGAGCTGATCCTCGATCTGCTGCTCAGCCAGCTCTCGCTCTGGATCATGGCGCTGCCGGTGCTGCTGATCGGCATCCTGGCGTCGGTGCGGCACGCGCTGCGCCCCCTCAACGCGCTCGCCGAAGAGGTGGAGAAGCGCGCGCCGGACGAGCTGCGGCCGGTCGCCGAGCCCGTATCCGTGGAGCTGAGGCCGCTGGTGCGCGCGATGAACCGCCTGTTCGGCCGGGTCGGCACGGCGCTGGAGCACGAGCGGCGGCTGACTGCGGATGCGGCGCACGAGTTGCGCACGCCGATCGCGGCGCTGCAGGCGCAGAGCGAAGTGCTGCAGCTCGCGCAGACGGAAGAAGCGCGCCGCACTGCCACGGCCCGGCTCACCACAGGTATCAACCGCTTGGGGGGACTGGCGCGCCAGCTGCTCGCGCTGGCGGGCGTCGAGCGGATGGAGGCCCTGGTGGCTCCCAGCGCCGTGCGCTGGGAGCGGGTGATGGAGCAGGTGCTGTCCGACTGCCTCCCGGAAGCCGACCGTCGCGGCACCGAGATCGCCTGCATCTGGCCCGAGGAAGACGCGGCGCCGTTGCCGCTGGAAGGAAACGAGGATCTGCTCGCGGTGATGCTGCGCAACCTCGTCGACAACGCCGTGCGTTACAGCCCACCCGGTTCGCACGTGGACATCGTATTCGGCGGCGACCGGGTCACGGTCCGGGACGACGGCCCCGGCGTATCAGCCGAGGCGCTGGGCCGTCTTGGCGATCGGTTCTACCGCCCGCCGGGCCAGGACCAGATCGGCAGCGGACTGGGGCTGTCGATCGCACGCCGCATCGCAGCCTTGCACCATCTCGAGCTGCAGATCGAGAATCGGCCGCAAGGTGGGCTGGCGGTCCATGCCGCGTGCGCCGGGTCGGCGCGCTAACAGGGTGTTGAAGAAAGCCGTCCGCATCTGCGGACCTGTCCGTTGAACCAACGCTTGGCACCGCGCATTCAATCACTCGCGGCGCGTGTGCGCCACCGATGAAACCTCGAGGCGCGCCGCAACGCAGTTCTGCGACAGAACGCTGCGCTCAACCCGCCTTGCGCCGGGCCTCGTCGAGCAGCTTGCGGGCTTCCTCGCGGCGGCCCGTGTCCGCGATCTCGCGGCCCGGGCGCGGCGGCGCGTTGAGAGCCCGTTCGAGGTACGCGGCCGCTTCCCTTGCCTTGCCCTCCTCCAGCAGATACTCGCCGTAGAAAAAGTTGGGATCGATCCCGTTGGGGTTGATCGACAGCGCCTTCTGCAGCAGCTCGGCGGCCTTCTTGTGGTCCCCGAACCCGATCGGCCAGCCCGGCACCTTGTAGTACAGCACGCCCAGGCTGTTGTAGGCGGACCCGTCCAGCACGTCGGGCTGGATCCTGATCGCTTCCTCGTACCGGTTGCGTGCCTGCTTGGCCAGGCTCAGCGCGCCCAGCCCGCCCTTGGCGCCCGCCCACGAGCTCAGGATGATGCCCTCCCAGACCAGCGGCTCGGCCCGCCCGGGATTGGCTTCGCTGACCTTGCGGGCCTTCGCGGCCAGGCCTTCGTACTGCTTCTCCTGCTGCTTCTCGGGAGTCTGGTACTTGATCACCTCCCAGCCATGCTGCAGCTCGGCGACCTCCACGATCGCATCGGCTGCCGGGGCAGCACCGGACACGAGCAGGGCGGCGAGCAGGAGCGCGACAACGCGTGCGAAGCGCAATGGGTTCATGCGGGGTCTCTCCTTCAGACGGATTGCTTGGTGGCGTGCAGGACCGTGCGATGGCGGCGGAACGCGCCGTCGAGCAGGCGCGGCACGAAGCCGTTGAGGCGCGCGGCCAGCTTCTCCGGGAAGCCGAGGAAGCGCTCCGCGCTGCCGCTGCGGAGCATGGCGAGCAGCGCCTCTGCGACCTGGTCCGCAGAGTCCGACTGGGCCCCGGTCGCGCGGTTGAACGCATCGACCGCCTCGTCGTTGAACGCAGTGCGGGTCGTGCGTGGCGCCAGGTACTGGACCGCGACGCTGGAGCCGGCGAGCTCGCGGCGCAGCGCCTCGCTGAAGCCGCGCAGCCCGAACTTCGCCGCACTGTACGCGCTGAATCCGGGCAGGCCGAGGCTGCCCAGGGCGGAGCCGACGTTGAGGATCCGCGCGACCGGCTGCGCGCGCAGGTGCGGGAGCAGCAGATGCGTGAGCAGCATGGGCGCGAGCAGGTTGGTCTGCATGGCGCGTTCGATCTGCTCGGGTGCCAGGGTCTCGAAGCGGCCGAAGCAGGGTACGCCGGCATTGTTGACGAGCGCGTTGGCGCCGGCCGCCACGGCAGCGGACTGGATCGTGGCGCGGCCGTCGGGCGTCGTGACGTCGGCTGCAACCACCCTGGCGGATGCGGGCCGCGCGAGCGTCTGGGCCAGGGCGACCAGCCGCGGCTGGTTGCGCCCGACGAGGAGCACCTGTGCGCCCTCCTCGACCAGCACGCGCGCCGCGGCGCTGCCGATGCCCCCGCCAGCCCCGGTGAGCACCACCACCATGCGGTCGGCGTTCATGCGGCGAGCTCCCCCACGTTCGCGGGCGCGGCCTGCGGCATCGGCAAGTCCCGGAACACATTGCCGTAGAGGCGGTAGAACATGCGCGCGCCATGCACGACCGCGGCGCGGTCGGCGGGGTCCTCGATCCGATCCACCAGTCGCGCGAAGTGCTGCGTATGCGACTGGTCGAGCGTGCCATGCGAGCGCAGGTAACTGAACGCCGCATCGGGCAGGTGCAGGCCGGCCTGGATGCGGTCTGCCGCCATCAGCGCGAGCGCGACGCTGGTGCCCTCCAGCACGTGGACCATGCCCAGGAAGCCAACCGGGTTGCGACGGCTGATCGTGTCGTAGGCGAACGCCACCATCACCTCGGCGGCAAAGCCGGGCCGGCCGTTGCGGACCGCCTCGGGATCCGCGCCGCACGCGCGGATGTCCTCCAGGATCCATTCGTCGTGCCCCTGCTCTTCCTCGATGTACTCGTCGAGGGCGCTGCGCATCCAGGCCAGGCGCGGCGGCAGCCGGTCCCGGCACGAGTCCAGGAGCGAGGTGGTGTGGCGAACGTGGTGATAGGCCTCGCGCAGGAACGCGAGATAGCTGGGCAGCGACACCCGGCCGCTGACGCAGGCCTGGACGATCGGAATGTTGACGAGCTCATCGCGCTCGCGCGCGGTGGCCGCCGTCAGTTCGACGTAGAAGCTCATGGTCCCCGTTCCGGCAAGATCCGGCTGCGATGGCTCGTCCGGCAGACCGGCGAGGGCGTTGCGGTGCAGGGCCTCGATCGCATCGCGGCGCGGACGGCCGTTGAGTGTTGCCATCCCATGCTGTGCGTCGAACGGCGCCCGTGCGCGGATCCAGCGGTGGACGCGCGCGTAGTCAGGCAACCCGGCGTTGGCGGCGGTCACTGCGCTCTGCAGCGCGGCGTCCGTGACCGCGCTCGAACCGGGCCAGAGCACTGCGCTGAGCGCCGCCTGCCC
>CAZFYX010000074.1:0-49859 GCA_964523885.1 uncultured Burkholderiales bacterium | reverse complement strand
CGCTACCTGCCCAGCGGCGACGCCGTGGCCAAGTTCAGCATCGCGACCACCGAGAAGTGGAAGGACAAGAGCGGCGAGATGCAGGAGCAGACCGAGTGGCACCGCATCGCGTTCTTCGGCCGCCAGGCCGAGATCTGCGGCGAGTACCTGCGCAAGGGCAGTGCAGTGTACGTCGAGGGCCGCCTGCAGACGCGCAAGTGGACCGACAAGGACGGCAACGAGAAGTACAGCACCGAGGTGCGCGGCGACCGCATGCAGATGCTCGGCGGGCGCGGGGGCGGCGGTGCAACCGCCGAGATGCGCGAGCCCGACTACGCCGTGAGCGAGAACGCGGCCCCGGCGGCGAAGAAGCCGGCGGGCGCGGCCGGCGGCGGCAAGAAGTCTTCCGGCTTCGACGACCTGGACGACGACATTCCGTTCTAGGACCGGTTTGGGCGCCGCCTGCGGCGCCCTGCTCGTTCACCACGGTGACACGGGGGCCGCGGCACACGCTTCGGCCCCTTCTGCTTTCGGCGCCGCACCCGGCAACCGCTGCGAGAGGATCCGATGAAGCTCTACGAACTGCAACCAAGGTCCGGCCTGGACAGCATCACGCCCGCCCAGCGGCCGGATCCACGTCCGGGGCCCGGTGAAGTGCTGCTCCGGATGCATGCCTGGTCCCTCAACTTCCGCGACCTGCTGGTGGCGCGCGGGGCGTACGGAGCCCCGCCTCAGGCGGGACTGATCCCCCTCTCGGACGGTGCCGGAGAGGTGGTCGAGGCCGGTCCCGGTGTGACCCGGGTCAGGCCCGGCGATCGCGTCGCCGGATGCTTCATGCAGGGCTGGCTCGCCGGGGAGGTCAGCGCGGACTACGCCCGGACAGCGCTTGGTGGCGCCATCGACGGCATGCTGACCGAATACAAGGTATTGAGCGCCGAGGGCGTGGTGAAGCTGCCGGCCAGCCTGTCCTACGAGGAGGCGGCCACGCTTCCCTGCGCCGCCGTCACCGCCTGGAACGCCCTGGTGCGCGAAGCGCGCGTGAAGGCGGACGACGTGGTCGTCCTGCAGGGCACCGGCGGCGTGTCGCTGTTCGCCCTGCAGTTCGCCAAGCTGCACGGCGCGCGCTGCGTCATCACCTCCGGCAGCGATGACAAGCTGGCCCTGGCCAGGGGCCTGGGCGCCGACGAGGTGATCAACTACCGCAAGCAACCCGACTGGGAGAAAGCCGTGATGGCGCTCACCGGCGGACGCGGGGCCGACGTGGTCGTGGAGGTCGGCGGGGCTGGCACGCTGGAAAAGTCCCTCAATGCGGTGCGTTTCGGCGGCATCGTCACGCTGATCGGCGTGCTGACCGGCACCGCCGGGCCGATTCCCACCGCGGCCATCCTGCGCCGGCACATGCGGGTGCAGGGGATCTACGTGGGCTCGCGCGAGATGTTCGACGAGATGAACCGGGCCATCGCGCTGCATGGCCTGAAGCCGCATATCGACCGCGTGTTCGGCTTCGATGATGCGCGGGCGGCGTACGAGCACCTTGCTGGCGCGACGCATGCTGGCAAGGTGGTGATCGCCCGTTGATGTCTTGTGACCCGCTGATTCGCACCGGATTGAACACAGAGGACACAGAGGAACACCGAGGAATGGCGAAAACCCAGGCCCGGTCTTCCTCTGTGACCCACTGTGTCCTCTGTGTGAACCGCGGTTGGAAATCGTGCTCGCTTAGCGCAATTCCCTTGCTGCACAGTGGTCTAGGAAATCCGCAAGTGTGGCACCATAACCAGTTTGGCGGGTTGACCGGCCCTCGCGCGGGGCCTCCAGGATGATGCACCCATGACCCTTCGCACCGTTTCCCTCGACGACAAGTACACGCAGCAGGATGGCCGGATCTACATCACCGGCACCCAGGCGCTGGTGCGCCTGCCGCTGATGCAGCACCTGCGCGACAAGGCCGCTGGCTTCCATACCGGCGGGTACATCAGCGGTTACCGCGGGTCGCCGCTGGGCGGCTACGACCAGCAGCTCTGGGCGGCGAAGAGGCTGCTCAAGGAGCACCACGTCGTCTTCAACCCCGGCGTGAACGAGGACCTCGCGGCCACCGCCTGCTGGGGCACGCAGCAGCTCGGCTTCCACGGCGAGCCCAACTACGATGGCGTCTTCGCGATCTGGTATGGCAAGGGGCCGGGCGTGGATCGCACCGGGGATGCGTTCCGCCACGGCAACCTCGCCGGCACGCACCCGCGCGGCGGCGTGCTCGCGCTGATGGGCGACGACCACACCTGCGAGTCCTCGACCACCGCACACCAGAGCGAGTACGCGATGGTCGATGCGATGATGCCGGTGCTCAATCCTGCGGGCGTCCAGGAACTGCTCGACTACGGCATCTACGGCTGGGCGCTCTCGCGCTATGCCGGCGTGTGGGTCGGCCTGAAGTGCATGAAGGACGTGATCGATGCGTCCGGCTCCGTGGAGGTCAGTCCGGACCGCGTGCAGGTCGTCACGCCCACCGACTACCAGATGCCCGACGGGGGGTTGAACATCCGCTGGCCCGACCAGCCGCTCGACCAGGAAGCACGCCTGCACCGCCACAAGCTTGATGCTGCGCGCGCCTTCGCTCGCGCGAACAAGCTCGACAAGGTCGTCATCGACACGCCCGGTGCGAAGCTCGGGATCGTGACCTGTGGCAAGTCGTACATGGACGTGCGCCAGGCCCTGCAATACCTCGGCATCGACGAAGCCGAGGCGAAGCGCCTGGGCGTGCGCCTGTACAAGGTGGGCATGACCTTCCCGCTCGAGCCGCAGGGTGTGCGCGCCTTCGCCCAGGGCCTCGAGAAGATCATCGTGGTCGAGGAGAAGCGCAGCCTGGTGGAGTCGCAGCTCAAGGAGATCCTCTACGGCATGGCGGGCGCACCCGCCGTGGTCGGCAAGCAGGACGAGCAGGGCGTCCTGCTGTTCCAGAGCAACGGCGCGCTCGACCCCAACGAGATCGCGGTCGCGATCGGCCACCGCATCCTCGAGCGCCGGCCCGACGACCAGCTCGCCGCGCGCGTCGCGGAACAGGTGGCGCTGGAGACCCGCGTGCAGGAGAAGCCGGCGATGGACCGCACGCCGTACTTCTGCTCGGGCTGCCCGCACAACAGCGGCACCAAGGTGCCGGAAGGCAGCATCGCGCTCGCCGGCATCGGCTGCCACTTCATGTCGCAGTGGATGAACCGCAACACCGCCGGCTACACGCAGATGGGCGGCGAGGGCGCGAGCTGGATGGGCGAGGCGCCATTCGTCAAGACCAACCACGTGTTCCAGAACATCGGCGACGGCACCTACTTCCACTCCGGCTTCCTGGCGGTGCGCGCCACCATTGCCTCCGGCGTCAACGTCACCTACAAGATCCTCTACAACGACGCGGTCGCCATGACCGGCGGCCAGCACATCGACGGCAACCTCACCCCTGGCCAGATCGCGCGCGAGCTGCTCGCCGAGGGCGTGAAGAAGGTCGAGGTGGTGACCGACGAGCCGGAGAAGTACGCCGCGGGCACGTTCCCGCCCGAGGTGCGCGTCAGCCATCGCGACGACTACGAGAAGGTGCAGAAGGAGATCCGCGAGATCCCGGGCACCACGGCGATCATCTACGACCAGACCTGTGCCTCGGAGAAGCGCCGGCGCCGCAAGCGCAACGCCTATCCCGATCCGGCCAAGCGCGCGTTCATCAACGACCTGGTGTGCGAAGGTTGCGGCGACTGCGGCGTGCAGTCCAACTGCGTGTCGGTGACGCCGCTGGAGACGGAGTTCGGGCGCAAGCGCCGCATCGACCAGTCCTCCTGCAACAAGGACTACTCGTGCGTGAAGGGTTTCTGCCCGAGCTTCGTCACCGTCCACGGCGGCAACGTGCGCAAGGGCAAGGGGGCGAGCCAGGGCGAAAAGACCGACGCACCGTTCCCGGTCCTGCCGGAACCCGCGCTGCCGGCGCTCGAGCAGCCCTACGGCATCCTCGTCACCGGCGTCGGCGGTACCGGCGTCGTGACCATCGGCGCGATCCTCGGCATGGCCGCCCACCTGGAGAACAAGGGTTTCTCCAGTCTGGACATGGCGGGCCTGGCGCAGAAGGGAGGCGCCGTGTGGGCGCACCTGCAGGTCGCCGCGCAGCCCTCCGACATCAGGACCGTGCGGCTGGGCTCCGGTGGCGCGAAGGTCGTGCTCGGCTGCGACCTGGTGGTGTCGGCGAGCCAGAAGACGATGGACACGACGCGCACCGGAGCGACCCGCATGGTGGTCAACACCCACCAGCAGATGACCGGCGACTTCACGCGCAACGCCAACTTCGCCTTTCCGGCGCAGTCGCTCAAGCGCACCATCGCCAAGGGCGTGGGCGAGCAGAACGCCGAGTTCGTGGAGGCCACCCGCATCGCGACCGCACTGATCGGCGACTCGATCGCGACCAACATGTTCATGCTCGGCTTCGCCTACCAGCGCGGGCTGATCCCGGTTTCCGCGGAGGCGATCAACAAGGCCATCGAGCTCAACGGCGCCGCGGTGAAGATGAACCAGGCCGCGTTCCTGTGGGGCCGCCGCATGGCGGTGGATGCCCAGACGGTCGAGCGGATGATTGCGCCGAAGGAGGACGCCAAGGCCCCGACGCGGCTGTCGGAGTCGCTCGACGAGATGGTGGCGCGGCGGGTGGAATTCCTCACCGCCTACCAGAACGCGGCCTACGCGCAGAAGTACGCGCAGCTGGTGGAGCGTGTCCGCCGCGAGGAGCAGGCGCGCGGCAAGGGCAAGTCGGGGCTGGCGGAGACCGTGGCCCGTTACTACTTCAAGCTGATGGCCTACAAGGACGAGTACGAGGTGGCGCGCCTGTATGCCGATCCCGCGTTCACCGAGAAGCTGAAGGCGCAGTTCGAGGGCGACTACACGCTGCACTTCCACCTCGCCCCGCCGCTGCTTGCCAGGCGCAACGACAAGGGCGAGCTGATCAAGCAGGAGTACGGGCCCTGGATGTTCAGCGCATTCAAGCTGCTCGCGAAGCTGCGTTTCCTGCGCGGCACCGCGCTGGACCCCTTCGGCAACACCGAAGAGCGCCGCACCGAGCGCCAGCTGATCGCGGACTACGAGCGGACGCTCGACGAGCTGCTCGCAAAGCTCACTCCGGACAATCACGCGCTGGCACTGCAGGTAGCCTCGATTCCGGAGGAGATCCGCGGCTATGGCCACGTGAAGGTGCGGCACCTCGCTGCGGCGAAGCAGAAGGAGGCGAAGCTGCTGGAAGCCTTCCGTACGCCGGCCGCCGACTCGCGCGCGGCGGCGTGAGCGCAGCGCCCCGGGGCGCTGCGCCGGGCTAGGCCCGGCCGTGGCCGCCGGGTGGCGGCACCGGGCCCAGCGCCCGGTCGAGCCGGGTGTGAATCTCGCGCTCGATCCGGGGCCTGGCCAGCGCGAGCAGCCAGCCCAGCCGCGCGTGGATGCGCATCGCATCCTCGCTCACCGTCAGGGCACCTTCCACGCCATCGCGCCTGAACCGGAGGGCCTGCCCGTCCCAGCGCCAGGTCAGGCCGAACTCGCGCTTCAGACCGCCTGCGATCTCCTCCGCCAGGCGCCGCGCATCCTCGAGGCCCAGGCCATGCCGGCGCTGGATGTCGATCTCGCTCATTGCGTCTCCCACGGGAGGTGGCGATTCTACCCCTGCGCCCCGGTGCTATCCTGTGGCGAAACGATCGAGGAGGAGAAGAGATGAGCACCATCAACCGTGTCGAAGTGCACGTCTTCCAGTTCGACGCGAAGAACCTCGGGGCGGTGCGCGGTGCGGGCGTGGGAGCATTCGGCTATGCGAAGGGCGCCACCACCCGCATCACCAAGTACGCGGTGGCGATCACCACGGACAACGGCCTGCGCGGCGAGTACGTGACGCACTGGGTGGGCTCGCCGTCCGCGCTCGGACAAACCGTCATGCTGGCGCCCTACCTGATCGGCAAGCAGGCCGAGGAGCGCGAGCTGATCTACGACGACCTCAAGCGCCAGGCGCGCCAGTTCGATCACATGGGGCACGGCCCGCTGGACATCGCGCTGTGGGACCTGCACGGCAAGAAGCTCGGCGCGTCGGTTTCCGAGATGCTGGGCGCCTACCGCAAGCGCCTGCCGGCCTACGCCAGCACCTACCACGGCGACCGCAACGGCGGACTCGACAGCAAGGAGGCGTTCGCCGCCTTCGCCCAGCAGTGCCACGAGATGGGCTACCGCGCATTCAAGATCCACGGCTGGAACGACGGCAATGCGCGCGAGGAGGCGGAGAACCTGCTGCATGTGCGCAAGGCGGTGGGCGACCGCATGAACCTGATGATCGATCCCGCGTGCGAGCTGCGCACCTTCGCCGATGCGCTCTACGTGGGCCGTGCGTGCGACGAGGCCGGCTACTTCTGGTACGAGGATCCGTTCCGCGACTCGGGGGTGTCGGCGTTCGCCCACAAGAAGCTGCGCGAGATGATCCGCACGCCGATCCTGCAGACCGAACACGTGCGCGGCGTCGAGCCGAAAGCCGATTTCCTGATCCAGGGCGGCACCGACTTCCTGCGCTCCGACCCGGAGTACGACATGGGCATCACCGGTGCGATGAAGATCGCGCACCTGGCCGAGTCCTTCGGGGTGGACGTCGAGATCCACGCCTGTGGCCCCGCCCACCGGCACTGCATGGCCGCCACCCGCAACACCAACTACTACGAGGTTGCCCTGGTGGGCCCGGACACGCCCAACGCCGTGCCACCGGTCTACAAGTGCGGCTACAGCGACCAGCTGGACTGCATCGGGAGGGACGGCTGCGTGCCGGTGCCCACCGGCCCCGGCCTGGGGGTGCAGTACGATTGGGACTTCATCGCCAAGCAACGCATCGCCCTGCACACCTTCGAGTAGCGCGCGGGACCCGGACGGCCGGCCGGTAACCGGCCGCCCCCCGGCGGCCCCGCGCGCTGCCCGGCGCAGGGCGCACGGCTAAAGCGGGTCAGCGGACGGCCGTTAATGTGAGCGTCGCCCGCCCCTGGCCGTACCTATGGAAAGCCACTTCCTCTGGCTCATCGCCGGCATCGTGCTGATCGTTGCCGAGCTGCTGACCGGGACCTTCTACCTGCTGTTCCTGGGCATCGCCGCCCTGCTCGGTGCCGCGGCCGCATTCCTCGGCGCGCCGCTCTGGGTCCAGGCAGTGGTGGTCGCCATCGGCGCCGTGGCGGGAGTGATCTGGGTCAACCGCCATCGCCAGAGCATCGACCAGGCGCCCATGGCGTCGCTGGATGCCGGACAGCCGGTGGCCTTCCAGGGCTGGATCAGCGAGGCCGACCGGGTGGCCCGCGTTCGCTACCGCGACGCGGACTGGGACGCGCGGGTCAGCGGCGAGTGCGCCGGCGCGCAGGGTGAGTTGCTCTACATCACCGCGGTCACGGGCAATCTGCTCGAGGTGACGAAGGCCCGTCCGGCATGAAGAAGCTGCCACTGCCACTGCCACTGCCGCTTCCGCGGACGCCCGAGCAAAAGGAGACGAACTTGGGTCCCAAACTGATTGGCGCACTGATCCTTTCCATCGTCGTGTACGCCTTCGAGGTGACGCGGCCCTTCGCGATCCCCTTCGCGCTGGTCGCCTTCGCCGCGGTCTTCGTGATCGAGGGCGTGCGCATCGTCCCGCAGCAGCACGCCTGGGTGGTCGAGCGGCTCGGCCGGTTCCACGAGGTGCTCGAGCCCGGATTGCGCATCATCATCCCGTTCATCGACCGGGTCGCGTACAAGCACAGCCTGAAGGAAGTGCCCTTCGACGTGCCCGAGCAGGTGTGCATCACCAAGGACAACACCCAGCTCGCGGTGGACGGTCTGGTCTACTACCAGGTCACCGATCCGCGCCTGGCGAGCTACGGCACTTCCGACTACATCATGGCCATCACCCAGCTCGCGCAGACCACGCTGCGCTCCGAGATCGGCCGGATGGAGCTGGACAAGACCCTCGAGAGCCGCGAGGAGATCAACAAGCGCATCGTCGGCGTGCTCGACGAAGCCGGCCGTTCGTGGGGCGTGAAGGTCCTGCGCTACGAGTTGAAGAACCTCACCCCGCCCGAATCGATCCTGCGCGCGATGCAGCAGCAGATCACCGCCGAGCGCGAGAAGCGCGCGTTGATCGCCAAGTCGGAAGGCCAGAAGCAGGAAGAGATCAACCTCGCCGAGGGCGAGAAACAGGCGGCCATCCTCACGTCCGAGGGCGAGAAGCAGGGGGCCATCAACAAGGCGCAGGGCGAAGCGACGGCGGTGCGGTTGATCGCCGAGGCGACCGCCGCGGCGGTGCGCGCGGTGGCCGAGTCACTCGGCGATCGCGGTGGCATGGATGCCGCCAACCTGAAGGTGGCCGAGCTCTACATGAACGCCTTCTCGAACCTCGCCAGGACCAACAACACGCTCATCGTGCCGGGCAACCTCACCGATGTCGCGACGATGGTGAGCTCGGCGATGACCATCCTCGACCGCACGCGGCAGCCCGGCGGGTCGGCGACCGAACTGCCGGCAAGGGCGTGACCTCGGTTGCCGCCATGAGTACTGCGGCAGTGGTGCGGCGCAGACCGCGCCAGCGCCGGGCATCCAGCCAGCGCGCCGCGGGTACGCCACCCGCTCTGCACCCGAAGCGCTCACCGGGGCGCATCACCAGCGCGCCGCACCCCCGCGCACGTTGAGCAGCCCCGGGCCGGCTGCTCAGTAGCCGCCCGCCGCGAGCATCGCGTCGAGCCCGCCGGCGTCGAAGCCGTCCATGCGCTGGCTGCCTACCAGGATCACCGGCACGCCGCGCCCGCCCAGTTCGCCGAACTCGCGCCGCCCGCTCTCCGAGCCCTCGACATCGATGTCCTGGAACGGCACGTTGCGTGCGACGAGCTGTGCCTTGGCCTTCCTGCAGTAGCCGCACCAGGGCGCAGTGAAGATCCGCACCGGTGCCCGAGCCCCGGACGAGGCCGCCGTGGTGCGCGGGCGACTGGTGACGACGGCGGGTCCCGCGATCGAGTTGATCGGGGTTTTCACCTGCCGGCTCCTGGCGTCGGCCGGGGGCTTGTCCGAGTAGTGGGTGCGTCCCTGTGCGTCGGTCCAGCGAAAGATCTCCGCTCCGGCATGGGTTGCGGCCAGCAGGCACAGCACGACCGCGAATCGCATGAGACCCTCCTGTACCGTGCGGGCGATCCCGCCCCACCTGCAAGGACGGGGCCAGCCCCGGCTACGCGAGCGCGGAGAGAGCGACGTCGGCGATGCGATCCTGCTGAGCGTCGGTCAGCATCGGGAACATCGGCAGCGAGAGCACCTCGGCCGCAACCCGTTCCGAGTGGGGCAGGCTCACCCCCGCTGCCGCCTCGGCATAGACCTCCTGCCGGTGCAGGGGGATGGGGTAGTAGATCATCGAGCCGATCGCCGCCGCGTCGAGCGCGGCCTTGATCGCGTCCCGCCGCGGACTGCGGATGGTGTACTGGTGGTAGACGTGGCGGCCGTGACCATGCTCCCTGGGCAGCACCAGGCCGCTGCCCGCGAGCCGGCGCGCATAGCCCTGCGCCTTCTCGCCGCGCAGCTGGTTGAGCTGGTCCAGGTGCTGCAGCTTGACCCGCAGGATCGCGGCCTGCATGTCGTCCATCCGGCAGTTGTAGCCGATCACGTGATGGTGATAGCGCGCGCGGCTGCCATGGTTGCGCAGCACGCGCAACTCCTCGGCCAGCCTGGCGTCGTTGGTGACGACCATGCCGGCGTCGCCATATGCGCCCAGGTTCTTGCTCGGGTAGAACGAGAAGCAGCCCAGCGCCCCCCAGCCTGCGCAGCGGCGTCCCTTCCAGTCCGCGCCGATCGACTGCGCGCAGTCCTCCACCAGGGCGACGCCGCGCCGGTCGCAGATGTCCTTCAGCCGCTCCAGGTCGGCGCACTGCCCGAACAGGTGCACGGCGACGACCGCCCTGGTGCGCGGCGTGATCGCGCGCTCGACCGCAGCCGGGTCGACGTTGAACGTGTCGGGGTCCACGTCCACGAACACCGGCGTGGCACCGGCATATGCGATCGGCTCGGTGGTGCCGATGAACGTGAACGAGGGGGCGATGACCTCGTCGCCGGGGCCGATGCCGAGCGCGCGCAGGGCCAGGTGGATGGCGTCGGTACCGTTGGCCACCGCCACGCCGTGCTCCACTCCGCAGTACGCGGCGACCTCGTGCTCCAGCGCAGTGGCCTGCGGCCCCAGGATGAACTGCCCGGAGACCAGGACCCCGAGCAGGCTCCGGGTCAACTCGGGCTCGAACAGCGCGTACTCGGCCTTCAGGTCGAGCATCGGGATCGGGGTGGCGGCGCTGCTCATAGATCCTCTTCCTGGCTGGCGGTCACGGCGTTGAGCGCGACATTCATCTGCGCGCAGATCTTCAGGGCGACTTCCAGCGCGCGGCGGCCGTCCTCTCCGCTCACCGCGGGTTCGCGCCCTTCGCGCACGGCGTCGAGGAAGGCGCGGATCTCCGCGAGGAGCGGATCGGCCTTCTCGAACTGCTGCTCGCTCGACACGATGCGCGGGATGCCGCCGGGCAGGGGCGGGCCCTCCTTGCGCACCGTGCGCACGTGGAACTTCTCGCAGTCGACCGACACGTAGAGGTCGGGCTGGAAGATGCGCAGCTTGCGCAGCGACTGCTGGCTCACCCGGCTGGAGTTGACGTCCGCGACGCAGCCGTCGGCGAACTCGATGCGGGCGTTGGCGATGTCGACTGCCTCGGTGAGCACCTTGAACCCGCTCGAGCGCACGTCGGTGATGTCGCTGCGGGTGAGGCTCAGGATCAGGTCGATGTCGTGGATCATCAGGTCCAGCACCACGTTGACGTCGATGCCGCGCGGCTTGAACACGGCCAGCCGATCCGATTCGATGAACAGCGGCCGCGTGATCTGGTCGCGCACCGCCAGGATGGCGGGGTTGAAGCGCTCCAGGTGGCCGACCTGGAACACCAGGCCCTTGCTGCGCGCCAGCTCGACCAGGCGCTGCGCCTCCTCGACTGTCCGTGTCACCGGCTTCTCCACGAGGATGTGCACGCCGGCCTCGAGGCAGGCGCGTGCGACCTCGTAGTGGTGCTCGGTGGGGACCACGATCGACGCAACGTCGATCGCCCCGAGCACCTCGCGATAGTCGGTGTGGGCCGGTACGCCCACGCGCTGCGCCACCTCGCGTGCACGGGCCGCATCGACATCGACGACGCCGACCAGCCGGGCGCCGTCGAGGGCTGCGTACTTCTGGGCGTGGAAGTTTCCGAGATAGCCGGTGCCGATCACGGCGGCGCGCAGGGGTCTGGACATGAGCGGGAGCGGTGCGGGTGGGCGGACGGCGCGAAAGCGGCGCCAAAGGCGCGTAGCATAACCGAAGCCCGCGCGGCTGCGCCGGGGATCCGGCCCGGATCAGCGAAGCGCGGAGGTTGTATCGCGATCCCGGATGCGAGCTTCGAGGAGACTCCAATGAGCGACGAGCAGATGACCAATGAGCAGATCCGAGCGGCGGCGAGCGAGTCGGTGGCCGCGGGAGACCGGATCCGCGAGCGCGTGCGCGCGCTGACGCTGCAGGCACTGCAATCCCGCCGGCTGGACCTGGCCAGCGTGCGCGAGGTGATGCGGTCGATGACCGAGGGCATCAGCGTCGGCGTGGAGCACCGCGGCCACGACGTGCGCGCGGCGCTGTCCGACGCCTTCGCCGGCATGGACGAGGCGCTGAGCAAGGCCGCGCAGGCCTCCAGCCTGGCGCTGCGCGAGCTCACCGACCGCGGCCGCGAGTTTTCCGACACCGAGCTGCGCCAGGGACTGGAGCGCATGCGCCAGATGGAAGGCGACTTCCTCGAGTCGGTGCGGCAGGTCTCGCAGGCTGCCAGCGGCACGGTGAAGAGCGAGTGGCAGGAACTGGCGGCACACGCGCAGCGTGCGGGCACCGACACGGGCCGGGTGATCTCCGACACCGCCCGCGAGTTCTCCGCGCGGATGACGGCCACGATGAGCGACGGGGCGATCGCGAGCATGGATGCGGCGCGCCAGTTCGGCGAGCGCTTCGCGGCGCTGGCGAGCGGGATGCTGGCGGGGATGTCGGAGGCGCTCCGTCCCGAAGGGCACGACAGGAAGCCCAAGGCGTAACGGGGCAGGGCGCAGAGCAACCGCAGAGGCGCGGAGGCGCAGAGCACTGACGCGAGGGACCGCCGGGGGGAAGACACGCTGCCCGGCGCCTGCCTCAACGAGTCCCGGTCCGCGCTTCCTCTGTGACCCTCTGCGCCTCCGCGGTTGCAGCAGGGGGACGGCTTTACGCCCTGACCTCGACCGCACCCTTGGCACGGGCAGCCGCTGCGGCGATCTTCGCCTGCAGCTCGCCGATCTTGAACGGCTTGGCCAGGAAGTCGTTCATGCCCGCGCCCAGGCACAGGTCGCGGTCGCTCTCCATGGCATTGGCGGTGAGCGCGACGATCTGCGGCTGCTTGGGCTTCACCAGCCCGCGGATGGCACGCGTGGCGCTCAGCCCGTCCATCTTCGGCATCTGCATGTCCATCAGGATGACGTCGTAGTCGACCTGGCGCACCCGCGCCACCGCTTCCTCGCCATCGCGGGCGAGATCGGCGGCGCAGCCGAGCTTCTGCAGCATGCCCATGGCCAGCATCTGGTTGACGGTGTTGTCCTCGACCAGCAGGATGCGCAGGCTGGCCGAGAGCTTCGGCAGGGACTCCGGCGTTGGCGGCGTCGCGGCCGGCGCCGGTGCCGCGGCGACCGGGATGCGGAAGGTGAAGGTCGAGCCCCGGTGCGGTCTGCTCTTCGCGCCGATGTCGCCGCCCATGGCCTCGACCAGGTGCTTGCAGATGACCAGTCCCAGCCCGGTGCCGCCGTAGCGCCGGCTGATCGAGCTGTCGACCTGGGAGAAGCGCTCGAACAGACGGTCGACCTTGTCGGGCGCGATGCCGATGCCGGTGTCCTGCACCTGGCACTCCAGCACGCTGCCGTCGCTGGCCATGCGCATGGCCACCTGCACGCCCCCGTGCTGGGTGAACTTCAGCGCGTTGCCGACCAGGTTGGTGAAGATCTGCTTCAGCCGCGTGGCGTCGCCATAGATCCAGGCCGGGACGTCGCCGGCGACCTCGGTGTCGAGGTACAGGTTCTTGCTCTGCGCCTGTGCGCCGAGCAGGTCGGCCACCTCCTTCAAGACGTGGCGCGGCTGCAGGGGCCGCACGTCCAGGCGCACCTTGCCGGAGTCCAGTTTCGACATGTCCAGGATGTCGTTGATGATGGCGAGCAGGGTCTCGCCGCTGGCCTGGATGGTGTCGCAGTAGCGGCGCTGTTCCTCGGTGAGCTCGGTGAGCTGCAGCAGCTGGGTCATGCCCAGCACGCCGTTCATCGGCGTGCGGATCTCGTGGCTGACCACGGCCAGGAATTCGCCCTTGGCACGCAGCGCGTCCTGCATGCCTGCGAGGGCTTCCTCCAGCGCCCGGGTGCGTTCGAGCACGGTGAGCTCGAGCCGTGCCGCCTGTGCCTGCAGCTGCTGGTTGGCCTCGTACAGCTCCCTGGCCTTGTGCTCGAGCAGCTGCTCGGCCTGCTTGCGGGCCTGGCGCTCGCGCTCCACGCGGCGCAGCAGGATCTCGACCTCGGCCTGGGACGGTCCGGCGCTCATGCCAGCTCCAGGGTGAAGCGCACCCGGCTGCCCGCCGTGGAGGGCAGGTCCTCGCGGGTGATCTGCAGGGTGTCTCCGTAGTGCGCAGCGCAGCCGCGGATCAGGCCCTCGGCGAGGTCGCCGAAGTGCCGCGCGGACTGGTAGAGGAGCACCAGGCGCTGCGCGGCGCGCTCGACCACCTCGAAGTGCGGCAGCTCGGCGTCCGGGTAGAGCTTGAGCACCTCGCGGTGGATCACGGCGTCCACCGTCTCCAGGAAGTCGAATGCGTTCTGGTGCTGGGCGAAGAAGGCGGCGTGGGCGGCCGCGAAGCGCCCGATCAGGTGCTCGCCGAAGCGCTTGAGGAGGTCCGGCATGCGCGTGTCGCTGACCTTCGACAGCTCGACCACCAGGCTCCACATCTCGGCGTGATCGTAGTTGCCCACCGAGGTGTAGGCCCCGCCGGAGGGGACGTGGGCGGCCAGGATGATGCGGTCGGCCACCTCGGGCGAGAACTGCGTCTCGACCATCTCCATGAACTCGGTGAAAATGATGCCTTTCATCGCTCGGCCAGCGGCGCTCCAGGTCCAAGTATCGGCGCCGCATGCCGGGACTTGACCCGCCCCGGCCGGGCGCCTCCCACGGGACCCTGATGCTGATCGAGACCCTGCAGGCCATGCGCGATCTGCCGCGCCTGCACGAGATCACCGTGGTGCTGATCCGCCACGGCTTCGGTGACCTCGTGCGCCGTGCCGGGGTGGCCGGCGTCCTCGAGCGGGCGGGCCAGGTGCTCCACTGGGGCGCGCGCGCGCAGGCCGAGCAGCTGACCCTTCCGCAGCGCGCCCGGCTCGCGCTGGCCGAGCTGGGGCCCACCTTCGTCAAGCTCGGCCAGGTGCTCGCCACGCGGGTCGATCTGTTCCCCCCGGAGTGGATCAGCGAATTTGAGCGCCTGCAGAGCGACGTGCCGCCGGCCCCCTTCGACCTCATGCTGCGGGAGATGGAGAAGGCCCTGGGACGCTCGCCGCTGGAGCTGTTCCAGGACATCGAGGCCGTCCCGCTGGGGTCGGCCTCGATCGCCCAGGTGCACGGGGCCCGGCTTGCGGACGGCACCCGGGTCGTGCTGAAGGTCATGCGGCCCGGCATCCGTCCGAAAGTGGAGGCCGATCTGCGCATCCTGGGCTACCTGGCGGGCATGCTCGAATCGGAGGTCACCGAGGCCCGCCGCTTCCAGCCCTCGCAGATGGTGGCCGAACTGGGCCGCTCGCTGCGCCGGGAACTGGACCTGGCGCTCGAGGCCCGCGCCCAGGAGCGCTTCGCGCACAACTTCGCGGCCGACCCCGGCATCGTCATTCCGCGCATCTTCTGGGACTACACGCGCCAGGGCATGAACGTGCAGGAGCGCGTGGACGGCGTGCCGGGCAACGACCTCCCGGCAGTCGATGCCGCGGGGCTGGACCGTCCGGTCCTGGCGCGGCGCGGGGCCGATGCGGTGCTGAAGATGATCCTCGTGGACGGCTACTTCCACGCCGACCCGCACCCGGGGAACGTGTTCTACCTGCCGGGGAACCGCATCGCCATGATCGACTTCGGCATGGCGGGGCGCCTGACCGAGCGCCGCCGGCACGAGATCGTCGACATGCTCTGGGCGCTCGCGCGCCGCGACGAGCGCGGCATCGTCGAGGTACTGCTGGAGTGGGTGCCCGACGGCGAGGTGGACGAAGGGCGGCTGGCCACCGACGTCGCCGACATGATCCTCGACTACGAGCGGGTCGCGCTCAAGGACGTGCGCATCGCCGCCGTGCTGCAGGACATCGCCGGCATCATGCGGCGCCACGCCATCGTGCTGCCGGCCGACCTGGCGCTGCTGTTCAAGGCGCTGATCACGCTGGAGGGGCTGGGCCGCCAGCTCGACCCGCAGTTCCAGCTGGTGGAACACCTTACCCCGTTCCTCGGCCGGCTGATGAAGGCGCGCAGCCGGCCGGCGGCACTCGTGGCCCGCGGCCGGCAGCGCCTGGTCGAGCTGGCGGCAATCGCCAATCGGGTCCCCGACGACCTGCGCCAGCTGCTGCGCGAGCTGCGCCGCGGCCGCCTGAAGATGGAGCTCGACCTCAAGCGTCTGGACCACTTCGGGCACCAGCTCGATCGCAGCGCCAATCGGCTGACCATCGGCATCATCACCGCCGCCCTGATCGTGGGCTCGTCCATCGTCATGACGGTGGAGGGCGGTCCCACCCTGTTCGGGCTGCCGCTGTTCGGCCTGGTCGGGTTCCTGCTCGCGTTCCTGGCCGGTGCCTGGCTGGTGCTGTCGATCTGGCGCTCGGGGCGGGAATGAGGCCTCCGGCACTTGGATTCGGGCCGCTGCACCCATATGGTCGGCTTGGGTCGAGTGTCCGGTATAATCCTGTTTTTCTGCAAGATTCGCGAGGGAGAACATGCCAATCTACGAATACCGCTGCGGTAACTGCGGACTTGAGAAGGAATATCTCCAGAAGCTGTCGGATGCGGCAATCACCGACTGCCCCGAGTGCGGCAAGCCGCAGATGACCAAACTGGTCTCCGCAGCCGGCTTCCAGCTCAAGGGCACCGGCTGGTACGTCACCGACTTCAAGGGCAACGGCAAGGGGTCGGCGAAGAAGGCCGAGGCCAAGGCCGAAGCCAGCGGCGACGCGGGAAGCGCCGGCAGCGCCGAGAAGTCTGACGCGGCGGCCCCCGCCTGCGGCACCGGGGCCTGTCCCGCCTGCCAGTAGCGCCCCTTTTCCTGACCCGACCGGCGGCGCCCCGGGGCCGCCCGGGCGACCACCCACGGATGGCTGGTGAAAAAGTACTTCGTAACCGGGTTGCTGATCTGGATCCCCATTGCGATCACGTTCTGGGTGCTCAACCTGATCGTGACCACGATGGACCAGACGCTGCTGCTGCTGCCCGAGGCCATCCAGCCCGAGACGCTGATCGGCTGGCACATCCCCGGCCTGGGCCTGCTGCTGTCGCTGCTGGTGGTGCTGCTCACCGGCCTCGCGGCGGCCAACATCATCGGCCAGCGGCTGCTGCGCTACTCGGAAGCCGCGTTCGCCCGCATCCCGGTGGTGAAGTCGATCTACAACAGCGTGAAGCAGGTCTCCGACACGCTGCTGTCCTCCAGCGGACAGGCGTTCCGCAAGGCGCTGCTGGTCGAGTATCCGCGTAAGGGCTGCTGGACCATCGCGTTCCAGACCGGCACGCCCGGCGGCGACGTGAGCAACCACCTGCGTGGCGACTACATCAGCGTGTACGTGCCGACCACGCCCAACCCGACCTCGGGCTTCTTCCTCATGCTCCCGCGCAGCGACGTCATCGAGCTCGACATGAGCGTGGATGCGGCGCTGAAGTACGTCGTGTCGATGGGCGTCGCGCCGCCGCTTGCCCCGCGGCTGGCGCCGTCGAAGTCCGACACCCAGGACCTGACCACGACGCCCTGATGCACGGGCAGCCTCCCGCCAGCAACAAGACCAACCACGAGCCGAACCCTTCCGTACCAATGCGCACCGACTACTGCGGACTCATCGACAAACGCTACCTGGGCCAGACCATCACCCTGTTCGGCTGGGTCCACCGCCGCCGCGATCACGGTGGGGTGATCTTCATCGACCTGCGCGACCGCGAGGGGCTGGTGCAGGTGGTCATCGATCCCGACACCCCGGACACCTTCGCCACCGCGGATCGCGCGCGCAACGAGTTCGTGGTCAGGGTCGAAGGCAAGGTGCGCGAGCGGCCCGCCGGCACCGTCAACCCCAACCTGGTGAGCGGAGAGATCGAGGTTTTGGCCAGGGACATGCAGATCCTGAACCCGTCGCTAACCCCCCCGTTCCAGCTCGACGACGAGAACCTGGGCGAGAACGTGCGCCTGGAGTACCGCGTGATCGACCTGCGCCGCCCGGAGATGCAGCGCAACCTGCGCCTGCGCTACCGCGTCGCGATGGCGGTGCGCCGCTACCTCGATGCGCAGGGGTTCATCGACGTGGAGACGCCGATGCTCACCAAGTCGACCCCCGAGGGTGCGCGCGACTTCCTGGTGCCCAGCCGGATGCACGCCGGGGAGTTCTACGCGCTGCCCCAGTCGCCGCAGCTGTTCAAGCAGCTGCTGATGGTGGCCGGGTTCGATCGCTACTACCAGATCGTCAAGTGCTTCCGCGACGAGGACCTGCGCGCGGACCGCCAGCCCGAGTTCACCCAGATCGACATCGAGACCTCGTTCCTGGGCGTGGCCGAGATCACCGCGCTGATGGAGCAGATGATCTGCTCGGTGTTCAAGGAGGTTGCGGCGGTGGACCTGCCCACGCCGTTCCCGCGCATGACCTTCGCCGAGGCGATGTCGAAGTACGGCTCCGACAAGCCCGACCTGCGCATCCCGCTCACGCTCACCGAGCTGACCGATGCGATGAAGGAGGTCGAGTTCAAGGTGTTCAGCACTGCCGCCAACGCGGCCGGCGGGCGCGTGGCTGCTCTGCTCGTGCCGCGCGGAGGCGAACTGCTCAGCCGGGGCGAGATCGACAGTTTCACCCAGTTCGTCGCCATCTACGGGGCGAAGGGGCTGGCCTACATCAAGGTGAACGAATCCGCGCGCGGACGCGAGGGCCTGCAGTCGCCGATCGTGAAGAACCTGTCCGATGCCGCGCTGCAGACCATCCTGCAGCGCACCGGCGCGAAGGATGGCGACGTGATCTTCTTCGGCGCGGACAAGGCCAAGGTGGTGAACGAATCGCTCGGCGCGCTGCGCGCGAAGATCGGGCACGAGAAGGGCTTCGCCCAGGGCCAGTGGAAGCCGCTGTGGGTGCTCGACTTCCCGATGTTCGAGTGGAACGAGGACGAGCAGCGCTGGGACGCCCTGCATCACCCGTTCACCTCGCCCGCGGACGGGCACGAGGACTACCTCGACAGCGACCCGGGACGTGCGCTGTCCAAGGCCTACGACATGGTGCTCAACGGCTGGGAGATCGGCGGCGGCTCGGTGCGGATCCACCGCCAGGACGTGCAGTCGAAGGTGTTCACGGCGCTCAACATCGGCACCGAGCAGGCGCGACAGAAGTTCGGCTTCCTCCTCGACGCCCTGCAATACGGCGCGCCCCCGCACGGCGGCATCGCCTTCGGCCTGGACCGCATCGTGACCCTGATGACCGGCGCGACCTCGATCCGCGACGTGATCGCGTTCCCCAAGACCCAGCGCGGCCAGTGCCTGCTGACCCAGGCCCCGAGCCCGGTGGACGAGAAGCAGCTGCGCGAGCTGCACGTTCGCGTGCGCACGCAGGAAAAAGCCTGACCGCAGAGGCGCAGAGACGCGCAGGATTCTTTCGATGGTTGTGGGGATGGCGAGATGGGCGGGGTTGGGATGAAGCGGTTTTCTCCGTGCCTTCTCTGCGCCTGCGTGCCTCTGCGGTTCCGCCGTTGAAGTACAAGATACCCAGATCCGTCCTCGTCGTGATCCACACCCCGGACCTGCAGGTGCTCCTGCTGGAGCGCGCCGACCATCCCGGCTACTGGCAGTCGGTCACCGGCAGCCAGGACGAGGGCGAGACGCTGGAGCAGACCGCGGTGCGCGAGGTGGAGGAGGAGACCGGCCTGGACGCGCGGCGGTTCGCTTTTGCCGACTGGGAACTGCGCAACGAATACGAGATCTTCCCGGAGTGGCGCTGGCGCTACGCGCCGGGGGTCACGCACAACATGGAACACGTCTTCGGGCTGACCCTGCCGCGCCCGGCGGACGTGCGCATTGCACCGCGCGAGCACCTGCGCTTCGCGTGGCTGCCCTGGCAGCAGGCGGCGCACCAGTGCTTCTCGTGGAGCAACGCGGAAGCGATCCGACAACTGCCCGGGAGGGTCCGCTAGCGGCCTCTCCCACTTTCGCCGCGGCTGCCCTGCGCCGCCCGCCGCCATGCCCAACCTGCACGTTCTCACCTACAACATCCACAAGGGCTTCCCGCAGTTCCAGAAGCGCGTCTCCCTGCACGAGCTGCGCGACCGCCTGCAGACGGTCGAGCCGGACCTCGTGTTCCTGCAGGAGGTGGTCGGTTTCCACGCGCGCCACGCCGAGCGGCATGCGGACTGGCCGACGGCGCCGCAGTACGAGTTCCTGGCCGACCAGGTCTGGCATGACTTCGCCTACGGCCGCAACGCGGTGGTGGACGACGCGCACCACGGCAACGCGATCCTGTCCAAGTTCCCCATCGTGCGCTGGGACAACCAGGATGTGTCCGCGCACCAGATGGAGCGGCGCGGGCTGCTCCATTGCGAGATCGAGGTGCCGGGCTGGGACCAGCGGCTGCATGCGATCAACGTGCACCTGGGGCTGCTGAAGACCTGGCGCGAACGCCAGCTGCTCGCCCTGGTCAGCCGCATCGAGCGGCTGGTGCCCAGCGGTGCGCCGCTGATCGTTGCGGGCGACTTCAACGACTGGACCCGCAAGGCGAGCCACCTGCTGATCCGCTGCCTGCATGTCTCCGAGGTGTTCGAGACCTACGGGCGCGGTCCGGCGCGCAGCTTCCCCGCGCTGCTGCCGGTACTGCACCTGGACCGCATCTACGTGCGCGGCTTCCGGGTGAAGCTCGCCCACGTGCACCGCGGCATGCACTGGTCGCGCATCTCCGACCACGCCGCACTCTCCGCGCTGCTCAGCCGCGAGCAGTAGCCGCGCACCGGCGCCCGGGCCCGGCGGGCCGCTTGCGCAGGTAGCGCCTGCTTACCGCCAACTGCCTGAGCGCACGGACATTCCCGGGGGGGGGGGCTGGCGCCGCGGCCGGGCACCACGCCGATGGCATAGGCGTTGCTACCTGCGGGCTGTTCCCCCCGAAGCCCGCCCGTGCTCCCATTCAAGAAGCAGAAAGTCAGCGCCTCCGCCCCCCATCAGGAGGTGGCGCTGCTGTCCACGCCGATCGACTCCGCGCCGATGCTCTGGGTGCTGGGCAGCCTGTGCCAGCTCTATCGCATCCCGTTCGACGGCAAGCTCATCCTGCAGCGCTTTGCACCGCCCTACACGCTGGGGACGCTGTGTGAGGCGGCCGAGTCGATGGGACTCGCGGTGGGGCAGTGGCGGGAGGCGCGCGCCTTCGCCGAGGTCGCGCTGCCCTGCGTGGCATTGCTGCGCGCGCCGGCGCAGAACCGCGCCGCGAACGACGAGCCGCAGGAGGCGCCCCTGGTGCCCGCGCTGGTCGTCAAGAGCGACGGTACCCGCTTCCTCTATTTCCGTGCGGGCTCGGAGGCCGGCGAGACGGCCTCCGTGGCCGACTTCCCGATCCTGTTCCAGGGCGCCTTCCTGTCCGTGGGCCGGGCCCCGCAGGCCGCCAACGAGTCCGGTGCGCCGGAAGACAAGCCGGAAGCCGAGCCGGCCGGCTTCGGCTTCGGCTGGTTCGTGCCGGAGCTGCTCAAGCACAAGCGCGTGTGGCGCGACGTACTGATCGCCTCGCTGGCGATCCAGCTCATGGCACTCGCAACGCCCTTGTTCACGCAGGCGATCATCGACAAGGTCATCGTGCACCAGACCCACAGCACACTGCTGGTGGTCGGGTTCGCGCTCGCCATGTTCATGCTGTTCACCGCCGCGATGACCTGGGTCCGGCAGTACCTCGTCATCCACACCGGCAACCGCATCGACGCGGTGCTGGGCACGCACGTCTTCTCGCACCTGCTGCGGCTGCCGCTGCGCTACTTCGAGCAGCGGCCCACCGGGGTCGTGGTGTCGCGGCTGCACGGGGTGGAGACCATCCGCGACTTCCTCTCCGGCGCGGCAGTATCGCTGGTGCTCGACCTGCCGTTCCTGGTGATCTTCCTCGCGGTGATGTTCTGGTACAGCTGGCAGCTCACCCTGGTGGCGCTGACCGGGCTGCTGCTCATCTCCGTGCTCAGCGTGCTGGCCACCCCGGTCTTCCGCAAGCGGCTCAACGAGCAATTCCTGCTCGGTGCGCGCAACCAGGCCTTCGTCACCGAGTACGTCGGCGGCATGTCGACGGTGAAGGCGATGCAGATGGAGCCGGTGCTCGAGCGGCGCTACGGCGACTACCTGGCCACATACCTGAAGGCCGGCTTCTCCGCGCGCCAGCTGTCCAACACCGTCAACGTGCTCGCCAACAGCATCGAACAGGCGATGACCCTGTCGATCCTGGTCGTCGGCGCGCTCCTCGTGATGGGCAGCCCGGGGTTCACGATCGGCATGCTGGTCGCGTTCCAGATGTTCGCCAGCCGCATGTCGCAGCCGATGCTGCGGCTGGTCGGGCTGTGGCAGGAGTTCCAGCAGGCCTCGGTGGCCGTGCGCCGCCTGGGCGACATGATGAACATCCCGACCGAGCCCTATGCGACCGTGCCGGCGCGCAGCAGCCGTGCGGCCGGACGCATCGACGTGATCAACCTGAGCTTCCGCTACAGTGACCAGCGCCCGTTCGTGTACCGCGGCTTCAGCATGACCTTGCGGCCCGGACAGCTGACCGCCCTGATGGGGGCGTCGGGATCGGGCAAGAGCACGCTGACCAAGCTGCTGATGGGCTTCTACACCCAGGCCGACGGGCAGATCCTGCTCGACGGCCGTGACCTGCGCAACCTGTCGGCGAACGAACTGCGCCAGGCCTTCGGCGTGGTACCGCAGGAGACCGTGCTGTTCTCCGGCACGATCTACGAGAACCTGATCATGGCCAATCCGCATGCGGCGTTCGCGGAGGTGATCGAAGCCTGCCGCAAGGCGGAGATCCACGAGGTCATCGAAGCGCTGCCGCACGGCTACCAGACCGTGATCGGCGAGCACGGCATCGGCCTGTCGGGCGGCCAGCGCCAGCGCATCGCGATCGCCCGCGCGCTGCTCAAGCGTCCGGCCGTGCTGATCTTCGACGAGGCCACCAGCAACCTCGACGTCGAGACCAGTGAGCACTTCGCCCGCACCATCAACCAGCTCAAGGGCAGCAGCACCATCCTGTTCATCGCGCACCAGCTGCCGCGCGGCCTGGGGGTGGATGCCATCGTCCGCCTGGGCGACCAGTCGGCCCTCGCGGAGCCGGCGCGGGTCGACCGCTCCGAGCCGCCGCGCGGGCTCGCCCCGCAGCCGCGCCAGGTGGGCGCGGCAGTCGCCGAGCGCGCTGCCGTGTCCGGACTGCACTGAGGTCACGGCCCGGCGCCTTCGCAGCCGCGCGTCCTTCCACCTGCGCGCGGAGCGCGCGTTTCAACATCGATCGCAGTTTGCCCATCTGCGGCAGGAGTGACGACCCGCGTCGTGCCCTTGCACGCCATGCCATGCGGGTTTCACGCTCCTGCAAGACACCGGTGCAGTTCAGCTGACAGATCGCCGGCACCGGGGATCGCCCGCCCGCCGAGTTGATCACGCAACGTCAAACGCTGCTTGCAGCAGTGTCACGGACTCCCGGATCTTGACCATGGTTCACCAAGCCGCCGGATCCGTGGCATGCGCCTTGCGCCCTGTCGCGTGTCAGCAACAATCTCAAGTGCGTGATTGCGCAGGCGACGGCAGGCAATTGCCGGAACAGCCAGCGGACGCGCAGCGCCGGTTCGGCTGGCGATCGGAACAGGAAGGCTCTGGAGGCACAGCATGGCAACGTATAACGGCAGCGATCTCGGTGACTACATCGTGGCGAAGGCCGGCGACAACATCATCGCCGGCGGTCTCGGCGATGATGTGATCGATGCCGGCGCCGGCACGAACACCATCCGCTACAACCTCGGCGAGGGTGTCGACACCATCTACTTCGCCGCGCCGAGGACCTATCAGTTCGCCGGCTTCCGTGTCGCCGCCGAGCAGGCGCTTGCAACCAACCTCGGGACCGGCAACTACAGCAACGCCTACTTCAGGAATGCCGATCCCGGCCTGATCGAGCGCCTCCCGGAAAGCATGCGCTCGGTGTTCGAGACGATGCGCGACAGCGAGGCCGGCGTGGTACCGGCGAGCCAGGCCAAGGCAGCCTTCGAGGCGCTGATCGCGTGGATCGGCGAGCCGGTCAGCAACGTGGTCCAGTTCGGCCCGGGCATCACGCTGGACAGCCTCACCACGCAGCCGGGAGCGCTGACCGAATTCGGCGTCCCGGGCGTGTCTTCGGTCACAGTATCCCCGAACCAGGGGCTGGTGCTGCAGATGCTGCCGCCCGACCTGATCGCGCCGATGCCGGACGGGAGCGCGTTGCCTCCGCCGCCCGCCATGGACATCGAGTTCCGCTTCGCGGACGGTACCAGCGCCACCTACGCCGGGCTCATGGCGCAGAGCGATGCCGGGGCTGCCGGCTACCAGGAAGGCAACGACGAGGCCCAGACCCTGGAAGGCAGCCTGGCGGACGATCAGATCGCGGGCCTGGGCGGCGATGATTACATCGACGGTCGCGTGGGCAACGACACGCTCTATGGCGGCGACGGCAACGACGTCCTCGTCGGCGGTGCAGGGTTCGACGTTCTCTCCGGCGACATGGGCGACGACATCCTGGTGGCGGGCGCGGGCGGAGGCCTGGCAGGTGGCGGCGCGGGGAACGACACGTATCTGTTCAACCGGGGCGACGGGACGCTCTACATCGACAACACCCCCGGCGTGGATGGCGGCGAGACCGACACGATCTCGTTCGGCAATGGCATCCGGCCCGAGAACATCGTGGCTTACGTCGACCAGTGGGGCACACTGACGCTGGGCGTGGCCGGCAGCAGCGACCAGATCCTCGTCTCCTGGTTCTACGACGTCGGCACCGGATGGAACGTGAGCACCGACCAGGTCGTGGCACACGCGCAGTTCGTCGATGCGGACGGCAACGTCCAGGTGTTCGACCTGGCCGGCCTGGTGGGCGCACACAGCCAGGAGCTGTTCAACGCCACGCCCGGTGCCCCGTTCCAGTTGTTCGCCGGCGCCTCGAGCGGTGGGTTCGACATCAGTGACGAGCCGGGTGCAGTCGCCGGCGGCGAGTATGCGACCCAGTATGCGAGCGACGGAACGCTGCCCGCGGGGCAGGGCCAGGTCGTGAACCAGCCGCCGACTGTCCAGGAAGAGCTGCCGGTGAACGCCACCGTGAACGAAGGCCAGGCGCTGTCGTTCACGCTCCCGCAGGGCACCTTCACGGATCCCGAGGGAGGGCCCCTCACCTATGCCGTGGCGCTTGCGGACGGCGAGGCGCTGCCGACCTGGCTCGCCTTCGATGCGGCCACGCTGACCTTCAGCGGAGCGCCTGACGATGCGCAGGTCGGCACTTACTCGATCCGGATCATCGCCACGGACGATCAGCAGGAAACCGCCGCACTGATGTTCGATCTCACCGTGCGACCGGTGAATGACGCCCCGACCGTTGCCGATGTCATCGAGAGCGTGAGCGCGACCGAAGACGCCCCGGTGAGCATCAGCCTGGACGGCGCCTTCGCCGATGTCGATGCCGGCGACAGCCTGGCCCTGAGCTTCGGGTCGCTGCCTGCGTGGCTTCGCTACGACCAGACGACCAATGCGCTGGTCGGCACGCCCGGCAACGCGGAAGTTGGCGATTACTCGATCACGGTGACGGCCACGGATGCCGCCGGCGCTGCGGCCGAGCAGACCTTCGCGGTTGCAGTGACGAACGTGAACGACGCACCCACGGTCGTCGGTGGCGTGGCGGACCAGTCGGTCGCCGAGGATGCCGCCTTCGCCCTCGACGTGTCCGGCCTCTTCGCTGACCAGGATGCAGGCGATGTGCTCAGCCTAGGCGTGAGCGGGCCGGCGTGGCTCGCGTTCGATGCCGGGACCGGCATGCTCTCGGGCACCGCGCAGAACGCGGACGTGGGCAGCGGCACGGTCAGCGTTACCGCGACCGACCGGTCCGGCGCCACGTCGACCTACAGCTTCGGCCTCACGGTGCTCAACACGAACGATGCACCGGTCCTGGTCGCCGGCATGACCGATCAGACCGTGGCCGAGGACGATACGCTCAGCTTCGCTCTGCCGGTCGGCATGTTCGCCGACGTCGATGCGGGCGACAGCCTGACCCTGTCGGCGACGATGGCGGATGGCAGCGCGCTGGCGAGCTGGATCAGCTTCGATGCCGCCAGCGGCAGCTTCACGGTGGCGCCGGGGAACGGCCAGGTGGGCACGGTGAGCATCCGGGTCACCGCTACCGATCGCGCCGGCGCGCACGACGCCGACGTCATCGACCTCACCGTCACCAACGTCAACGATGCGCCGGAGCTGGTGCAGGCGCTCCCTGATGCGAGCACCACCGCCGGCCAGGTCTTCAACCTGAAGCTGCCGGCTGCTGCGTTCGTCGATGTCGACCCGAACGACCTCCTCAGCTACCAGGTCACCATGGCCGATGGCTCCGCGCTGCCTGCATGGCTGTCCTTCGATGCGGCGACGCTGACGCTGAGCGGAGTCGCACCCGAAGCGATGGCGGCGGCCGCCGCGCGGACTGCGCCGATGCAGCTGGCGTTCGTGGCCACCGACCGGGCCGGGGCTTCCGCGGCGGGAACGTTCAACCTCACGGTCGATGCTGCGACTGCCGATGCCGACCTGGTCCTGGTGGGGGGGAGCGGCAACGACCGGCTGAACGGGGCCGGCGGCAACGACGACATCACCGGCGGCAGGGGCCGCGACGTTCTCGACGGGGGTGCAGGCGACGATATGCTGCGGGTGTCTGCGGACGGCACCTGGAGCGGCGGCTCCACCCGTACCAACGTGGGCAGCCCGGGTTACCGGGGCAGCAACGAAACCGTCGGCATCGCCGGCAAGGTGCAGAGCCAGGACGTGTTCATCGGCGGCGACGGGATCGACACGCTGCTTGGCACGTCGGGCGGTGACGTGATCCTGCTCGACGGCCCCCGTCGCACCGCCCTGCAGCCCGGGCCGCGGCTGTCGGGGATCGAGATCATCAGCGCCGGCGCCGGCGACGACGTGGTCGACCTGACCAGCCGTCGTTACAGCTATGGCAATGTGACCATCGACGGCGGCGACGGCAACGATGTGCTGTGGGCGTCGAAGGGCAATGATGTCCTCGCTGGCGGGGCCGGCAGCGACCGCATGGACGGCGGGATGGGCAACGACTACCTGTCCGGCGGCAGCGGCAACGACGCGCTCTCCGGCGGGTACGGGTCCGACATCCTGCAGGGCGGCGCCGGCAACGATACCCTCAAGGACAACTCGCCCACGGCCGGCAGCCTGCTCGATGGCGGCGATGGCAACGACGTGCTCCAGGACTCCGCCGGCAAGAGCCTGTTCATTGGCGGACGCGGCGACGATGAGTTGCGGCTGGGCGGCGGCAACGACATGATCGCCTACAACCGCGGCGACGGGCGTGACACGGTCGTGTCCGGCCATGGGGGCAACGGCACGCTGTCGCTGGGCGGCATCCGCGTGGGCGACCTGCAGTTCCGCCGCTCCGGCCAGGACCTGATCCTGGAGACCGGCCGCAATCCGGCCACCGGCCGGACCGAATCGATCACCTTCGACGACTGGTACCGGGGCCGGCAGTACCAGGCCGTCTCGACCCTGCAGTTCATCACCGAGGACATCACCGGCGGGTCTGCGGCGATGCAGGACCAGAACGTGGAGGCGTTCGACTTCCGCAAGCTGGTGAGCACCTTCGACAGCTCGCAACGCCGCAACCCCGGGCTATCGCAGTGGGCGCTGACCAACGGCCTGACGCAGTTCCAACTCGGCGGCAGCGACACCCAGGCGCTCGGCGGTGACCTCGCTTACGTCTACGGGACCGCCGGGAGCCTGGCGGGCATCGCCCTGGGTGCTGCCCAGCAGGAGATCACCGCCAGCAGCTTCGGCGGCAAGCAGTCGCTCAGCCCGCTGGAAAGCCTGCAGGAAGGCAGCATCAAGCTTTCCTGACCGCGCGGCAGACCGTTAGCATGATCCTTGCAGGCATGGCCTCCATGCCTGCAAGGATCGTTTCATGACGGGTACCGACGCCGCGCCCGCGTCCGAGGCGCTCGACTTCTCCCCGGCCATCCTGCGCCTGCAGCGGCAGCCCCCTTCGCCGCTGCCGCGCACGATCCTCTACCTCCTGCTTGCCCTGGTCGGCGGGCTGCTCGTCTGGTCCTTCTTCGGCCGCCTCGACATCATCGCGGTGGCCCCCGGCCGGCTGGTTCCGTCCAGCTACGTCAAGGTGGTGCAGCCGGCCGACGCCGGCATCATCAAGGAGATCCTGGTGCGCGAGGGCGACCTGGTGAAGAAGGACCAGGTGCTGGTACGCATGGACGCCAGCCTGTCCGAAGCCGACAGCAGGCAGGTGCAGGTGCAGCTTCACACGGCTGGGATGCAGTTGCGCCGGATCGATGCCGAACTGGCGGGCCTGGAGCTGGCGCCGGAAGCCAACGACGATCCGGAACTGTTCAAGCAGGCCCTGGCCCAGTACCGGGCGCGGCGGCAGGCGCACCTGGACTCGGTGGCCACGGAGCGCGCGGTGCTCACCAAGGCGGAGCAGGACATGCGCAGCTCGGCGGAGCAGGAAGCGAAGCTGCGCAAGATGCTGCCGATCTACGAAGACCAGGCACGCTCCTGGAAGCAGCTGGTGGACGAGGGCTTCGCCGGGCGCCTGCAGGCCGAGGAGCGCAAGCGCCAGCTGATCGACGCCGAGCAGGAGCTCAAGGCCCGGGTGCACGCCGGTGCGGGGCTGCGCGCCGCGATCGAGCAGTCACGCCAGCGCCTGGCGCAGCTGCAGTCGAACTACCAGCAGGATCTCTACAAGGAGCGCGTGGAGACCGAGGCCGTGTACCAGCGCATGCTGCAGGAGTGGGAGAAGCAGCTGCACCGCAACGAGCTGCTCGAGCTGCGCGCACCCCAGGACGGCGTCATCAAGGACCTCGCCACGCACACCGAAGGCGCGGTGTTGCAGCCGGGCACCGTGCTCATGACCATCGTACCCGCGAACGAGCCGTTGCGTGCGGAGGTGTGGGTGGACAACCGCGACCGGGGCTTCGTGCGCGAAGGGCAGCCGGTGCGCGTGAAGGTGGCCCCGTTCCCGTTCCAGAAGTACGGCATGGTCGAAGGCGTGGTGCGGACGGTGAGTGCGGATGCCACCGAGGCGCCGCAGCGCAACGGCGGTGGCGCCGACGACAGCGCCAATGCCAGCCCCGGCAGCGGCGGCGCGTTCCAGTTCCGCAGCATCGTCGAGCTCAAGGCGCAATCGCTCGAATCCGACGGCAACCGCCTCAAGCTGATGCCGGGCATGCAGGTCGATGCCGAGATCGCGCTGGGTCAGCGCACGGTGCTCGAGTATCTGCTCTCGCCAGTGAGCAAGGCGTTCCACGAGGCCGGGCGCGAGCGCTGAGCAGACCGCGTGCACTCCATTCACTGCGCTTACCGCATCTACCGCAGAGGACGCAGAGGTACGCAGAGGAGAACAGGGAGTCCTCTGCGGTGAAGGCGTCAAGCAGAAAAGTCTAGAGCGCCGAAAGTAGCCAGTCGCCCTCGCGCCGCACCGCGCCTGCCTGTTCCAGTTCCCCGATCAGCTGCGCTGCAAGCTCGCCCGGGGGCAGGTGCAGGTAGCGCTCGTTGTACTCGCGGTACATCGGCACGCGCTCGACCCACTGCGCCGCTTCGGATACCGGCTGACGTCCGCGCTCCATCAGCGAGAACGACAGGTTCACCTTGAGCACGCTGCGCGCTGCACGGCGAGGGTCCGCGCGCAGTGCGTCGACGCGGGACAGCGATCTTTCCACCGCCCGCTGCACGTCCGTGAAGGGCTTGCCGTGGCCCGGGATGACGATGCCTGCCCCGAGCGCCGCGATGCGCTCGAGCGTCTCCCGCGCCGCATCGAGCCCGCCCGGCGGTGCGAGCAGCACGATGCCGAACCCGTTCTCCCACAGCGCATCGCCCGAGATGAGCATGCGTGCTTCAGCACACCAGAACATCAGCGCGGCGGCATCGTGCCCCGGCGCCGGCAGCGCGTCCCAGCGCAGCCCGCCCGCCATGAAGTGCTCGCCGGCAGCGAGCGTGTCGTCGAACGCGAAGCGCTCGCACTGCTGTCCTGCCCAGTCCAGCCAGAGCGCCCGGGTGTCCCAGTGCGAGATGGCCTCGGCTTCACCTGCCGGCACGGTGACGCGGCCGCCGTACGCCCGCTGCAGCGTCGCAATGCCGCCCATGTGATCGCTGTGCGCATGGGTGAGGATCACTCGTTGGAGCGGCCGGTCGGCCAGGTGCTCCGGGCGCCGCAGCGTCGCGAGGGTCTCATCGGCCCGGGTCACGTGCCCCGCGTCGATCAGTACGCCGCCCCTCGCATCGCTCACCAGCACCTGGTTGCAGCTCAACCAGTCGCCGGGGATGACGCGGACCCCTCGAGCGAGTTGCATCGGTCAGGACCGTGACAGGGAAGGCATGCCGGTTACCGGGTGACAGAACAGCGTGACGCCCGCGCTGCCGGCCTCTCCCCGTGAGCGGGGAGGGCGGATGTTCCGGCGGGCCCTGCCACGCCTTTCCCGGCACGCCGTTCAGTCACGCCGCATCTGTAACCGCAAGTCAGGCCCGGCACGCATCCAGTCCCTTCCAGTCGAACTCGATGCCGTGGCCGGGCCGATCCGGGGCGATGGCGAAGCCGTCGCGTATCTGGAGCGGATGGGCGATGTAGCGGTCGAGCCCGAAGCCGTGTGCTTCCAGGTAGGAGCGGTTGGGGCAAGCGGCGAGCAGGTGCACGGTGATGTCGTGCGCGCCGTGCGAAGTGACCGGGAGGTTGAAGGCCTCCGCGAGCCGGGCAACCTTCATGAAGCCGGTCACCCCGCCGCACACGGTGACGTCCGGCTCTGGGAACGTGACTGCATGGGCCGCGATCATCTGCTTGAACTCGTACAGCGTGTGCAGGTTCTCGCCGGTGGCCACCGGCAGTCCGCCCTCGCGCACCACCCGCGCGTGCCCCTCAACGTCGTCGGGAATGGTCGGCTCCTCGAGCCAGACCGGCGCGTGCGGCTGGAAGGCGCGGGCGGCCCGGATGGCCTCGTCCGCGGTCCAGCGCATGTTGGCGTCGACCATGAGCGGGAAGTCCTCGCCGAGGTGCTCCCGCATCGCCTTCACCCTGGCAACATCCTCGGACAGGCGCTTGCGTCCGACCTTCATCTTGATCGCCCTGAAGCCCTTGCCCAGGTTGTCGTCGGTCTGGGCCAGCAGCTTGTCGAGCGGGAAGTCGAGGTCGATGCCGCCGGCGTAGCAGGGCACCTTGGCGTCGAAACCGCCGAGCAGCGTCCACAGCGGCACGTTGAGCCGGCGCGCCTTGAGGTCCCAGAGCGCGATGTCCACCGCAGCGATCGCCATCGCGGCTGCGCCGCCGCGGCCGCCGTAGTGCGTTGCCCACCACATCCGCTGCCAGAGCGACTCGATCAGGTCGGCGTTCTCGCCCTGGATGCGGGGCGCGATATCGCGGGCGATGGTGGCGTAGATCGCCGCGCCGTTGCATCCCACGGTGTAGGTGTAGCCCACGCCCTGCGCGCCGTCGCTGTCCTTCACGCACGTGGTGACCAGCTCGAAGTGGGTCATCTGGCCGTGCGTGCTGTCCGACAGCGTGACTGGGAGTGCGATGAGATAGTGATCGGTCTGCAGGTGCGTGATGGTGGCCATGGTTTCCCGTGCGGCAGTGAGCGCGGCCGCGTCAGCGGCCGCCGGAGACGTCGTAGATCGCGCCGTGCACGAACGAGGCCGCGTCGGAGACCAGCCACAGGATGGCGCGCGCGATCTCGTCGGGATCGCCCAGCCGACCCAGCGGCGTGGCGGCGGCCACGCGCGCGGCGAGCTCCTCGCCGCCAAGCGGCACGATGATGTCGGTGCGGGTGGTGCCCGGGCGCAGGCAGTTGACGCGGATGCCGTCGCGGCCGACCTCCTTCGCCAGGCCGAGCGTGAAGCCGTCGACCGCGGCCTTGCTCGCCGCGTAGCCGACCATGCCGGGCATGCCGCCGTAGCGTGCCGCGATCGAGCCGACGTTCACGATCGCCCCGCCGCGTCCGCCATGCCGGGTCGACATGCGCTTGACCGCCTCGCCGCAGCACCAGAACAGGCTGTAGACGTTCACGCCGAAGAGATCGTCCAGGCCGGCGGCATCGATCGACTCCACCGGCGTCAGCGGACCGGTGATGCCAGCGTTGTTGACCAGGGCGGTGACAGTGCCCAGCTCGCGATCGACGGCACGGAACATCGCGACGGCCTGCTCGCGGTCGGCGACGTCGGCCTGGAACGCCATCGCGCGGCCGCCCCCTGAGCGGATCTCCTGCACGATCTGCTCTGCGGCACCCTGGCTCCGCGCGTAGTTCACGCAGACGCTGTAGCCGGCGCGGGCGCCGAGCCGCGCGCAGGCCGCGCCGATCCCGCGCGCGGCGCCGGTGACGATCAGGACGCGCGTGCTGCTCATTGCGGCCTCTGCTCGGCGGGGGCGGGCGCAGCGGGCGGCGTCGCAGGCCGGGGCGGGAACTGTGCCCCCGGATCGTTCGGCACCATCATCGGGGCCTCGCCCTCGACCACACGCACCGAACGCACGAAGTGGCGCGTCTCGCCGAAGCACGAGCTGGGCAGCAGGATGTGCTCCTCGTAGTAGAGCGACACGCGCCGCCCCATCATCCCATTGATCTTCGCTGCCGTCTCGTCGTCCCACACGGTGAAGAAGAACTTCTCGGGCATCGAGCCGGGCAGGGACACCATCGCCATCTCGCCTTCCCAGGTCTTGCACAACACGCCGGTCTTGACGAGCTTCTGCACCCAGCCCGCACGCTCCCCGGAGGAATAGCTCCAGCTCGTCATGAGCCAGATCCAGAGGGCAAGCAGCAGGCCGGCGACGGCGAGCACGCCGACCAGCCACCAGACCAGCGCAGCGCCCGTCTGCTTCTTCATGCCCAAGGTTCTCTCCAGGTGGTCGGAAGGAGCCGGCATTATAGGAGGTCGGGGCGGTGCCGATGGCGGACCCGTGGCCGCAGAGTGCACCTGTCATCACCGCTACAATCCGGGGTGGATCTCGCCCCTCGTTCCGCCATGCGTGCCCGCCTGACACTCCTGCTCTGCGCACTGCCCTGCCTCGGTTGGGCCGACTACGACGCCGGCCGGTTCGCGTACGACCGCGGCGATTACCGGCGCGCACTGGCCGACCTGGTGCCGGCAGCCGATCGCGACGGCCGCGCCGCGTTGCTGCTGGCTGACATGTTCGCGCAGGGCAGTGGCGTCGAGCGCGACGCGCAACAGGCGCTGCTGTGGCGGCTGCGGGCCGCAGACCTCGGCGAGGTGCAGGCGCAGCTCGATCTGGGCGAGCGCTACCTGCACGGCCGCGGCGTGCCCGCCCAGCCGCGCGAGGCCGCCGTGTGGTTCCAGCGTGCTGCTGCACAGGGCAGTGCGCAGGCGCGTTACGAGCTTGGCCGGATGCTGGTCGACGGACAGGGCGTTCCCCCCGATCCGGGGCAGGGGCGCCAGCTGATCGAGCTGGCCGCGGCAGAGGGATCGCTCGCGGCGCGCGAGTGGCTCGGGCAGGCAACCGCCCGGGATGCGAACCCGCCCGCCGTCGCGAAGGCGCCGCGCCCGGCGACTGCACCGCAGCGCCACGACCGCAACCCGGCCACGCCCGAACAGATCATGGTGGGCCCGCAGGTCGGGTTCGGCTGGGGCACGTACCAGGGCTGGGGCAACGGCATGTGGTCGGGATTGCAGTGGTCCGAGGGAGCGTACGGCCGGGGGCCGGGCCCCGGCTCATGGTATCCCTGGGACTGGTATCCGTTCGGCTATCCCGGGCCGTCGTCCCGGTTCGGCTTCGGCTTGGCAAACTGAGCCCCCACCCCAATCTCGTCAACGATGACCTCCACCACGCTCACCGCTGCGCGTCCCGCACGGCAGCCCCGCGGCACGCGCAACGACTGGGTGGTGCTGCGATCGCTGCTGCCCTACCTCATGGAGTTCAAGTGGCGGGTGGCCGTCGCGCTGATCTTCCTCGCCAGCGCCAAGCTCGCCAACGTCGGCGTGCCCCTGATCATGAAGCGCATCGTCGATTCGCTCGACGCCCGCTCGGCGGTGATCGCACTGCCGCTGGCGCTGCTCGCCACCTACGGCCTGCTGCGCCTGTCCACCACGCTCTTCGCCGAGCTGCGCGACGTCGTCTTCGTGCGGGTGGCCAAGCGCGCCATCCGGCGCGTGGCACTGCAGGTGTTCCGCCACCTGCACGCGCTGTCACTGCGCTTCCACCTCGAGCGCCAGACCGGCGGACTCACCCGCGATATCGAGCGCGGCACGCGCGGCATCTCCACGCTGCTCAACTACATGCTGTTCTCCATCATCCCGGTGATCCTGGAGTTCAGCCTGGTGGCCGCGGTGCTGCTCACCAAGTTCGACTGGCGCTTCGCCGCGGTGACCTTCGCTGCCGTGGCGGTCTACATGGTATTCACCATCGCCGTGACCGAGTGGCGCATGGACTTCCGGCGCAAGTCCAACGAGCTCGATGCCAAGGCCAACACACGCGCGATCGACAGCCTGCTCAACTACGAGACGGTGAAGTACTTCAACAACGAGGAGTGGAAAGCACGCCGCTACGACGACAACCTGCAGAAGTACGAGTCGGCGGAGGTCAGGAACGAGGCCTCCCTGGGGCTGCTCAACATCGGGCAGAGCGCGATCATCGCGGTGGCGGTGACGCTGCTGATGATCCTGGCCGCGCAGGGCGTGGTGCAGAACACCCTGACCCTGGGCGACCTGGTGCTGGTCAACGGCCTTCTGATCCAGTTCTACATCCCGCTGAACTTCCTCGGCATGGTCTACCGGGAGGTCAAGCAGTCGCTCACCGACATGGATCGCATGTTCCGGCTGCTCGAGGTCAACCGCGAGGTGCAGGACCGCCCCGGTGCGCCCGATCTGCCGCGCGGGGAGATCAGCGTGCGCTTCGAGCACGTGGACTTCAGCTACGACCCCAAGCGCACGATCCTGCACGATGTGAGCTTCGAGATCCCCGCGGGGCACACCGTGGCGGTGGTCGGGCACAGCGGCTCGGGCAAGTCGACCCTCGCGCGGCTGCTGTTCCGCTTCTACGACGTGAACGCCGGGCGCATCACCTTCAACGGAACCGACATCCGCGAGGTCACCCAGCGCAGCGTGCGCGCCGCGATCGGGATCGTCCCGCAGGACACCGTGCTGTTCAACGACACGATCTGCTACAACATCGCCTACGGCGATCCGCAGGCCGGCCGCGAGCGGGTGGTGGCCGCCGCCCGGGCCGCTCACATCCACGACTTCATCGAGACCCTGCCGGACGGCTACGACAGCGCGGTGGGCGAGCGCGGGCTCAAGCTCTCCGGCGGCGAGAAGCAGCGGGTGGCCATCGCGCGGGCGATCCTCAAGAGCCCCAGCATCTTCGTCTTCGACGAAGCCACCTCCGCGCTCGACTCCAGGTCGGAGAAGGCGATCCAGCACGAGCTCGACCGCATCGCGCGCAGCCGCACCACGCTGATCATCGCCCACCGCCTGTCCACCATCGTGGACGCCGACCAGATCCTGGTCATGGACCACGGCCGCATCGTGGAGCGCGGCACCCACGCCGAGTTGCTCGCCCGCGGCGGGGCCTACGCCCAGATGTGGGCCCTGCAGCAGCGCGAGGAGGCGCGTCGGGAGGAGGCGGAACTGGAGCCTGCGGCCGGGTCGGTCCCGGCCGACTGAGGGCGGTGCCGGTTTGACAAAGATTGGGCATGCCCGGGGTTGCCGCTACCATAAGCCGGGCGTGTCGATGCATCAGGGTGGGGCACGCCCGCCGCCGGGTGCGCCAGTTGCTGCCGGCGCCGCGTTCACACCCCTGTGAGGTGTGTGGAATCGGGCGCCGCGAAATCCCGACCTGGCTTTAAGTTCATTGCGCTAGCCATTGATCTCTGTTAGCTTTCGAGATCCGGGATTGTCACTGGAACAGTCCCTGCTTTAAAGAACCGCCGCGTGCCGTCGATACTCGGCATCGGTGCCGGGAGTGCTGCGCCAGGGAGGCTGCGGATCCGAAGGCACCGGAACAAGAAACTGTTTCACGAGGGTTGCATGCTCACAAGAAGTGTCCTCGTCCTGGGAGTGCTCGCGCCGCTGGCCGCTGCTGCGCAGGTCTCCGATCCCGTGCTGGTCACGGGTGCCCCGTACACCGAAGCGGCCGCTGCGCGCCCCGAGGCACCGCCCGCGCCGCTGCTGTTCGAGAACGATATGGACGCTGCCGAAGAGGCCGGCCTCGACCTGCGTTCGGCAGCCGCCCTGGTGATCGACCAGGAAGCCGGCAGGCTGCTCTATGCCAAGAACACCGATGCGGTCATGCCGATCGCGTCGATCACCAAGCTGATGACTGCGATCGTGGTGCTCGAATCCGGCGCGCCGCTGGAGGATCCGGTCACCGTGACCATGCAGGACGTCGACCGGCTGAAGGGCACCTCCTCGCGCCTGCGGGTGGGCGTGACCCTGCCGCGCAAGGAGATGCTCCGCCTGGCCCTGATGGCCTCGGAGAACCGGGCCGCTTCGGCCCTCGCCCATGCCTATCCCGGCGGTCACGCCGCGTTCGTCGAGGCGATGAACCTGAAGGCGAAGCAGCTCGGCATGCGCGACACGCGCTTCGTCGATCCCACCGGCCTGAATCCCAACAACGTCTCCACTGCGATCGACCTCGCCCGCCTGGTCAACGCCGGCTACCAGCATGCGCTGATCCGGGACTACACCACCACCGAGTCGGTGCGGCTGGCCTTCCAGGGCAAGCGCCGGGCGCGGGCGATGGATTTCCGCAACACCAACGCGCTGGTCCGCGCGGGCGAGTGGGACGTGGGGCTGTCGAAGACCGGCTACATCAGCGAGGCCGGCCGCTGCCTGGTGATGCAGGCGCGCATCGCCACCAAGCCGGTGATCATCGTTCTGCTCGACTCCTGGGGCAAGTTCACCCGGATCGGCGACGCCAACCGCATCAAGCGCTGGGTCGAGACCCTGCACGGTTCCGGCGGGGTCGGCCGCGCGCCGCGGCTCATGTAGTCGAGCGCTCCCCCACGCCATCGAGGCCCCGCCCTGCGGGGCCTCGTCGTTTCTGGAGCCCGCGGCGCGCATGCTATGATTGCCGCCCGCCGCATCGCACGGCGTCGCCTCGTCCAACCACCCGTTTCCGTCCGTTCCTGCCCATGCGCGTCGGCCTCTTCGTGACCTGTCTCGTCGACCTCATGCGCCCCAACATCGGGTTCAGCGCGTTGAGGCTGCTCGAGGACGCCGGTTGCGAGGTGGTGGTGCCGGCGGAACAGACCTGCTGCGGGCAGCCCGGATACAACGCCGGGGATCGCCGTGCGGCGCAGGCGCTCGCGCGCAAGCTGCTCGGGGAGTTCAAGGACTGCGACTACGTCGTGATCCCGTCGGGCTCGTGCAGCGGCATGATCAAGACGCATTACCCGGAGTTGCTGGGCGAGCATCCGGAACTGGCCGCCGACGTGGAGTGGCTGGCTGCGCGCACCTGGGAGCTGACCGACTTCCTCGTCAGCGTGCTCAAGGTGGAGCGGGTCCCCGGCAGCCTGCCGGGCACCGTCACCTATCACGACGCCTGCTCGGGGCTGCGCGAGATGGGGGTGAAGGCCCAGCCGCGCCGCCTGCTGGCCACCGTTCCCGGCCTGACCCTCAAGGAGATGGCGATGCCCGAGCAGTGCTGCGGCTTCGGCGGCACCTTCGCGGTGAAGTACGGCGACATCTCTGCGCGCATCTGCGACCAGAAGTGTGAGGACATCCGCTCGACCCAGGCCGACGCAGTCGTGCTGGGCGACCTGGGCTGCATGCTCAACATCGAGGGCCGGCTTCGCCGCCTGGGCGACCTGCGCACGCGCGTGCTGCACGTGGCGGAGGTGCTGGCGGGGATGACGGAAACCGGCAAGGATTGACATGGCGAGGCTGGAGGCGAGAGGCGAGAGGCGAGAGGAACGGCGCGGTGATGCACGGTTCCTGACAGCCTGGTCGGTGCCGCTGCCAATCCGCGGTATTCCTCTAGCCTCTCGCCTTTCGCCCCTCGCCTGACGCCGATGCAATTACGTTCCCAGGAATTCAAGGCCCGCGCGGCCCGCTCGCTCGCCAACCCGCACCTGCGCAAGGCGCTGTCCAACCTGCGCATGCGCATGGTGGTGGGGCGCGTGGCCTCGGTCGCAGAGCTGGACAACTTCGAGCAGACGCGCGATGCGGCCAAGCAGGTGCGCGACAACGCGCTCGCGCAGCTCGACTTCCTGCTGGAGGAGTTCGAGCGCAAGGCCACCGAGCGCGGCGCGCACGTGCACTGGGCCGAGACGCCCGAGGACATGAACCGGATCGTCCTGGAGATCGCCCGGCGTGCCAACGTGCGCAAGGTGATCAAGTCCAAGTCGATGCTGGGCGAGGAGTCGGGACTCAACGCCTACCTCGAGCGCGGCGGTGTCGAGGTGCGCGAGACCGACCTGGGCGAATACATCATCGAGCAGTCGAAGGACGTGCCCTCGCACATCATCGCCCCGGCCGTGCACCGCACGCTGGAGGAGGTGGCTGACCTGTTCGAGGAGAAGCACAAGCTGCCCCGCAAGACCGACATCTCGGAGCTCACGCGCGAGGCGCGCATGATGCTGCGGCCGCACTTCCTGACCGCGGACATGGGCATCTCCGGCGCCAACTTCCTGGTCGCCGAGACCGGCACGACGCTGATCGTCACCAACGAGGGCAACGGCCGCATGACCACCACGCTGCCGCGCGTGCACGTGGCGATCGCCGGCATCGAGAAGGTCCTGCCGACGCTGGAGGACGTCTCGTTCATCCTGCGGCTGCTCACGCGCTCGGCCACCGCGCAGTCGATCAGCAACTACCTGAGCTTCACCACCGGCCCGAAGCGCGACGGCGATACCGACGGTCCGCAGGAGTTCCACATCGTGATCGTCGACTCCGGGCGCACCGGGGTGCTCGGCTCGGAGCTGCGCGAGGCGCTGCGCTGCATCCGCTGCGGCGCGTGCATGAACCACTGCCCGGTGTACCAGAACATTGGCGGTCACCCGTATGGCTGGGTCTATCCCGGGCCGATCGGCTCCGTGCTCACGCCCGCCTACGCAGGCCTGGAGGCCGCGCCCGACCTGCCCAACGCGGCGACCATGTGCAACCAGTGCGGCGTCGTGTGTCCGGTGAAGATCCCGCTGCCCGACCTCATGCGCAAGCTGCGCGAGAAGCAGGTCCAGACCAGGCTGCGCCCGTGGGCGGAGCGCACCAGCCTTTCAGTGTGGGGCTGGGTCGCGAGCCGGCCTGCGCTGTACGCGCTGGCCGCGAAGGCCGGCGCCCGTGCGCTGCGCTGGATGGGGGGGCGCGACCGCCTGATCCACAGCCTGCCGCTGGCGGGCGCGGGCTGGACCGCGCAGCGAGACATGCCGGCGCCGGGGGGAAGGACCTTCCGAGAGCTCTATGCCGCGCGTCAGCGCGCGCGAGGAGCCCGCTGATGAGCGCCCGCGACAACATCCTGGGCCGGGTCCGCAAGGCGCTCGGGCGCAGCGGCCCGCTGAGCGACGCCGAGACCGCGGCAATGCGTGCCAAGCTGCGCGATCATCCCCGCGGTCCGCAGCCGTCGATGCCATGGGAACCCGTGTCCCGGTTCAAGGAGCGCTGCGCGATCCTGTCGAGCACGGTGGACGAAGCGGCGAGCCTGGCCGACGTGCCGCAGACCGTTGCCCGCTACCTGTCGGAGCGGGATCTGCCGCGCGCCGGGGTGTGCTGGCCGGAGCTGGCGGGCCTTGGCTGGCATGCGGCGGGCCTGCAGATGGATGGCCGCCCCGCCACCGGCGACGACAAGACCGGCATCACCGGCAGCTTCTGCGCGATTGCCGAGACCGGCACCCTCATGCTCCTGTCCGGGCCCACGACCTTCCCGGCCACGAGCCTGCTCCCCGACACCCACATCGCCCTGGTGCGCAAGAGCCGCATCCTGCGCAGCATGGAGGATGGCTGGGACCTGCTGCGCCGCGAGCACGGCGAGCTGCCGCGCCAGGTCGCGTTCGTCTCCGGCCCTTCCCGTACCGCCGACATCGAGATGACGCTGGTGCTCGGCATCCACGGCCCGTACCGGGTCCACGTCATCCTCCTCGACAGCTGAGCGTTAGGCGGTTCGGCGGCGTCCTGTATCATCGCGGTCGCGCCGACTCCCCGAAGGCCGCTCCACCGCAACGGCGGGGCAGCACTGCGCGGCACCCGTGCGCGCGAGTCGCCCAGAAGAAATCGACCATTCATTTGGAGGAAGCATGCAGCGCAGGACCTTTCTCAAGCAGGCGGCCGTCGGTGCGGCCGCAGGGGCCGTGGCCGCACCGGCCATCGCGCAGTCGAACCCGACCATCCAGTGGCGCCTGGCGGCCAGCTGGCCCAAGAGCCTGGATACGCTCTACGGTGGGGCAGAACTGGTGGCCCGACGGGTGGGCGAACTGACCGACGGCAAGTTCCAGATCCGCCCCTTCGCCGCCGGTGAGATCGTGCCGGCGCTGCAGGTGCTCGACGCGGTGCAGGCCGGGACGGTCGAGTGCGGCCACACGGCAACGTACTACTACTACGGCAAGGATCCGGCGTTCGCCATGGGCACCTCGATCGGGTTCGGCGGCAACACCCGGCAGAACTTCGCGTGGTGGTTCTTCGGTGGCGGCTCGGAAGCGATGGCGCCGCTGTTCAAGGAATACGGTTGCGTCGCCTTTGCGGCGGGCAGCACCGGCTGCCAGATGGGCGGCTGGTTCCGCAAGGAGATCAAGGGCGTCGATGACCTCAAGGGCCTGAAGTTCCGCATCGGCGGCATGGCCGGCATGGTGATGGCGAAGCTGGGCGTGGTGCCGCAGATGATCGGCGGGCCGGACATCTACCCCGCGCTGGAGAAGGGCACCATCGACGGCGCGGAGTGGGTCGGACCGTACGACGACGAGAAGCTCGGCTTCAACAAGGTTGCCCAGTACTACTACTACCCGGGCTGGTGGGAAGCGGGCCCCATCTCGATGCTGCTGGTGAACGAGAAGAAGTACAACGAGCTGCCCAAGCACTACCAGGCGGCGCTGCAGGCTGCGAGCGCGGAGGCCTGCACCTGGGTCGCAGCTAAGTACGATGCGCAGAACCCGGCCGCGCTGCGTCGCCTGGTGGCCGGCGGCACCAAGCTGCGCCAGTTCCCCAAGCCGGTCATGGAGGCCTGCGAGAAGGCGGCGTACGAGCTCTACGCCGAGCTGCAGGGCAAGAGCGCGCACTGGAAGCGCATCTATCCCGAGTGGAAGAAATTCCGTGACGAGGAGTTCCTGTGGTTCCGCGTGGCGGAGATGAGCTACGACAGCTACGCGTTCAACAGCAAGATCGGCCAGGGCAAGTAGGCAGGCCCCGCGCACCAGCGCAAAGCCCCGCGTGAGCGGGGCTTTGCGCTTCAGGGCCGTGACTGCAGCGGCTACTTCTTCAGCAGGTCCTTCTCCAGGTCGCTCAGTCCCGAATCGTCCTTCGGCGCACTACTGTCCTGGGGCTTCGACTTCTCCCCGCCGCCGCTTCCGCCGAAGGCCTTCTCCAGGTCGCTCGAATCGTCGGCTGGCGCACTGCTGCCGGCGTCGCTGCCGGGCTCTTCGGCTGGCTCCCCGTACTCGGACGGCGGGATGACGATCTCGATGTTGGTGTCCACCTTGTCGTGCTTGTAGTGGTCGATCACCAGGCCGGGGAACGCGATCACGATGCCGACCATGATCACCTGGATCACCACGAACGGCACGGCACCCCAGTAGATCTGCCCGGTGGTGATCGGCGCCATGCGCTTGCCGGTGATCTTGTCGATGTACTCCTTGGCCGGGGCGACGCTGCGCAGGTAGAACAGGGCGAAGCCGAACGGCGGATGCATGAACGAGGTCTGCATGTTCACGCCGAGCAGGATGCCGAACCAGATGAGGTCGATGCCGAGCTTCTCCGCGACCGGGCCGAGCAGCGGCACGATGATGAATGCCAGCTCGAAGAAGTCGAGGAAGAACGCGAGCACGAACACCAGGATGTTCACCACGATCAGGAAGCCGATCTGGCCGCCGGGCAGCCCGGTGAGCAGGTGCTCCACCCAGATGTCCCCGTTCACCGCCCGGAAGGTGAGACCGAACACCGTCGATCCGACCAGGATGAAGATCACGAACGACGACAGCTTGGCCGTGCTGTTCATCGCCTGCTTGAGCAGCGACCAGTTCAGGCGGCGGTTGATCAGGGCGAGGATCAGCGCCCCCGTGGCACCCATGGCGCCGCCTTCGGTCGGCGTGGCGATGCCCAGGAAGATGGTGCCCAGCACCAGGAAGATCAGCGTGAGCGGCGGCACCAGCACGAACAGCACGCGCTTGAACAGCTTCGCGCCGCGCAGCGTGCGCGCCTCCGGCGGCAGCGCCGGGGCGGAATCCGGCTGGACCATGCTGCGCACGAACACGTACGCGACGTACATGCTGGTGAGCACGAGGCCCGGCAGCAGTGCGCCCGCGTACATGTCCCCGACCGAGCGGCCGAGCTGGTCGGCCAGCACGATCAGCACGAGCGAGGGCGGAATGATCTGCGCCAGGGTGCCGGACGCGGCGATCACGCCGCTCGCCAGCTGGCGGTTGTAGCCGTAGCGCAGCATGATGGGCAGGGAGATCAGGCCCATGGAGATGACCGACGCCGCCACGACGCCGGTCGTGGCGGCGAGCAGCGCACCGACGAACACCACCGCATAGGCCAGGCCGCCGCGGATGGGTCCGAACAGCTGCCCGATGGTGTCGAGCAGGTCCTCGGCCATGCCGCTGCGCTCGAGGACCAGGCCCATGAAGGTGAAGAACGGCACCGCGAGCAGCGTGTCGTTGGCCATGATCCCGAACAGCCGCTCCGGCAGCGCCTGGAACAGCTCGGGATGCAGCAGCCCCAGCTCCACGCCGATGAAGCCGAACGTCAGCCCCAGCGCGCCCAGCGCGAATGCGACCGGATAGCCCAGCAGGAGGAAGATCACCAGCGCCACGAACATCAGCGGCGCGATGTTGTCGATGATGAACTGCATCATTTGGTCAGGCCCCCTCTTCCCGGGTGAGGGGCGTCACCGGCGTCTCGGTGTGCTTCTCGTTCGGATCGGGGATCAGGCCCTGGATGAAGGCGAGGCGCTTGATCAACTCGGACACGCCCTGCAGCACCAGCAGGAACAGGCCCACGGGGATCATCAGGCGCGCGGGCCAGCGGATCAGGCCACCGGCGTTGCTGGAGATCTCACCGCTGACCCAGGCGTTCATGAAGATCGGCCAGGACAGGTACATGATGTAGCCGGCCACCGGGAACAGGAAGAACAGCGTGCCGAACACGTCGATCCAGGCGCGGGTCCGCGCCGAGAAGCGCGAGGACACCACGTCGATGCGGATGTGCTCGTTGTTGAGCAGGGTGTAGCCTGCGCAGCCCAGGAAGACTGCGGCGAACAGGTACCACTGCATCTCCAGGAATGCGTTCGAGCTGATGTTGAACGCGTAGCGCATGACCGCGTTGCCGGCGCTGATCAGGACCATGATCAGCACGAGCCAGATCAGGACCTGGCCCACTCCCCGGTTGAGCGCGTCGATGGCGCGCGATATGGAAAGAAGCGACTTCACGACTCCCCGATCTCCTGTTGTGCGCCGCAGTACGCTGCGGTCGATTGGGCCAGGTAGGCTGCCCGGGCCGAGGCGCGATTCTCGCTGATTACGCGCCCCGAGGCAAAACCGCATCTGCACCGCGGTGGTGCGCAGGCTCGCCCGGGGCGCAGCGCCGGCGTATGCTGCGGGGGCGCCCCTTGCCGGGCGTCGCAAGGATTGGCAAATCTTCCGGGGGAGTCCCATGTTCGAGACGTCGATCGCAGGCAGCCTGCCCAAGCCGTCGTGGCTGGCGGAGACCAACAAGTTGTGGCCGCAGTGGCGCCTCGAGGGCGAGGCCCTGGACGAGGGCAAGCGCGACGCCACCGTGGTCTGGCTCAAGGTGCAGGAGGACGCCGGCATCGATATCGTCACCGACGGCGAGCAGTCGCGCCAGCATTTCGTCCACGGCTTCCTCGAGTTCATCGAGGGCATCGACTTCGAACACAAGGTGAAGATGGGGATCCGCAACAACCGCTACGACGCAATGGTGCCGGTGGTCACGGCACCGCTGCGCCTGCGCGGGCGCGTGCACGCCATGGAAGCGCAGGCCGCGCGCGGGCACACGAAGCGCCGGCTCAAGATCACCATGCCTGGCCCGATGACCATCGTCGACACCATCGCCGACCGCCACTACGGCGACAAGGTGAAGATGGCGATGGCGTTCGCCGAACTGCTGAACCAGGAGGCGCGCGCGCTGGAAGCGCAGGGGGTGGACGTGATCCAGTTCGACGAGCCGGCCTTCAACGTGTACATGGACGACGTGAAGAACTGGGGCGTCGAGGCCCTGCACGTGGCCACCGCGGGCCTGAAGTGCACGACCGCCGTGCACATCTGCTACGGCTACGGCATCGCCGCCAACATCGCCTGGAAGGGCACCCTGGGCAGCGAGTGGCGCCAGTACGAGGAGATCTTCCCGGCGCTGGCGCGCAGCCGCCTGCACCAGGTGTCGGTCGAGTGCATCCACTCGCGCGTGCCGATCGAGCTGCTGCGCCTGCTCGACGGCAAGGAGGTGATGGTGGGCGTCATCGACGTCGCCAGCGACCAGGTCGAGACGCCCGAGGAGGTCGCCGGCGTGATCGCGCAGGCGGCGAAGTACGTGGCGAAGGAGCGGCTGCTGCCCTGTACCAACTGCGGCATGGCGCCGATGGCCCGTGGCATCGCCGAGGCGAAGCTGGCCGCGCTCGGCGCCGGGGCGGCGCTGGCGCGGGAGCGCATTGCGTGAACGGGCCGCGGGTTCAGCGTGCAGATGGCGGCGAGCGCGTCGCGGTCAGCAGCAGCGAGCCGTCGGCGCTCCTGAGCTCGAGGCGGTCGCCGTCAACCCGCGCCCCGCGTGCCTGCAGCAGCGCCGCGATGAAGGCATCGGCCGTGTGCATCACCGGCTCCGGGCAGGCCATGCGCGTCGAGGCGAGCGTGGGCTCGACCTCGAAGCCGTCGGCCCCGGACCGATAGGTGCCCTGGTAGCGATTGCAGCCGTCGCTGCCTGACACCCGTCCGTCCGCAAAGCGCAGCGTCGGCGCAGCCTGCGTCAGCGCGGGCTGACCGGGCAGTGCCGTCACGGTCCACGCGCTCTGGTCCAGATCGATCGAGCTGGCCATCGAGGTAACAGCGCCAGCGAGCAGGGCAGCGGACAGTGCTGCTCGCACCGTTCCAGGAATTCGCATCGGGTCTCCAATCGGTGGGTTCCGGCAACGGGATGCCGACCAGGTGCGCCCGTGCGGGGTGGCCGGGATGCCGGGCGGCAGTCAGTACAATCCCATTCCTCGCCCCAACGCAGCGGCCCCGAACTTGGAGGACAGGACGCAACCCGAGGTGCCGACCTGGCACGCGCTGTCCGCGGCGGACGTGCTCGCGCGTCAGGCCAGCGATGCACATGCGGGCCTGCCGGCGGGCGAGGCCGCGTCCCGCCTTGCCCGGCACGGCCGCAACGAGATCGCAGAGGGGCGGCGGCGCGGGCCCCTGCTCATGCTGCTCGACCAGTTCCGCGACTTCATGATCGTGGTGCTGCTGGCCGCGGCAGGGATCTCGGGGATCGTCGGCGACCTGGCCGATACCGCGGTGATCCTCACCATCATCGTGCTCAACGCGGCCATCGGCTTCGTGCAGGAGTACCGCGCGGAGCGCGCGATCGCCGCCCTGCGCGCCATGGCGGCGGCCAGCGCGCGCGTGCTGCGCGAGGGCAAGCCCGTTACGGTCCCCGCAGCCGAAGTGGCGCCGGGCGATGTCGTGCTGCTGGAGGCCGGCAACGCGATCCCGGCGGATCTGCGCCTGGTCGAGGCCGTGCAGCTGAAGGTGGAGGAGGCCGCACTCACCGGCGAGTCGCATCCGGTGGAGAAGCACATCCGCCCGCTGCACGATCCCGGCCTGCCGCTCGGCGACCGCCGCAACATGGCCTACAAGGGCACCCTGGTCACCTACGGCCGCGCGCGGGGCGTCGTCGTCGCTACCGGCATGCAGACCGAGCTCGGCCGCATTGCCCGGCTGCTGCGCGAGGAGGAGGAGGTCAAGACGCCCCTGCAGAAGCGTCTGGCGCGCTTCGGCCGTGTGCTCTCGGTAGCCGTGCTGGCGATCTGCGCCGTGCTGTTCGCGGTCGGAATCCTGCGCGGCGAGCCGCTGCTGCTCATGGCGTTGACGGCGATCTCGCTCGCGGTCGCCGCGATCCCCGAGGCCCTGCCGGCGGTGGTGACCGTATCCCTGGCGCTGGGCGCGCGCCGCATGGTGGGCAGGAACGTGCTGATCCGCCGGCTGCCTGCGGTGGAGACGCTGGGCTCGGTCACCTACATCTGCTCGGACAAGACCGGCACGCTCACCCTGAACCGCATGCGGGTCGAGCGCACGTGGGCCGCCGGGCATGACCTCGTCCACGGCAGCGCGGTCCCGGCGCAGGAGCCATGGATCACGCTGACGCAGGCGATGGCCCTGAGCAACGACGCGCGCCCCGGCGCGGCCGGCGAGGTGGTGGGTGACCCGACCGAGGTCGCGCTGTATCTCGAGGCGGTCGAGGCCGGAGTGGTGAAGGAGGTGCTGGCGCAGCGCATGCCGCGGGTGGCGGAGATTCCGTTCGACTCCGAGCGCGCCTGCATGACCACCCTGCACCGGGATGCCGGTGGCGTCGTCGCGTTCGTGAAGGGGGCGCCGGAGCGGGTGATCCCGCTGTGCAGCCAGCAGCTGGGGCGCATGGGGGTCGAGCCCCTGCAGGTCGGCGCGGCCGAGGATGCGGCCGACCAGATGGCCGGGCAGGGGCTGCGGGTGCTGGCGTACGCCTGCCGCCGGCTCGACGCCGTGCCGGCGGATCTCTCGCCGGCGGCGGTCGAATCGGGTCTCACGCTGCTCGGCCTGGTCGGCATGCTCGATCCGCCACGCGACGAGGCGCACGAGGCGGTCCGGCTGTGCCGCAGCGCCGGCATCACGCCGGTCATGATCACCGGCGATCATCCCGCCACCGCGCGCACCATCGCGGCCCGCCTGGGTATCGCGAACGCCGAGCAGGAGGTGCTGACCGGCGCCCAGCTGCAGGGCCTGGGTGCCGAGGAACTGGACCTGCGCGCGGAGCACGTTCGTGTCTACGCGCGCACCTCGCCGGAGCAGAAGATCCGCATCGTGAAGGCGCTGCAGGATCGCAACGAGTTCGTCGCGATGACCGGCGACGGCGTGAACGATGCGCCCGCGCTCAAGCGCGCGAACATCGGCGTGGCCATGGGGGTGTCCGGCACCGACGTGGCGATGGAGGCCGGCCACATGATCCTGCTCGACGACAACTTCGCCACCATCGTGGGCGCGGTGCGCGCGGGCCGGCGCATCTTCGACAACATCCGCAAGTTCATCCGCTACGCGATGACCGGCAACTCGGGCGAGATCTGGACCATCTTCCTGGCACCGTTCCTGGGCCTGCCCATCCCGCTGCTGCCGATCCACATCCTCTGGATCAACCTCGTCACCGACGGCCTGCCCGGCCTCGCGCTGGCCATCGAGCCCGAGGAGCACGGCATCATGCGGCGGCCCCCGCGCCCGCCGGGCGAGAGCATCTTCGCGCACGGCATGTGGCAGCACATCGTCTGGGTCGGGCTGCTGATCGGCGCGTGCTGCCTGCTCAGCCAGGGCATCGCGCTGCACTTCGGCTGGCACTGGCAGACCATCGTCTTCACCGTGCTGACCTTCGCACAGCTCGGCCACGTGCTGGCGATCCGATCCGAGCGGGACTCGCTGTTCACCCTGGGCCTGCGCGGCAACCTGCCGCTGCTCGGCGCGGTGCTGTTCACGGTCGCGCTGCAGCTGGCGATCATCTACCTGCCCGCGCTCAACGCGCTGTTCAGGACCGAGGCGCTGGCACTCCATGAACTGGGCTTCTGCGTGCTGATGTCCGCGGTGGTCTTCTTTGCCGTCGAGGCCGAGAAGTGGCTGGTGCGGCGCGGCCGGCTGTACGGGGAGCCGGCGAGCGGCGCGACGCAGTAGCGGGGCTGCCGGCGCGCGGCTTGCTGGCCTGCGGGCTGTACCTCGGAGGCGAACCGCATGGCAAGGAAGTCCACCCCCCGCACCCGGCCCCCGGCGCCGGAGCCGGACACCGGCTCACCGCTGGTGCCGCAGTTGCCGAAGGACGAGCACGAGGAGGAACTGATCGACGAGGCGCTGACCGAGACGTTTCCCGCCAGCGACCCGGTCGCCATCCCCACGCCTGCGGACCGCGAGCCGCCGCCCCCTGACAAGGGCGGTGACCACCGCGAGCCGTAGCCGCCCGGCGCGACGCCCGGGGCGCTCCCCAGCGCCGGCCGCGGCGCTCCAACGCACTCGCCTTATCACCCGGGGGCATGCCGCGGCGGGTGCTATGATCCGCTGCGTTCGTGCGGCCGACGGCGCTCGCGCGCTGGCCGTGCGGCCGCCGCCTGATGCCGCCGCTGATCCGGTGTCACTTCCGTACACAATCCAGCGGCATGCTACCCCTCGTCATCCTGTCGCCCTGGCTGTGCATCGCGCTCCTCGCGGCCATGCGGCGCGGGCCGCGTGTCATCCCGGCCTGGCTCGCGGCCGCCGCCAACGCGGCAGCGCTCGCGCTGCTGCTCGTGCAGGCGCCGGACGTGTTCGACGGTGCGGTGCTCACCTGGAGCATGCCGTGGGTCCCCAGCCTCGGCCTGGACCTTTCCTTCCGCCTCGACGGCCTGGGGTTCCTGTTCGCACTGCTGATCCTCGCCATCGGCCTGCTGATCGTGCTCTATGCGGCCTACTACCTGTCGGACGAGCCGCGGCTCAATCGGTTCTACGCGCTGCTCATGCTGTTCACCGGGGCGATGCTGGGCGTGGTGTTGGCCGGGAACCTGCTGCTCCTGTTCGTGTTCTGGGAGCTCACCAGCCTCAGCTCGTTCCTGCTGGTCGGGTACTGGCACGGCAAGGCGAGCGCACGCGACGGGGCCCGCACCGCGCTCGCAGTCACCGGCGGCGGTGGGCTGGCCCTGCTCGCGGGGCTGCTCCTGCTGGGACAGGTTGCCGGCGGCTACGACCTCGCGCAGGTGTTGCACGCCTCCGTCGCAGTGCAGTCCAGCCCCTGGTATCCCGTCATCGTCGCGCTGGTGCTGGTCGGCGCCTTCACCAAATCGGCGCAGTTCCCGTTCCACTTCTGGCTGCCGGGGGCGATGGCCGCGCCCACGCCCGTCTCCGCCTACCTGCACTCGGCCACGATGGTGAAGGCCGGGATCTTCCTGGTGGCCCGCCTCTACCCGGTGCTTGCCGGTCCGGACATCTGGTTCTATGCCCTCACCAGCGTGGGCCTGGTGACGCTAGTGTTCGGCGCGTACCAGGCCATGTTCCGGCATGACCTGAAGAGCCTGCTGGCCTACTCGACCGTCAGTCACCTGGGGCTCATCACGCTGCTGTTCGGACTGGGCACGCCGCTGTCCGCGGTGGCCGCGCTGTTCCACGTGATCAACCACGCCACGTTCAAGGCCTCGCTGTTCATGGCGGCCGGGATCATCGACCACGAGTGCGGCACCCGCGACATGCGCCGCATCAACGGGCTGTGGCGCTATATGCCGCGCACCGGGTTGCTGGCGATGGTGGCGGCGGCGGCGATGGCCGGGGTGCCGCTGGTCAACGGCTTCCTGTCCAAGGAGATGTTCTTCGGCGAGTCGCTCCAGCTCGAGCGCGGCGGCGGACTGCAATGGATCCTGCCGGTGGCCGCGGTGATGGGCGGGGTGTTCAGCGTCGCCTACTCGCTGCGTTTCATCCACGACGTGTTCTTCCTCGACCGGCCCTTGCGCACGCCGCGGGTGCCGCACGAGCCGCCGGCATGGATGCGCCGGCCGGTCGAAGTGCTGGTCGGAGTGTGCCTGCTGGTCGGGCTGTTCCCCGCCTACAGCGTGCTGGCGCTGCTGCAGGTGTCCTCCGCGGCCGTGCTGGGTGCCGCGCCGCCCGAGTTCAGCCTGGCGCTGTGGCACGGATTCAACCTGCCTTTCGTCATGAGCCTGATCGCGCTGGGCGGCGGCGTGCTGCTGTATTTCCTGGTGCAGTACGGGCTCGACCTGCACAGCCACGTCCAGGGCAGCCACCAGGCCAAGCGCATGTTCGACCGGGCCATCCTGCTGCTCGCAATGGTCGCCGACCGGCTGGCGCACCGTGCATGGTCCGCCGGACTGAGCCTGGCGGTGCTGGTGCTGGTCGCGGTCGCGCTGATTGCAGGGATGTTCCCGTTCTTCGACGCGCCGGGCACGCTGGGACGCGCACCCCGCGGGCCGGTCGACCCGATCGTGGTGGCCATCCTCGCGCTCATGTGCGTGTCCGCAGTGGGCAC
>CAZFYX010000073.1:0-22047 GCA_964523885.1 uncultured Burkholderiales bacterium | reverse complement strand
GACAGGGTGAGGGGGGGCTTCGCGCAACCTTTCGAGCAGGACTGGCCGCCACTCGCAGCGCAGGCCGTCATCCGAGGCCGCGCATGACCACGAACCTCTTCGCGCGCGCCGTGCTCGGCGACGCATGCGAGACGGCACTCTCCGACACCGCGCTCATCCAGGGGAAACTGCGCGACTCCACTACGGGGTGCTGCAGTTCCCCTCGTGCGTTCTCTCCCCTCGACGCGCAGGCGACGCTGCCGTACCCCAACGCACACCGCAGAAGATCCCCTCTCCCCTTGCGGGAGAGGGACAGGGTGAGGGGGGGCTTCGCGCAACCTTTCGAGCAGGACTGGCCGCCACCCGCAGCGCACGCCGTCATCCGAGGCCGCGCATGACCACGAACCTCTTCGCGCGCGCCGTGCTCGGCGACGCATGCGAGACGGCATTCTCCGACACCGCGCTCATCCAGGCCATGCTGCGCTTCGAGCGCGCGCTGGCGCAGGCGCAGGCGCGCCTCGGGCTCATCCCCGCCGACGCCGCAGACACCATCGCTGCACACGCGCGATCGCTGCGCCCCGCTCCCGATGACCTTGCCCGGGACGCAGCGAACGCCGGTTCGCTCGCGATCCCGCTGGTGCGTGCGCTGACAGCCGATGTCCGTGCTGTCGATTCCAGCGCATCCGCCTACGTTCATTTCGGCGCCACCACGCAGGACGTGCTCGATACCGCGCTTGTGCTCTGCACGAAGGAGGCGGTCGGCCGGCTCGACGAGGCTCTGCTCGACGCGGCCCGCGCTGCTGCCGCACTCGCACCCGCCCATGCATCCACCCCGGCACTCGCGCGCACGCTCCTGCAGCCCGCGGGTGTGACGACCATGGGCCTGCGGTTCGCACGCTGGTCGCACGCGCTGGCGCAGGACCGGCAGCGCATCCTGACGTGCGCACACGGCGCGCTGGCGGTTTCGCTCGGCGGTGCGACCGGCGACCTCGGCGCCTGGGGCAACGCCGGTCCCGCGCTGCGGTCCGAACTTGCCCGCGAACTGGGCCTTGGCGATCCCGGCGACACCTGGCACACGCTGCGTGCCCCGTGGCTCGCCCTGGCGAGCGATGCGGCGCTCGCAGCCGGCACGATGACCAAGATCGCGCACGACGTGGCGCTCGGTACAATGGCCGAGATCGGCGAACTGCGCGAACCCGACGCACCGGACCGCGGCGGCTCCTCCGCCATGCCGCACAAGCGCAATCCGGTGCTCTCGATGCGGATCATCGCCGCCACCCAGCCGCTGCCTGGGATGATCGCGGGCCTGCTCCAGGGCATGCAGCAGGAACAGGAACGGGCGCTGGGAAACTGGCAGGCCGAGATCGGGCAGGTGCCGGCGTTGCTTACCCGCGCGTGCGCGGCGGCGGCGGTACTGCACGAGCTGCTCGCCGGACTGCGGGTCGATGCCGGCCGCTGCCGCAGGAACATCGAGGCGCTGCACGGAACCATCTTCTCCGAGCCGCTCGCCGCGCTCCTGATTGCCGCGCTGGGCCGCGCGGAGGCGCAGGCGCTGGTCGCCACGCTGTGCCAGCAGGCGCTGCAGGACGGCGCCCACCTCCGCGACCTCATCCGGCAGTCGGCCGACGCGCGCCTTGCCGCCATCCCGGCCGACGCGCTCGAAGCGGTGTTCGACCTCGGCCGGGCTGCCGCCGCCTCCCAGCGGCTCGTGGACCCGCTCGTCGCCCGGGCGGAGACGCTGCTGCAGCAGGACCCGAACGCGGCCTGAACCGGGCCACGCCGGGCCCCGCGATGCGGTATTCTTGCCCTTCTCCCGAGCAATCCAGGCCTTCGAAGGGAATCCATCCATGCCCGCACCCCTCTCGCTCACCGTGAATGGCAAGCCGGTGACCGCCCAGGTCGAGCCGCGCACGCTGCTGGTCGACTTCCTGCGCGACCAGCTGCGCCTGACCGGCACCCACATCGGCTGCGACACCGCGCAGTGCGGCGCCTGCACCGTCCACCTCAATGGCACCGCCGTGAAGTCCTGCAACGTGCTCGCGCTGCAGGCCAACGGCGCGCAGGTCACGACGATCGAGGGCGTGGCGAAGGCCGACGGCACCCTGCACCCGATGCAGGCGGCGTTCCGCGACCACCACGGGCTGCAGTGCGGCTACTGCACCCCGGGCATGATCATGAGTGCGCTGGACCTGGTGAAGCGTCATCCCAGCCCGACGGAAGCCGAGATCCGCGCAGAGCTGGAAGGCAACCTGTGCCGCTGCACCGGCTATCACGGCATCGTGAAGGCCGTGGAAGCAGCCGCCAAGTCGATGCGCGGGTAGGAGGGCCACATGTACGAGTTCAGCTACCACAAGGCCGCCAGCATCGCTGACGCCGCGGCGCGTGTGTCGGCCAACGGCGATGCCAAGCTCCTCGCCGGCGGCCAGACCCTGATCGCCGCCATGAAGCTGCGCCTGTCCGCGCCCGCCGAACTGGTGGACCTCGGCGGCATCGCCGAGCTCAGGGGCATCTGCATGGATGGCGACACGGTCGTCATCGGTGCGATGACCCGCCACGCCGAGGTCGCCGCCTCCAGCGAGGTGGCGCAGCGCATCCCGGCGCTGTCCGTGCTTGCCGGCGGCATCGGCGATCCGATGGTGCGCAACATGGGTACGATCGGCGGCTCGCTCGCCACCAGCGACCCCGCCGCGGACTACCCCGCCGCCGTGCTGGGCCTGGGCGCAACGGTGCACACCAGCAAGCGCAAGATCGCCGCGGACGATTACTTCCTGGGCATGTACGAGACCGCGCTGCAGCCCGGCGAGCTGATCGTCGACGTGCGCTTCCCGGTGCCCCAGCGCGCCGGCTACGTGAAGTTCAGCAATCCGGCCTCGCGCTATGCCATCGTCGGCGTGTTCGTGTCGCAGGGACGCGGCGGCGTACGGGTCGCGGTGACCGGCGCGGGACCGTGCGTGTTCCGCGTACCCGACATGGAAGCCGCGCTGTCCAAGCAGTTCTCGCCGGACGCGATCACATCGGTGAAGATTGCCTCGGAGCCGCTCAACACCGACCTGCATGCCTCCGCCGAGTATCGCGCCCACCTCGTCAACGTGCTCGCGCGGCGCGCGGTCACCCAGGCCCTCGGCAAGAGCTGACCGGCGCCGAACCCATCCCGGGGTGCTCCGGCAACGCGGGCACCCTTTTTTGTTTCCGCCCTCCGTAGATGACCACCCAGCCTTCCCTCCGCGCGCTGCCGACCAGCATCGACGATACGGCCGCCCTGCTGCGCGACGGCAACTACGTCGCCGAGCGCAGCCTCGCCACCGCCGTGTTCCTGGCGCTGCGCATGCGGCGGCCGCTGTTCCTGGAAGGCGAGGCTGGCGTCGGCAAGACCGAGATCGCCAAGGTCCTTGCGGCCACGCTCGGCCGCGAGCTGATCCGCCTGCAGTGCTACGAGGGGCTCGACATCGCGTCCGCAGTGTACGAGTGGAACTATCCGCGCCAGATGGTCGAGATCCGGCTGGCGGAGGCCGCCGGCGGCGCCTCGCGGGATGCCCTCGCCCAGGACCTCTTCTCCGAGCGGTTCCTCATCCGTCGCCCGCTGCTGCAGGCGTTGTCCGGCACGGCCGGTGCGCCGCCCGTGCTGCTGATCGACGAGCTCGACCGCACCGACGAGCCGTTCGAGGCCTACCTGCTCGAGGTGCTGTCCGACTTCCAGGTGACCATTCCCGAGATCGGCACGATCAAGGCGGCCGAACCGCCGATCGTCATCATGACCTCGAACCGCACGCGGGAGATCCACGATGCGGTGAAGCGGCGCTGCCTGTACCACTGGGTGGACTACCCGTCGGCGGAGCGCGAGCTGGAGATCCTGTCGCGCAAGGTGCCCGAGGCGCCGCAGCGGCTGTCGCACGAAGTGGTGGCCTTCGTGCAGTCGCTGCGCGGCATGGACCTGTTCAAGTCGCCCGGCGTCGCCGAGACCATCGACTGGTCGCGCGCGCTGGTGGAACTGGACCAGCTGTCGCTCGATGCGGAGGTGGTGGACAACACGCTGGGTGCGCTGCTCAAGTACCAGGACGACATTGCGCGCGTGCGCGGCAGCGAGGCCGGGCGGATCATCGAGGAGCTGCGGGCGAAGCTGGGGATCGTGTGATGCCGTCGATCCGGCACACCGCCCGGACCCGCTCCTCTCCCCTCAAGGCGGAGACTGGGAGGGGGATGGGTCGCGACGCCAGCGACGCATCGACCGCGTGCGAAACCCATCCGCACCCTGCCCTCTCCATGAAGGGGAGGGTACTGGCTGCGTGGGTGATGGCGCTGCTGGTCCTGTTCGCGCTGCCACACGCGGCTCACGCCGACTCCGACGAGCCGCCCATCTTCGACGCCCACGTCCACTACAACCTCGACATCGGCCGCCCGCTTTCGGTGCCGGACGTGCTCGCCACCTGGCGCGCCGCCGGCATCAAGGGCGTGCTGCTCACCAGCCGCCCCAACGACGGCACCCGCGAGCTGCTGGCCGCCGCGCCGCCGGAATTCAAGGCGGTCGCCTTCGCCCGCCCCTACCGGGTGATGGCCGACGTGCAGACCTGGTACCGCGACCCCGAGATCTACGCGATGATCGAGCAGGAGCTCGCGCGTGGCATCTACATCGGCATCGGCGAATTCCACATCTTCGACCGCGCCGCCGACAGCGAGGGCTTCGCCCGCTTCGTGCGCCTCGCCCAGCAGCGCAACCTGTGGCTGCACGCCCACTGCGACGACTACGTGATCGAGCGCATCTTCGCGCTGAACCCGCAGGCACGCGTGGTGTGGGCCCACACCGGGATGAGCACTCCGGCCGAACGCGTGGACGAGCTGTTCGCGCGCTACCCGCAGCTCCACGGCGAGCTATCCTTCCGCAGCGGCATCATGGAAGGCAACAGCCTGTCCCCGGCCTGGCGTGGCCTGTTCACGAAGTACCCCGACCGTTTCCTCCTCGGCTCCGACACCTGGGTGCCGCAGCGCTGGCCGGACGTGCCGCAGATCATGAGCGAGTACCGCTGGTGGCTCGCGCAGCTGCCGCCGGCCGTGGCCGAGCAGATCGCGTGGCGCAACGGTGCCCGGCTGTTCCTGGGCCAGTAGCACACGCTCGCCTCACCGATGCCGCCCGTCATCTCCATCGTCGGACTCACCAAGGCCTACGCCTCGGGACTGCAGGCGCTGCGGGGGGTCGACCTCGACATCCGCCGCGGCGAGATCTTCGCCCTGCTGGGCCCGAACGGTGCGGGCAAGACCACGCTCATCAACGTGGTCTGCGGCATCGTCACGCCGACCGCCGGCACCGTCCGGGTCGACGGCCACGACATCGGCCGCGACTACCGCGCCGCCCGTGCCCTGATCGGCCTGGTGCCGCAGGAGCTGCACACGGACATGTTCGAGACCGTCTGGGCGACCGTGCGCTTCAGCCGCGGCCTGTTCGGCCGGCCCTCCGACACTGCACGCCTGGAGGAGGTGCTGCGCTCGCTGTCGCTGTGGGACAAGCGCCACGACCGGATCATGAGCCTGTCCGGCGGCATGAAGCGGCGGGTGCTGATCGCCAAGGCGCTGGCACACGATCCGCAGATCCTGTTCCTCGACGAGCCGACCGCCGGCGTGGACGTGGAGCTCCGGCGCGACATGTGGGCGCTGGTGCGCGGGCTGCGCAGCCGTGGCGTCACCATCATCCTCACCACCCACTACATCGAGGAAGCGGAGGAGATGGCCGACCGCATCGGGGTCATCAACAAGGGCGAGCTCATCGTGGTGGAAGAGAAGGCAGTGCTCATGCGCAAGCTGGGCAGGAAGCAGCTGACCCTGCACCTGATGGCGCCGATGGCTGCCGTCCCCACCGCGCTGGGGGGCTGGCCGCTCGCGCTCAACGCCGGCGGGACCGAGCTGGAATACAACTTCGACGCCACCGAGGAGCAGGCCGGCGTCCCGGCGCTGCTGCGCGAGCTGGACCGGCTCGGCATCACGTTCAGGGACCTGCAGACCCGGCAGAGCTCGCTGGAGGACATCTTCGTCAGCCTGGTGCGGGAGCAGCGATGAACCACCGCGGCGTGCTGGCGATCTACGGCTTCGAGATGGCGCGCTTCCGGCGCACGCTCTGGCAGAGCCTGGTAACGCCGGTGATCACCACCTCTCTCTACTTCGCGGTGTTCGGCAGCGCGATCGGCTCGCGCGTGGGCGACCTGGGCGGCGTTCCCTATGCGGCCTTCATCGTCCCCGGGTTGATCCTGCTGTCGATCTTCACCGAGAGCCTGAACAACGCCTCGTTCGGCATCTACCTGCCACGCTTCACCGGCACCATCTACGAGGTGCTGTCGGCACCGGTGTCACCCATGGAGATCCTGCTCGGCTACGTGGGGGCGGCGGCCACCAAGTCGATCCTGATCGGACTGGTGATCCTGGCGACGGCGAGCCTGTTCGTGAAGCTCCCCATCGCGCACCCGGTGTCGATGGTGCTGTTCATGGCCCTGACCGCGCTGGCCTTCTGCCTGTTCGGGTTCATCCTCGGCCTGTGGGCCAAGGGCTTCGAGGCGCTCAACTTCGTGCCGATGCTCGTGATCACGCCGATGACCTTCCTCGGCGGGGCGTTCTACTCGATCGACATGCTGCCGGCGCCGTGGAACACCATCAGCCTGTTCAACCCGGTGGTGTACCTGATCAGCGGGTTCCGCTGGACGTTCTTCGGCACGGCCGAGGTGGGCGTGCTGGTCAGCCTCGCGGCGCTGGTCGTGTTCCTGGCCGCCTGCATCGCCGTGGTGGCCTGGGTGTTCCGGACGGGGTATCGGCTGAAGAGCTGAGGAGTTGCGCCGATGCACCTCGCCGAAAACGTCATGCACTTCGCGCGCATCCTGCGCGGCGCCGGCCTGCCGGTCGGGCCCGACCGCGTGCTGGACGCGCTGCGTGCGCTGCAGATCAGCGGGCTGCGCAACCGCGAGGACTTCTACTGGACGCTCGCCAGCATCTTCCTCGACCGGCGCGAGCAGTTCGACCTGTACAACCAGGCCTTCCACGTGTTCTGGCGCGACCGCGCGATGCTCGACCGGGTGATCGCGCTGGGCTCCACGCCCCGTCCCGTCGACCCGCACGAGCAGCCGCTGAGCAGTCGGCTGGCCGATTCCCTTGCGGCGAACCGCCCGGGAACGGTGGATCAGGACCGCGCGCCGGAGCTAGAAGTCGAGGCCCTGCTCACGGTGTCCGACCGCGAGCGGCTGCAGAAGGCCGATTTCGACAGCATGACCACCGCCGAGCTCGCGCAGGCCAAGCAGCTCCTCGCCAACCTGCGGCTGCCGATCCCGCTGGTCACCACGCGGCGCAAGCGGCCGGATCCGCATGGCCCCGAGATCGATCTGCGCGATACGCTGCGCGCCAGCGCGCGCGGCAACGCCGACCTCATGCCCCTGCGGCGCCGGGCGATGCAGCGCCGGCACCCGCCGCTCACCATCCTGTGCGACATCTCGGGGTCGATGAGCCGCTACTCGCGGATGTTCCTGCACTTCGTGCACGCCATCACCAACGACCGCGACCGCGTGCACACGTTCCTGTTCGGCACCCGGCTGACCAATGTCACCCGCCACTTCCGCCATCGCGATGTCGACGTGTCCCTGAACGCCGTGGTGACCGCGGTGGAGGACTGGTCCGGCGGAACCCGGATCGGCCAGAACCTCCACGAGTTCAACCAGCGCTGGTCGCGCCGGGTGCTGGGGCAGAACGCCGTGGTGCTGCTGATCACGGACGGCCTCGACCGGGAGGGCGGCGACGAGCTGCCCGCGGCCATGGAGCGCCTGCACAAGTCCTGCCGCAAGCTGATCTGGCTCAACCCGCTCCTGCGCTCGGAGCAGTTCCAGCCGCTGGCACGTGGCGTACGGCAGATGCTCCCCCACGTGGACGCGTTCCTCCCGGTGCACAACGTCGAGAGCCTGCGAGACCTGGGCCGCGCGCTGGAGCAGACTGCCCGCCAGGATCGTCCGCGCAGCCGCATGCTTCCGCGATAGCCGGGGAAGGCATCCCGGCGCGCACTACCAAGGTGCTGCGTGCACCAGCCTCGCCTCTGCATGCGCGCCATCGGAGTGGAATCCCGCTGCAAACCATGTTCGCCGTGCGGGCAAGCATGGGGCGCGAGGCTGTCCGATCGCTCCATGCCGAGGCGCGATCGTGCGTGCCGCACCCTGCGTCGCACACGTGCAGTGCAGGTTGGCATCGAGGTTGATCAGCTCCTTCCACTCTGTGATCGGCTTCTGCGATGTGTCGGAAGCCTAGCAACGGGGATTGCTGTTGAGAAATGAGAAGTTGTTATCGCGGACCACGAATTTCGCTTATGCCGGGGACCATGTCGGCATGAACCGCTGGCACCCCGCTTCGGCTAGGATGTGAGCAATACTGCCGGTGCTCACGACAGTGACGCGGCCCGGCGAAACCCTCCAGGAGATCGACATGGAAATGACCGGCTCGGAGTTCATCCGGCTGCCGCAGCAGCGCGTCTGGGATGCGCTCAACGACCCGGAAGTGCTCAAGGTGTGCATCCCGGGCTGCGACAGCGTGGAGAAGGTGTCGGACACCGAGTACAAGCTCGCCATGACCGCGGCCGTGGGGCCGGTCAAGGCGCGCTTCACCGGCAAGCTCACCTTGTCCGACATGAACCCGCCGACCTCCTACACGATCGCGTTCGAGGGGTCGGGCGGTCCCGCCGGCTTCGGCAAGGGCAGCAGCCAGGTCTCGCTCGCGCCCGAGAACGACGGCACGCGCCTGAGCTTCACCGCGAAGGCCAGCGTGGGAGGCAAGCTGGCGCAGGTGGGCTCGCGGCTGATCGACGGTGTGGCGAAGAAGATGACCGAGGACTTCTTCCGCCGCTTCAACGACACTGTCGCGCCGGTGCCGGCCGAGGTCGCCGAAGTCATTGCCCACCCCGAGGTCAAGCGCGGTGGTCCGCCGCACTGGGTATGGATCGCCGGCGCGATCGTCGTGGCCGTCCTCATCGCACTGTTCGCCTTCCGCGCGCACTGAGACGGCGTCCGACCGCCTGCTCTAAAATGGCGGGTTACCAGGGACATCCCGCGGCCGCCTGCCGGCCACCTACCCACATCGTCTGGAGGAGAACATGAATCAACTCGACCTGGCCGGCCGCGTCGCCGTCGTGACCGGGGGCGTATCCGGCATCGGCCTCGCCGTCGCCCAGCGCCTGGCCGCATCGGGCGCACTGGTGAGCCTGTGGGATCGAGACACCGCCGCGCTGGAGAAGACGGCGAAAGAGCTGGGCGCGAAGACCAAGGTGCATACCGCGGTGGTCGACGTGGCGAACTATTCGGAGGTCGCCGCAGCCGCCAAGTCCACCGCCGCGCACTTCGGCAAGATCGACTGCCTGGTGAACTCGGCCGGCGTGGCCGGTGCCAATGCCATGGTGTGGGAATACCCGGTCGACGAATGGATCCGGGTGCACAACATCAACATCCACGGCACCTTCTACGCCTGCCGCGAGGTGGTACCGCACATGCAGAAGAACGGCTACGGCCGCATCGTCAACATCGCCTCGATCGCGGGCAAGGAAGGCAACCCCACGGCGTCCGCCTACAGCTCGTCGAAGGCGGCGGTGATCGGCTTCACCAAGTCGCTCGGCAAGGAGCTGGCGAAGCAGAGCATCACGGTCAACTGCGTGACGCCGGCGGCGGTCAAGACCCCGATTTTCGCCCAGGTCACCCAGCAGCACATCGACTTCATGCTGCAGAAGATCCCGATGGGCCGCTTCGGCACCGTGGAGGAAATCGCGTCGATGGTGTGCTGGCTGTGCACCGAGGATGCGTCCTTCACCACCGGCGGGGTGTTCGACCTGTCGGGCGGGCGGGCGACTTACTAGGCTCGAGGCGAGAGGCTAGAGGCGAGAGGGAACCCATCCCCGCCCCGGCCCTCCCCATGAAGGGGAGGGAGTGTCCGCACCGCTCGGGACCTCCGGGCAGTCTTTCTCCCCCTTCAAGGGGGAGGAGGGGATGGGTCCGGCAAACCACCCAACATTCAGCGAATCCAATCCATGAAGATCAAAGCCGCCGTCATCCGCCAGATGGGCCTGCCGCAGCCCTACGCGCAGAGCAAGCCGATGTCGATCGAGGAGGTCGAGCTGGCCGCACCGGGCGAGCGCGAAGTACTGGTCAAGGTCAAGGCTGCCAGCCTGTGCCACTCCGACCTGTCCACCGTCAACGGTGATCGCCCGCGCCAGACCCCCATGGTACTGGGGCACGAAGCCGCCGGCGAAGTGGTGGAGATCGGCCCGGGCGTTCACGACCTGCAGGTCGGCGATCACGTGGTGATGGTGTTCGCACCGAGCTGCGGCGAGTGCGTGGCGTGCAAGGAAGGTCACCCGGGCCGCTGCGAGCCGGGCCAGAAGGCCAATGGTGCAGGCACGTTGCTCGGCGGTGCGATCCGACTGAGCCAGGACGGCAAGCCCGTCTATCACCATGTCGGCGTGTCCGGGTTCGCGGAGTACTGCGTGGTCCATCGCGGCTCGCTGGTCAAGATCGACAAGGCACTGCCGTTCGACGAGGCCGCGCTGTTCGGCTGCGCCGTGCTTACCGGAGTCGGTGCCGCGCTGAACACCGCGCAGATCTTCCCTGGCGCGCGCGTCGCGGTCGTCGGTCTGGGCGGCGTGGGCTTGAACGCGCTGTTCGGCGCAAAGGTGGCGGGTGCGAGCCAGGTGGTGGCGCTCGACATCCACGACGACAAGCTCGAGCTGGCGAAGAAGCTGGGTGCCACGGATGTCGTCAACGCGAAGGACACCGATGCAGTGCAGAAGGTGAAGGACCTGACCTCGGGCGGCGTCGACTTCGGCCTGGAGATGGCCGGGTCGGTGCAGGCGATGGAGCTCGCGTACCGGATCACGCGCCGCGGCGGGACCACCGTGACGGCCGGCCTGCCGCATCCGGATGCCCGCTGGCCCCTGCAGCACGTGAACCTCACGGCCGAGGAGCGCACCGTCAAGGGCAGCTATGTCGGCTCGTGCGTGCCGCCGCGCGACATGCCGCGCTACATCGACCTGTACCGCAAGGGCATGCTGCCGGTGAACAAGCTGCTGAGCGACCACATCGCGCTGGAACAGATCAACGAGGGCTTCGACAAGCTGGCGTCCGGTCACACGGTGCGGCAGCTGATCATGTTCTAGTGCCCGGTGCCCTCCTTCGCTGCATTGGAGAGGCCGAGAGTGTCATCTGCCCTCGCCCATGCAGTTCCCCCTCTCCCGTCGAGGGAGAGGGAAGAAAGTGCGCCGCCGCCTCGACGGAGACCGATGGAGAGCGCAGGAACGCGAGCCGCTGCAGACCTGCAGTTCCCCCCTCTCCCGTCGAGGGAGAGGGACGAAAGCGTGGCGCCGCCGCCTCGACGGAGACCGATGGAGAGCGCAGGAGTACGAGCTGCTGCAGACCTGCAGTTCCCCCTCTCCCCTTGCGGGAGAGGCCGGGGTGAGGGGTTCAGGAAGGTCACGACGCCTTTCCGTTCGCGCTGCGCGCACCACCCTCACCCTGCCCTCTCCCGTCGAGGGAGAGGGAAGAAAGTGCGGCGCCGCCGCCTCGACGGAGACCGATGGAGAGCGCAGGAGTACGAGCTGCTGCAGACCTGCAGTTCCCCCCTGTCCCCTTGCGGGAGAGGCCGGGGTGAGGGGTCCAGGAAGGTCACGACGCCTTTCCGTTCGCGCTGCGCGCACCACCCTCACCCTGCCCTCTCCCATCGAGGGAGAGGGAAGAAAGTGCGGCGCCGCCGCCGCGTCGGAGACCGATGGAGAGCGCAGGAGTACGAGCCGCTGCAGACCTGCAGTTCCCCCCTCTCCCCTTGCGGGAGAGGGCCGGGGTGAGGGGTCCAGGAAGGTCACGACGCCTTTCCGTTCGCGCTCCGCGCACCACCCTCACCCTGCCCTCTCCCGTCGAGGGAGAGGGGAACAGACCGACCACCTGATCGATATGACCACACCCCGCTACACCGCCCCTGATCTGGTCCGCTACGCCCGCGTCCTGCTCGAGCGCGCCGGACTCGACACCGGCAAGGCGCTCGCCGTGGCCGACATCCTGGTCGAGGGCGACCTCCTCGGCCACGACACCCACGGCCTGCAACTGCTGCCCGCCTATCTCGAGGAACTGCGCACCGGCAGCATGCAGAAGAGCGGCGCGCCGATCGTCGTGCGCGACAAGCCCGCGGCGCTGACCTGGGACGCGCAGCGCCTGCCGGGCCCGTGGGTGGTGCTGCAGGCGATCGAGGAAGCGGTACCACGCGCTCGTGCGCTGGGAACCTGCTCGATCGCGATCCGGCGCAGCCATCACATCGCCTGTCTGGCGGCGTACCTCAAGCGCGTCACAGACCAGGGCCTGGCGATCCTGCTCACCAGCTCCGACCCCAACAACAGCGCGGTGGCCCCCCACGGCGGCGCACGCGGCGTCTACACGCCGAACCCTATCGCAGCGGGCTGGCCGACCGGCGGTGACCCGATCCTGATCGACGTCTCCAGCTCGATCACCACCAACGGCATGACCATCCGCCTGCGCGAGCAGGGCCGCAAGTTCCCGGGCCAGTGGCTCATCGACGCGCAAGGCAATCCGACCGACGACCCGGCCGTCATGCAGCAGAAGCCGCGCGGCGCGCTGCTGCCAGTCGGCGGTGTCGAGTATGGACACAAGGGCTACGCGCTGGGGCTGCTCGTGGAGATGCTGAGCGGCTCGCTGGCCGGACACGGCCGCGCCGATCCGCAGACCGGCTGGAGCGCCAACGTCTTCCTCGAGATCTTCGACCCCAGCGCCTTCGGCGGCTATCGCGACTTCATCCGGCAGAGCGCATTCCTCGCCGCCGCCGTGCGCAACACGCCGCCACGGCCTGGCGTGGACAAGGTCCGCCTGCCGGGCGAGCGTGCACTGGCCCGCCGCGCCGAGCAGTTGGCCAACGGCGTCCTGCTGCACCGAGACATCATGCCCGCGCTCGAAGGCTGGGCCGGGAAGCTGGGCGTGCCGACGCCGGCGCCACTCGCTGCCTGAGGCGACACGCGCACTGCGCTTGCTGCACGAGTAGGTTCACCAAGCCGTACGTCAACCACGGGAGGACGACGAACCATGCGCTACCGTCTGCTCGGCCGCACCGGCCTGTACGTTTCCGAGATCTGCCTCGGCACCATGACCTACGTCGGCAAGGGCCGCTGGGAGCCGATCGGACAGCTGGGCCTGGACGATGCGCAAGGACAGATCAAGAGCGCATTCGACGCCGGGGTCAACTTCATCGACACGGCCAACGTCTACTCCGAAGGTGAGTCCGAGAAGCTCGTCGGGCAGGCACTCGCCCGTCTCGGCCTGCCGCGCGAAGACCTCGTGGTGGCCACCAAGGTGCGCGTGCGGATGGGTTCCACGCCCAACCGGGTCGGCCTGACCAAGGTCCACATCATGAACGAGGCGCACGCCAGCCTGCGTCGCCTGGGACTTGACCACATCGACCTGTACCAGATCCACGGCGTGGACCAGGTCACCCCGATGGACGAGACGCTGCGCGCGCTGGAGGATCTGGTGCGCGCGGGCAAGGTGCGCTACATCGGCGTATCCAATCACGCAGCCTGGCAGATCATGAAGGCGCTGGGCATCTCCGAGCGCCAGGCCTGGAGCCGCTTCGAGAGCGTGCAGGCGTACTACTCGATCGCCGGTCGCGAGCTGGAGCGCGAGATCGTGCCCGTCGCGCTGGACCAGCAGCTGAGCATCCTGGTGTGGAGCCCGCTCGCGGGCGGCTTGTTGAGCGGCAAGTTCTCCCAAGAGGCGTCTGGTCCGGAGGGTGCACGGCGCACCACGTTCGACTTCCCGCCAGTAGATCGGGATCGCGCGTTCCGGTGCGTGGAAGCGATGCGGCCCATCGCCCAGGCACACGGCGTGTCGATCGCCCGCGTGGCGCTCGCCTGGACGCTGCAGCGCCCGGGCATCACCAGCGTGATCATCGGGGCGAAGAGCCAGGAGCAGCTCGCGGACAACCTGGCCGCCGCGAGCCTCACGCTGTCCGACGAAGAGATGAAGCGGTTGAACGAGGTCAGCGCGATTCCGCGGGAGTATCCGGGCTGGATGTTCGACCGGCAGCTCGCGGATCGGCTGCCGACGCCGAGGTAGCGGTACGGCAGACGGCGGGCAGCCCCCTGGAAACTGTCGGGGCGGCTCGACGGCCCTTCGCTACGGGTTCGCGACCTGCTTGAATTTCGGGTTTCGAACGATATCCTCCACCAGCTTCTGCACTGCGGGCGTGAAGGCCTGCGCAGTCTGCTGGCACGCGTGCTCGGCGATGAACCCGCCGGAGAACTCGGACTTCGACTGCGTGACGAAGCTGTCACCGCCGGCATTGGTGACGGTGACCGTGAACGACCAATTCCCGTCCGACATCCCCGAGCTGAAGTCGATCTCGTCCAATCTGCCCTTCAGCACCAGCTTCGAATTCGGGTCATAGGCGCCGGCGAGCTTCAGCTCGTCGATCAGCGCCTTCTCGATGTAATCCTCGAAGCTGGGTGACACCTTGACCGCGCCCGCGGCCCGGCAGGAGATCGAGTTCAGCCCGGGCTTGGCCGCGTCGAAGCGCGCAACCGAGACGGGCTTGAGCGCCATGCCCTTGATCGCCTCGACATCCTTTGCCGACGCGCCATAAGGCGAGACGTTATAGGAACAACCGTACAGCATGGCAACGATGATCAGGGCAAGCCCTAGCTTGATGTTCATGGTCTTATGTCATCCGCGTTCGTCGAGATGCGCGATGTTATCCCGATGCGCAGCACGAAGCCACCGGCATCACCGACACGAGCGTTGCGGGCAACTCGGCTTCATGGCCGACGAAGACTCCCGGTTGTGCAGCCGTGAAGGGGCATCGACGCGCGGTGCCGGACCCCTTGGGGCATCTTCGATGCCATCAGTTGCCTGCGCGGCCTATGCACACCGCGCCACCACGAGACGGTAGCCGATGTCCAGCTCGGCACGCGACATCAGGCTGCCGTACCGGGTTGACCAGGTGCCGTCCCCGAGATCCTGCTCCAGGCGCGCCAGTCCTGCGGTGGCGTCGACCTTCGAGAACACGGAGATCGCTGAGCGGGCGCGCGGATCGAGGTACTCGGCAGGCCGACGCCAGTAGGCCCCGAGAAAGCCGTCGATGCAATCCGCCGGGACGGGTACTTCATGCACCTCGACCGGCCCGATCGCCTGTTCGATCTCATGCAGCGACGGAAAGGCCGGTCGGTCCATCGCCAGGATCTCCGGGAGGTAGTCCTGGACCAGCCAGAACCCCGCGTGCTGGGGATCCCAGGTGAAGATCACCACCCGATCGCGGGTGACGCGCCGCATTTCAGCGAGCCCCGCCTTGCGATCGGGCCAGTGATGGATAGTAAGTAGCGCAAGGGCGGCGTCGAACGACCGAGCCTGGAACGGCAAACGATCGGCCGATGCTCGTACCGCTCGGGCAGCCGTTGGCGGACGCTGCCGGATCATCTCGGCCGAGGGTTCGACGGCGACTATGAATCGATCCGCAGGCTCGTAGGAACCCGTGCCTGCGCCGACGTTGAGCACGCTGTGACAGCCGCCGAGCGCCGCGGTGATTCGGGCAGCGACCCGGGCATCAGGGCGCCGACGCTCGGCGTAGCCGATGCCGATGCGGTCGTACAGCGGGAGGGTCATCGACACACCGCGTTCCTGCGGGACCAACGCTCAAGGGCTGCAGCAGAGCCTGCGGCAGGCCACCGACGATTCTCCCGCTCGCTGGAGCGTACGCACGAGGCCACGACGGGGATCAGCGGCAAGCACAGGAGCACTCCGATCAAGGGTCCGAAGACGAGGAAGCCGGAACGTCCCCAGATGAAGTCATGGAGCTCCTTCCCATGCCCGAACCGGAGCAGGACAGCAGCGATGAAGCTCGCCACGAATATCACCGTCGCGATCAATCGCTCCAAGGCTCCGAACCATGACTTCAGATCCATGGCAGTCACCAATCATCATGCTGGAGATCGCCCGCACGGGCCACCAACACTGAACTTCAAGCAGGCAGCAGCCGGGCGATGCCCGGACCGCGTAGATTACGGCGTCCGTCTGGTATGCGCGTCCCCGCTTCGGATGTGCTGACACCGCACAGTTGCCAACCCCTGGGGATCGAGGCGCGCTGCCCCTCCGTCCCGCAACCAATCCCCGGAAAATCGTAAGATCGCCATTTCTCCAGGGATGAGGCGATCGAAGCGCTCTGCGCCTGCGCCCGGATCGCCCCCCTTCACAACAAAGGGCCAAGCGTGGACCTGACCAACACAGTCGCCTTCGTCACCGGCGGCTCCGGCGACATCGGCGGCGCCATTGCGCTCGCACTGGCACGTGCCGGCGCCGACGTCGCCATCTCCTACGTCGGCCATGTCGACGGTGCTAAGGCGAAGCTCGCCGAGATCGGCGCACTCGGCCGGCGCAGCGCCGCGGTGCAGCTGGATCAGCGCGACCCGGCATCCATCGAGCGTTCGGCACGCGCAGTGGTCGAAGCGCTCGGCCGGGTCGACATTCTGGTCAACAATGCCGCCTGGAACATCGGTATCCCGTTTCCTGACCTGGACGCCCTCGATGCCGAGACCTGGGACCGGGTCCTGGAGACCAACCTCCGGGGACCCTACCTGCTCGCACGTGCGTTCGCGCCGCATCTTCGCCAGCATGGCGCCGGACGCATCGTGAACATCTCGTCGATCGCCGGCCTGTTCCCGGGCGGCAGCAGCATCGCCTACGCGTCAAGCAAGGCCGGGCTGATCCACCTCACCCACTGTCTCGCGGTCGCGCTGGCGCCTGCGATCACGGTGAACTGCATCGCGCCGGGCCTGGTGGAAGGCACACGGATGGCGCAGCGGCTGCCCGAGAAGCAGGCTAGCATGGCGCGCAGGCAGGCCGTGCTCGAGCGGACTGGCAGCGCGCAGGACATCGCCGATCAGGTGGTCACGTTCTGCCGGGCTGACTCGGTGACGGGGCAGACGCTGGTCGTGGACGGCGGCATGCCGGGGGCGATGCAATGAGGGCGCCCAGCCGAAGGAACCCTTCGCGAAAGGCCTTCTTCACCCTCGCCCCCGCCCGCTCCCGTCGAGGGAGAGGGGTGAAAAGATTCGAAAGGAGCATGCAATGGGCACATTCATCGAGCTGACTGCATCCGACGGCCACAAGCTGCGCGCCTACCGCGCCGAGGCGGCAGGCAAGCCGCATGGGGCGCTGATAGTCGCGATGGAGATCTTCGGAGTGAACAGCCACATCCGCAGCGTGACCGATGGCTATGCAGCCGACGGCTACCTGGCGATCGCGCCTGCGCTCTTCGACCGCGCGCAGCGCGGCTACGAGGCGGGCTACTCCCAGGAGGAGATCCAGCGCGGCATCGGCATCATCCAGAAGATCGATCTCGACGACACGATGAAGGACGTGTCAGCCGCGCTGCAGAACGTCGCCGGCACGGGCAGGGTCGGCATCGTGGGTTACTGCTGGGGCGGCACGGTGGCCTGGAAGGCCGCAGCAGATGTCGCGGGCCTTGCCTGCGCGGTGCCCTACTACGGCGGCGGCATCCCGAGCCACGCCGGACTGAAGCCGAAATGCCCGGTGATGTGCCACTGGGGCGAGAGCGACCACTCGATCCCGCTCGACAAGGCGCAGGCGTTCGCCGCCGCGCACGCGGACCAGACCCACCACTTCTACAAGGCCGGGCACGGCTTCAACTGCGATCAGCGGGGCTCGTACAACGCGGATGCGGCGAAGCTGGCACGCAGCCGCACCCTGGAGTTCCTGGCGAAGTACGTGGGCTAATGCGCCCGCAGCTCGACCGGCAGTCGCCATGACGAGTGGCGGCCGATCGCCTCGAAGTTCTCGTGCAGCCAGCGCTCGGCGGCCTCGCGCCCTTCCTCATGCAGGCGGGCGAGGAACGACGGATGCGCGTTGAGCTTGCTCTGCACCGATAGCGCGTTGGACAGCGCAGGCGTGGCGATCACGTGCACGTTCAGCAGCCGGAACCGGCGGTCCAGCCGGCCCAGCAGCGGCAACGCGTTGCGCGACGACTCCTCCTTCGCCAGGTCGATCCGCTGCATCTCGGCGTAGAAGCTCGCGCCCAGGCCGATCTCGGTGAAGCGCTCGCGGATCTCGTCCGCGCGCACCGGCGCCTCGGCGCGCTCCTGCGGTTGCAGCAGAACCGCGACCAGGTCGTGCGCGTCGCAATGGTGGATCAGCGGCAGCATGGGCGGGTTCGCGGTGAGCCCGCCATCCCAGTAGGCCACGCCGTCGATCTCCACCGCCTTGTTGAAGAACGGCAGGCAGGCCGACGCAACGACCGCATCGAGCGACAGATCCCGCGTCTCGAACAGCTTCAGCGTGCCGGTGCTCACCCGCGTCGCGGCGACGAACAGCTTCAGCGTGCACTCGGCGCGCAGGCGCTCGAACTCGATCTGCTCCGCCAGCACGTCGCGCAGCGGGTTGCGATCGAGCGGATTGAGGTGCCGCGGCGCGAGGTAGCGCGACAGGCCGAGGTAGGTCGTCAGCATGGGCGGCGCGTCCGCCATGGCCGCGCTCATCGACGCGGCAAACGGATGCGGCGGCAGATTGCCGTAGGTCGCGCGCTGCGCGACGGCCGACCAGAAGCGCTGCAACGCCTCGTGCGCACCGTCGCGGCCGCCGGCCGTGTAGCCGTGAGCGAGCACCACCGCGTTCACCGCACCCGCGCTCGCGCCGCTGATGGCTTCGATCTCCACCCGCTCGTCCTCGAGCAGCCTGTCGAGTACCCCCCAGGTGAATGCGCCGTGCGAGCCCCCGCCCTGCAGGGCGAGCGTAAGCGTTTTCCTGACCGTAGCCATGTCGCCTCCATGCGCCGGTTCACGGTGCGGTGACCATGCAGCAAGCAGATCGCATGCCGCGTCGCACAATGATCGGCGCGGAGCTGACCTGTTTCAATCACGTGTTGTGATGGCCTGCATCACCGCGCGTGATGCTCCACACCGGTGCACCGGCTAAACTGCTCTTCCCTGCACTCGAAAGATGAAACCGCGATGAGGACCAGGCTGCACTCGACCCTGCGCATGGCGCCCGCGCAGGTCGAGGTCGAGCAGCGCCCCAACGGCGTGCGCATCCTGCGCTCGCCGCAGGCACTCGGGCCCACCGCGCGCGCCGTCGGCGAGTGGCTGGTGGCCTGGGCGGCGAAGGCCCCGGCGCGGACGTTCCTCGCCGAGCGCGCAGGCGATGGCTGGCGGCGCGTGAGCTACGGCGAGGCGCTCGATGGCGCTCGGCGCATCGGCCAGGCGCTGCTCGATCGTGGCCTCGGCGCCGACCGGCCGGTGGCCATCCTCTCGGACAACAGCATCGATCACGCACTGCTCGCGCTGGGCGCCCTCCACGCAGGGGTGCCGGTCGCGCCGATCTCGCCGGCTTACTCGCTGATGTCCAAGGATCACGCCAAGCTGCGCTACCTCTTCGAGCTGATCGAGCCGGGCCTGGTGTGGTGCGCGGATCCGGTGAAGTACGGTGCGGCGCTCGCCGCGGTCGGTGCCACGGTGACCCCGCTTCCCACGCTGCTCGACGCGCCCGCCGATGCGCGCATCGATGAGGCATTTGCCAGGCTCGGTCCCCGCACGGTCGCGAAGATCCTGTTCACCTCCGGCTCCACCGGCATGCCCAAGGGCGTGATCAACACGCACGGCATGCTGTGCGCAAACATGCAGATGATGGCGCAGGGGTGGCCGTTCCTGGAGGCGCGCCCGCCCGTCATCGTCGACTGGCTGCCGTGGAACCACACCTTCGGCGGCAACCACAACTTCAACCTCGTGCTGCGCAACGGGGGCACGCTGCACATCGACGGCGGCAAGCCGATGCCGGGGCTGATCGACACCACCGTACGCAACCTGACGGAGGTGTCGCCGACGATCTACTTCAACGTGCCGCGCGGGTTCGACCTGCTGCTGCCGTACCTGGAGACCGACGCCGGGCTGCGCCGCAGCTTCTTCCGCGATCTCGATGCGGTGTTCTACGCTGCGGCGGCGCTGCCGCAGAACCTGTGGGAGCGGCTGGAGCGCCTCGCGGCGGGGGAGAAAGGCGGTGCGCTCGCAATGCTCTCGGGCTGGGGTGCGACCGAGACCGCGCCGCTCGCGACCCAGGTGCACTTCCACATCGAGCGCGCGGGCGTGATCGGCCTGCCGGCAGTGGGATGCGAGGTCAAGCTGGTCCCGCAGGCGGACAAGCTGGAGATCCGCGTGCGGGGACCGCACGTGACGCCCGGCTACTACCGGCGCCCCGACCTGACGCAGGCGGCGTTCGACGAGGAAGGGTTCTACCGCACCGGGGATGCGGTGAAGCTCGCCGATGCACGCGACGCTGCGAAAGGGCTGCTGTTCGACGGCCGCCTGGCCGAGGACTTCAAGCTGATGAGCGGGACGTGGGTCCACGTCGGGCTGGTGCGCACGCGCCTGATCGCCGCCGGCAACCCGCTCATCCAGGATGCCGTGATCACCGGTCACGATCGCGAGGAGGTGGGCGCGCTGCTGTTCCTGACGGCAGCCGCGGCCCAGCTGTCCGCCGACGATCTGCGGGAACGCCTGCGTTCAGCGCTGCGCAATCTGGCGGCGGAGAGCACGGGCAGTTCTACGCACCCCACCCGCGCCCTCGTCCTGACCGAGCCGCCGTCGATCGATGCCAACGAGATCACCGACAAGGGTTACATCAATCAGGCAGCGGTGCGGGTGCGGCGCGCGGTGGAGATCGATCGCCTCTATGCCGGTGTCGCAGAGGTCATCGCGCTCTGAGCTGAGCGCATCGGTCGAGGCTTGCAGCGGCGGCCTCGGGTTACCGCAGACCGCCTTCAGCACTCGGTCGCAGCGAGAAGCGCTTCGACCTCGGCCAGCTTCAGTTCCCAGTGATTGTCCGAGACGACGAAGGGCCGCTGCAGCGCCTTTGACAGGGCGTTGGATACGAGTGGCCTGATGCCCGCCTGGGCCCACACGGTATAGCTCGGGTCGGTGGGCCGGTACACGAGTTGGCAGCGCAGCACCCGCTGCGCGGGCCCGCAATCGACCAGGTCGAGAAGGGCGTTGACTGCCGCTTCGAGCCGCAGGGTTGATGGGGGATAGAATGACATGGCAGGCTGGACCCGGTGAGCGCTCGGCGCAACGGCCCAGTATGAGGCTTGGCGCAAGCCGGGTCCTGTCTATCCTGCAGGTGCCGGGCCCCGAACCGGCATTCCAGGGCCTGCTCCGGCATATGTTTCACGCCCGGCTTGCAATATCGCGTCGTACCCCCATACTGGTGAGTTGGCCTGCTCTTTCGCATGCGCCTGCTGTCCTCCCGAACGCCTGCATTCCACCTTCCTTCGTGATCTTCGGCCCAGGCCCGCGACACGCGGCTTGGCGTGGCGCCGTCGAGGTCCGTGGATGCGCCCGCCGGCAGCCTCGCCCCATATTCCAGGAGACACCGCATGGCGAAGGAAGAAACCATCGAAATGGAAGGCATCGTCCAGGAAGTGCTGCCGGACGCGCGCCTGCGCGTGACCCTGACCAACGGCGTGACCATCTCGGCATACACCTGCGGCAAGATGCGCCGCCACGGGATCCGCGTGCTGGCGGGCGATCGCGTGAGCCTGGCGATGACGCCCTACGACCTCACCATTGCCCGTGTGACCTTCCGGCACAAGGATGAGGCGCGTGCCAGCACTCCGAGGCGGCCCGACTACGCACGCCGCCGATAGGCGGGTTGACCGGCCCGCGGCAGGTTCGCGCGCCATGTCGAAGCGGGTGACGGCCGCCATGCCGTCCTGATCGGGCAGGTCGACCGGCCGCTTGCTGCCGTGCAGGTCCACGGCTGCGGGCTAGAGGGTAAGATGCCGCCTCCGTCGCGCCCACCGCCTCCTTTGATGCCTGCACCCGCCTCCCGTTCCGGCCGCCGCCGCGGCGTGCTCCTCATGCTCGGCGCCACGCTGTGCTGGTCCACCGCGGGGATGCTGGTGCGGAACATGGACCTGAAGGACAGCTGGGAGATCACGTTCTGGCGCTCCCTGTTCATGACCCTGTTCATCACCGGCGTGCTGGCGGCACAGTACGGCCGCTCCACGATGGCGCGCGTGCGC
>CAZFYX010000072.1:0-143102 GCA_964523885.1 uncultured Burkholderiales bacterium | reverse complement strand
GCCTTCATCAGGCCGATCTCGGCGGTCATCGCCGAGCCGGCCCGGCTGGCGAACAGCAGCGCGGCGACCACCGGGCCGAGCTCGCGCACGAGTGACAGCGCAACCAGCGTACCCACCGCCTCCTCCGAGCCGAAGCGCTGGAGCGTGTCGTAGCCCTGCAGCCCCAGCACCATGCCGACGAACAGGCCGGAGACCAGGATGATGATGAGCGAGAGGACCCCGGCGAAGTAGACCTCGCGGACGGTGAGGCCGAAGCGGCGGAAGCTCGGCCCGGAGCGCAGCAGCACGAGCGAGAAGAAGCGGCTGGCATAGCCCAGCCGCCACACCCCGTCGATGAAGCGATGGCCGATGTGGCGCAGCGCGCGGACCAGCGCGTTATCCAACCTGCCGCTCCAGGCGAAGGTCCTGCGGATAGGGGCTGCCGGGATACTGGAACGGCACCGGGCCGTCCATCTGGCCATGCACGAACTGGCGCACGTAGTCCTCGCTGGAGTCACGGATCTGCTCGGGGGTGCCTTCGGCGACCACCCGGCCCTCGGACATGAAGTACACGTAATCCACTATCTTCAGTGACTCCTGCACGTCGTGCGTGACCACGATCGAGGTGGCGCCCAGTGCGTCGTTGAGGCGCCGGATCAGGTTGCCGATCACGCCCAGCGAGATCGGGTCCAGGCCCGCGAACGGCTCGTCGTACAGCATCAGCATCGGGTCCAGCGCGATGGCCCGCGCCAGCGCCACGCGCCGCGCCATGCCACCGGAAAGCTCCGAGGGCATCAGGTCGTGCGCGCCGCGCAGCCCGACGGCATTGAGCTTCATCATCACCAGGTCGCGCACGATGCGCTCGGGCAGCGCGGTGTGCTCGCGCAGCTGGAACGCGACGTTGTCGAACACCGACATGTCGGTGAACAGGGCGCCGAACTGGAACAGCATGCCCATGCGCCGGCGCATCTGGTAGAGCTGCGCCTGCGACAGTGCGTGCACCGGCCGCCCCGCGACCCGCACTGCGCCGCTGGTGGGCCTGAGTTGCCCCCCGATCAGGCGCAGGGTGGTGGTCTTCCCGCAGCCGGACAGGCCCATGATCGAGATCACCCGCCCACGGGGGAAGCGCATGTTGATCCCCTTGAGCACGGCACGCACGTCGTAGCGGAACTCGACGTCTTCGATCTCGACCAGATTGTCCCCGGGCACGGCTCCTCGCATCCGAAAAACCGCGCGTATTCTAGATCAGGGGCGCCACAGCGGCTAGCGGCTTTCACTTCCGGGCTTGCGCGAGGCGGCGTTTCGCGGCACTGTTGCGCGCGCAGCGCCCACCCGCAACGGCCATGGACCCTTCCCCCCACCCCGCCGCCCTCGCCTTCGAATCGGTGTCCAAGCGCTATGGCACCGCCCAGGCGCTCGCAGGGTTCGGGCTGCAGGTGGACGCCGGACAGTCGTTCGGGCTGGTCGGCCTCAACGGCGCGGGCAAGACCACCCTGATCAAGTGCCTGCTCGACTTCATCGCCATGGACGGCGGCTCGATCCGGATCTTCGGGACCGGGCACCGGCAGGCGGGTGCGCGCTCGCGCCTGGCCTACCTCCCCGAGCGCTTCATCCCGCCCTACTACCTGCGTGGCCGCGATTTCCTGCGCTACATGCTGACGCTGCACGGCGTTGAGTACCGAGAATCCGCCGCCGGAGAGATGCTGGATGCGCTGGACCTGGACCGCGCCGCGCTGGAAAAGCCGGTGCGCTCGTTCTCCAAGGGCATGAGCCAGAAGCTGGGCCTGGCCGCCTGCATGCTGAGCGCCAAGGACCTGTTCGTGCTCGACGAACCCACCAGCGGACTGGACCCGAAGGCCCGCGCGCTGGTCAAGCGCCGCCTCACCGCGCTGCGCCAGGCCGGACACACCATCTTCCTGACCTCGCACGCGCTCGCCGACGTGCAGGAGATCTGCGACCGGATGGCAGTGATCCATCGGGGGCGCCTGTGCTTCGCCGGAAGCCCGGCCGAACTGCAGGCCAGGTACGGCACGCCGACGCTCGAAGCCGGGTTCCTGGCGTGCATCGAGGCGGCCCCCGGCTGACGGGCACGGACTCGCCATGCAGGCCGGCATCCGAGGCATGGACGACACAACTGGCATGGTATTTGATCTACCGTCGAGCATTCGACTGGACCCGTCTGCGGTGGACGACACCACGCTTGCCAAGCCCGACCTGCTGATCGTCGATGATGACCCCCTCATCACCGACACGCTCGACTTCGTCCTCGGCCGCGACTTCAACGTGTTCGTGGCCGACTCGCGCGCGGCGGTGAAGAGCCTGCTGCGGCAGCGCGAGAGCCCGCCGCAGCTGGCGCTGATCGACCTGGGCCTCCCGCCCACGCCACATCGCCCGGACGAGGGCTTCCGCCTGATCAACGACCTGCTCGCGCTGTCCCCCGACATCAAGATCCTCGTGCTCTCGGGGCAGAACGACGAGAACAATGCCCGCCACGCGCGCGCGATCGGCGCCATCGAGTTCGTGCCCAAGCCGTGCGAGCCGCAGCAGCTCAAGAGCCTGCTGTTCAAGGCCCGCAACATCACCGCTGCGGAGCATGCCCCGGAAGGCCGCGACCTCGGCATCATCGGCAGCGGGCCGGCGGTGACCAAGCTCAAGCAGCAGATCCGCCAGTACGCCAGCTCGCCCTTCCCGGTCCTCATCGACGGCGAGTCGGGCAGCGGCAAGGAGCTGGTCGCGGGCTCGCTGCACGGACAGAGCCCGCGTGCGGCCAGGCCCTATCTCGCGCTCAACTGCGCCGCCATCTCGCCCAGCCTGGTCGAGGCCACCCTGTTCGGCTACGCCAAGGGCGCCTTCACCGGCGCCACCTCGACCCGTGCCGGCTATTTCGAGGACGCCGGCGACGGCACCCTGTTCCTCGACGAGATCGGCGAGCTGCCCCTGGAGCTGCAGGCCAAGCTGCTGCGCGTGCTCGAGAACGGCGAGTACCAGCGCGTGGGCGAGACCGCCACGCGCAACAGCCAGGCGCGCGTGCTGGCGGCCACCAACCGCGACCTCAAGCAGGAGGTGCGCGCCGGCCGCTTCCGCGCCGATCTCTATCACCGGCTGAGCGTGTTCACCATCGCCGTACCGCCCCTGCGCGAGCTCGGCGAGGACAAGCGCCGCCTGCTCCAGCACTTCGCGGAGTTCTACGCCCGCCAGGCCAGCGCGCCGCGCTTCACACTGGACGAGCGCGCCGATACCATCTGGATGGACTACACCTTCCCGGGCAACGTGCGCGAGCTGCGCAACATCGTCATCCGGCTCACGGCCAAGTACCCCGGCGAGAAGGTCAACGGCGAGGCGCTGCTGGCGGAGCTGGACAGCGATGCGCTGGAGGGCGAAGCGCCGGGCACCGCCTTCGCCGGCGAGTTCCGCGACTCGCTGGAGTCGGCCAAGCGGCACCTGCAGTCCGAGCGCGGGATCCGGCTGGACGAGGTGCTGCAGCAGTGGGAGCGCAGCTACGTCGAGGCCGCGCTGGCGCTGACCAACGGCAACCTGAGCCAGGCCGCCAAGCTGCTCGGCATCCACCGCACCACGCTGTACAGCCGCATGCAGAACTATCCGCGCCTGCTGGCGGGCGAGAGGGGCTGAGGGGAGTCCATATGTACTACGCGTTCTTCGGGCTCAAGCAGCCGCCCTTCCGGATCACCCCCGACACCGACTTCTTCTTCGAAGGCGGCAACCGCGGGGCGGTGCTGGAGGCGCTCATCTACGCCATCACCCAGGGCGAAGGCATCGTCAAGGTGACGGGAGAGGTGGGCAGCGGCAAGACCATGCTGTGCCGGGTGCTGCAATCGCGCCTGCCGGCCAGCGTGGAGACCGTGTACCTCGCCAACCCGAGCGTCTCGCCCGACGAGATCCTGCATGCCATCGGCTTCGAGTTGCAGCTGCCGATCGAGCGCAACGCCAGCCGGCTCGAAGTGATGCACGCGCTCAACGAGTACCTGTTGGCCCGCCACGCGGAGGGCCGCCAGGTGGTGGTGTTCGTCGAGGAGTCCCAGGGCATGCCGATCGCCACCCTGGAGGAGATCCGGCTGCTGTCCAACCTGGAGACGCGGCAGCACAAGCTGCTGCAGATCGTCCTGTTCGGGCAGCCGGAGCTCGACGCCAACCTGCGCAAGGCCGAGATCCGCCAGCTGCGCGAGCGCATCACCCACAGCTTCGCGCTCTCGCCGCTGAGCCAGGACGAGGTGCGCGATTACCTGGTCTTCCGGCTGCGGGCGGCCGGCTACCACGGACCCGACCTGTTCCCGCCCAGGCTCATCCGCTACATCGCCCAAGCCACCGGCGGGCTCACGCGCCGGGTCAACATCGTGGCCGACAAGGCGCTGCTCGCCGCCTTCGCGGAGAACACCCACAACGTCACGCTGAAGCACGTGCAGGCCGCAGTGCAGGACAGTGCGTTCAGCGATGCGAAGCCCCGCTCGGGCTGGCTGCAGCGGCCTGGCTGGCTGACCGCGGGTGGGCTCGCCCTGGTCGCGCTGGCTGCCGGCGCTGCGCTGCACGGCATCCTGGCGCCGGCGCCCGGCGCGGCCCCGCTGCCCGCCCCGGCTGCGGCCAAAGCACCACCGCCCGCTGCGGTCCCTGGCGGGCTGCCGGCCGGGGTCGCGGCCGCCACGTCGGAGGCGGCCATCCCGGCACCCCCGGGCACCGCAGTACCGCCGCTCCCCGCACCGAAGGAAGCGACCGCAGAGCGCCCGCTTGCCGCCGCTCCAGCCGCGATCGATGCAACGACCCGCATGCCAGCGGCAACCGCCGCCGCGCGCCCGGTGGCCGCCGCCCCATCCGATCTACTGGAACAGCGATTGCTTGCGACCGACCGCTGGTTAGCGGAGGAACACGCCGGCATCTTCAGCATCCAGCTGCTCGGTTCCACCGATCCCGAAATGCTGAGAAATTATTTGAATACCCTCAGCAATTACATTGATCGGAATAGGATATTTGTGTACCGTACCATGGCGAACCGGGAGCCGTCGATGACCGTCCTGTACGGCGCCTTCGCCGCGCGCTCCGAGGCAGTGGAATCACTCGACCGGTTACCTGCCGAGCTCAAGGCGAACCGGCCGTACATCCGTACCGTGCAGGGGATCCGCAGCGAACTGGGGCTGGAGAAGCCCTCGTCCTGACGCCGCGCGGCGCATGCCGCGCCGACGTCCCGCGACCCGGAGCGCGACTCCGGACGATAAACAGATCAGAACAAAGTGGAGTGACAGCTTGGCGGTGAAGTCCCCGATTCCTGTGCAGCAGCGGCAACCGGTCGCCAGCAGTGAAGCCTTGCGCGCGCGCCTGCACTGGAACATGCTGCCGTGGGCGCTGCCCCTGCTGCTGGCCGGGTGCATGAACTATCGCCCGGCGGTACCGCCATCGGAATCGCACCTGAGCGCAGAATCCGTGGTGCCTGCAGCGGAGAAGGCCACCATTCTGCCGACCGTCAGCAGCACACCTTACGTCCCGCCGCCCCAGCCGAAGGCCAAGGCCACCACCTACAGCGTGGTGGTGCACGAGGTCCCGGTCAAGGAGCTGCTGCTCGCGCTCGCCCGCGACACCAAGGAGAACATCGACATCCACCCCGGCCTGCAGGGGCTGGTGAGCCTGAACGCCATCGACGAGACCCTGCCGGCCATCCTCGAGCGCATCTCCAAGCAGGTGAACATGCGCTATCGGGTGGAGGGCCGCACGATCATCGTCTCGCCCGACACGCCGTTCCTGAAGACGTACAAGGTCAACTACGTCAACCTGGACCGCAACACCACGTCCAGCATCTCGGTCAGTGGCCAGATTGGCGGCGGGACGGTGGCGGGCGGGACCACTGATTCCGGCGGTACATCCGAGACCTCGGTGAAGAGCACTTCCAAGAACGAGTTCTGGCAGGTGCTGCAGAAGAACGTCGAGAGCATCCTCGCCTCGAGCCGAAACCTTGCCCAGAGCGCGGACCAGAAGCAGGCCCGCGCAGAGGCCGCCCGCAAGGCGCGCGAGGAGAAGCTCGCCCAGGCGGAGGCGGTCGCACGAGCTGGCCAGGGCGCAAAGGAGCTGTTCGACAAAGCCTTCGGCGCCGATTCCACCGTCAATACGGATCTCAAGCAGGACATCATCGTCAACCCCGTTGCCGGTACGCTGAGTGTGATGGCGACCGAGCGGCAACATGGTCTGGTCCAGCAATATCTCGACATGGTGTCGTCGAACTCGACGCGCCAAGTCCTGATCGAGTGCACCATCGCCGAGGTCCAGCTCTCGAACACCTACCAGGCCGGCGTGGACTGGAGCAAGCTCGCCAGCGGCACCACCGGGTTCAGCTTCGAGCAGAACCTCACCGCCGGCGCGCTCGGCACGGCGCCCAACGTGATCGTCGGCTACTCCGCCGGCAGCGATCTGTTCGGCACGTTGAAGATGCTCGAGCAGTTCGGCAAGACCCGGGTGCTGTCCAGCCCCAAGATCATGGCGCTGAACAACCAGACCGCCCTGCTCAAGGTGGTGGACAACGTCGTCTACTTCACCATCCAGCAGACCACCTCGCAAGCACAGAGCAGCACCGTGCTGCAGGTGACCACCACCCCGAACACGGTGGCGGTCGGTGTCGTGTTGAGCCTGACTCCTCAGATCAGCGAGCACGGCGCGGTGACCCTGACAGTTCGGCCAACCATCAGCAAGGTCGCGCGGTTCGTCAAGGATCCCAATCCGCTGCTGAACAAGGACGCTGCGGGCAATACGCTGAAGGATCCGATCGAGAACCTGATTCCCGAGATCGTGGTACGCGAGATGGAGTCCGTACTGCAGCTCATCAGCGGCCAGACCGCAGTGCTTGGCGGCCTGATCCAAGACAACACCCGCCGCGACCGCAATCAGGTTCCGTTTGCCGGCAGCCTGCCCGTCGTGGGTGACGCGTTCGCCTACCGCGACGAGCAGGTGCAGAAGTCCGAGCTGGTGATCTTCATCCGTCCCACGATGGTCACCAACCCCTCGCTGGACAGCGACGAGCTCAAGCACCTGCGCAAGCTGCTGCCGGACATCGACAAGACCGGCAAGAACCCATGAGCCTGCTGTTGCAAGCGCTCCAGAAGGCGGCCAGGAACCGCGAGGGGCAGGGGCCTGCGGGCGACGAGCACGACCCGCTCGCGCCCGGTGCGGCGAGCGCGCCGCCCGACGCGCCGGAGTTGTCCCTGGCTGCGCCGCCCCGGTCGGAGATTCCGCCCGAGCCGGAGCTCGAGGAGCTGACCATCGCCGACGAGGAGGATCTGTTCGGCCCCGACGTGCCGGCGGAGGAGCCGCGCGCAGACCTCTCGGTCGTTGCAGTCGAAGAGGACATCCCGCCGGCCCGGTCAACCACGGCGGCGAGCGCCGGTGCGCGCGATGACAGCCCGGGTCGTGCGCAGGCAGCGACCATCCTGCGTGCAAGCGAGAACCGGCAATCCGGTGTCATCGACTGGGTGCGCGACCGCCCGGTGCACGCCTTCGCGATCGCTGGCGGCATCTTTGGCGTGTTCTACGGCGGCTACGTCTACCTGCAGATCTTCCACCCCGGCATTCTCCGGGGCGACTTCCTTCGCCAGCCTGCACTGCAGGCGAAGGCACCGCCGCCGCCCCCCGCACGCCCGCTCAGCCCGCCTCAGCCCGTGGCAGCCGTGCCGCAGCCGCCCGGATTGCCCGGCGCACCTGCAGCGCCCGCCGCCACGGCGGCGGCGACACCTGCACAGTCCAGCGCAGAGCCCGCTGCAGCCGTGCCAGCCGCAGGCAAGGTCGCCGCGCAGGACCCTGCCGCTCCGGCGAAGCCGGCCGGACGCGCCTCCGCGCGCAAGCCGGTGCCGAGCGCGGCAATGGTAGATGGCGGCGACGACGAACTCGAGGAGACCGCGCCGGCGAAGCCCCCACAGCGGCGCTCGGTGCGCAAGCCGCAGATGGAAGTCGAGAACGTGACCCTCGATGACTCCGTCGCGGTGCGCACGCCAGAGAGCCGCAGCGCGCCCCACAACGCCACCCTCCAGAGCGCCTGGGAAGCGCTTCAGGCCGGCCGCTACGCGCAGGCACAGTCGCTCTATGACGAGGTCGCGAGCGCCGACCCTGCCAACCTGGACGCGCTGCTCGGCCTGGGCGCACTCGCCACCATCCGCGGCAATGCCGAGCAGGCGGCCCGGCTGTATGGCCGGGCCCTGGAGCTGGACCCACGCAATACCGCCGCGCAGGCCGGGATGATCGCTGCCGTGGGCCAGGCCGATCCGCAACTTTCCGAATCTCGCCTGAAGCAACTGCTCGCGCGCGAGCCCTCGGGCTTCGTGTACTTCGCGCTCGGCAACCTGTATGCGCGCCAGGCCCTTTGGCCGCAGGCGCAGCAGGCGTATTTCCAGGCCTACCAGCTGCAGCCGGACAACCCCGACTACGCCTACAACCTCGCGGTCGGCCTCGAGCACCTGGGCCAGAGCAAGATCGCACTGAACTACTACCGGAAGGCACTCGAGCTGAGCAACCTGCGCGGCCGCGCCGAGTTCGACCGCTCCCGGGTGGAGGATCGCATTGGGCAGCTCGCCGCGCGCGTTGGCAGCCAGTAACCCCGCGCCCCTGGCCGAGCAGCGCAAGAAGCTGCGCCTGGGCGAGCTGCTGGTGCAGCAGGGGCTGATCACGCCCGACCAGCTGCGCATCGCGCTCACCGAACAGAAGAACCAGCAGGCCCCGCTCGGGCGCCTGCTGGTGCGCCTGGGCTTCGTGACCGAGGCGGTGATCCGCGACATCATGGCGCGGACCATCGGCCAGGAGGCGATCGACCTGTCCCAGGTCGTGGTCCATGCCGACGCGGTGAAGCTGGTGCCGCAGGACTTCGCCCGCCGCAACCGGGTGCTGCCGATCGCCTTCGACCTCAACACGCAGATCCTGACCATCGCCGTCACCGAGGTCTTCAACGTGGTGGCGATCGACCAGCTGCGTGCCACCATCGGGCAGCAGGTCAAGGTCAAGACCGTGCTCGCCGGCGAGGCGCAGCTCGAGGACCACATCGACCAGTTCTACGGTCACGAGCTGTCGGTCGACGGCATCCTGCGCGAGATCGAGACCGGCGAGATCGACTACCAGAGCCTGCAGGGCGGCGCCGACGAATACCAGCAGCCGATCGTGCGGCTGGTCGGCGCGCTGCTGGTGGATGCGGTCAAGCGCGGGGCCTCCGACATCCACTTCGAGCCCGAGTTCGCCTTCCTGCGCGTGCGCTACCGGATCGACGGGGTGCTCGAACAGGTGCGCAGCCTGCACAAGAACTACTGGCCCGGCATCGCGGTACGCCTGAAGGTGATCAGCGGCATGAACATCGCCGAGACCCGCGCCCCGCAGGACGGGCGCATCTCGCTCAACCTCAACGGGCGGCCGGTGGACTTCCGGGTCGCGACCCAGCCCACCATCCACGGCGAGAACATCGTGCTGCGGATCCTGGACCGCGAGAAGTCGATCATCAGCCTGGAGCAGATGAAGCTGCCCAAGCACGTGATGAACATGCTCTCGCTGATTCTGGCGCGGCCCGAGGGCATCCTGGTGATCACCGGCCCCACCGGCAGCGGCAAGACCACCACCCTGTACTCGCTGCTGGCGCAGCTCAACGTCGAGTCGGTCAACATCATGACCCTCGAGGATCCGGTGGAGTATCCGGTCGCGCTGATGCGCCAGACCTCCGTGAACGAAGCGGCCAAGATGGACTTCGTCAACGGCATCCGCTCGATGATGCGGCAGGACCCGGACATCATCCTGGTGGGCGAGGTGCGCGACAAGGAGACCGCCGAGATGGCGTTCCGGGCCGCGATGACCGGTCACCAGGTGTTCACCACGCTGCATACCAACTCGGCGCTGGGGGCGTTCCCGCGCCTGTTCGACATCGGCATCCTGCCCGACATCATCGCGGGCAACGTGATCGGCATCATCGCGCAGCGCCTGGTGCGGCTGCTGTGCACCCACTGCCGAGAAGCCTACGCGCCGAGCAAGGAGGAGCGCCAGATCCTCGGCCTGGAACCCGACAGCGTGTCCAAGCTCTACCGCCCGGTCGGCTGCAAGCAGTGCAACTTCCGCGGCTACCGGGGGCGCGCCAGCGTCATGGAGATCCTGCGCATGGACAGCGATCTCGACGAGCTCGTGGCGCGCCGCGCCACCGCGCGCGAGCTGCGCACCGCGGCGCTGGAGAAGGGCTTCAAGCCGCTGGTCGAGGAAGGGATCGACCGCATCCTCGACGGCAGCACCAGCATCGCCGAGGTCGCGCGCTCGATCGACCTCACCCAGCGCTTCCGCTGACGCGGATCGCGCGCGGCTGACGGCGCACCATTGCCATGCCGGCCTTCCAGTACAAGGCGATCGACAAGAGCGGGCAGCCCGCCCGGGGCAAGCTCGACGCCGCCAACGAGGTGGACCTCGAGCTGCGCCTGCGGCGCATGGGGCTCGACCTCATCACCTTCCGCACCATCCGCGCCGGGGGCCCGGCCTACGCCTCGGGCAGCGTCACCCGCCGCGACCTTATCACCTTCTGCTTCGACCTCGAGCAGGTCTCGCGCTCGGGCATCCCGCTGATCGAGGGCCTGCGCGACCTGCGCAACGGCTCGGAGAACCCACGCTTCCGCGAGATCCTGTCCTCGGTGCTCGAGGACATCGAGGGCGGCAAGATGCTCTCGCAGGGCATGTCGGCGTTCCCGCAGGTGTTCACCCCGGTGTTCTGCAGCCTGATCCGGGCCGGCGAGCAGTCGGGGCGGCTCACCGAGGTGCTGGAGAGCCTGGGCGCGGCGCTGAAGTGGCAGGACGAGCTGGTCTCGCAGACGCGCAAGCTGATGATCTACCCCGCGGTGGTGTCGGTGGTGGTGCTCAGCGTGGTGGTGTTCCTGCTCATCTACCTGGTGCCGCAGGTGGTGTCGCTGCTCAAGACCATGGGCATGCAGCTGCCGCTGCAGACGCGCATCCTGATCGCCCTGTCCAGCTTCATGATCCACTACTGGTGGATCTGCCTGCTCGTGCCCGTCGTCGCGATCGCCGGGTTCACCTGGTTCATCCGCACCGACCCGCGCGGACGCTATTACTTCGACTACCTGAAGCTGCACCTGCCGATCGTGGGGCCGATCCTGCAGAAGATCATCCTCGCCCGCTTCGCCAGCTTCTTCGCGCTCATGTACCAGTCCGGCATCACCGTGCTGGACGCGATGAAGTCGAGCGAGGACATCGTCGGCAACCGCGTCATCGCCGACGGCCTGCAGCGGGCAGGTCAATCGATCAGCTCGGGCGAGAGCCTGAGCGAGGCGTTCCAGAACCTCGGCGTGTTCCCCCCGCTGGTCATCCGCATGATGCGGGTGGGCGAGAGCACCGGGGCGCTCGACACGGCGCTGCTCAACGTGAACTACTTCTACGAGCGCGACGTGCGCGAGTCCATCGATAAGGCATTGAAATTGCTAGAACCAGCCATGACGCTGGTGCTCGGCGGGATCCTCGCGCTGATCCTGTTCTCGGTGCTCACGCCGATCTACGATATCCTCGGGAACATCAAGTTCTGATGGATATCGCAGCCGCATGAAGTAGACCCCATGGCCAAGAAAGTCCTCCTCTGCGCCTCCGCGTTCCACCTCTCCGCCGCCGTGTGGAACGGCAGCCGGCTGACGGTGCTCCGCAGCTTCGAGGACGAGCCCGAGGGCCACCAGGCCTTCCAGACCTTCCTGGCCACCGTGGCCGGGATCCCCGTCCATCTCACCGCCGACACGGTCGACGAGGACTACCGCTTCGAGACCCTGCCGCACGCGACCGGCAACGACCGGCGCGAGTTGCTCGAGCGCAAGCTGCGCCAGCTCTACCGCAGCACCCCGTTCTACGGCGCGGCCCTGCAGGACCGCGAGAAGGACAAGCGCCGCGACGACCGCTACCTGCTCTCGGCGCTCACCAACGCGGAGGTGTTCTCTCCCTGGCTCGGGATCATGGTCGCGGCGAACGTGCCGGTCGCCGGCGTGTTCCCCCTGCCGCTGGTCACACTCGGGGTGCTCAAGCGCCTGGGGCTGAACGAGCCCAACCTGCTGCTGGTGTCGAAGCACGAGGCTGGCGTACGCCAGACCTTCGTGAAGGACCAGGTGTTCCGCATCAGCCGTCTCACCCCCACGCCTGCAAGCGGTGCGGCCGGCGACGATGCGTACGCCGAGGAGATCCGCAATACGCGGATGTACCTGGACGCGCTCAACATCACGCACGTCGAGGACGTCGTCACCGTGGTCATCCTCGACCAGGACGGATCGCTGGCCGCGCTCGGCCCCCGCATCGTCGCGGGCCGCCGCAACGTCCGCTGGGTGCGGGTGCCCGGCGAGGAGCTCGCCACCAAGGTGGGCGTGGATCGAGCGGCCATGGAGCGCAGCCCCGATGCGCTGCCGCTGCACCTGCTCGGGCTGCACGCGCCCACGCTGAACCTCGCTCCGCCGACGTTGACCGCCGGTTACCGGCGCTATCGCATGAGCCGCGCGGTGTACGCCGGCGCCGCCGCGCTCGCCCTGGTGGGTGCCGCCTGGATCGGCAACAACCTCAACGGCCTGATGGAGCTCAATCGCGACCGCGAGCGGCTGCTCGCGGAGACGCAGCAGCAGCAGGCGCTCTACCAGGAGATCACCCGGACCTTTCCGCCCACGCCGGCAGATTCCGGTCGCCTCCGGCTGACCGTGGACGTGGCGCAGCGCATCGCCGCCCTCGCACGCCTGCCGGAGAAGGCCTACGCGGCCGTCTCGCAGGGCCTGGATGCGAACCCGGAGATCACGCTCAACAGCCTGACCTGGCGCAACAGCCGCGTGCCCGGCACCGAGCCGCCCCAGATGGCGCAGAGCGCCGTGATGGAGGTCGAGCTGCTCGCGCCGCCCGGAGATATCGGCGCGGCGATGACGGCGGTGAACAAGCTGGTCAAGGACCTGGGCCGCAACGAGCTGGTGGCGAGTGCGCGCACCACCCGGCTGCCGGTGAACCTGGGCTCGGGGGCAACCATGCGCGGGAGCACTGCGGATGCGCGCCGCGCGCAGCCGGTGCCGGTGCGATTCGACGTCGAAGTGGTGCTCAAGCCCGGGGTCTAGCGTCCCATCGATCAATGGACAGGCCATGAACATCTCGCTCAAGGACATCGGCGCGCTCGGCCGCCCCCTCATCGTGGTGGCGCTCGTCATCGCGGGTTGTGCCGGGGGCGTGTACTACACGCGCAGCCTGATCCGCCAGGCCGACACCTCGCTGTTGGCGGCGCGCAAGCAGCTCGACGAGGCGCGCAAGCGCGTGCAACAGTCCGGCGACGAACGCGACATGATCACCAAGTATGTCGGGCCCTATACCACCCTGGTCCAGCGCGGCGTCGTGGGTGAGGAGCAGCGGCTGAACTGGGTCGACGCCCTGCGCGAGGCCAACACCGAGTCCAAGCTGTTCGGGGTCGAGTACGAAGTGGGCGCCCAGCAGCCCTACGCCTTCGCCAGCGAGGTGCAGTCCGCCGGCATTCCCGTGCAGCAGTCGCTCATGAAGCTGCGCTTCGGCCTGCTGTACGAGACCGACCTGCTCGCGTTCTTCCGCGCACTGGAAGCCCAGAGCCCCGCCGCCTTCGCGGTCAACCAGTGCGTGCTCGAGCGCATCAGCCGCGACCCCAGCCCGCCCGCCAACGCGCCGACCCTCAAGGCCGAATGCGAGGTCGCCTGGATCACCATCGGCGCCCAGGTGCGGGAGGGCAACTCATGAGGCACCTGCTCGTGCTCTGCGCCGTGCTGGCCTGCGTCCCGCGGATCGGCGCTGCCGACGAGTCGATCGGGCGCCTGTTCTACACCCCGGCCCAGCGTGCCGCGCTCGAGGATGCCCGCAGGCGCAACATCCGCGCCGAGGAGCGCGCTGCGGCCGCCTCCAAGAAGCCGGCCGCACCGCCTCCCCGCGAAGTCGTCGTGACCGGCATCGTGGTACGCAGCGACGGCGAGTCGGTCGCCTGGGTCAACGGCAAGAGCGTCGATGGCCAGACCCAGGACGGGCTGCGCGTGCGCCACACTGCGCAACCGGACAAGGTACTCGTCTACGACCCCGAGAAGGGCCGCATGGTGCCGGTGAAGGTGGGCCAGCGCGCAGACATGCTGACCGGGCGGGTCGACGAGGCCTACGAGCGGCGCAAGCGCCAGCCCGCCGAAGCGGCCGAGCCTGCAGATGAGGAGGACAGCGCCATACCACCCGCAGCCAAGCCGAAGGCGCCCGCGCGCTCGGCGGCAGCGGACGAGGACAGCGCGAGCGGCGCAGACGCCGCGCGCGAGCCGGACGCGACGCCCGGCCGCACCAGGGATTGACCGTGCCCAGGACCGGGCGGGCGGAGCGCGGCAGCGCGGCCCTGGCGGTCATCCTGGCGCTCGTGGGAATCGTCGGGCTGGCGACGGTTGCGGCGCTGACCGAATCCGCCGTGGACGAGGCACGGCGGGAGCAGCGTACCGCGTCGGCACTGGCACAGGCACGCGATGCATTGATCGGCTTCGCCATCCGCGGAGGGGACACCAGCGCCGGCCGCCCCGGTGATCTGCCCTGCCCCGACCTCGACAACGACGGCAGCGCGGACGCGGTGCCCGGTTGCAGCGCCGCGACCACCCGTATCGGCCGGCTGCCCTGGCGGACGCTGGGCCTGCCCGACCTGCGCGACGGGAACGGCGAACGGCTGTGGTATGCGGTGTCGGTCAACTTCAAGAACAACCCCCGCACCTCCTGCCTGTCAGCGGGGCAGAGCGGCTGCCTGAACAGCGACACGCCTGGCACCATCACTGTCCGGAACCCGAGCGGCGCCATCGTGAACGACGGGACCCTGGCCGTCAGGAGTGCCACGACCGCCAATGTCGCGCTGAGCGGCGTGGTCGCCGTCGTGTTCTCGCCCGGGCCCGCACTCAAGCGGGTGGGTGCCGGCGCCACCCAGGACCGCAGCTGCACGCGCGGCGGGGGCACCGACAGCGCCTGCATGAACGACGAGGGCCGATGCACCGGCACCACACCCGCGGAATACATCCAGACTGCCCGGTGCAATCCCACCAATTACCTGGACATCGCCGGTCCGCCGGACTTCACCGTCGCGGGGGCCACCGGATCCGCGGAAGATAACGCCACGTTCGCCGATTCCACCAGCACCGACGGCTTCATCGCAGGCGACGTGCGCAACGCGAGTGGCGAGGTCATCGTCAACGACCGGCTGATCACCATCCGGTATGCTGACCTCATGCCGCTGCTGGAGCAGCGCGTCGTGCGACAAGTGTTCGATTGCCTCACCGAATACGCCAGCGCGAACGGAGGCAAGTACCCGTACGCGGCGGATCAGGACACGCTGACCTTCAGCGACGCGGCCCAGGACCAGACCGGGCGCATCCCGAATCAGCCCTTTGCGGAAACCAACCACGACAACTCGGGCATGAGCGACGCCTGGGGTCCCAATTGCGTCCTGAGCGCGTCGCCGCCCTGGTGGACCAACTGGAAGGATCAGGCGTTCTACGGGTTTGCCAGCAACCTGGCGCCGGACGGCGGGTTCGGCTCCACCTGCACGTTCTTCACCTGCCTCACGGTGGATCCTCCATCCGGCACGAACAACAAGAGCCTCGTGGTGCTGCTGTCCGGGCGCAGCCTGCCAGGACAAACACGAAGCACGGGCAACTGGTACCGGTCCAGATACCTCGAGGGAGACAATGTATCGGGAAGCATGTTCTGGGAGCAGAGTCCAACCACGAGCACGTTCAACGATGTCGTCGTGTTCAAGTAGATTTCCCGGCAGCCGCCGGCACACACGTGGCTTCACGCTGATCGAGCTGGCCGTCGTGGTCGGCGTGATCGCGCTGCTGCTGGGAAGCATCCTCGTGCCGCTGGGCACGCAGGTCACCCAGCGCAACATCGCGACGACACAGGCGGCACTGGCAGCGATCGAGGAGGCGATCCTCGGCTACGCCGCAGCGAACGGCCGCCTGCCCTGTCCCGACACCACCGGCGACGGGCTGGAGGATCGCACCACTACTGCGGGCAGCAACGGCTGCACCGGCGGCAACTATGTCGGGTCCGTTCCCTGGGCCACCCTCGGGGTGGCCAAGACCGATGCGTGGAACGACCGCTTCAAGTATCGGGTGGACAACCAGTTCACCCGTGCGGATGGCGATCCGAACGCGAGCGGATGTGCCCCGGGCTGCACCCTGCAGCTGGCCGACGCGGGCACGCTCACCGTCAACACCCGTCGCGCGAGCGACAAGACGACCCAGGCGCTGGCGACCAACGTGCCGGCGGTGATCCTGTCATTCGGGAAGAACGCCCGGGGTGCGACGAACGCCGAAGGCGTCACCATGAGCGCCCCCCCTGCCTCGACGGACGAGTTGACCAACGCAACGACCACCACCACTGCGTTCATCAGCCGGCCGATCACGGAGGACGCTTCGCCGTGCAGCGAGACCAGCGTGAGCAACCGCTACTGCGAGTTCGACGACATCGTCACCTGGATCTCGCCGAACATCCTGTTCAATCGCCTGGTGGAGTCGGGACGGCTTCCGTAGCCCGGGCGAGCCGGAAGCAGACCGCGCCTCGCTCGTTCCTGGCGAGGCCGAATCGATACCCGGCCGCGTTCGCGAGGCGGCCGGCCTGGTACAGGCCGACGCCCAGCCCGTTGGCCGAAGCCACCGGTGCCTGGAACAGGCGCGCGGCCACGCCTTCCGCAACCGGCTCGCCGTCATCGCACACGTTCAGCACCGCGTTCCCGTCGACCCAGTCCAGCCGGGCATTGATGCCCAGGCCCGGGGCGAGGCGCCGCTTGCTCAGGGCGTTCTGCAGCAGGTTCTCGGCGACGCTGTCGAAGAGCTCGAGCGGGATCTGCGCGAACGCGGGCAGCCCGGAGGTCTCGAAGCCCACCCCCTCATGCGCATAGCGCTGCTGCAGGTCGCGCCACCAACCCTGCGCGGTGCCCTGCTCGGACTGCGCATTGGGCGAGCGGGTCAGCTTGTCCAGCGTGCCCTGGAGCCTGCGCGTGACCTGCGGCAGCTGGCGCTGCAGCAGCAGGCGCAGCCCGGGGGCGTCCGCCTCGCTGCTCGAGTCCACCGCGGAGCACAGCGAGTTGAGGGACTGCAGCAGGTTCTTGACGTCGTGGGTGAGGCGGGAGCCCGTCTCGAAGATCGCGTGCATGTAGGCATGCTGGCGCTGCTCCTGCTCGCGCTGCTTGGCTTCGTAGTAGTCGGCCAGCAGCCGCGCCAGCAGGCGGATGTGCAGCACCAGCGTGGGGCTGGGCGACCAGCGCGTGTACAGGGTGAGTCGCACCCCGCCCAGGCTCACCTCGGTGGCGTGGCGGGTGATGTGGCCGGACATGCCGCGCTGGCTCTGGGTCTGCCAGTCGATCCCGCTCACCCACGACAGTGCCGCCATGTCCTCGGTGGCTGCGCGGACGAACTTGTCCGGGTCGCGCTCCTGCTCGGCGAGGTTGGCGAGGCTGTGCATCCAGCGCTCGAAGGGCATGCCAACGCTCATGAAGTAGCGGTTCATCAGCTGGCCGAAGCCGGCGAAGCCCCCGCGCGGGTCCCACAGCCAGCCCAGCGCCAGCAGGATCCCGGCCGTGACCAGCAGGGCCTGCGCGAGCGCGACCACGTAGTTGGCCTGGCTCTGCTCGCGCAGCACGAAGGCGCCGAGCACCAGGACCATCACCATCAGGAACAGCAGCAGGCTGTAGATCAGGTCGACCGAGTAGGTCTCGGCCCGCACCCTGCGCTCGGTCTTGATCAGGAAGATCAGCGCGAGCGGCGGGACGGCCGTGTAGCGCACCGCCGCGGTGAAGGCGAGGCTGAACTCCTCCTGGCCGAACAGATGCGGCACGACCCAGATCAGCAGGATCGACAGCAGGTACGTGGCCGCCAGCAGGGCCACCAGGCGCTGGCCCACGTTCTTGATCCCGGGCACTTCCCCGCCGATCAGGGCGAACAGCACGCAGATCCACAGCGCGATCAGCCACCAGCTCTCGGCGGTCAGCAGCAGCGCAGCGGCAGCGAGGATGACCAGGGTCTGGCCGACGTACAGCTTCTGCTCGCCGCGCCACACCGGCTGCCACAGCAGGAAGCAGCCGAAGTGGGACAGCATGAAGGCCTTGGACAGCGAGGTCTCCAGGCCCGATACCAGCGCCGCATGCAGGGCGAGCAGCATGAGTGCGAGCCAGTCCTGCTGGCGCAGCCGGTGAAGCGGGCGCAGCGGGTCGAAGCGGAGCGGGCTGGCTGGTGGCATCTTGCCTGGTACCCGGTGTGTCCCCTGGGTGGACGGTTGGGATAGACTGCGCGCGCCATGAGCAAAGTTCTCGCCATCGCCCGCTTCACCCTGCTCGAGGCGGTGCGCACGCGCCTGCCCTGGCTGGCGCTCGCTGCCATCGTCCTGCTCCTGCTGGCCAGCCTGTTCGTGCAGCAGCTCGCCATCACCGAGACCTGGCGCGTGCGCGCTGGGTTCCTGGCTGTCACCAGCCGTCTGGCCCTGGTCTTCATCCTCGCCCTGCACGTGGCGAGCAGCATGGCGCGCGAGTTCAACGACAAGGGCCTCGACCTGCTGCTCTCGCTCGACCTGCCACGCACCCGATACTACCTGGGCAAGCTGCTCGGGTTCGTGGCCGTGGCCTGGCTGCTGGCCGGGCTGGCTGCCGCGGGGCTCGCGACCACCGGCCTGTCGCCCGGCTGGTGCGCCTGGAGCCTGTCTCTCGCCCTCGAGCTGACGCTCGTTGCCACATTGGCGCTCTTCTGCGTCATCACCTTCGTCCAGATCATGCCGGCGATCACGGTGGTCGCGGCCTTCTACCTGCTCGCACGCAGCATCGCGGCGATCCGCCTCATGTCCGGCTCCCAGCTGATGGACCAGGCCAGCTGGACCACGCATGCCGCACGCTGGCTGGTCGATGCCATGGCGCTGGTGCTCCCGGACCTGTCGCGCTTCACGGCCACCGATTGGCTGCTCACGCAGAGCGCAGCGCCGGCCGCGATCGGATTCGTGCTCCTGCAGGCCCTGGTCTACGGCGGCCTGCTCACCCTCGCAGGCCTGTTCGACCTGCATCGTCGCAGCCTGTGATGGGCCTGAAGACCTGGCTGGACCGCTCCAGCACCGAGCGTCCGCTCGCCGACGTCCCGGCCGGCATGCGGCTCGCGCTGACGGCAGCGCTTGCCGCGCAGGTGGTGCTGTCGGCGCTCCAGCCGCCGCCCGCCGCGCGCGCGCAGGCCCTGCCGCCTCCTCCTGGCATCGACGCGCTGCGCCTCGCGAGCCTCGGCGACCCCGTGGTCCTCGCCCAGCTGCTCACGCTCTACCTGCAGGCCTACGACAACCAGGCCGGCATCAGCATCCCGTTCGCGGATCTCGACTACCAGCGGGTCGAGGCCTGGCTGGCGCGCATCCTCCAGCTCGATCCCCGGGGCCAGTACCCGCTGCTGCTGGCCTCGCAGGTGTATTCCCAGGTGCCCGACCCGCAGCGCCAGCGCCGCATGCTGGATCTGGTGTACCGGTCCTTCCAGGAAGACCCCGCGCGCCGCTGGCGCTGGCTCGCGCATGCCGTGATCATGGCCAAGCACCGCCTGAAGGACAACGAGCTGGCGCTGCGCTACGCCCGCGCCCTGCGCGAGGGTACGCAGCCGGGCGAAGCGCCGGCATGGGCGCGCCAGCTCGAGATCTTCATCTACGAGGACATGGGGCAGTACGAGGCCGCCAGGATCCTGCTCGGTGGCCTCCTGGACAGCGGGGTGGTCACCGACCCGCACGAGCTGCAGTTCCTCACCCAGCGGCTGCAAGCGCTCGAGAACGCCGAGAAGTCGACACCTGCGTCGAGATCGCGTCTGCCTGCCGCCGGGCCTGCGATCACCCCGCCCGCAGATCCTTCTTCCAAGCGGAATCAGTAGCTTGGGTCAATCTGGACCGCCCTGAGGTCGCCCCCGGCCACCTGGCCGACCCTCGCGCAGGTCCTTGACATTCCCACCTAAGTCACTCATCCGGAACCGTATATTTCGGTGGCACAGATCTGGCTTTGGATGCTGCCCGTAAGCGGCGCAGACCCAGGTGACGATGTACGCACGATTGCAAAGGGGCTTCACGCTGCTGGAGATCGTGGTCGTGGTACTGATCGTCGGAATGGTGTTGGCGGGAATTCTGAAGGGCCAGGAGATGATTACCAGCGCGAAGGTGAAGCGGTTGTCGGGCCAGCTGGACGAGATCCGGGCGGCGTTCTTCGGCTTCGAGGACCGCTTCCATGGGCTGCCCGGCGACTATGCCAACCAGCTCGCAGCGCTCGATTGCGGCGCCGCACCCTGCCTGCACGGCAACGGGGACGACCGCATCCGGCCGGACGAGACCCCGGTGAACGGCAGCGAGGTGCGGGAGGACCTGCTGGTCTGGACCCACCTCACCCGGTCGGGGCTGCTCAAGGGCGACTACGAGATGGCGAGCGGCGCGACCGGTTCGACTGAGCAGAACACCCCCAGAAACCCGTACGGGGCGTACATGCAGATTTCCTTCGACGGCCGCTACGGCGTCGGCGGCAACTCCACCCCGCACCACACGCTCAAGACCGGACCGCAGGTCCCGGTGGAAGTGCTCGCGGAGATGGATCGCAAGACCGACGACGGCCGCCCCTACCACGGCGTGCTGCAGTTCTCGCCCTACGCGGCCAACGGCTCGGTGCAGCCGGGCGAGGGCGGCAACCAGTGCACGACCGCGGCGGCACCGGACGCGGACTGGAACATCCCGGCAGGCAACTCGAATTGCGGCGCGGCGCTGCTGTTGTAGCCGCGCCGGGCAGAGGTCAGGAATCGCAGGTTCAACTTTCAGGAGCTAAGAGGAGCAGGAAATGAGTATGCGCAGAAACCAGGGCTTCACTCTCATCGAAATCGCCATCGTGCTGGTCATCATCGGGCTGCTGCTGGGCGGCGTGCTCAAGGGCCAGGAACTGATCACCGGGGCGCGCGTGCGCAACCTGATCTCGCAGCAGGACGGCATCAAGGCCGCCTTCTTCGGCTTCCAGGACCGCTATCGCGCACTGCCGGGGGATTACTCCGCCGCCGATCCCAACATCAAGTGCGGCGATACGCCGTGCCCGAACGGCAACGGCAACGGCCGCATCGAGACCGGCAACGAGACGATCCTGGTGTGGACGCACCTGACGGCCGCCGGCTTCATGAACGGCAGCTACCGCGCCAACAGCGGCGCGACCACGCCCGACGACGCCAACACGCCGAAGAACCCCTACAGCTCCTACCTGCAGGTCATCTACGACGCCAACTACGGCGACCCGAGCGGGACGTCCTCGTCCAAGCACAACCTGAAGACGGGCACCCAGGTGCCGGTGGAGATCATCGCCGAGGTGGACCGGAAGATCGACGACGGGCGTCCCTATACGGGCTCGTTCCAGTTCTCGACCTACTCGGCAGCAACGGGGGGCGAGCCGGCCGCCGCGAACTGCGTGGATGGCACTGGCGGCAGCGGCAACTGGAAGATCGCCGACGGCGAGACCAACTGCGGCGGGGCCAGCCTGTTCTGATCCCGGGGGGCGCAAGCCCCGCATTGTGCGGTACAGCAAGGCGGCAGCCACCGGCTGCCGCCTTTTCATTCGTGCCGCTGTACTGATGATTCCGGTCAAGTAAGGGGGAGCCGTAGTCGATATCATGTAGGTGATGACCCTCCGTGCCCCTCCGGCTCGCCCTCCCCAGCGCGGCTTTACCCTGCTGGAGATGGCGATCATCCTAGTGATCGTGGGCATGCTCGTCGCCGGGGTCATGCAGGGGCAGCAGCTGATCCAGAACGCCCGGGTGCGCTCGCTGATCGCGGAGCAGGATGCCGCTGCCACCGCGGTCATCGCCTTCCAGGACCGCTACAAGGCGCTGCCAGGCGACTACGCGGAAGCGCACCTGATGATTCCCTGTGTCCCGGCCTGCCCATCCGGCAACGGCAACGGGCGCGTCGAGGACACCACCACGCCCAGTGAGTCGATCCTGGCGTGGGCCCACATGAGCGGGGCGGGGCTGCTCAACGGCAACTTCACCGCCACCAGTTCGACCACCACGGTGACGCCGGAGAATGCGCCCCGCAACGCGACCGGCGGGTTCCTGCAGATCGCCTTCGACAACAAGTGGGGCTACAGCGCCAACCCGGCGCGCCGTCACAACATCAAGACCGGCAACAATGTCGCGGTGGAGATCCTGGCCGAGGTCGACCGCAAGATCGATGACGGACTGCCCGCCTCCGGGCGCTTCCAGTTCTCCACCTATGCTGCGGATGCGGACGCGCCCACCTGGGGCGCGGGCGGGACGCACTGTCTCACCGCCGATGGGTCGACAGCCGCCTGGAACGTCGGTGGCGGCCAGGTCAACTGCGGGGCTGCCACGCTCCTCTGACCCGGGGCTCCCCAGCCCGGGCGCCGCACCGGACTCAGCCCTGCAGCAGCTTCGCCTCGGCCGCCGCCAGCGCTTCCTCCTGCCCCCGCAACACCAGCACGTCGCCGGTCTGCAGCCGGGTGTCCGGGTCCGGATGCGTGTCGCGCTGGCGGTGCCGGCGCAGCGCCGTGACTTCCACCCCCACCTTCGGCAGGTCGATCTCGCGCAGCGCACGCCCCTCGGCCCACGCACCGGCAGCCAGCGTGACCGAGTGCAGCCGCGGCTGCAGGTGATCGCGCTGCTCGCCGGCCTCGTCCGAGATCCCGCGGAAGAATCCGCGGAACAGCCCGTAGCGGGTCTCGCGCGTCTCGCGGATCCTGCGCAGCACGCGGTTGAGCGGCACGCCCACCAGCATCAACGCGTGCGAGGCCAGCATGAGGCTGCCTTCCAGCACTTCGGGCACCACCTCGGCAGCGCCGGCCTCCTTCAGCCGGTCGATGTCGCCGTCATCGCGGGTGCGCACGATCACCGGCAGGCCCGGGCGCAGCTCGTGCACCAGCACGAGGATCTTCAACGCCGACTGCACGTTGGCGTAGGTGATCACCAGCGCCTTGGCGCGTCCCAGGCCGGCGGCCAGCAGCACTTCCCGGCGCGCCGCGTCGCCGAACACCACGCTCTCGCCCGCGGCGGCGGCCTCGCGCACGCGCAGCGGATCGACGTCGAGCGCGATGAACGCGATCTTCTCCTGCTCCAGCAGGCGGGCGAGGTTCTGTCCACTGCGCCCGTAACCGCAGACGATGACGTGCTGCTCGGCCGACATGGTCCGGGCCGCGATCGCGTGCAGCGCCATCGCCCGGTTCATCCACTCCGCGCCGCTCAGGCTGCGCACCATGTGCTCGCTGCGCTCGATGATGAACGGGGACACCAGCATGGAGAGGATCAGCGTGGCCAGCACGACCTGCTCCACCGCGGGGGCGAACAGGCTGTGCTCGAACGCGAGCGTGACCAGCACCAGCCCGAACTCGCCGGCGCCGCCCAGCGCCAGCCCGGTGCGCAGCGCGGTGCCGGTATCGCTGCCGAAGAGGCGCGACAGGCCGACGATCGACGCAGTCTTCACCAGGTGCAGCGCCAGCAGCAGTCCCGCCACCCAGGCCCAGTGCCGCCCCAGCTCGCGCAGGTCGAGCGCCATGCCCACGGTGACGAAGAACAGCCCGAGCAGCACATCCTGGAACGGGCGGATGTCCTGCTCCACCTGGTAGCGGTACTCGGTCTCCGAGATCAGCATGCCGGCGAGAAAGGCGCCGAGCGCGAGCGAGAGCTCGAGCTGGCGCGTGAGCCAGGCCAGCCCGAGCGTGAACAGCAGCACGTTGAGCATGAACAGCTCGGGCGACTTGCGCCGGGCCACGAGGTGGAACCACGGCCGCATCACGCGCTGCCCGACGAACAGGATCAGCGCGAGCACGACTGCGGCCTTGACCGCGGCCCACGCCAGGCTGGTGCCCAGCACCTCGGGCCCGGCGCCGAAGGCCGGGATCAGGATCAGGAACGGCACGACCGCGAGGTCCTGGAACAGCGCCACGCCGATGATCTGGCGCCCGTGCGGCGCGTTCAGCTCGAGGCGCTCGGAGAGCATCTTGCCCAGGATCGCGGTCGAGGACATCGCCAGCGCACCGCCCAGGGCAAGCCCCGCGGACCAGTGCAGCCCCAGCGCGAGCGCCGCTGCCAGCGCCAGCGCAACGGCGACCGCGACCTGTGCGCCCCCCAGGCCGAACACCGTCGCGCGCATCGCCACCAGCTTGGGCAGGCTGAATTCGAGCCCGACGCTGAACATCAGGAACACGATGCCGAACTCGGCCAGGTAGCGGGTCTGCTCGCTGTCGGGAACCCAGCCCAGGGCGTGGGGTCCGATCAGGATGCCGACGAGCAGATATCCCACCAGCGCCGGCAGGCGCACCAGCCGGCAGGCGACCACCACCACGACCGCGGTAGCGAGCAGCAGCAGGACGATCTCGAGCTGGTCGCGCATCGGGCGGCAGCGAAAGCGGGTGGCGGGGAATGACGGATGCGACCGACTTTAGCACAGCACTTCCGGCACACCGCCGCCAGCATGCGACTGCATCCGGCCATGGGTGAGCGGCGGCCCGCGGAGCGGGTATACTCGGCCGCCATGACGAAGACCCACGCCGCCGCGCAGGCGGACGCGCGCGCGCTGCGCGCCCTGGAGAGCGCCCGCCGCACCCTCGGCATCGAAGCGGCGGCGGTTGCCGCACTGGCCACGCGGCTCGACAACAACTTCGCCCGCGCCGTCGAGCTCGTCCTCGAGTGCCCCGGACGCACGGTGGTGAGCGGCATCGGCAAGTCGGGCCACGTCGCGACCAAGATCGCCTCCACGCTGGCCAGCACGGGCACTCCCGCATTCTTCGTCCACCCGGCCGAGGCCAGTCACGGCGACCTGGGCATGATCACCGAGCAGGATGTGATGATCGCCCTGTCCAATTCCGGCGAGAGCGCCGAGCTGCTCGCGATCGTGCCGCTGGCCAAGCGCCGCGGCGCGCGCCTGATCGCGATGACCGGCAACCCGCGCTCGTCGCTCGCTCGCGAGGCCGACGTGCACCTGGATGCCGGCGTCGTGGAGGAGGCCTGCCCGCTGGGCCTCGCGCCCACGGCCAGCACCACGGCGGCGCTCGCGCTCGGCGACGCGCTCGCCGTCGCCCTGCTGGAGGCGCGCGGCTTCAGCGCCGACGACTTCGCCCGGTCGCACCCCGGCGGCGCGCTCGGACGGCGCCTGCTCACCCACGTGAGCGACGTCATGCGCAAGGGCGATGCGCTGCCCACCACCGCACTCGGCGCGCCGCTTCCCGCCGCCATCCTCGAGATGTCGCGCAAGGGCATGGGCATGACGGCGATCATCGCCCCCGATGGCACCGTGGCGGGCATCTTCACCGACGGCGACCTGCGCCGTGCCTTCGACCGCCCGCTCGACCTCAAGGCCGTGACCGTCGACGCGGTCATGAAGGTCGATCCGCGCACCATCGGGCCCGACCGCCTCGCCGTCGAGGCGGTGCGGCTGATGGAGGAGTTCCGCATCACCCAGGTGCTGGTGGTCGATCCGGACCACCGCCTGGTGGGTGCCCTCAACGCGCACGACCTCATGCGCGCCGGCGTGATCTAGTGGACGCCGCGGCGGCCCCCGAGCCTGCGCCGGCCCCCGACGCGGTCCTCCAGCGCGCACGCGCAGTGCGCCTCCTCGTGCTCGACGTCGACGGCGTGCTCACCGACGGCCGGCTCTACTACGCCGCGGGCGGCGAGGAGACCAAGGCGTTCAACATCCAGGACGGCCTGGGGATCAAGCTGCTCCAGCGCAGCGGGGTACAGGTGGCGGTGATCACCGGGCGCCGGTCCGCCGCCGTGGGGCGCCGGGTGCGCGAGCTGGGCATCGCGGCGTTCCACGAGGGCGCCGAGGACAAGCTGCGGGTCTTCGAGCAGCTCCTGGCGCAGTCCGGCCTGGCCGCCGACGCCGCCGCGTGCATGGGCGACGACCTGCCCGACCTGCCGGTGATGCGCCGCTGCATCCTCGGCCTGACGGTGCCGGATGCACCGCAGCTGGTGCGCGCCCACGCCCACCACGTCACCCGGCAGCGCGGCGGTGAGGGCGCCGTTCGGGAGGCGTGCGAGCTGGTGATGCAGGCACAAGGCACGCTCGCCGCCGTGCTGCGGGAGTACCTGGCGTGAAGGACCGCTGGGTCGCCTACGTGCCCGTCCTGCTGCTCGCAGGGCTGGCCGCATTGACCTACTGGCTGGACCAGGTGGTCGAGCCGGAGGCCGCGCGCGACGGCAGCGTGCGCCACGATCCCGACGTGATCATCGACGGCCTCGCCGCGACCAAGATGGCGCTCACCGGCCTGCCGAACTACTCGGTGAAGGCCAGGCGCATGTTCCACTATCCCGATGACGGCAGCTACAAGCTGGAGCAGCCGGAGCTGACCCACTTCGATCCCGATGCCGCCCCGGTGAGCATCCGCTCCGACATCGGCGAGCTGTCGGGCGACGGCAACGACGTGTACTTCCGCGACAACGTCTTCCTGCGCCGCCCGGCCTTCGACGGGGACCAGGAGATGACGATGTCCACCAGCTACCTGCACGTGATCCCGGACAAGGACACGGCGCTGACCGACAAGCCCGTCGTTCTCACCCAGGGCGATAGCGTGGTGCACTCGGTTGGCCTAGAATTCAACAACGCCACGCGCCAGCTCAAGCTGCTGTCGCGCGTGCGCGGCACGTACCAGACCCCGCAGAAGGGCAAGCCTCTCCCCTGGGACCGGCGGCGCCAGCAGTGATCCGACGTCCGCCCCGTCGCCGCGCCACACGCCAGCCGCCCCTGCCGCCGACGTCCACGAACCGCATGCCCGTCCGTCCGGGAAGCCGATGAGCCGCTCCACACCCAAGCCCGCCGTCCTGGCCTTCGCGTTGCTCGCCCTGGTGCCCTTCGCCGCGTTCGGCGAGGCCGGCGACCGGGACAAGCCGATCAACATCGAGGCCGACCGCATGTCCCTGGACGACATCAAGAAGGAGAGCCATTTCGAGGGCAACGTGACCCTGACCCAGGGCACGCTCATGCTGCGCGCCGACCGCGCCACGGTGACGCAGGATCCCGATGGCTTCAACTACGCCACGGCCTGGGGCAAGCCCGCGTACTTCCGGCAGAAGCGCGACGGCATCGACGAATACATCGAAGGCTGGGCCGAGCGCATGGAGTACGACGGCAGGAAGGACAAGGTCCAGCTGTTCACCACCGCCCGGGTGCTCAAGGGCGGGACCGACGAGGTGCGCGGCGATTACATCGCCTACGACGCGGTCACCGAGTTCTACCAGGTGATCGGCGGCGGCAAGACCGCCGCCAGCCCGGGCAACCCGCAGGGCCGGGTGCGCGCAGTGATCCAGCCCAAGCGGCGCGACGATGCGGCACAGCCCGGGCGCCCGGCTGCCGGCGCTGCGCCCGCAGGCGCCGCCGCCGGGACGACGCCCGCCGGGGCCGGCACGGCCGCCCCCGCGCGGCCGCAATGAACGCGGGCACCCGGGAATTGGCAGCGATCCAGGCCACCTCGGCCTCGACCACCAGCAAGCTGCGCGCGGAGCAGCTGCAGAAGCGGTTCAAGCAGCGGGTGGTGGTCCGCGACGTCTCGCTGGAGGTCTCCAGCGGAGAAGTGGTGGGGCTGCTGGGTCCGAACGGGGCCGGCAAGACCACCTGCTTCTACATGATCGTGGGGCTGATCGCCAGCGACGGCGGCCAGATCATTTTGGATCAAAAGAATCTCAACCGCATGCCGATACATAAACGGGCGCGGATGGGACTGGCCTACCTGCCACAGGAGGCCTCGATCTTCCGCAAGCTCACGGTGGCGGAGAACATCAAGGCGGTGCTCGAGCTGCACCTGGGCAACCGGGGGGAGATCGAAGACCGGCTCGAGTCGCTCCTCGACGACCTGCACATCGCGCATCTGCGCAACAGCGCGGCGGTGAGCCTGTCGGGCGGAGAGCGGCGCCGGGTGGAGATCGCGCGGGCCCTGGCGACCCACCCGCGGTTCATCCTGCTCGACGAGCCGTTCGCCGGGGTGGACCCGATTGCAGTACGGGACATCCAGGCGATCATCCACTTTCTGAGGGAAAGACAGATCGGCGTGCTGATCACGGACCACAACGTGCGCGAAACCCTGAAGATCTGCGACAGGGCTTACATTATCAACGATGGCTCGGTGCTTGCTTGCGGCGCGCCCGAAGAGATCGTCTATAATGAAAGCGTTCGCAAGGTCTACCTGGGTGAGCACTTCCGGCTCTAGTGACAGTCCTCTTCGCGCTGGCCTGAGTTCGGCTTCTTCGCCGCGTTGTTCTCGACATGAAGCACTCTCTTCAGCTCAAGCTGTCGCAGCACCTCACGCTCACGCCGCAGCTGCAGCAATCGATCCGGCTGCTGCAGCTTTCCACGCTTGAGCTGAACCAGGAGATCGAGCGCTTCCTGCAGGACAACCCGCTGCTCGAGCGTGAGGAGCAGGCCGAGGAAGAAGGCGCGCGCGACGCCGCACCCGCCACGCCGGTCACCACCGACTACACCAGCCAGACGACCAGCTCGACCACGTCCTCGAACCAGGAGGAGGGCGAGCAGCAGCAGACCAGCGCCGAGCCCGAGCAGGACTGGACCCGCGACGACGGCGGCGGCAGCTACAGCGGTCACGACGACGGCGAGGACTCCGACTATCCGCAGCTCGCCGCCGGGTCCCAGAGCCTGCGCGACCACCTGCTCTGGCAGGTCAACCTGCTCAAGCTGTCCGACCGCGACAAGAAGATCGTCGCCATGCTGGTCGACACCCTCGACGACGACGGCTACCTCACCCAGGATCTCGACGAGCTCGCGGAGATGCTGCCCGAGGAGGCGGAGATCGACCGCGAGGACCTGCAGATCGGCCTCAAGCACCTGCAGCAGCTCGAGCCCGCCGGGATGGGCTCGCGCAACCTGGCCGAGTGCCTGGCCCTGCAGCTCGAGGCCATGCCCGTGGACACGCCCTTCCGCACCGAGGCGCTGGTGACGGTACGCAATCATCTCGACCTGCTCGCCGCACGCGACTACGCCAAGCTCAAGAAGCTGCTCAAGTGCGGCGACGACGTGCTGCGCGGCACCCAGCAGCTCATCACCCGGCTCAACCCGCGGCCGGGCGCCAATTTTTCCGGCGAGGAAGCGCGCTACATCGTGCCCGACGTGGTCGTGCGCAAGATCAAGGGGCTGTGGCGGGCTTCGCTCAACCCCGATGCCATGCCCAAGCTGCGCATCAACCGGATGTACGCGGACATCCTGCACCGCAACCGCGACGCCAGCCTGCAGCAGCTGGCCGGCCAGCTGCAGGAAGCGAAATGGCTGATCAAGAACGTGCAGCAGCGCTTCGACACCATCCTGCGGGTCTCCCAGGCCATCGTCGATCGCCAGCGCCACTTCTTCGAGCATGGCGAGGTCGCGATGCGTCCGCTGGTCCTGCGCGAGATCGCCGACACCCTGGGCCTGCACGAATCGACCGTCTCCCGGGTGACCACGCAGAAGTTCATGCTCACCCCGCGCGGCATCTTCGAGCTCAAGTACTTCTTCGGCAGCCACGTCACCACCGAGACCGGCGGCGCCTGCTCGGCCACGGCCATCCGCGCGCTGATCAAGCAGCTGGTCGCCGAAGAGGACACCCGCAAGCCGCTCAGCGACAGCCAGATCTCCGAGATCCTGGGCAAGCAGGGCATCGTGGTGGCCCGCCGCACCATCGCCAAGTACCGGGAATCTCTCCAGATCCTGCCGGTCAATCTCAGGAAGTCGATCTAGCCGCCGCAGTCCCGGCCCGCGGGCAGCCTCCCGTTGCCTGCGGACCGCGCATCCGGTAAGTTCTTCCACAGAACGGCGGGCACCCCGACCCAGACCAAGGAGCAGCCGATGAACCTGCAGTTGACCGGGCACCACCTCGAGATCACCCCTGCCATCCGCACCTATCTCACCACCAAGCTCGAGCGCGTCACCCGGCATTTCGACCACGTCATCGACGTGAATGTCATCATGTCGGTGGACAAGCTCCAGCAGCGCATCGAGGCCAGCGTCCACGTGCCGGGCAGCGACATCTTCTGCGAGAGCGTCGACGAGAACATGTACGCCGCGATCGACAACCTGGTGGACAAGCTCGACCGCCAGATCATCAAGCACAAGGAGAAGGTTGGTGGGCACCGGCAGAACGGTGCGAACCGCAGGGCGGTCTGAGGCCGCCTCCCGCCGGCTGCCTCGCGTGCACACGCAGCTCCAGCCGGTCACCCTGCGCGGCGCTCCCATCCCGGAACACCGTCCGTGACCCTGCTCGGGTCCCTGCTCCCGGCGGGGCACGTCGTCCTCGATACACCGGCTGCTGACAAGCAGGCGGTGTTCGAGCTGGTCGGCGGCCTGCTCGAGGGCGAGAGCGGCGTGCGGCGCGCCCAGATCGTCAGCAGCCTGGCCGCGCGCGAGCGCAGCGGGTCCACCGCCCTCGGCCAGGGCATCGCCATCCCGCACGGCCGGGTCAAGGGCCTGCGCAGCGCCATGGGGGTGTTCATCCGCACCCGTGCACCCATTCCCTTCGACGCCCCCGACGACGCACCGGTGCAGCTGATCTTCGCCCTGCTGGTGCCGGAGAAGTCCACCGACCTGCACCTGGAGATCCTGAGCGAGCTGGCGCAGCTGTTCAGCGACCGCGGCATGCGCCAGGCGCTGAGCACCGCCCCCGACGCGCTGACCGCGCAGCGCCTGATCGCCGGTCACGGCGGCGCAGGGCACGGATAGCCGGCCGGGAGGCGCCCATGCCCATGGTCACCGTCGAGCAGCTGTTCCAGGACAATCGCGACGCACTTGCGCTGTCCTGGCTCTCCGGCGAGGCCTACGGCGATGCCGTGCTCGACACGCGCCGCATCAACCAGGTCAACGAAGGCATCATCGGGCACCTCAATTTCCACCACCCGAACTGGATCCAGATCTTCAGCCGCACCGAGGCCGCCTACTTCAAGGCCATGGCCGACGCCGAGCGCGAGCAGGCGTTCTCGCGCCTCAACGAGAGCGCGCTGGCCTGCGTGATCGTGAGCGATGGCGAGCCCGTGCCCGAAGCCCTGCAGCGCTTCGCCGAGCGCATGAAGGTGCCGCTGATCGCCTCGCCGCTGCCCAGCCTGCAGGTGATCTGGGTGGTGCGCACCTACCTGGGCCGGGCGCTGGCCGAGTTCGTCACCCGCCACGGCGTGCTGCTCGACGTGCTGGGCATGGGCGTGCTGCTGACCGGTGACAGCGGCGTGGGCAAGAGCGAGCTGGCGCTCGAGCTGATCACGCGCGGCGGCGGCCTGGTCGCCGACGATGTGGTGGAGCTCTACCACATCGCTCCCGAGACGCTGGAAGGCCGCAGTCCCGAGCTGCTCAAGGACTTCCTCGAGGTGCGCGGGCTGGGCATGCTCAACATCCGCACCATCTTCGGCGAGACCGCCGTGCGCGTGCGCAAGAACCTGAAGCTGATCGTGCAGCTCGAGCGGCCGGTCGGCGGCGTCATTCCGGGACTGGAGCGGCTGCCGCTCACCGCGAGCTTCGAGGAGATCATGGGCGTGAAGGTGCGCAAGGTGGTGCTGCCGGTGGCTGCCGGGCGCAACCTCGCCGTGCTGGTCGAGGCCGCCGTGCGCAACTACGTCCTGCAGCTGCGCGGCATCGACAGCACCCAGGACTTCATCCAGCGCCAGGAGCAGCATGTCGGCCGCGACGCCTGAGGCGGGCGCAGCAGCGCCCCAGCCGATGCGGGTGATCCTCGTCACCGGCATGTCCGGCTCCGGCAAGAGCATCGCACTCAACGTGCTCGAGGACATCGGCTACTACTGCGTCGACAACCTGCCGGCCAGCCTGCTGGTGCAGGTGGTGGACTTCCTCGCCCAGTCCGGCTACCTGCGCGTGGCGGTCAGCGTGGACGTGCGCAGCGGCCCGACGCTCAAGCAGCTGCCCGTCTCCATCGCCGAGCTGCGCCAGCGCAAGGTGGACCTGCGCGTGCTGTTCCTCGACTCCAAGACCGAGACGCTGGTCAAGCGCTTCTCCGAGACGCGGCGGCGCCATCCGCTATCGGACGAGTCCCAGACCCTGCCGGAATCGATCCGCACCGAGCGCGAGATGCTGCAGGAGGTCGCCGCGCTGGCGCACCGCATCGACACCAGCGAGCTGGGGGCCAACACGCTGCGGGCGTGGATCAAGGACTTCGCCGGACTTGCCGGCACCGGGATGACGCTGCTGTTCCAGTCCTTCGGCTTCAAGCACGGCGTGCCGCTGGACGCCGACCTGGTGTTCGACGTGCGCTGCCTGCCCAACCCGCACTACGACCCGGTGCTGCGTCCGCTCACCGGCCGCGACCGCGCCGTGGTGAGCTTCATGGAAGCCGATGCGGACGCGCAGAAGATGCTCGCCGACATCCGCGCGTTCGTCGAGGGCTGGCTGCCGTGCTTCATCCGCGACAACCGCAGCTATCTCACGGTGGCGGTCGGCTGCACCGGCGGGCAGCACCGCTCGGTCTACTTCACCGAGGTGCTGGCCTCGCGCTTCCGCGACCAGCTGCCGGTCATCGTCCGGCACCGGGAGCTGCTGGCGTGATGCGGCCCGCGCTGCTGGCCGCCGTGCTGTGGTTGCCGCTGGGTGCCGCCGCTGCCGAGTGGGTGCGCGTCGACACTGCCGACCAGCACCAGCACTTCTACGACCGCACCAAGATCAGCGTCGAGCAGGACAGCGTGACCTTCTGGCGGCGCGTGGCGTTCCGCACGCCGCAGGCGGCGCGCAACGGCTCTGCGCGCATGGCCATGTACCGCGAGACCATCGATTGCGGCAAGCACACCCTGCGCACGCTCGGATACCTGCTGTATGCACAGGACGGCTCGGTGCTCGAGAACGTGTACACGCCCGAGGCCCCGTCGGCCCCGATCATTCCGGAGACCGTGGGCGACCGCTTCGAGAAGCTCATGTGCGTGTTCGTCGAACAGGCCCAGGCTTCTCAGGCGAAGGTGCGCGCCGAGCTGCCGCCCGAGGCGAACCCGGCCGAGATCCGCGCCCAGATCGAGCGCGTCGAGGCCGAGCTCGAGGCCCTGCGCGCCCGTCTGCGCAACGCTGGTCCGGGCGTCCAGCCGCCGGCCGCCGAGCGGGCGCCGCAGTGAGCCCGACAATCACGCTGGCGCTCACGGGCGCATCCGGCATGCCCTATGGCATCCGCCTGCTCGAATGCCTGCTCGGTGCGGGCGCGCGCGTGTACCTGCTGTACTCGCAAGCCGCGCAGATCGTCGCGCGGCAGGAGATGGATCTCGCCCTCCCCGGGCGCGCGAAGGATGCCGAAGCCTTCTTCGCCGAGCGCTTCGGGGCCACGCCCGGACAGCTGCGCGCCTTCGGCCGCGAGGAGTGGTTTGCCCCGGTGGCCTCCGGCTCCAACCCCGCCGACGCCATGGTGGTGTGCCCCTGCACCATGGGCACGCTGGCCGCCATCGCGCAGGGACTGGCCGACAACCTCATCGAGCGCGCCGCGGACGTGATGCTCAAGGAGAGGCGCCCACTGGTTCTGGTGGCACGCGAGACGCCGCTCTCCGCGATCCACCTCGAGAACATGCTGCGCCTCGCGCACGCCGGGGCCATCGTCCTGCCGGCCAACCCGGGCTTCTATCACCGGCCGGAGACGGTCGCGCAGGTGGTCGACTTCGTCGTCGCGCGCGTGCTCGATCAACTGCGCATTCCGCACCAGCTCATGCAGCGCTGGGGCGAGGCGCCGGCCGAGGGGCAAGCATGACCACGCTCGAGATCCCGATCTTTCCGCTCAGCTCCGTGCTGTTTCCGGACGGCCTGCTACCGCTGAAGATCTTCGAGCAGCGCTACCTCGACATGACCAAGGTTTGCATCCGCGACAACAGCCCTTTCGGCGTCTGCCTGATCCGCGACGGCGGCGAGGTAGGTGCGCCTGCGGTTCCATACCCCGTGGGCTGCACGGCACGCATCGTGGAGTGGGACATGCCGCACCTGGGCATGTTCCACCTGCTCTGTCGCGGAGAGAGCGTGTTCCGCATCGTGGAGCATTGGTCAGCCAGGAACGGCCTGGTCAGCGCCGTGGTCGAAATGCGCGAGCCGGTGCTGCGCGATCCCCTCCCCGACCGCTTCAGGGAGCTGCGCGAACTGCTCGAGCACATCATCGAGAAGCTCGGCGAGGAGAACTTCCCCAGCCCGCTGATGCTCGACGATGCGGACTGGGTGGCATGCCGCCTGTCCGAGTCCCTGCCGCTCGATCCCGAAGTCAAGCAACAGCTCCTGGAGGCATCCGACGCGCAGGCTCGCCTCGAGCAGCTCGCCGAGCTCCTGAAGGACAAGTCGGTGACGATCGGCGGGCGTTAGCCCGCTCGGCGCCCGGCCGGGTGAAGCAGATCTGCCGGCGGCCTTTCGATTGCTTCCAGCGCCTGCAGGATGCGCTTCACCGGTACCGGGATCGCGGCACGCAGCGCATCGGCGGGTGCGATCCAGAGCCTGCCGGGTTGCGCCACCTGCGGCGCCTGGGTCGCGCTCGCAAGGATCGGCGTGATCCGCAAGCGGAAGTGCGTGAAGCCGTGTTCCACCGGACCAAGCCTGCTGATGTCGGCGACGCCGGCACCGAACCGCGTGAGGCTCTCCTGCTCGATGCGCGCCGGATCCACTTCCGGAAAACACCACAACCCCCCCCAGATCCCCGGCGCGGGCCGCTTCTCCAGCAGCACCTCGCCCGCTCGCCTGAGTACCAGCATGGTCGTCTCGCGCTGGGGCAGCACCCTGGCCGGACGCGGCGCGGGCAATTCGCTCACGCGGTGCTCGCGCAGCGCGACGCAGGTGGTGGACACGGGACAGGCCGCGCAGGCCGGAGAGGAGCGCACGCACACCCGCGCGCCGAGATCCATCAGGCCCTGGGTATAGGCCTCAATGTCTCGTTCCGGCAGCAGCGCTTCGGACAACGCCCACAGCCGCTGCTCCACCTGCCGCTCGCCCGGGAAGCCGTCGATGCCAAAGTGACGCGCGAGTACGCGCTTCACGTTGCCGTCCAGGATCGCGTGGCGGGCGCCATAGGCGAACGCGCAGATCGCCGACGCGGTGGACCGGCCTACGCCCGGCAGTGCGCACACCGCCGCGTGGTCACGGGGGAAGGCGCCACCCAGCTCATCGACGATCGTCTGCGCGGCGCGGTGCAGGTTGCGCGCGCGCGCGTAGTACCCCAGCCCGGCCCACAGCGTCAGGACGTCGTCCTCGGCGGCCCGGGCGAGCGCCTGCACATCCGGGAAGCGGTCGAGGAAGCGCTGGTAGTACCCGATGACCGCTGCGACCTGGGTCTGCTGCAGCATGATCTCGGAGACCCAGATGCGGTAGGGATCGCGCGTGTTCTGCCACGGCAGGTCGTGGCGGCCATGCTGGCGCTGCCACGCGACGATCCGCGGAGCGAAGTCGGTCGAGTCTGTATTGAGCGCGATGTCGGTTGGCATGCAGGCGATGATAGCCGGTCGGCCGCCAGTCGTGCCTCTCGCCTCCTGCCTGTCGCCCCTAGCCTCTAGCCTCGCAATCAGCGTAACAGCCCCTTCAATGTATCCTTCAACTGCTCCTTGGAGTTCTTCGGCGCGGCGTGCTGCGCAGCCTCGCCACTCTCTGATTGAGCCGGCGCCGGCTGCTTGCCGCCCAGCAGCTCCTGCAGCTTTTCCTTCGCGTTGCCCTTGAGCGCCTCGCGCCCGGCCTTGGCGGCGGCCTCCAGCTGCTCCCTGCTCGCGCCGCGCACCATCTGCTTCACATCGACCTTGTACTTGATCTGGTCGAAGGGACCGGTCAAGTGCACAGGCACCGTCAGGCCCTTGAGCTCGGCGAGCTCGCTGCCGCCCTGGCCGGCCATGCTTGCGACCACCGAAGTCTTCACCACGTAGTCGAGGCTGCTCTGCGGAATATTCACGTCGCCCGCGCCGGTCACGCGCAGGAACGGCGACTTGAGCGTCAGGTCCTCGTTGTGCGCGATGCCGTCCCGGATGGCGAAGCTCGCGGTCAGCTCGGAGAAATCGGTCTGCTGCTTTGCTCCGCCCGCACCCTCGACATCGCCGGCGCCGAACGCGGCCTTCACCCGGCGCACCGCACCCGCGAGGTCGACGCCTTTCACAGCACCATCTCGCAGCGCCAGGCTTGCGGTGCCGGCCAGCGCCTGCTTGAGCGCGCTGACGAGGTTGCCCTGAGTGGTCAGGTCGAGCACCACCGTGCCCCTGCCTTCCAGGATGTCCTTGTCGGCGGCATCGCGGAGCAATGGTCCGATCGAGACGCCAGAGAGGTTCTGCCTGATCGCGAAGCGGTTGGTGTTGGCGTCCACGCTGAGCGTGCCGTTCATCGAGCCCTGGTACAGGTTCGCCGCCAGCGGGTCGACCGTCAGCCGGCCGTCCTTCGCGCGCACGTCCACGCGCACGTTGCTCGCCTTCACGTTGCTCGCCTGCAACTGGCCGATCCGCAGCGAACCCTTCAGGTCCAGCGGCTTGAGCGCGGAGAGGTCAATCGGCTTCTCCGGCTCCGCCTGGGCGGCCGGCTTCTGCTCCTGCTGCGCGGGCGGCGACCGGTACTGGTCGAGGTTCAGGCGGTCGATCGCGACGTCGAACTCGTAGCCCGGTTTCGCGAAGCCGTTCAACGCCGCCTTCGCCTTGATGTTGCTCTCGTCGAAGCGGGTGACGAGGTTGGCGGCGACATGCTCCTTGCCCACATCCGCGAGCACCGAGCCGCTCACCGGCACCTGGGCGGTCTTCTTCGGCAGGGCAGGACTGGACACGGCGAACTGGCCGGCCAGCTTCGGCAGCTCGAACACCTTGCCCTCGAGATTGCCCTGGACCGGCGTGCTCAACTCTCCCTTGATCGAGCTGTCCTGCTGGCGTGCGTCGACCGTCAGCGTGACCGCAGCGATGCGAAACGCCTTGCCGGAGCCCTGGACCCCGGACAGCGCCAGCGCCACATCGCCCTTGCGCTGCGGTCCGTCGAGTTTGAGTGCGAGCCGTGCAGATTCGCCGCTGGCGTTGTCCGGCGTCAGGTCGAGGCGCGGGACGCTCGCATCGACGGCGATCTGGTCGCCATCCTTGCTGCCGCGGACGGCGAGCGTGAGCCGGTCGACCAGCAGGCGGTTCTCTGCCGGGTTGAGCCGCACGCTCGGCACTTTCAGCTCGGCGCTGTTCAACTGCATGCCTGCGACCGTGCCATCCGCGGCCAGCGCCAGCCCCTCCACCAGCAGCGCCTGCGGCGTCGACTCGACCGTCGGCGCATCGAGCGTCAGGTTGTAGCGGTCGCTTCCCCGTGCCGCCTTGCCCTTCACCTGCAGCCGCGAGACCGCCAGCTTCTGCGGCAGCGACTCGATATCGCCGGCGGCGGTGACGTCGATGCCCGAGAAGTCGAGCGCATCACCGCCGAGTTGCAGTCTCAGTCCGGCGACATGGAAGCGCTGGGCTGCGAGATCGAAATCGAGCGTTCCGTCCAGGCGGGTCTGCAGCGCCAGCTTCGGCTGCGCGCCGCGGACGGCGGCGGCCAGGTGCAGGTCGACCGGCTGCTGCTCGCGGATGCGGCCGGTGGAGAGTTCGGTCAGGTCGACCGCGACGTCGTTGCCGTTGGTCGCGTCCTTCCACGTTAGGCGGGCATTGGTGACGTGGATGCCGTTGATGTCGAAGCGCACCGGGCGACCGCCTTGCGCGGGCGGCGTGGGCGCGGGCTTCTCCTCTGCCGGCCGCGGCTGCAGCAGATCGTCGAAGTTGGTGGTGCCGTCCGCATGCTTCTCCAGATTGGCGCGCAAGCCATCGATGCGCACCTCGTCTACCACCACCTCGCGCGAGAGCAGCGGCAGCAGCGCGACGTACACCTGGGCGTTGTCGACGCCGGCGAACTCGCCCGTGCCGGAGCGCTGCGCCAGCGACACCTGCTTCAGTTGCGCCCCGAGCTTGGGAAAGAACTTCAGGCCGATGTCGCCGATGGCGAGGTCACGGCCGGTTTTCTGCTTCACCATGCCGACGATCTGCGGGCGATAGGCGTTCGGATCGAACGTCGCGGCCACGATGACGACGCCGATGACGAGCAGCGCCACCAGGCCCAGCACCGCATAGACGACGAGCTTCAGGGCACGCATGCCGGATCCTCGAACGGGAAAGACCTGTTCATGTGGACCCGCGGACGGGAAGCTGGTTCCTTGGCGCCGCGGCGGCGCTCGGAGCGATCGGCCGGCGGGACGAGCGGCGGGAGGCTGGAGCGGGCGATGGGAATCGAACCCACGTCTAAAGCTTGGGAAGCTTTCGTTCTACCATTGAACTACGCCCGCATGCCACGATTTTACCAGCCCCGGCGGCCCCCGGCACGGCAACGCGGCGAATTGCCGCGATCCGGGGTAGCCCTTTTCACATCGAGGCCGCAACCTTCCACCGCTGATCGCCTGGGGCGTCAGTACCGCGCATCCCCTGGCTTCCCACCCTTCGGCCAGTCGAGCTGCTTGCGCGCGAAGTCAGGCCGCGGCTGCCGCGTGAAGTACGCCGCAACGTCGTAGGCTTCCTGGTTGCTCAGCGTCCCGCCTTGCCCGAACGGCATGTTGGCCTGCACGAATGCTGCAGCCGTATCCAGGCGCGCCATGCCCGCCCCGATGTTGAACGAGCGCGGCCCCCACAGCGGCGGATACAGCACTTCGCCTGCGGCGCCGGTCATCCCCTCGCCTTCCGCCCCGTGGCAGGCGGCACACTTCGCGACGTAGATCGCCCGCCCGCGCTCCGGATCCACCGGCGCGGACGCGCTGATGCGCCGGAACCCGCGCCCCTCGACGTTCACACCCGTGGGCACGCCCTGCGACAGCCAGCGCATGTAGGACAGCATCGCACGCATCTCCGCGCCCTCGAGCGGCAGCCGCTTGCCGTTGAGTGAGCGCTCGAAGCAGTCGTTGATGCGGTCCTCGAGCGCGTTGATCTGCGCGTTGCGGCTGCGGTACTCGGGGAACACGCCCCAGATCCCGACCCAGGGCGCCGCGTGCTGCGTGCGCCCCGCATCGAGATGGCAACTGGAGCAGCGCAGTGCGTTCCCCGTGTACTCGGGCAGGCGCGTGGGGGTTTCGGTCAGCAACAGCTTGCCCAGACGCACCGCATCGCCGAACGGGCCCGCCGGGATGGTCGCCTCGTCGGGCGGATTGAAGGGCGCGGCCGGCTCGGGTCCCGCTGCGAAGGCCGCGGCGGCGAGGAAGACCGCGCCCGCAACGCCAGCCAGCCGCAGGATCCCGCTAGCGGACATGCTTCACCAGCTGGCGCTGCCCCACCTCGCCGCCGTAGATGTTGCCGCTCGCATCCACCGCGATGCCCTCGGCCCCACTGGTGTCCTTCAGCGTGCTGCGATCGGGGATCAGGTACAGCACCTCGCCATCACGCAACCGGCCGACACGGACACCGCGCTCCCAGCCCGGGTGCGCGCCGAAGCTCGATGCGTTGGATTCCGAGTCGGTGACGTAGAGCAGATCCCCGCCGATGGCCACGCCACTGGGACGGCTGAACTGGTACCACTCGCCCAGGAACTTGCCGTCCTGGTCGAGGATCTGCAGCCGCATGTTGCCGCGGTCGGCGACGAGCAGCCTGCCCTGCGAGTCCATGGTGATGTCGTGCGGCGTCTTGAACTCCACCGGCCCCGAGCCCCAGCGCCCGAACGACTTGATGAATGTGCCGTCCTTGCTGAACTTCGAGATGCGGCCCACGGACTGTGGCGTCGCGCTCGGATACTGGCCCGAGTGACCCTCCGCCACGAAGATGTCGCCGTTGGGCGCGACCACCACGCTGCACGGCTCGGTCAGTGCGTTCGGCGGATCGCCCGCGACACCCGGCGTGCCCAGCGTGAGCAGCACCTTGCCCTCGGGGCTGAACTTGACCACCACCTGGCCCTTGTTCTTCGCGGACGGATCCTTCTTCAACTCGCGCTCGTTGGCCGAGCGCATGTCGACCACCCAGACATTGCCCTCGGGATCCATGTACACCTTGTGCGGGAAGATGAACATGCCGGCGCCGAAGCTGCGCAGCAGGTTGCCTGCCGCATCGAACTTGAGCACGGGGGGGAGCGAGGAGTTGGCGCAGCTGTCGTACATGAAGGGCGAGGCCCCCGGCGGCGTATCCGGATTGGCGCCGCAGCGATCCGCCACCCAGAGCGACTGCCCGTCGTTGTCGATGCCGACCGCGTTCAGCGCGCCCCACTTGCGCCCGTCCGGCAGCTTGCCCCAGGGCGCGATGGTGCGGTAGGGGTTGGGCAGGTCGTTCGTGGGTGCGGTTTCGCCCGCCAGCGCAGGCAGGGCGACGAGCAGCGTGACGGCGGCCAGCGCCCGCAGTGCGGGGGTACCTGGTACAGGGTGCATGGAAAGCTCCTCCGGGTGTTGCGATCGACGCCCCCGCCGGCTCGCAGCCGCCGAGGTGCACGGCAATCTACCGTATCCGCCGGGGCCCCTGCAAAGGGTCGCCGGGTGCCGCGGCAGTGCGAATGCTAAAATTCATCTGAATCATGATCCACGTCACCGTCAACGGCGAGGCCCGCACCTTCGACCGCGCGCTGAGCGCAGCCGAGCTGGTCGAGACGCTCGGCCTGGGCGGCAAGCGCGTCGCGCTCGAGCGCAACGGCGAGATCGTGCCCCGCGGCCAGTTCGCCCAGCAGCGCATCGGCGACGGCGACAGCCTCGAGATCGTCGTCGCGGTCGGCGGCGGCTGACAGACCATCACAGCGAGCAACACCATGGACCAGTTGATCATCGGCGGCACCGCCTACCGTTCACGCCTGCTGGTGGGCACCGGCAAGTATCGCGACTTCGAGCAGACCCGCCTCGCGATCGAGGCGAGCGGCGCGCAGATCGTCACGGTCGCGATCCGCCGCACCAACATCGGCCAGAATCCCAACGAGCCCAGCCTGCTCGATGCCGTGCCGCCGTCGAAGTACACGCTGCTGCCCAATACCGCCGGCTGCTACACCGCGCAGGATGCGGTGCGTACGCTCCGGCTCGCGCGCGAGCTGCTCGACGGGCACTCGCTGGTGAAGCTCGAGGTCCTGGGCGACCCGCACACGCTGTACCCGAACGTGGTCGAGACCATCGAAGCCGCGCGCACGCTGGTCAAGGAAGGCTTCCAGGTGATGGTCTACACCTCCGACGATCCGATCATCGCCAAGCAGCTCGAAGAGATCGGCTGCGTCGCAGTGATGCCGCTGGCGAGCCTGATCGGCTCCGGCATGGGCATCCTAAACCCGTGGAACCTGCAGATCATCATCGAGAACGCCAAGGTGCCGGTGCTGGTGGATGCAGGCGTGGGCACCGCCTCCGATGCCGCGATCGCGATGGAGCTTGGTTGCGACGGCGTGCTGATGAACACTGCGATCGCCGCGGCGAAGGATCCGGTGCTGATGGCCAGCGCCATGGGCAAGGCGGTCGAAGCCGGACGCCAGGCGTTCCTCGCCGGACGGATGCCGAAGAAGCTCTACTCCGCCACCCCCAGCTCGCCCACGGGCGGCGTGATCGCCTCGCTCAGCGGCAAGGCGGCCTAGCCTCACTCCGTCTCCGATCCGGTCCCCCAGCATGCACTGCCCGGACGACGCGGCCGAACCCGGCGCGCCCGACGACGCGAGCGCGCCGCAGGAGCGGCGCCACATCCGCAGCTTCGTGCTGCGCCAGGGCCGGATGTCCAACGCGCAGAAGCGCGCACACGACTCGCTGCTCGGCGAGTTCGGCATTCCCTACTCGGCGGGCACGCTGGACTTCGCCGCAGCGTTCGGGCGCACGGCGCCGACGATCCTCGAGATCGGCTTCGGCATGGGCGAGACGACGGCCACCATCGCGCAGGCGCACCCCGAGGTGAACTATCTCGGCGTGGAAGTGCACTCGCCCGGGGTCGGCAGCCTGCTCAAGCAGATCGCGGCACGCGGCCTGCGCAACGTGCGCATCGTGCAGCACGATGGAATGGACGTGGTCGAGAACATGCTCGCGCCGGGATCGCTCGACGGCGTGTTCGTGTTCTTCCCCGACCCCTGGCCGAAGAAGCGCCACCACAAGCGCCGTCTCATCCAGCCAGCCTTCGTGCATGCGCTTGCGCTGCGGCTCAAGCCCGCGGGTGTGCTGCACCTGGCCACCGACTGGCACGAGTACGCCGTGCAGATGCTGGAGGTGCTGCGCGGTGAGCCGCTGCTGCAGAATTCGGCCACGGACTTCGCGCCGCGGCCGGAGTACCGCCCGCTGACGAAGTTCGAGCAGCGCGGCCCGCGCCTGGGACATGGGGTGTGGGACGTGCTGTTCCACCGCAAGGCCTGATTTCGCAGATCTTTCACGACTTCCGTCGCCGGCCAATGCCATGGAACTTGCTTGGCATGCAGGCTGGATCGCAGCGTCCGGACCTGCTCCGGCGCTGCACCGGGTGCAACCCCGACTGCCTGCCGCCCCGCGGCACGCGCGTCGTCAATGGGAGTCGATCGCCGTGGGTGTCTCCGAAACCGTTCTCGCCGCCATGATCGGCGCCATCGCGACCGTGCTCACGGCGCTGTTCCAGCTCATCAGCTCGTTCCGTGCGGCCAGCGGCGACCGCCGCTCGTCGAAGAAGGGCGGTCTGCGCTCCTTCATGTGGACGGTGGCGCTGGTTCTCGCCGCGGGCGTCGGCGGCTTCGCCTACGCGGAGTTCCGCTCGCAGGAGTCGCGCGACGAGACCCGCGCGCTGCGCACCGAGCTGCAGGCACAGATGCAGGCGCTGCAGGCCTCCACCGCCCGCATCGAGCAGATGCGCTTCGCCGCCACGGACAGTGCCGCTGGCGGCAGCGCGAACGCCGCCACCGCCGCCGCGATGGTGACCCTGCCGGCGTGCCGCGGCGCGCAAGTCGGCTTCGCCACCGAGCGTACCGTGTGCAGCGAGCAGGAGGCGGTGCACATTGCGCTCTGCGCCCCGCTGCCGGCCAGTGCCCAGGTCACCGCGGTGGAGCTGTTCGCGCGCCCGGAGGATGCCCAGACCACATGGCCGGATGCCCGCGCCACTGCCGGGCAGGACATCGGCAGCGGCCGCTTCTCCGGACTGCACGTGGAGCGCACCGACGCCGACCAGGGCAAGCTGGTGTGCCAGAGCTTCGCGCACTGGGCCGACAAGCCGCGTACGGTGCGCATGCTGGTGCGCTACACGACCGCGGTGCGCACGCCGGGTTGAGCGCCCGGCCGCGGCGCGATCAGGGCTTGCGCGTCGCGAGCACCGTGAAACCCTCGCCGATGAGCGAGCGGTCGATCGGGCCGGCCAGCCCGGCGTCGCGCAGCAGCCGTTCCTGCTCCTCGCGGGTGGGGATCACGTTTCCCCACAGCAGTTCCTCGAACCCGGTCATCAGCGGGAACTTGAACTCCGCCCGGCGCATCTCCTCCAGCGTGGTCGGATAGGTCTCGTCCACGATCACCATCCAGCCGCCCGGCTTGAGCGCGGCACCGCATTCACGCACCACTTGCGGCCGGATGCCCGCGCCGATCTCGTGCAGCACCTCGACCATCACCACGGCATCGACGCTCGCCGGTTGCACCGCCTCGCCAACCGTGCCCTGCCGCGCCTCCACCCGGTCCGCCACGCCGGCCTTCGCGATCTTGCCGCGCGCCGTGGCCAGGCTGTCGGCGTCGATGTCGACCCCGAGCACGCGCGCCTTGGGAAAGGACTTGGCCAGCTGAATGAGCAGGTTTCCGGTACCGCAGCCGACCTCCAGGAGCGTGCCGCCGTCGAGGCGCGCAGCGAGCCCTTCCAGCCCGGGCAGGATCTTCTTCGCGGTCACCACCTGCAGGCCCCAGGTGGATTCGGCGATGGCCTGGTTGAACTCGTCGCCGCGGCCCTGGAACGGCTTCACCGCGCCAGTGGCAAACGCCGTCACGCAGCGACGGAAGTCCTCGGCCGCGACGTCGGTGCCCAGGCGCACGTAGCCGCCGAGGTAGCGCGGATGGGTGGACGCGGCCAGGATCGTGTCCAGGTGCGGTGCCAGGCGATACTTCGCCACCCCACCCGCGTCCTCCGCGTCCAGCAGCTCCATGCCGTAGGCAGTCTTGCACCACACGTCGACGTAGTGGGCATTGAAGCCGAGCTTCTGCGCCACGTCCTGCGCGGTCGAGCCCGGCGCCTCGGCGAACGCCTTGAACAATCCGACCCGGATGCCCAGGTCGATCAGGTGGATGGTGTTGAAGCCGCGCCGCCACTCGAAGATGCGCGCGACCTGCTGGTCCGCGCTGATGCCTGCCGGTGTGTCCGCCATCGTCCGTTCCCTGTCTGCACGCCTGCGCGGCAGTATACGCGGCTCACTCCGGCGGGGACTCCGGCAGGAACAGCTGCAGCAGGTCGTTGAGGAAGCGCTGGCCGCGCAGCGTCGGCGCGACCTGCTGGTGATCGCGGCGGATCAGGCCGAGCGATTCCGCGCGCGCCAGCGGCGCCAGGATCGCCGTGCGCGGCAAGCCGGTACGCGCCTCGAACATCTCCAGCGCGAAGCCCCCGGTGAGCCGCAGCGCATTCATCATGAACTCGAACGCGCGCTCGTCCATGGGCACCTCGTGCTGCTGCTGAACCGGCTCGCCGGCGAGCGCCTTGTCCAGGTACTCGCGCGGATTCTTCCAGCGCATCTGCCGCACGATGCGATCGGGCAGGCTGATCTTCGCGTGCGCGCCGGCCCCGATGCCGACGTAGTCGCCGAAGCGCCAGTAGTTGAGGTTGTGCCGGCATTCCCGCCGTGGTTGCGCGAAAGCCGAGGTCTCGTAGTGGAGATAGCCGGCTGCCTCCAGCCGCGCCTCGATGCGCTCCTGCATCTGCGCGGACACCTCGTCGTCCGGGACTTCGGGCGGATAGCGGTGGAAGTACGTGTTCGGCTCGAGCGTCAGGTGATAGGCCGACAGGTGCGGTGGCTGCAGCGCGATGGCCTGGTCGATGTCCGCGAGGGCTTCATCCAGCGTCTGCCGCGGCAATGCGTACATCAGGTCAAGGTTGAAGTTGGCGAAGCTCGCATGGGCGATCTCGACTGCGCGCAGCGCTTCGCGCAGGTCGTGGATGCGACCGAGCGCACGCAGATGGCCGGGGTTGAAGCTCTGGATGCCGATCGACAGCCGGTTGACGCCGGCTGCGCGGAACTGCGCGAACTTCTCCGCTTCGAAGGTCCCCGGGTTCGCCTCCAGCGTGATCTCCGCCTCGGGCAACAGCGGCAGGCGGGCGCGCAACGCGGAAAGGATGGCGTCCAGCGCGCAGGCCGAGAGCAGGCTGGGCGTGCCGCCGCCGAAGAACACCGTCTCGACCTTGCGCCCCCACACCAGCGGCAGTGCATGCTCGAGGTCGGCGATGAGCGCCTCGACGTAGCGCGTCTCCAGCGCCGGATCCAGGCGCCGGTCGTCGCTGCCGCGCAGCTCGTGCGAATTGAAATCGCAGTACGGGCACTTGCGCACGCACCACGGGACGTGGACATACAGCGCCAGCGGCGGCAGGACCGTGAGGCGAGCCGCGGTCGGCATGGAAGCGTGAGCGACGAGGACTTGGGGCATGGGTACGGGCCGGACGCACGCTCCACGCCCGGCGCGCGTGGTGCAGGCGCGCATCGGGCAGCGGCGCGCCGGATCGAGGATACTCCTGCCCGACGCACCACTTCAAGCGAGCTTCCATGCCAGACGGCGGAACTTCGGGCGTCGCTCCTACCGAGCGGCTCTACCTTGGCGACACCTTCCTGCTGCGCACGCAGGCGCGCGTGCTGGCGGTCCGGGACAACGCCTTCGCGCTGGACCGCAGCTGCTTCTACCCGGGCGGCGGCGGGCAGCCGCCCGACGAGGGGCACCTGCTGGTCGGCAACGAACCCGCCATCCCCGTCACATCGGCGCATGCCTCGACGGAGGGCGTGGTCTGGCACGTGGCCGGTGGGGCACTGCCCCCGGGACTGGCCGGCACGACCATCGTGCTGGAAGTGGATGCGGCGCGCCGGATGGCGCTCGCGCGCCACCACACCGTGCTGCACATCCTGAACACCGTCACGCTGCGCGACTACGACGGCTGGATCACCGGCGCGCAAATCGCTGCCGACTACTCCCGCATCGATTTCAAGCTCGAGGGCCTGTCGCCGCAGATGCGTGCCGACCTCGAGGGCAAGGTGAACGAGGCCATCGCCGCAGCGCGGCCGGTGCGGGCACGCACCATCGGCGAGGATGAGTTCAACCGCAGCCACGACCTGCTGCGCACGCTCGAGGTGCGCCCGCCCGTGCACGGCGGGCGCGTGCGCATCGTCGAGATCGAAGGCTTCGATGCCCAGGCCTGCGGGGGCACCCACGTCAGCGACACTGCGCAGATCGGCCGCTTCCGCATCGAGCGGACCGAGAACAAGGGCCGGATCAACAAGCGCCTGTACGTGAAGCTCGACCCGCCCGCAGCCGGCTGATCAGAGGAACACGGCGAGCTGGCGCTCGGTCTCCAGCCAGAGCGACTCGGCGAGCCGGTCGTCGCGCGCCTCCCGGGAAGGGGTCGCGGGATGCCGGTCGACGAAGTAGCCACCGCTCATGCCCGCGACCTCCGGCGAGGTGGCGAGGTAGATCGAGGTCCGCGCCCCCTGCTCCACCGGCGCGCCGCCCATGCCGAACGCGGTGCGCAGCAGCTTCGTGCCGATCACCCCGGGATGCAGGCAGTTCGCGGTGACGCCGGTGCCTTCCAGCCGCTGGGCCAGCGCGCGCGTGAACAGCACGTTGGCGAGCTTGGACGCCGAGTAGGCCGCGTAACCGTCGTAGCGGCGCGTGAACGCGAGATCCTCGAGGTCGAGGTGCGCGCCCTGGTGCACCATCGAGGCCACCACCACGATCCGCCCCTGGGTCGCGAGCACGCCTGGCAGCAGCCGACGGGTGAGCAGGAAGGTGGCGAAGTGGTTCACCGCCATCGTCATCTCGAAGCCCTCGTCGGTCACCCGGCGGCGCGTCTCGAACACGCCGGCGTTGTTGATCAGCACGTCCAGCCGCGGCCCGAGCTCGAGCACCTGCTGGGCCAGCGCCACCACCTCGGACATCCGCGACAGGTCGCCCCACACCGGCGTGGTCTGCCCCCCGCTCCCGGCAAGCTCCGCCGCGGCACGCTCCGCGCGCGATCGGCTGCGCCCGTGCACGTGCACGTGCCAGCCTTTCGCCAGCAGGCCGCGCGCGGTCTCGCGTCCGATGCCGTCCGTCGCACCCGTGATCAGCACGGTCTTCATCGTTGCCTCGCTCGATGCTGTTGGCCCGGCAGGAACGAACGCGCCGGGAATTCTTCGCCGCCGCAGCGGTCTGTCATGGCAGGCAGGCCCCGTACTGTAGACTGCAAGCTCGCGTACAGGAACCCCTCGAAGTGATCAACATGCTCAACCCGACCCCGCGCACCGTCTTCCTGAAGGACTACACGCCTCCGCCGTTCCTGATCTCCGATGTGCAGCTCGACGTGCACATCGATGCCGAGGGGGTCGGCGTGGAAGCACGATTGACCGTCCGCCGCAACCCGAAGTTCGCCGATCCACGAGCCCCGCTGGTGCTGGATGGCGACGAGCTCGAGCTGCAGTGGGTGCGCCTCGACGGCAGGCCGCTGGATCCGGGGCAATATCGCCTGGACGCGGAGCATCTGACGGTCCCGGACGTGCCCGACGCGTTCGCGCTGGAGACGGGCGTGCGCCTCAATCCGCGCGCCAACACCAAGCTGATGGGGCTGTATGCGTCGAAGGACGGGCTGTTCACGCAGTGCGAGCCGGAAGGCTTCCGGCGCATCACGTTCTTCCTCGACCGGCCGGATGTGATGGCGCGCTACACCACCACCATCCACGCGGACCGCGAGACCTACCCTGCCCTGCTGTCCAACGGCAACCGGATGGGCCAGGGCATCGAGGGCGCGCGGCACTGGGTACGCTGGGAGGACCCTTTCCCCAAGCCCTCGTACCTGTTCGCGCTGGTCGCAGGCCGGCTGGATGTGCTGGAGGACAAGTACCGCACCGCCTCCGGGCGGACCGCCAACCTGTCGATCTTCGTCGAGCCCGGCAAGCTCGACCAGTGCGGCTTCGCCATGCAGGCACTGAAGAAGTCGATGCAGTGGGACGAGCGGGTCTTCGGGCTCGAGCTCGACCTCGATCACTACATGATCGTGGCGGTCGGCGACTTCAACATGGGCGCGATGGAGAACAAGGGCCTGAACATCTTCAACACGAAGTACGTGCTGGCCCGCCCCGACATCGCCACCGACACCGACTTCATGCTCATCGACCGGGTGGTGGCGCACGAGTACTTCCACAACTGGACCGGCAACCGCGTGACCTGCCGGGACTGGTTCCAACTGTCATTGAAGGAGGGGCTCACTGTGTTCCGCGACCAGGAGTTCGGCGCGGACATGTACTCGCGACCGGTGCAGCGCATCCAGGAGGTGCGTGGGCTGAGGGCCGCGCAGTTCCCCGAGGACGCGGGGCCGATGTCGCATCCGGTGCGGCCGCAGTCGTACATGGAAATCAGCAATTTCTACACGGCGACCGTGTACGAGAAGGGCGCCGAAGTGGTGCGCATGATCCACACGCTGATCGGCGCGGCGGCCTTCCGCGAGGGCATGGACCTGTACTTCCAGCGGCACGACGGGCAGGCGGTGACCACCGACGACTTCGTGCAGGCCATGCAGGATGCGAGCGGCGTCGACCTGGCGCATTTCCGCCGCTGGTACGACCAGGCCGGCACGCCGCGGCTGGCGGTCTCCGGGACCTATGACACCGCGGCGAGCACCTTCACGCTCGACGTGCGGCAGACCTGCCCGCCCACACCGGGCCAGGCCGACAAGCAGCCGCTGCACATTCCATTCGCGGTGGGGCTGCTGGACGCACAGGGGCGCGACCTGCCGCTGCAGCTGGAGGGCGAAGCGGCACTGGCGGGGACCACGCGCGTGCTGTCGGTGCAGGCCGCGAGGCAGCAGTTCCGCTTCGTCAACGTGACGGCGGCGCCAGTGCCGTCGCTGCTGCGCTCGTTCTCGGCACCGGTGCAGCTGCAGTATGCATACGGCGAGGCCGAGCTCGCGCACCTGATGGCCTTCGACAGCGACGCGTTCAACCGCTGGGATGCAGGCCAGCGCTTCGCGCTGGAGATCCTGCTGCGCGGCGTGCGCAGGCAGGCACTCGAAGTGCCTTCTGCATTCGTCGCTGCGTTCGCCCGGGTCCTGGCGGACGCAGCGCGCGACCCCGCATTCACCGCCGAGGCGCTCGCCCTGCCGAGCGAGGCGTATGTGGGCGAGCAGATGGAGGTGGTCGATCCCGATGCGATCCACGCTGCACGCCGGGCCCTGCGCGTGCAGCTGGCCACGGCACTAAAGGGCGAGCTCCTCGCGACCTACCAGGCTTTCGCGGTGCACGGCGCCTACAGCCCGGATGCGGCCTCGGCCGGTCGGCGTGCGATCAAGAACGCCTGCCTGTCATACCTGATGGAGCTAGACGACGAGGCGGTGCGCGCACTGTGCCTGCGCCAGTTCGATACCGCCGACAACATGACCGATGCCATGGCTGCGCTTACCGCGATCGCCAACTCCGACTGGTCGCAGCGTCCCGCGGTGCTGACCCGCTTCCACGACAAGTGGAAGGAAGAGGCGCTGGTGGTGGACAAGTGGCTCGCCGTGCAGGCCGGCTCGCGCCTGCCGCAGACGCTGGGGGACGTGCGCCGCCTCACGCGCCACCCGGCGTTCGACCTGAAGAATCCGAACAAGGTCTACGCGCTGATCCGCAGCTTCTGCGCCAACCAGGTCCGCTTCCACGCCGCCGACGGCGGCGGCTACGCCTTCGCGGCCGAACAGATCATCGCGCTCGATCCGCTCAATCCACAGGTGGCCGCGCGGCTGGCGCGCTCGTTCGACCGCTGGAAGAAGTTCGACCCGAGTCGCCAGGCGCACGCCCGTGCACAGCTGGAGCGCATCCGCGCCAGCGCGGGGCTGTCCAAGGACACCCTGGAGGTGGTGACCAAGGCGCTGGCCTGAGCGGCCGGCGCCGGAAGGATCAGGCGACTTCGGCGAGGCGCTGGCCGGCGCTGGCGCGTCGGCTCGCGCTCTTGCGCGCAGAGGCGGCCGGCTTGGCCGGCGCCGCCTTGAGCGCCGCCAGCATGAAGCCCAGGCGCAACTCCTCGCCGCGGCACTGGCGGGCCTGGAGGATGTCGAGCTTGCTCTTGGACATAGGGTTGCGTAAGTGTGCAATGTTGCGTCTTGCTCACAACATCGGCACGGGTTTGCAAAAGTCAAGCCTGTTCAAGAAGATTTTGCGTCTGGTTAAAGAAAACCCGGCGTGGAGCCCGACCGGCCGCCCCGAGGCGATCCCCCGCACGCCGTCATTTGTGCCAAAGTGTCAAACGCGGACCGTCCGCAATCGCTTGTGGCCGCCCCTCACCTTGTCTGCCCTGCCCGCCATGTCCCAAGCCGACGAACTCGTGATCTATCACAACCCGCGCTGCGGCAAGAGCCGCGCGGCGCTCGCCCTGCTCACCGGCCGCGGCCTCTCGCCACGCGTCATCGAGTACCTCAAGGAACCGCCCAGCCGCGCAGAGTTGGAGCGCATCGTCGCGCAACTCGGCATCCCGGCGGCGGACCTGGTCCGGCGCGGCGAGGACATCTTCAAGTCGGACTTTGCCGGCAAGACCCTCAGCGAGGCGCAGTGGCTGGACGCACTCGCGGACCACCCGATCCTGATCGAGCGCCCGATCGCAGTGAGGGGCGGGCGGGCGGTGATCGGCCGCCCGCCCGAGCGCGTGCTGGAGTTGCTCTGAGCCGGCAGGTGCGGAGGATTTCCAGGACGGTGGCGCGGGTGTGCCACCGATGAAGCCGGAAGGCGGGCCGCCCGGCGCCTGCTAGACCCGGTCCCAGCGCGCCTCGAACACGCAGGCCGGCTCACCGCGCGCCGCACAGGCGCGCTCGGTGACAACGGTATCCGGGTCCACCAGCGCGCGGAACAGCCGCTCGAAGGTGCCGGCGTAGAAGTCGCAGATCGGTTCCGGCGCGGCAGCGCCTGCGCACAGCGGGCAACCCTCGACCACCATGCGCGCGGATGCGCCGCCGGTCGCGCTGAACCGGCCGCTGCCGCAGAAGGTCCAGGCGTTGCGCGCCACCGCACGCAGGAGTACGCGACTCGCGATGGAGGCCGGCAGGACGCGCAGCAGCCGTTGGACCGGATGCGGGATCCGATGTGTCAGCAGGTAGTCGCCGGTGCGCTGCCCGGCATCGCGGAGGATCGTGTGGGCCGCGGACAGGCCGAGACCCTCGCGCACTGCGCGATACAGACCGGTCACGTCGTGCTCATCGACCATGTCGGTGGGCGGCTGGTGCAGGTACGCCACCAGCCCGGCACGCTCGAACAGCATCGTCGTGGCCTGCTCGCCGATCCGGTCCTTCAGCGCCTCCGTCACGCGCAGGATCGCATTCGGGCCAATGCGGGCGCCTTGCCGTGCCGGCCCTGCCGATGCGCCGATGTCCCCTGTCGAACTGCGTGCCAAGGCGAGCTCCCCGCGACGTGTGCCGACATGCCGCTGGGCTAACCTAGCGCGGGTGCCGCATCCCGGATTGACCAAGGTCAATCGGCGCGCAAGCGGCTCAGCGCGAGGGGCGTCCGTCGGCGCGCCCGTTCGGTGCTCGCGGCGCAGTCACCGTGTCCGACTGCTGGGCCAGGAACCGGTCCAACGCCGCCATGAACTGCACGGGTTGCTCGAAGTGAGGCAGCGCACCGGTATCGAAAGGCTGGACCGACCAGCCCGGCCGGGTCCTGGCCCAGTCGGCCTCGCTGAAGTCGCGGAAGTCGCCCCGGGTCGCATGCGGCATCCACACCGGGAGCGCAAGTTGTTCGTACACGCTGCGAATGTCGCGGCTGAACAGGCGGCCCGAGACGAACGCGTACGGCGCATGCCTCGCACCCGGCTGATGCGCGGTCGCATGGTCGTACTCGACCATGCCTTCATCGACCTCCCTCGAGCCGTAAGTACGCTGCAGGAAGTAGCGTACGCTGCGCTTGCTCACCAGCAGGTCGTAGAACGCCCGGGTCCACAGCGGGAAGGTGAAGGTGGCGTAGAGGCCCGGGATCTCGCGGCTGCCGGCGGGGTCCCCGCGCAGGCGCGACGAGCCGCGCGAGAAGCCCGTGGGTGTCACCAGCGTCAGCGTGCGGAACCGCTCCGGGCTCTCGACCGCGGCGCGGGCGAGGAACTCGCAGGCCAGCGATACCGCCAGCGCATCCACGGGGGCGGCGCCGTTCTCGGCGGCGATCTCGTCGAGCATGTCGTGCACGGCGTCGACATACAGCCGGATGTTGTAGTCGCGGCTGGACCGGTCGGAGAATCCAAAGCCCGGCAGGTCCGGCGCGTACACGCGACGACGCACGCGCACGTGCTCGAAGATCGGCTTGACCTCGTAGGCGGAGGCGGCAGCATTGATGCTGTGAAGCAGCAGCATGGGCGGGCCGTCTCCCGCCACGTAGTAGCTCAGCCGCCCGCTGCGGCCGCTGCGCTCGCGCCGCTCGCCCTCGACTGCAGCGGGAAGCGGCACGTCATGCCGCACGAACATCGCGCTGTATCCGATGCCGGCAGCGCCGGCAAGCAGGGCTGTACGCACACCGCCACCGAGCAGTCCGCGCTTCCCCTGCCGCCGCTTCCCGCTGCCTGTCCGCATCGTCCACCTCGCCCGTCTGCGCGCAGTCACGGGTGAGCATGGCGCGTGCCGGCCCATGCCGGTGTGTGCGGATGCGAAGGGAATACATGCGGGGTCCCGCAGGATTGCGGGGCGGGCGACGCTCAGTCGCCCGCGGGCCGCCTGAATGCGGCCACCGGCTGCCACTGCGTGGCCAGCAGGGGGCCGGTATCGTGCACCGAGGCCTCGCTGGGGAGCGGGCCGCCGTGCTCCTCGCGCGGCCGGCGCGACTTCAGGCTCCACTTCCAGAGCGCGGTGCTCGGCAGGGGCAGGACCATGAACCAGTGCTCGAGGATGCCCAGGCCGAGCAAGGTCGCGAGCAGCGTGCTGCCGACCAGCTGGAACGGCGATGCGCCTGCCGTCATGGCCTGGTCCACCAGCATGCCGGCGACGATGGTCGAGACGCTCACCGACACCGGGAACAGCGGATTCATCGCCTTGCGGCGGAAGAACCGCTCCAGGTAGCGCAGATGGTCGGGCAGGAACTCCTCGCTCAGGTTGCGCACGCCGAGGAACAGGTTGAGCTTCGCGCTCTGCCGCATGGCCCAAAGGATCATGAAGGTCCACAGGCCCACGTGATTCGCGCCCCGCCACGTGACCACCGCCACCGCGCATGCCATCACGATGATGGCGAACTCGTGGTAGAGGATCGCCTGGATACCGTGGCCGAAGTGGCGCCAGCCGCGGCAGTGGTGCGGGCAGGCCTGCTTGCGCGGGCCGGTGAGGAAGCCGGTGAGGAAGCTCATCTCCTGCCACGCCCAGGCCATGACGCCGCACGTGAACGCAAAGTACGCCCCCGCGACAGTGGTGTCGTCGCTGCTCTGGGCCAGCCCGAACATCGCGCCGAGCATGAGCACGGTCATGCCCAGCATGCTCCAGCGGAAGGTGCGGGCCGGCATGCCATCCAGGAACAGCACCACGCCGGTGCTCCCCCACCACACCAGGAGGGGGTAGATGACCGGCAGGACGTAATCGCTCATCGGGCTACCAGGCCGGCGCCACCCGCATCTGCTGCGGCAGCGCGTTGGGCTTGGAGGGCAGCAGGTAGAGGCGGGCGAAGGTCAGCGTCGCCGCAGCCGCCAGGCCGATGCGCTTGATCCCGCCGACGATGCCGCCCTGCGCACGCGCCTGCGCCACCTTGGCAGCGATCTCCGCCAGCCGGTCCAGCCCGGCGCGGAAGGTCGGGTGCTCGAGGTCGAGCGTGAGCGGGAAGATCTGCTGCGAGATCTCGGAGGTGATGCGCAGCACCGTCATGTCGTAGTCGGTGGGGTTCAGGCCAAAGGCCTTGTGCAGCTCCGGCCGGGCGTGGTCGCGCACGTACATGGTGGAGAACACGGCCAGGACGAAGAACTTGACCCAGAACTTGTTCAGCCCGGTCAGCAGCTCCGGATGCAGGCGCATGAGCAGTGCGAACGCCTCGCCGTGGCGGAACTCGTCGTTGCACCACTCCTCGAAGAACCGGAAGATCGGATGGAAGCGGCGCTCGGGATGGCGCTGCAGCTGGCGGAAGATGGTGATGTAGCGCGCGTAGCCGATCTTCTCCGACAGGTAGGTGGCGTAGAAGATGTACTTCGGCTTGAAGTACGTGTACTTCTTGTCGCGCTTGAGCATCCCCAGGTCCACCCCCAGGCCGAAGTCCTTGAGCGATGCATTGATGAAGCTCGCGTGGCGGGCCTCGTCGCGCGCCATGTAGCGCATCAGGGCCTTGATGTCGGGATTGTCGACCTTGCGCTGGATCTCGTTGTACAGCACGCAGCCGGAGAACTCCGCCGTCACCGAGCTGATCAGGAAGTCGAGGAACTCCTGCCGCAGGGCTTCCGGCAGCTCGCGCACCTCGGCGGCGAATTCCGGCGTGCGCTCGAAGTGCGCGCGGTTGGCGTCGCGCTCGAACTCGGCCATCAGCTCATCCCATTCCTTGCGGATCGGGGTCACGTCGATGCGGTCCATGGCCGAGCAGTCGGTGGTGTAGAAGCGCGGCGTGAGCAGCGTGTTGGCTTCCGCCAGCCGCATCGCATCGTCGGGCGAGGTGATCGACAGGGTCTCTTCCATGGCTCCTCCTAGGGGGCGGTGGGGGCGCAATGCAGTGCGGCGGGCGTGCTGCTCATGGCCCGCGTTGCGCCGTTCTTTGTGGATCGAGGAAGCGGGCGAAAGCCCCGGCATTGGTGACGCCGAAGGCTTCCAGGCCGATTTCGGTGCCGGTGGCCGGGTCGCTGAGCGTGAGCCGACCGTCGGCGAGCGCGCTGAGACGGACCGGGGGATCCTCGTGCACGCCGTGCACGCGGCGCGCGCGGGCGAGGCTGCGCAGGGTGCCGCGCACGAAGTTGTCCTCGCCCTTGGCGAGCTGTGCCACGAGCGCGCCGGTGCGGGCGTCCGTGACAGCGACGCTGCCGTCGGGGCGATCCTCGAAGCGCAGATCGCGGGCGATCACTGCTGGCGAAGGCGCAACCTGGTGGGGGTCCATCCCGGTCAGGCGCGCGGTCGCAGCCGCAGCCAGGCTGACCAGAACGAGGATGCTGGCCGCCATGAGCGGGATGCGCGGTACCTCGTGGCGGGCCTCGCTCATCGCTCTCCCCTCATCAGGCCGCGTGAACCAGCGGGCCGGAGCTCGCCGCGTTCGCGGGCACGGTTGGCACGGCGTCGACGCTGTGCGTGGCGGAACCGCCGGCCGTTCCGGCCAGCGCTGCGGACAGGATCCGGGCCACGCCTGCAGCATCCGGCACGGCCCGCAGCGCAGGCTGCGGACGCTTGATCTGCCAGGGGCGCACGTGCGGCCAGAGGTTGAGGTAACCCACCCGGGTGGCCGCATCCAGCGTCAGCGGGATGTCGCCGGACGCGTCCCTGAACGTGCGCAGTGCCGCCGAGTCGACGACGCGAAACGGCAGGTTCACCATCATGGGCAGCGCGACGCCGATGCGCAGCACCAGGCGTCGGTTGGTGATGGTGTAGATGGTTGCGCGCCCGTTCAGCCACGCCAGCAGGGTGAGCATCCCTACACCTGCAGTGCCCACCACCAGCAGCATTGCCAGGCTGTTGGCGTACTCCGCGAATGCCTGCCCGTCGTGGAGACCGGAAGCGACGCGCCACAGCGCGAGCAGGCCGAAGTACACCGCCACCTTCCTGGCATGGAACACGTGCACCGCGAGCGACTGCCAGCGCGGGCTGCCCTGCCAGAGCATCTCCTCGCCATCGGGCAGTTCCTGGGGAAGACCGGGTACGGGCTCGTGCTCGTACTCGGTCAGCATGGTGTGGATCGCAGCCATGGTCTAGATCAACGGTTCGGACCGGGACGGCACCGCGTAGAGGTGTCCGCTGGCGTAGTAGGCGCAGATGCGGTCTTCCTCGCGCAGCGTGACCTGGTCGGACTTGGCGGTGAGCGGCACATTGGCGAACTGCGCGGCCGTGATCGACGCCACCCGCACGCGCTTGCGCCAGCGGTCGACACGCGCGAAGTTGAGCGGCAGCAGTACGCGCTTTGCTCCGCCGGCCGCTGCGATTTCCACCTCGAGGTAGCGCACCATGGTCTCCGAGCGGTCGATCCAGGCTTCGACCACCGTGCCGGCCACCTTGCCGTCGCAGGCGATCACCGGCATGCCGCGCGGGTCGGGATCGCGCGTTTCGAGGAAGTGCTCGTGATCGACCCGCAGCGGCACGATCTTCGGCCGCCCGTCCAGGGTGAGGTCGGGCTCCTCGGCGCGCAGCGCATAGGCAGCCGGGCCCACGCCATCGAGCATGGGATCACCGGTGGGCTCCAGCGGCGCCCCCGGGAACCCGGCGATCGGCCTGGCCTTGATCTCGCGCGTATCGGTATTGGGGGCAGGCGCGCTCACGGTGCCCCCATGCGGCAGCAGGAAGGTCTTGGGCTTCGGAACTGGCGGCCATCCCTGCACCTTCACGCGGCTCGAGCGCCGGTCGGGGCTGGTGAGCGGGTAGCCCTCGCGTTTGTCCTCGGTGCGCAGGTAGATGATCAGGCCGGCGAAGAAGATCCAGAATGCATACAGGACCAGCTGCGCCACGTCGATGTAGCCGGTGATTGCGCCATGTTCCATGGATTGAACCTCCGCAGACAAATGGGCTAGCCGGGGAACTCGGCCAGCCCGAACCTCGAGGAAGGCTGCGCCGGGGCCGTGCGTGCGGAGCGCACGAGCGGGCCGATCGCAACCAGCGTGGCAAACAGCAACGCCAGCTCGACGTGGTAGACCACGCCGTAGCCGGTGGCGGGACCGGTGAGCGCCGGACCCAGCGCGCCGCGGGCGGCAAGATCGGTCGCAACGTCGCGCAGCACGCCGCCAACCAGGATCGCAGCGCCCGCCGTGGTGGCCTGGACCGCACCCCAGGCGCCCAGCGCGAGTCCGTTCAGGCCGCCGCTCTCCAGTCCCATCGCGGCGGTGAGCGTGCCGACCGCGAACAGGCCGCCACCCAGACCGATCAGCACTGCACCGACCCGGAACAGCAGCGCCGAATCCATCGGTGCGGCGAAGATGACGGCCGAGAACGCGGCCAACCCGATCACCGCACCGAAGGCCGCGAGCCGGTGCGGATCGGCGCCGCGCCCGAGCGCCCGCGCGGCCAGCGCGAATGCCGCCAGCGTTCCGCCCGCCATCAGTGCGGTCAGCAAGGTGGTGGCCCCCACGCCCAGGTGCAGGATCTGGCCGCCATAGGGTTCGAGCAGGATGTCCTGCATGCTGAACGCCGCAGTGCCCAGTCCGACCGCCACCAGGAAGCGGCGCGCACGGCCGGCCTGCACCAGTGCCTTCCAGGACTCGCGGAACGTCGGCCGCGGCCGCTGCGGGGCTGTGCTCGCCGGGTTGCGCGCCTCCTGCTTCCACAAGGCGATCAGGTTGAGCAGCATGGTGAGCAGCGCCGCGCCCTGCACGACCTTGATCAGGCGCAGCTGGGAGAAGTCCGACAGGATGGCGCTGAACAGCAGCGCGCTGCCGACCATGCCGGCCAGCAGCATGACGTACAGCAACGCCACCACGCGCGGCCGCGCCGACTCCGGCGCGAGGTCCGTGGCGAGCGCGAGCCCGGCGGTCTGCGTCGTGTGCAGGCCTGCGCCGACCAGCAGGAACGCCATGGCCGCGCCGGCTTCGCCGATCCAGACCGGCCCGTGCGTATCGCCGGACATCACCAGCAGCGCGAAGGGCATGATGGCCAGGCCGCCGAACTGCAGCAGCGTGCCGATCCAGATGTAGGGCACCCGCTTCCAGCCCAGGACCGAGCGGTGGGTATCGGAGCGGAAGCCGATCAGCGCCCGCAGCGGCGCGAACACCAGCGGCAGCGAGACCATCAGCGCCACCAGCCAGGTGGAGGAACCGAGCTCCACGATCATCACGCGGTTGAGGGTGCCGGTCAGCAGCACCATGGCCATGCCCACCGACACCTGGAACAGGGACAGGCGCAGGAGGCGTGGCAGCGGAAGATCCGGCGTGGCCGCGTCGGCGAACGGCAGGAAGCGCGGCGCGACGCGCCGCCATCCGCCGATCATCCGGGCGTTCAGTGCCTTCATGCGTGCGCCAGCTCCAGGGCCTGGGACATGTAGAAGCCGCTGTCGATGCGCGCGGTGCGCAGCGCCGACCAGCCGGCAAGCTGCGGCTCCGCGCCGATCAGCGCACGCAGCGTGGCTTCCGAGACCGGCTCGATCGAAGGCGCGCGATCGCCGCGCGGGAAGAACCGGCCCACCGCGTGCATCAGCGTCAGCGCGGGCGTGCGCGGCGCGAACGTGAACAGCACCGCACACCGGGTCCGCTGCACCAGGCCCGAGAGCACGCGCACGGTGTCCTGCGGGCGGTAGTGGATCAGCGAGTCCATGCCCACCACGTATTCGAAGCGCCCCAGCGCCGGGTCGAGCATGTCGCCGACCATGAACTCGATGCGCCCGTCGCCGAGGTCGCGCGGGCTGCGTTCGCGCCCCAGGTCGACCAGGGTCTGCGAGAGGTCCACCGCAGTGACGTGAGCGCCGCGGCGCGCGGCCTCAACCGACAGTGCGCCCGTGCCGCAACCCGCGTCGAGCAGGCGCATGCCGTGCATGTCCGCGGGCAGCCAGCCGAGCAGCGTGGCGCGCATCTGGTCGCGGCCCGCGCGCACGGTCGCGCGGATGCGGCTGACCGGGGCGTCGGAGGTCAGGCGCGACCAGGCCTCGACCGCGGTGCGGTCGAAGTAGGTTTCCAGCTGGCCGCGGCGTTCTTCGTAGGTGGCAGAGGGCATCAGTGGAATCCCAGCAGATCGAAGATGTCGCGGTCCTTCATGGGCGCCGCGACCATCGGCTCGGTGCCGACCCACAGGGAGGCGGCCAGCCGCAGGTACTCGTCCTGCACCGCCTGCAGCTCGGGCGCGTCATCCATCTCGAACAGGGTGGCCTTCTTCAGGCGGCTGCGACGGATCGCATCCAGGTCGGGGAAGCAGGCCATCGTCTTCAGGCCGACGCTGTCGTTGAACTTGTCGATCTGGTCGGTGGCGCTGCTGCGGTTGGCGATGACCCCGCCCAGCCGCACGTTGTAGTTCTTCGACTTGGCCTGGATCGCGCCGACGATGCGGTTCATCGCGAAGATCGAGTCGAAGTCGTTGGCGGTGACGATCAGCGCACGGTCGGCGTGCTGCAGCGGTGCGGCGAAGCCGCCGCACACCACGTCGCCGAGCACGTCGACGTTCACCACGTCGGTGTCCTCGTGCAGGTGGTGCTCCTTGAGGAGGTTCACGGTCTGCCCGACCACGTAGCCGCCGCAGCCGGTGCCGGCTGGCGGACCGCCCGCCTCCACGCACATCACGCCGTTGTAGCCCTCGTACACGAAGTCCTCGGGGCGCAGCTCCTCGGCGTGGAAGTCGACCGACTCGAGCACGTCGATGACAGTGGGCACCAGGCGCTTGGTCAGGGTGAAGGTCGAGTCATGCTTGGGGTCGCAGCCGATCTGCAGCACGCGCTTGCCGATCTTGGAGAAGGCCACGGACAGGTTCGACGAGGTGGTGCTCTTGCCGATCCCGCCCTTGCCGTACACGGCGAACACCTTGGCCGTCCCGATCTTCATGTTCGGGTCCATGTGCACCTGCACGCTGCCCTCCCCGTCGGCGCGCTTGCCCGCGCGCTGGATCGAGGAGATGGGGACGGTGGTGGTGGTCATCAGGTTGCTCCGGTGGGCCTGCGTCAGGCGGCGATGCCGATGCCCTCGAGACGATCCTCCAGCTCTTCGCCGGCACGGCGGAGGGCTTCGAGGACCGCCGGATCGGGCGACCAGTAGTGGCGTTCGTGGGCTTCGAGCAGGCGGTGCGCGACCTTGGCGGACGCGGTGGGGTTGAGCGCGGCGAGGCGTTCGCGCATTGCCTCGTCCAGCACGAAAGTCTCGGTCAGGCGCTGGTAGACCCACGGGTCGACCTGCCCGGTGGTGGCCGACCAGCCCAGGGTGTTGGTGACGTGGGCCTCGATGTGGCGCACGCCTTCGTAGCCGTGCTGCAGCATGCCCTCGTACCACTTCGGGTTGAGCATGCGCGTGCGCGTCTCCAGCGCGACCTGCTCGCTCAGCGTGCGCACCGTGCCGTCGCCCCGGGTCTGGTCTCCGATGTACACCGGCACCGTGTCGCCCTTCGCGCGGCGCACCGCGCGGCTGATCCCGCCCAGCGTGTCGAAGTAGTGATCGACGGTGGTGACGCCCAGCTCCACCGAGTCGAGGTTCTGGTAGGTGAGCTGCACGTCGGCCAGCACGCTCTGCAGGAGCTCGGCCTGGCGCACCGGCTTGCCCGCGCGGCCATAGGCGTAGCACTTGCGGCGCGAGTAGGTCTCTGCGAGCTCGTCCTCGTCCTCCCAGCGGCTGCTGTCGACGAGGTGGTTCACGTTCGAGCCGTAAGCGCCGTCGGCGTTGCTGAACACCCGCAGCGCGGCGGTCTCGATGTCACACTTGTGCGCGGCCTGGTACTGCAGCGCGTGCTTGCGCACGTAGTTGCGTTCGACGGGCTCGTCCGCCGTCGCGGCGAGATAGGCGGCCTCGGCGAGCAGGCGGGTCTGGTGCGGCAGCAGGTCGCGGAAGATGCCCGAGAGGGTCATCATCACGTCCACCCGTGGACGGCCCAGCTCCTCCAGCGGAATCAGGGTGGCGCCGGCGAGGCGCCCATAGCAGTCAAAGCGCGGCCGCGCACCCATGAGGGCCAGCGCCTGCCCGATTGGTCCGCCTTCGGTCTTGAGGTTGTCGGTGCCCCACAGCACCAGCGCAATCGACTGGGGGATCGGGTTGCCCTCGGCGAGGTGGCGGTCGAGCAGGCGCTGCGCCTGCCGCGCGCCGTCGGCGACGGCGTAGGTGCTGGGAATGCGGAATGGATCGAAGCCATGCAGGTTGCGGCCGGTGGGCAGGACCGCCGGTGTGCGCAGCAGATCGCCGCCGGGCGCCGGGCGCACGAAGCGGCCATCGAGCGCGTGCAGGATCGCGGGCACCTCGTGATCCTGCCGCAGCTGCCGCTCCAGCACGGCCAGCTCGTTGATCAGGGCGAAGTTGGCGTCGTTGGCGGCCAGCGCCGCGTCGTGGAGCACCTGCTCGGGCGCCGTGCCGCGGATGATCGCCTCGACCGCCGCACGCGGCAGCTGCGTGCCGTGCGAGGCCTCCGCCACGGCCAGCAGCATGTCGGCGCGCTGTGCATCCGCCAGCGGTTCGCCCACCACGTGCAGGCCGTGCGGGATCAGGGTGTACTCGAGCTCGAGCACGGCATCGCGCAGCTTCGCGACCAGGCCCTCGCTGTCCGCGGCGGACCATTGCGGCTCCGGCGCCGCCAGATCCAGCTCGGCGGCCTGGGCCTGGATGAGCTGGGCGAGCGCGATGCGCTCTTCGTCCGCCTCGGGCGGCAGGCTGCGCCAGCGCTCCATCGACGCCTTGAGGTCGACCAGCCCGCGATACAGGCCGGCGTGCGCCACGGGCGGCGTCAGGTAGCTGATCAGCGTGGCCGCGGCTCGGCGCTTGGCGATCGTGCCTTCGGACGGGTTGTTCGAGGCATACAGGTACAGGTTGGGCACGTCACCGATCAGGCGGTCCGGCCAGCACGAGGCCGACATCCCGGCCTGCTTGCCGGGCATGAACTCCAGGGCGCCATGCGTCCCGAAGTGCAGGTAGGCATGCGCGCCGAAGTCCTCGCGCAGCCACCGGTAGAACGCGCAGAACGCGTGGGTGGGTGCGAAGCCCTTCTCGAACAGCAGCCGCATCGGGTCGCCTTCGTAGCCGAAACCCGGCTGGATCCCGACGAACACGTTGCCGAAGCGCTCGCCCAGCACGTGGATCGAGCGGCCATCGGTCTGGTGCCGGCCGGGCGCGGGACCCCACTGCTTCTCGATGTCGGCCAGCCAGCGCTCGCGCCGCACGTGGTCGTCGGCCGAGACCCGTGCGTGCACGTTGGCAACGGCGCCGAAGCGCGACGCATTGCCTTCGATGATGCGCGTGCGCAGTTCGTCGACGGTGGCGGGCACCTCGACGGTGTAGCCGCCGGCCTGCAGGCCCTTCAGGGTCCGGTGCAGCGACTCGAACACCGCGAGGTGTGCGGCGGTGCCGGTGTTGCCGCCGTTGGGCGGGAAGTTGAACAGCACCACGCCCACCTTGCGCTGCGCACGCGGGGTGGTGCGCAGGGCGATGAGCCGCTGCACGCGGGCAGCGAGGGTGGAGGCGCGCTCGTCGTGCGCGCGCATGTCGCGCGTGCGCTCGCCGCTCACGGTGGAGCGGCCGCCGAACACGGCCGGACCGGTCGAGCCGTCGAGCTCGGGGATCGCGACCATCATCGTGGCCTCGACCGGCATCAGGCCGCGCTCGGACTCCTCCCACTGCTCCAGGGTCTGGAACTCGACCGGGTGGGCCGCGATGTAGGGCACGTCGAGGGTGGCGAGCACTTCCTCAGCCGCCTTGGCATCGTTGTAGGCCGGGCCACCGACCAGCGAGAAGCCGGTCAGCGAGACCAGCGCGTCGATCGTCGCCTTGCCATCGCGCAGGAAGAACTTCTCGATCGCGGGGCGCGCGTCCAGCCCGGTTGCGAACGCGGGAACGACGCGCAGGCCGCGCGCTTCCAGCGCGGCGATCACGCCGTCGTAGTGGCCCGCATTGCCGGCCAGCACGTACGAGCGCATCACCAGCAGGCCGACGGTGCCGGCACTGGCCTTCGCCGGCGGCAGTGCCGGCAGCTTGTCGGCGCGCTCGGTGACGCGCGAGGTCAGGCGCGGATGATAGAGGCCGATCTCGGGGTACTCCTTCGGAGAATCGGACTTGAGCGTCCCGCGCAATCCGCGCCGCGGGCCGTCGGCATAGCGGTCCACCAGGTAGCGCACCATGCTGACGACGTTCTCGTCGGAGCCGGCAAGCCAGTACTGCAGGGTCAGGAAGTACGCGCGCACGTCCTGTGCCGTGCCCGGGATGAAGCGCAGGATCTGCGGGATGCGGCGGAGCATGGCCATCTGCTGCGCACCGGCACTGGCCTTGCGGTCCTTGCCGCCGCGCAGCCGCTTGAGCAGCGCGAGCGGACCGCTCTGCGTGCCGTCCATGGTGAAGCGGCCGATGCGGGTGAGGCGGATCACCTCGCCGGCCGACATGCAGCAGATCATCGCGTCGCAGTGGTCGCGGCGCTTCTGCAGCCACGGCAGGACCGGGTGGATGTGGTCCTCCATGAACAGCATGGTCACCAGGATGATGTCGCCCTGCTCGATGTCGGCGCGGCAGCGCTCCAGCGCGGCTGCATCCTCGCCCCACTCGGCGGCGGCATGCAGGCGCAGGCTGAGCCCCGGCAGGTCCCGGCGCAGCGTCGAGAGCGCGCGCTCGGTCGCGCTGGCCAGGTGGCTGTCCAGGGTGACGATAACGACGCGGACCGGCGTCGCGTCAGCGGCCGAAGTGCGCTTTGGCATCGTAGAGCGTCTCGATGGTGATGCGGGCTACGCCGCGCTCGGCGGCGAAGCGCTCGGTGTTGCGCCGCGCCTTGCCGCGCACGAAGAACGGGATCTTCTGCAGCTCCTTCTCGGCTTCCGGCGTCCAGCCCGCCGGCTCGCTCACGGCCTCGGCCACGACCACGGCCTGCGGCGCCGCTGCGGGTGCTGCCTCAGGCGCCGGCTCGGCCTTCACTGCGCCCTTACCCAGGTGCGAGGCCGGCGCGGCATCGTGGAACTCGAAGTCGTCGCGGAACATCTGCAGCAGGTGCTCCTCCAGCCCCATGACCAGCGGATGCACCCAGGTGTCGAACAGCACGTTGGCGCCTTCGAACCCGTACACCGGGCTGTAGCGCGCGGGCGCGTCCTGCACGTGGATCGGGGTGGAGATCACGGCGCAGGCGATGCCCAGGCGCTTGGCGATGTGGCGCTCCATCTGGGTCCCGAGGACCAGCTCGGGTGCGGCGTGCGCGATCGCCTGCTCGACCTCGAGGTAGTCGTCGGTGATCAGCGCCTCGATCCCGTAGCGCTTCGCCGCCTCGCGCACGTCGCGGGCGAGCTCGCGGCTGTAGGTGCCCAGGCCGACTACCGTGAAGCCCATCTCCTCGGTGGCGATGCGGGCCGCGGCGATCGCGTGGGTGGCATCGCCGAAGATGAACACCCGCTTGCCGGTGAGGTAGGTCGAATCGACCGAGCGCGCATACCACTGCAGGCGCGACTGCGACGCCGACAGCGAGGCGACCCCGCGCTGCTCGCGTTCGAGCACCGCAGAGGCGTCCACGCCCGCCAGCTGCGCGACCTCGGCGATGAACTCGCGCGTCGCGCCCACGCCCATCGGGATCACGCGGGTGTGCGGCATCCCGAACGCGCGCTGCAGCCACGCGCTGGTGGTGCGCGACACTTCCGGGTACAGATCGACGTTGAAGTCGGCTTCCGGCAGGCGGCGGATGTCCTCCGGCGTGGCGTCGAGCGGCACCACGGCGTTGACGTCGATGCCCAGCTGCGCGAGCAGGCGCGTGATCTCGACCACGTCGTCGCGGCAGCGGAACCCCAGCGCGGTGGGACCGAGCAGGTTCGCGCGCGGCCGTTGCCCCTGGGCACGCGCCGCCCGTGGCGCCCCGGGAGCAGGAATGCGGTCGGCCAGCAGGGCCCGGGTCAGGTGGTACAGCGTCTCTGCGGCGCCCCAGTTCTCCTTCTTGGAGTAGGCGGGAAGCTCCAGCGCCACCACCGGGATCGGCAGGTTCAGGCCCTGCGCCAGCGTGCCGGCCTGGTCCTGGATCAGCTCCGCGGTGCAGGATTCGCCGACCAGCATCGCCTGCGGCTTGAAGCGCTCGTAGGCTTCCTGCACTGCCGTGATGACGAGGTTGGCCGTGTCGCCACCCAGGTCGCGGGCCTGGAACGTCGTATAGGTCACCGGCGGGCGCTGGTCGCGCCGCTCGATCATGGTGAAGAGCAGGTCCGCGTAGGTGTCGCCCTGCGGCGCGTGCAGCACGTAGTGCACGGCACGCATCGACGTCGCGATGCGCATCGCGCCGACGTGGGGAGGTCCTTCGTAGGTCCACAGGGTCAGCTGCATCGCGCCCTCACACCGTCAGCCGCGCGCGGCGCTCGAGCGGCCGCGCGAACACTTCGGCCAGGTCGGCAGCCTGGTCGTAACCCTGGATCGGCGTGAACACCAGCTCGATCGACCACTTGGTGGTGAAGCCTTCCGCCTCGAGCGGGTTGGCGAGCCCGAGCCCGCACACGGTGAGGTCGGGACGGGCGGCGCGCAGTCGGTCGAGCTGGCGATCGACGTGCTGCCCCTCGGACAGCACCACGCCTTCGGGCAGCAGCGGCAGCTCGGCTGCAACCATCTGCCGATCGAGGTAGGGGGTTCCAACCTCGAGCAGTTCCATGCCCAGCTCGCGATGGAGGAAGCGCGCGAGCGGAATCTCCAGCTGCGAGTCGGGCAGCATGAACAGGCGCTTGCCCGCGAGCCGCTCGCGATAGCGCGCGAGGCCCCGCTGTGCCCGCTCGACCAGGGGTCGGGTTGCGCTATCGAACCGCGCGGCATCCACGCCCCACGCCGCAGCGGCCGCCGACAGCCAGTCGGTCGTACCCTGCGCCCCGAGCGGGTAGGGTGCGGCCAGCACGCGTGCACCGCGCGCGGTGAGTGCACGGATGGTCTCGCCGTTGAACGGCTGCGCGGGCAGTATCAGCGTGTTCGGCCCCACCGAGGGCAGGTCGGATGCGCGACGGGACGGGAAGAAGCGCACCGGGCCGATGCCCAGTTGCTCGAAGCAGCGCTGGAACTGGTCCTCGACGACATCGGCCAGGCACCCCACCACCAGCAGCTGGCGGGCATCCGACGCGGGCAGGTTCGGCACCATCGCCTTGAGCGCGTTGTCCTCGCCCTGGGTGAAGGTGGTCTCGATGCCCGAGCCGGAGTAGTTGATCACGCGCACGCGCGGGAGCAGGCGGGCGTTGAGGCGCTCGGCGGCCTTGGCCAGGTCGAGCTTGATCACCTCCGAGGGGCAGGAGCCGACCAGGAACAGCGTGCTGATGTCGGGGCGCCGCTCCATCAGGGTGATGCAGATGCGGTCGAGCTCCTCGTTCGCATCCGCCAGCCCGGCGAGGTCACGGTCGGTGAGGATCGCCGTGCCGAAGCGCGGCTCGGCGAAGATCATCACGCCGGCAGCCGACTGGATCAGGTGGGCGCAGGTGCGCGACCCCACCACGAGGAAGAATGCGTCCTGCATCTTGCGATGCAGCCAGACGATGCCGGTCAGCCCGCAGAACACCGCACGCTGTCCGCGCTCGCGCAGCACCGGCCGCTCGGCACAGCCGGCGTCGGCCTTGGGCACTGGTGGAATGGCGCTGAGGTCGGTCATGTGGTCGGGCACTAGTCGGCGGCGACGGCGAAGCGCTCGCCTTGCGGCGAGGCCGCCTGGTCGAGGCGCGCCGCGCGCAGCTTCAGCACGAACTGGGTGGCGTTCACTACATATGTGGCGTAGGCGGCGAGCGCCAGCAGCATCTGGCCGCGCGCGTCGAGTGCGCCGGTGAACACGGCGACCAGGTAAGCGGTGTGCAGGGCCAGGACGAGCATGCTGAACACGTCCTCCCAGAAGAACGGCCGGGCGAACAGGTAGCGGCCGAACACCACCTTCTCCCAGATCGCGCCGGTCACCATGATGGTGTACAGCACCAGCGTCTTGACGACGACCGATGCGGTTGCCACGGCGAGTCCCTCGCCGGAGGCGAGGTAGCGCAGCACCAGGCCCAGGCTCACCAGAAACACCACGAACTGCACGGGCGCGAGCACGCCCTGCACCAGCGTCCAGGGCGTGGCGTCCCGGCGGCGGCGCTCCTCGGCGGTGTACAGCGGCTGGCGCCGGCGATGCTGATGTCTTGCCTGCTGCACTGCGCTACTGCTCCCCTGGTGGCCCTTGCGTGGAAATCTAGTCCGCCGGCCGACATCTGTCAACCTAAGTAGACGTCAGGCCATATTGACATCCTTCCATGCCAGTAGCAAAGTCTCGTCAACCACACGGGCAGCGTGTAATCTGCGGAAAGTTTGCTTCCTGCGGATTCGCTGAAGGAGGAGTCGCGCCCGCGGCGGTAATGTCGGGATCCAAGGTTCACAGCGAAAGAACAAATACTTGCGCGGGTACAGCCCGCGCATCGCGTCGGGGGAGGAGGATCGATGGCTGGGGTCAGGCAGCGTGCGATCAGCAGGGAGACGACATGGGATTCCAGCAACAAGGCCCACCACGAGATGGACACGGTGGCGAAGCTGCGTCCGGTGGAGCAGTGCGAGGGCCTCGATCGCAGCATGGCCAGGCTGGTCCGCACCATCGAGGGCGAGATCATCCCGCGACTGATGCTGGCGCATCGAAGCGGCGCAGGCGAAGCGGTTTCCTCTCCGTCCGGCCCGGCCGGGTACTCTGCGCAGGACATCCAGGCATTCTCCAAGCTGGTGTTGAAGAAGGATCTCGGCGACGCCACTGCGTTCATCGACGGGCTGCGCGCACGCGGGGCGGCGCTGGAGGCGCTGTATCTCGACCTGCTGGCGCCCACTGCGCGCTATCTGGGAGAATTGTGGGAGGCTGACCTCTGCGACTTCACCGAGGTCACCTTTGGTTTGTGGCGGTTGCAGCAACTCGTGCGCGAATTGAGTCCGGCGTTCCAGCACGAGGCCGAATACAGGGGGCACGACCGGCGCGCGCTGCTGCTGCCCGCACCGGGCGAGCAGCACAGCTTCGGGTTGTTCATGGTCGCGGAGTTCCTGCGGCGGGCCGGCTGGGACGTCTGGGCCGGACCGGAGGTTTCGGTGGAGGAACTGCTCTCCATCGTCCGCAAGGAGCCGTTCGCCGTGGTCGGCCTGTCGGTGAGCAGCGAGCAGCGGCTGGAAGGATTGGCCACCACCATTCACGCCATCCGGCGTGCGTCGCGCAACCGCGGCGTCGGGGTGATGGTTGGCGGACAGATATTCAAGGAGCGGCCGGAACTGGTCGCTCTGGTGGGCGCCGATGCAACGGCGCTGGATGGGAGGCAGGCATGCCTGCAGGCCGAGAGCCTGCTGCGGCTCCTGCCGAGAGTCGGATAGGTCGTTGGGACCCTGCGCAGGTGAGCACCACGGTGATGCAGATCCCAGCTAGGCAGCTGATCCCAGCGAGGGAGGATTGCAGTCACCGTGAAACGGTTCAAAGCCCCGAAGCGGTCACTGGGGGACCTTGAGGCAGAATCCGCGGCAACCCTGATTACCGCGGCGTCCGACCTCTCGCTGGTGATCGACTCGAAGGGACTCATCCGGGACGTGGCCGTCGGCAGCGACGAGTTGTCCCAGGCGCTGGAAGAAGCAGGGGAATGGACCGGGCGGGCGTGGGTCAGCACCGTCACGCCCGAGACTCGGGCAAAGGTCGAAGCCTTGCTCGGCGAAGTCGCCGGCGAGACCATTCCGCGCTGGCGGCAGGTCAACCATCCCGTGCCCGGCGGCGCCGACATTCCGGTCCTCTACTCGGCCGTGCAGATTTCGCGCGGACGCACGGTGGCGGTCGGCCGCGACCTGCGCCCGGTCGCAGCGCTGCAGCAGCGGCTGGTGGAAGCGCAGCAATCCATCGAGCGCGACTACTGGCGACTGCACCACGCCGAGACCCGCTATCGGCTGCTGTTCCAGATGGCATCCGAAGCCATCCTGGTGGTCGATGCCGCGAGCGAGAAGGTGGTCGAGGCCAATCCTGCGGCCGACGTCCTGCTCGGAGATGTCGCCCGGCGTCTGATGGGACGCAGCTTTACCGAGATCTTCGACGGCAAGAGCACGCAGGCGGTGCAGGCCCTGCTCGCCGGCGTGCGCGCCACTGGCCGCGCCGACGAGGTCAACGTGCGGCTGGGCGGCGGCAAGCGCGCGTTCAAGCTGTCGGCATCCCTGTTCCGGCAGGAGGCCAGTTCCCTGTACCTGGTGCGCCTTGCTCCGCAGGACGCCGAGGAGGCGGCGGCGGCACCCTCGAACGTGCAGTCGCAGATGCTGCGCCTGCTCGAAAGCGCGCCCGACGCGTTCGTGGTGACCGGCACGGACGGGCAGATCCTCGCGGCCAATCGCGCGTTCCTCGACCTGGCACAGCTCGCCAGCGAGGAGCAGACGCGCGACGAATCCCTGGAGCGTTGGCTGGGCCGGCCCGGCGTGGACCTGAACGTCCTCGTGGCCAACCTGCGCCAGCATGGCTCGGTGCGGCTCTTCGCCACTACGCTGCGGGGGGAGTACGGCACGTCCACCGAGGTCGAGATCTCCGCAGTCGCGGTGAACAACAGCGACCAGCCTTGCTTCGGCTTCACCATCCGCAACGTCGGCCGGCGGCTCGCCAGCGATGCCAGCGCGCGCCGCGAGCTGCCGCGCTCGGTGGAGCAGCTGACCGAGCTGGTCGGGCGGGTGTCGCTGAAGGACCTGGTACGCGAGGCGACCGACGTGATCGAGCGCCTGTGCATCGAGGCGGCACTTGAGCTCACGGGCGACAACCGCGCCTCCGCCGCCGAGATGCTGGGCCTGAGCCGCCAGAGTCTGTACGTCAAGCTGCGGCGCTACGGGTTGGGCGACCTGGCGACGGAGCCGGAGTCTTGAGGAAGGCGAGAGGCGAGAGGCCAGAGGAGTCGGGTCGCAACGCTCCCTCCCGATCCGTCGATCGCTGTGGTCGACAGAGCGTCTAGTAAAGAACTTGGTTCGGCAGGGTGTCCCCCTCGCCTCTAGCCTCTAGCCTCTAGCCTCTAGCCTCTAGCCTCTAGCCTCTCGCCTCTCGCCTCTCGCCTCTCGCCCAAATATGTAATGCCAGATTGACACATCAGGTCGTCAAGCATAATGTTCAGCTATGCTCGAGCGACCCGTCCCCTCCTCTGCCATCGCGCTGCCTTCTCCCCGCGCGGTGCTCGAATTGCTGAAGCCGATCACGTGGTTTCCGCCCATGTGGGCGTTCGGCTGCGGGGTGGTGTCCGGCGGCTGGCCCCAGCAGGGCAGTTGGCCCGTCGTACTGGCCGGCGTCGCGCTGGCCGGGCCGCTCGTGTGCGCCACCAGCCAGGCCGTGAATGACTGGTTCGACCGCCATGTCGACGCCATCAACGAACCGAACCGCCCGATCCCTTCCGGCCGCATTCCCGGGCAATGGGGCCTGTACATCGCCATCGCCTGGACCGTGCTCTCGCTTCTGCTCGCCGCGACGCTCGGACCGCTGGTACTGGCCGCGGCGATCTTCGGGCTTGCGCTCGCCTGGGCCTACAGCGCGCCGCCGCTGCGCCTGAAGCGCAACGGCTGGTGGGGGAACAGCGCGGTGGCGCTGTGCTACGAAGGATTGCCGTGGATCACCGGGGCCGCGGTCATCGCCGGCGGCGGCACGCCTGACCCGCGCGTGTTCGCCCTGGCGCTGCTGTACAGCGCAGGCGCGCACGGCATCATGACCCTGAACGACTTCAAGTCTATCGAGGGCGATCGCAAGATGGGCGTGGGGTCGCTGCCCGCACGCCTGGGCCCGGAGGTCGCAGGCCGCGTGGCCTGCGCCTTCATGGCGCTCCCGCAGGTCGTCGTCGTCGCGCTGTTGTACAGCTGGGAGCGGCCCGGCCATGCGCTGGCCGTCGCGCTGCTGCTGCTCGCGCAGCTGGGCCTGATGGCGCGCCTGCTGCAGCGACCGCGCGACCTGGCCCCCTGGTACAACGCCACTGGCGTGACACTCTACGTGCTGGGGATGCTGGTGAGTGCGTTCGCCCTGCGCGCGGCGGGCGCGGCATGAGCGCGCAGCAACCCTTCCTCGGCTGGCTCGGCATCGTCCGGCTGGGACTGGTGCAGACCGCGCTCGGCGCAATTGTCGTGCTCACGACCTCCACGCTGAACCGGGTGATGGTCGTCGAGCTCGCGCTGCCCGCGATGGTGCCGGGCCTGCTCGTCGCCCTGCACTACGCGCTGCAGATCCTGCGGCCGAAGCTGGGCCACGGCTCCGACGTGGGGGGCCGCCGCACGCCGTGGATCGTGGGCGGCATGGCCGTGCTCGCCGCGGGTGGCGTGACGGCCGCAGCCGGCACGGCCTGGATGGCCGGCAACCTCGTCGCAGGCATCGCGCTCGCGGTGGCCGGGTTCGCGATGATCGGCGTGGGCGTCGGCGCTGCCGGAACCTCCCTGCTGGTCCTGCTGGCCAAGCGCGTGCAGCCCGACCGCCGCGCCGCTGCCGCAACGGTGGTCTGGATCATGATGATCGCCGGCTTCGCGATGACCGCGGGCGTGGCCGGCCACCTGCTCGATCCCTTCTCGCCTGCGCGCCTGGTCGCGGTCAGTGCCGGCGTGGCGGGCGCCGCGCTGCTGCTTACCCTGGTGGCGGTTTTCGGCGTGGAAGGATCGGGGGCGGCCGTCGCGCCGGCCTCGGACTCGCGTGCGGCCAAGCCGTCGTTCCGCCAGGCGCTCGCGCAGGTCTGGGACGATGCGCAGGCGCGCCGCTTCACCGTGTTCGTGTTCCTGTCGATGCTCGCCTACAGCCTGCAGGACCTGATCCTGGAGCCGTTCGCAGGCACGGTGTTCGGGTTCACCCCGGGCGAATCGACCAAGCTGGGCGGGCTGCAGCACGGCGGCGTGATGGCGGGGATGATCCTGGTCGCGGTGAGCGGCACCGTGTTCCGCGGGTCACGCGTGAGCGCGCTGCGGACATGGACCGTGGGCGGTTGCCTGGTCTCGGCACTCGCGCTGTTCGGCCTGGCGACAGCCGGTCCGGTCGGCCCCGCGTGGCCGCTGCGTGCGACAGTGTTCCTGCTCGGGATGGCCAACGGCGCATTCGCAGTCGCCGCGATCGGTTCGATGATGGCGCTCGCCAGCGCCGGCGGCCCCGGTCGCGAGGGCGTACGCATGGGCCTGTGGGGCGCCGCCCAGGCCATCGCATTCGGCGTCGGCGGCTTCCTCGGCACGCTCGCGAGCGACCTCGCGCGTTGGCTGCTGGGCTCGCCGGTGTCCGCCTACAGCAGCGTGTTCGCGGTGGAGGCCGCCATGTTCCTGGCTTCCGCGTGGCTCGCTGCACGCATCACGGTGATCCAGCCCGGATCGAGCTCCAGACCCGCGCCTGCGGCGAACGATGGCTACGCCGGCGCCATGAGGGGAGGCTGAACCAATGTCGGATGTCGAGACCTTCGACGCAGTGGTGGTCGGCGGCGGTCCCGCCGGTGCAACCGCGGCACAGGACCTCGCGAAGAGCGGACGCTCGGTGCTCCTGCTCGACCGCGCCGGTCGCATCAAGCCGTGCGGCGGCGCGATTCCGCCGCAGCTCATCCGCGAGTTCGACATCCCCGACTCGCTGCTGGTCGCGCGCATCACCTCGGCGCGGATGGTGGCGCCGTCGAACAAGCAGGTCGACATGCCGATCGACGGCGGCTTCGTCGGCATGGTGGACCGCGAAGTGTTCGACGAGTGGCTGCGCACGCGCGCAGCGGACGCCGGTGCCGCGCGGCGCACCGGCACGTTCACGCGGATCACGCGTGATACCGACGGCACCGCGGTGGTCCACTACCAGTCGCGCGGCGGCGCACCGGAGCAGGTGCGTGCCCGCACGATCATCGGCGCGGACGGCGCCAACTCGGCGGTCGCGCGCCAGTGCGTGCCGGGTGCCGACGAGGTGCCCTACGTGTTCGCCTATCACGAGATCATCCGCTCGCCCCGCACCGCTCCCGGCTTCGATGGCCGGCGCTGCGACGTGTACTACCAGGGCCAGCTGTCCCCGGACTTCTACGCCTGGATCTTCCCGCACGGCGATACCACGAGCGTCGGCGTGGGCAGCGCGCACAAGGGCTTCTCGCTGCGCAACGCGGTGGCTGATCTGCGCGGGCAGACCGGGATGCAGGACTGCGAGACCATCCGTCGCGAGGGCGCGCCGATTCCGCTCCATCCGCTCAAGCGCTGGGACAACGGCACCGACATCGTGCTGGCCGGAGACGCCGCCGGCGTGGTCGCGCCCGCCTCCGGCGAGGGGATCTACTATGCGATGACCGGCGGGCGCCTTGCCGCCGAGGCCGCGAACGAATACCTGCGCACCGGCGATGCGCGCGCGCTGGCCACGGCCCGCAAGCGCTTCATGCGCGCGCATGGACGGGTGTTCTGGATCCTCGGCATCATGCAGCGCTTCTGGTACTCCAGCGACAAGCGGCGCGAGCGCTTCGTCACCATGTGCCGCGATCCGGATGTGCAGCGGCTCACCTGGGAGGCGTACATGTACAAGCGCCTCGTGCGCGCCAGACCCATCGCGCACGTGCGCATCTTCTTCAAGGACCTCGCCCACCTGATGGGTCTGGCCGCGCCGTAAGGCGCGGCCAGCACGCGATCGGCCAGCCATGGCCGGCCTGTTCGCCAGCGGGCGTGTCGTCGACGTGATCCTCGCCCTGGTCGTCCTCGAGGGCGTTGCACTGATCGTGCTGCAACGCATCAGGGGACACGGGCCGCGTCTTGCCGTCCTTCTGCCCAACCTCCTGTCCGGCGCGTTCCTGCTGCTCGCCCTGCGCGCTGCGCTGGCTGGCGCATGGTGGGGCTGGATCGGGTTGTGCCTGACCGGCGCCCTTCTCGCCCACCTCGCTGACCTGTTGCCCCGCCTGCGCCTCGGCGCCCGGCACGACGGCCGGGATTGACCTGGACAAAGCCGCGATTGCGGCGCAATGCGCATCCGGCGCATTGAATTCCTTGCACTTACCCCCACTTGTCGCGAAAAGGGCGCCCGCTTGGGCGTGCGAGGGGTAGAATGGGCCTCGGGGTCGGAAGGGGCGCCCGACCGTCCATGACAATGGGACCTGAGCCAACATGAATGTTGTGAACATCGCACAGCCCGATGTCACGCTGCGCCTCAACCTCGATGGCGTGATCCAGGAAGTGAGCGTGGCCAGCACGCTGGCCGACCAGGGTCTCGAGAACTGGGTCGGCAAGCCCTGGGTGGACACGGTCGCGGATGCCGGCGGCAACAAGGTCCGCCGCATGGTGGAGGACGCGCGCCGGCGGCGCGTCTCGGCCTTCCGCCAGGTGACGCAGCGTTTCCCCAGCGGTCTCGAGCTGCTGATCGAATACACCACCGTACGCCTGGGCGGGCGCTCGGGCCTCATCGCCGTGGGCAAGAACCTGCAGGCGATGGCTGGCCTGCAGCAGCGCTTCCTTGCCGCGCAGCGCGAGATGGAGCGCGACTTCTGGAAGCTGCGCGACATCGAGACGCGCTACCGGCTGCTGTTCGAGACCTCGGGCGAGGCGGTGCTGCTGCTGCGCGCGGCCTCGCTCGACATCGTCGAGGCGAACCCGGCGGCATTGCGCGCCCTCGAGCTGGCAAAGGGCGCCGACTTCGTCAACCGTCCGCTGCTCGGCGACGTCGCAGCCACCGATCACGACCCGCTGCAGGCCATGCTGCGCACCGTGCGCGAGCAGGGCACCTCGCCGGGAATCCTCGTGCACCTCGGTCCACGCCGCTCGCAGTGGCTGGTGCGTGCATCGCTGATGCAGGCAGAGAGCGGGCTCATGTTCATGCTCCAGCTCGCCTCCGCTGGCGCACAGGAGAAGGCCCAGCCAGCCAGCATCGGCGACGTCGTGACCGGTCTGGGCGAACTGGGCGAGGAGGACGGTGCGCCGACCCTCGACGCCGGAGCTTCCAGGCTGCTGGACTCGCGGGTAGGCAGGCAATCGCTCGATGCGCTGGTACGCGAAGTGGTGCAGCTCTACGAGCAGGCCTTCATCACGCGCGCGATGAAGGCCGCCGGTGGCGACAAGGTCCGCGCCGCGCAGCTGCTCGGGATCAGCGCGCGCCGCCTGGCGACAGCGCTCGCGCGCCATCGCCGGGAGCGAGATGCCCGCAGCGGGTCGCGGACCGAGTAACCCCCGCCCCGCGCTGCCGTGAACACCCGGGACACCCAGGCTGCGCATCCGGCCCCCGCCTTCGGACAGGCGGACCTGTCCAACTGCGAGCGCGAGCAGATCCAGTTCGCCGGCTCGATCCAGCCGCATGGCGCCCTGCTGCTCGTGCGCGAAGCCGACCAGGTGATCGTGCAGGCGAGCGAGAACGCCGCCGCCTTCCTGGCCCTCGAGGGCCAGGTGCTGGGGATGCGCCTTAAGGATCTGAAGGGCAACCTCGCGGAGCGCATCCAGCCACGCCTGCAGGACGCTCTGGAAGCCATTCCCATCGCCGTGCGCTGCCGGATCGGCCCCGCCGACGCGGAGTACGACGCACTGATCCACCGCCCCGCCGGCGGCGGCCTGCTCATCGAACTGGAGCGCGCCGGGCCCTGTGTCGAGGTGTCGCGGCACGTGGAATCCGCGCTGCAGGCGATCCTCACGTGCACCTCCCTGCGTGCCCTGGGCGACGAGACCGCGCGGCTGTTCAAGGACCTCATCGGCTATGACCGGGTGATGGTCTACCGCTTCGACGACGAGGGGCATGGCGAGGTGTTCTCCGAGCGGCGCGAGCAGCGGCTCGAGCCCTACCTCGGCAATCGCTACCCGGCCTCCGACATTCCGCAGATCGCCCGCCGACTCTACGAGCGCAACCGGGTCCGCGTGCTGGTCGACGTGAACGCGGAGCAGGTTCCATTGTCCCCGTCTGCCTCGCCGCTGAGCGGGCAGGGCCTGGACATGTCGCTGTGCTTCCTGCGCAGCATGTCGCCGATCCACATCCAGTATCTCGAGAACATGGGCGTGTGCGCGACGCTCGTCGCCTCGCTCATGGTCAACGGCAAGCTGTGGGGCCTGATCGCCTGCCACCATTACGTGCCGCGCTTCGTGCACTACGAGATCCGCGCCCTGTGCGAGCTGCTGGCCGAGGCCGTGGCCACCCGCGTCGCTGCGCTGGAGAGCTTCGCCCAGGCGCAGGCCGAGCTGTCGGTCCGCCGGCTCGAGCAGCGCATGATCGAGGCCATCGGCCGCGAGGGCGACTGGCGTACTGCGCTGTTCGACGGCACCGCTTCCGTGCTGCAGCCGGTCGACGCCAGCGGCGCCGCGCTGCTGTTCGACGGCACCATCCTCACCGCGGGCGAGGTACCCGGCACCGCCGAGCTGCGCGATCTCGGCCGCTGGCTCGACACCCGCTCGAGTGCACCGCTGATCTGGACCTCGTCGCTGGGCCGTGACGAGGCACGGTTCGCCAGCCTCACGCCGATGGCGAGCGGCGTGCTGGCCACCCGCGTGTCGGCTTCGCCGGGTGAATACCTGCTCTGGTTCAGGCCCGAGCGGGTGCGTACCGTGACCTGGGGCGGCAACCCGTTCAAGGCCTTCACCATCGGCAACGATCCCACCCAGCTATCACCGCGCCGGTCCTTCGCGCAGTGGCATCAGGTGGTCGAAGGCACTGCCGATCCATGGACGCCCGCGGATCTCGCGACCGCGCGGCTCATCGGCGAATCGGTGTCCGACGTGGTGCTGCAGTTCCGCTCGGTACGCATGTTGATCGCGCAGGACCAGGTGGCCCAGGCCTCGCGCCAGGTCCGGGGTTCGGACCAACCGGTCATCATCGCGGACGCGGACGGCGCGATCCTGGTCATGAATGCTGCATTCCAGCAGCTGCTCGCCGGCAGTGATCCGCAGCCGCGCAAGCTCGACGAGCTCGCGCCGCTGTTCACCAGGTCGACGGAGGTGCGCCGCAGCCTGCGCGAGCTGCAGCGCCAGCGCCGGCCGTGGCGCGCCGAAGTCGGCCTGGTGCAGGGCGACAGCGCGCGCCCGCTGCTGGTCCGCGGCGATCCGGTGCTCGCGTCCGCCGAGCGCGCGCTCGGCTTCGTCCTGCTGTTCACCGATCTCACCGAGCGCAAGGCAGCGGACGCCGCGCGGCGCCGTTTCCAGGAGGACATCATCGATCGGCATCGCGTGATGAGTGTGCCGCTCGATTCGAAGGCCGACCTGGTCTACCGCAACCTGCTCGCTTCGGTGGTGAATAATGCGCAGCTCGCAGCGCTCGAGATCACCGACGGGGTGGATCCGGCGTGCATGCCGGAGGCGCTGGACAGCGTGCGCAACTCGGTGAACCGCACCGCAAAGCTGCTGCAGCTGCTGATCTGGCACTCGGCAGGCAACGATACGGGCCGCGAACCCGGCAGGTAGCCGGCGCGCTCAGGCCTTCGGCGGCACCGCGCGCGCGACCGATTCCGACACGGCGATGTTGAGCTCGAATGCGAGCTCGGCCTCGGCCAGGGCGCGCTCGCGCGACTCCGCGCTTAGATCCAGTCGATCGAACGCCGCGCGATACCTGCGGCGAAGGTCGGCCGGCTCGGCACTCCCCGGGAACTCATAGAACGACAGCGCTGCGGTCGGCAGCCGGAGCCCGCGTGCCAGGGCGTTGCGCATCAGTTGTCCCCCGTTCAGGTCGCCGAGCAGCCGCACGTAGGCGTGCGCAGCAAGTCGCGCGTCGGAGTGCGCGGCGACGGTGGCGACACGCGCGGCGTAGCGGGCGCCGGCCGGCAGGAGCGCGAGGCCGCGCCATGCCGGCCCGCAGAGGGCGGCGAGATCATGCTCGATGCGGGTTGCGCGGAATACGCCGGGTTGCGCGAGCTCGCCCAAGGCGGCTGCATTGCGCTCGAGTCCGAGCTCCAGCGCCCGGTACGCCGGCAGCAGGTTGCGCAGCAGGAGCGCGTACGCCAGGGGGTGCGCCGTCCCCTGCAGCACCGCACGGATCACCCCGGAACGCTCGGCCCGTGCATGCAGCTGCCGGGTGCGCTCGCGCATGGCGTCGGCAAAGCCCGCGATCGCGGGAGCGGCGGTGGAACTGCTCTCGGAGTGCATGCCGCCGACTATACCCGGCCGGCACAAAAAAAGAGGCAGCCCGAAGGCTGCCTTTCAACGCAAGTCGCGCCGGGGGGCGCTACTGCACTGCGAGGATATCGACGCGCCGGGCATCCGCCACGGCTTCGCCGATAACGAACTGGGGCTTGCGCAGCTCGATGCGCTGCTCCGCGACGCCCGCGGACTTCAGCGCATCGCGCACCGCGAAGGCGCGCTGCTTGGCCAGTTCGAGATTCTTTTGCGCATTGCCGCTCTTGTCGGCATAGCCGGACAGCGCGACGTTGGACCCGGCATGCGCGGTGAGGTACTGGGCGGCGGCTGCGATCTGCTGCTGCGCATCGCCGGACATCTCGCTCTTGCCCGTCGCGAACAGCACCTTTCCGATCGCGTCGCTCGCGGCCGCGCTCTTTGCGGGAGCCGCGCCGGCCGGGGCCAGGCCCATTGCCGGGTACTCCTTCGCCATCGCGGCACCGTACAGCGGCTTGTTGACACCGTTGTGGCAGGTGGCGCACGCAGCCTTCGGCGCGTCTCCGAGCGGGCCCAGCCGCTTGGGCGGAAGGTCGGACTTTAGCGGATCGATGTAGGCGTTGTTGAGGTCGCGCACCATCCGGATCCCATGCCAGGCGGTGATCCGAGCTGGCGAGCTCTGCTCCCACTCCTTGAAGGAGCGGCTGTTGTGGCAGAAGGTGCAGTTCTCGCCCAGCGCGCCGGAGATGTACATCATCAACCCGTAGGTCGCCTCGGTCTCCTTGATATTGCGCTTGCTGCCGGCCGGCAGCGCCGTGTCGGAGACCACGCGGAGCTCGCCCTTCTGCTGCAGGAACAGCGTGAAGGGATCGAACGGCATCGAGGTGTAGCCGACCGTGGATGCGGCGAGGTTCTGGCCGTTGAGCGCACCGACGTAGAGACCGTCGTGATCCGAGGGCGGAGCGATCGTCCAGGTGTTGGCGGGAACCGGCTTGCCGCGATGGCAGGTGTAGCAGGTGACGCCGGTCTGGGCGACGTGTGAGTTCCAGTCGCTGTTGATATGACGGGTCATCTGCAGCATCCGCCGCGCCACCTTCTTGGTGTAGAGCGTGTCGGCGGCGAAGTCGGCGCCCTCGTGACAGTAGGCGCAGCCCTGCTCCGGCGCCACCCACTCGGTGATCGCCAGCATCGTGCGGGTGAACTCGCCGCCGCTGAGGTCGCCGAGCACCTGCACGTTCTTGAACGCCTGCGCTGCCTTCGGCCCGCCGGGCGCGGCCGGATCGAGCGTCGCGGGGACGACGTTCGCCTCCTCCTTCAATGCCGCCAGGCGGGGGTTGGTGATCTGCACCATGCCAGTCCCGCGGAAGCCCTGTTGCTTGGAGTCCATCGGCGGGGCCTCGCACCCCGCGAGGATCGCAGCCGCAGCCAGCGGCACGAGGAGCAGCGATGTTCTGGTGGACAGGCTCATTGCGACACTCCCTGCATGGTCGAGGGATCGATCACCGGCGGGAACACGTGCGGATACATCGGCGCGATGCCGTGCTTGACGCCCCACAGGTACCAGTTGTCCACCACGGTGCCCGAGAGCAGGATGCCGATGCCGCCGGTCAGCGGGCACAGCACCGCGAACCACCAGGCCCAGCGGTGGATCGACTCGATGGTGGCGTTGAAACCCATCGTCCAGCGCCAGAACAGCGCGCCGCGCTCGGCCGCGGTGCCCCGGTCCGTGATCTGCTCGAGCTCGCGCTCCGCACCCATGTAGCTGGTCGCCAGGATCGTGCCGCCGTGCATGGCGAACAGCAGCGCCGAGCCGTACAGGAATGCAATCGAGAGCATGTGGAACGGGTTGTAGAACAGGTTGCCGTAGCGGATCGAGAACGCCGCCGTCCAGTCCAGATGCGGGAAGATGCCGAACGGCACTGCCTCGCCCCAGTTTCCCATCAGCACCGGGCGGATGAAGCCGAGCACCAGGTAGAGCCAGATTGCGGCGGCGAACGCCCACGCCACGTGCGTGCCCATCCCGAGCGCCCGCGCGCGCCGGTACATCCGCACCCACCACAGCAGGATCGAGGTGGTGAGGAAGAAGCCTGCCATCAGCCACCAGCCGCCTTCGCTCAGCGGCGGGATCGACAGCCCGTACTCCGGTTTCGGCGGCTCCAGCGCCAGCCATGGCAGCTGGCGGATGAACTGGATCGGATCCCAGTTCACCGAGGCGAACATGTTCAGCCCGATGATCTCGAATGCGATGAAGCCGAAGAGCAGCGAGGCCATGCCGAACCAGCCCAGGTACAGCGGGCCGATCTGGGCATCGCCGATCACTCCCAGCCAGTAGTTGAAGCCGCCCTTGAAGGACCGCGGATAGGCACCGCTGGGCAGCGCCACCCCCTGGTAGGGCGCGGCCGCCCGCACCTGCACCCGGGTGAAGATGTTCTGGTATTCAGCCATTGTTCTCTCCTCGCCCTACAGCTTCCAGACCGGCAGCTCGAGCCACCAGTTCCACCATTCGGGCCACCCGCGAGTCCAGAACGGGCCGCTGATCACGATGCATACCGCGCTCCAGAACACGGCCGACAGCGCCAGGAACAGACCCAGCCTGTGGATCCCCAGTGCGCCGATCGAGTAGCCGACAGCGTCGCGGAAGAAGGTGTTCTCGTACTCGGCGGTCTTGATCACCTCGCCCTTCTTCGGGTTGACGCAGGACAGGATCAGCGATCCGTGCAGCGCCAGCGCCAGGCAGGTGGTGAAGAAGAACGAGATCGCCAGCATGTGCGCCGGGTTGTAGTGGAAATGCAGGTACTGGTATCCGACGTTCGACACCCAGTCCAGGTGACTGAGAATGCCGTACGGAAAGCCGTGACCCCAGGCGCCGAGCAGCAGCGGCCGGATCACCACCAGCGTCACGTACGCGCCGATCGCGAACGAGAAGGCCACCGGCACGTGGTAGCCGATGCCGAGCTTGCGGCAGATCTCGACTTCGCGCAGCGCCCACGACACGAAGGCGCCGGTCGCGCAGATCGTGATGATCTGCCACAGACCGCCCTCCAGGAGCGGAGCGAGCCCCAGGCCGTACTTGAGGTCCGGCGGCTCGATGTTGATCGCCCACAGGTTCCAGGTCGGACCCTGCGAGGCGCCGTAGATGATGAGCAGCGTCCCCAACACCGAGAAGAACAGCGTCGTCACGCCGAAGAATCCGACGTAGAACGGCCCTACCCAGAAGTCGAACAGGTCACCGCCGATCAGCGTCCCGCCACGGACGCGGTATTTTTTCTCGAAACTGAGCATGGACATCTGTCGATTCCTCCCGCCGCAGGTCGCGGACCTGCCACCTCTTGCTCACCGCCTGGCGGCGCGGGTGGGAGCCCGGTGAGGGCTCTCACCCGCGTCGGTCTTCCACCAACGCTATCTGACTGCCGTGCCGGTCTGGACGGCCGCCACTTTCTCGTGCGCCGGCTCCATCGCCGCTGCCTTGGCTGCCGGGCGCGCGTGCCGCGGGCCATCGAGCCAGTTGAAGCGGTCCGTGGACAGCAGGATGAAGTGGATCAGAAGCGCGAGCGCGAACAGGAAGGTGAACAGTGCCACCAGGGTTCTGCGCGGATCGAACAAAAGCCAGATACGCCACATTTCTATTTCTCCTATGCCATGTAGACGTAGGGCATGACGGTGTGAACCGCTGCCTTCACGCCGTCAACCAGCGACGCGTAGCCCTGCACGCCCGGAAGCCACGGGCGCCATTGCCACACGAGCAGGTGAGCGACGATGGCGATGATCAGGAACACGATGAAGCTGGTCATGAAGATCGCGTGAAACTCCCTCGCCTCAGAGTCGCTCAATCCCGAGAGTGAGGCGTCCTGCTTTGAATCAGCCATTACTTGGCCCTCCGTTTTTGCCTAGCCGTACACCCGCGCAGGGACTGCGCGTCTGGGACCGCCGCGGCGACTGCATGCCACGGCGCACTGCCTGCCCGACGGCACCGGGCAGTTAGTTGACGGGTCGCGGCACAGGGCCGGACCGCTGAATTCGTGGGGAAGGACGCCAGCGGGCTCATGCCGGTTGCCTGGCCTTCTGCACCGGACGCTCCGGTGCAACGTGCACGATGCTCACCCGCGTCGCGCCGGCCTGGCGCGCCGCACGCTCGGCCTCGTCGCGCAGCCGCTTGGCAGCTGAGATGCGCACGAGCACCGGCTGGGAGTCGACCAGCGCGTCGAGCGCGGCCTTGGCGTCGTCATCCCAGGGCAGCTCCTCGTGCAGGCGCGACGGGGTTGCTTCCACCTTGTCCAGCTCGGTGCCCAGCGGGAGGATGTGGAACAGCGCATCGAACAGCGCGTTGCACACCTCCTGCACCAGGTAGGTGGCGCCGGAGTAGCCCATGAACGGCGTGCCGGTGTGGCGGCGGATAATCGCGCCCGGGAACGACGCCGGGATGTACATGGCGCGCGCACCGGCTTCCGCGAGGTACATGCGCTCGTTGTAGCTGCCGAACAGCACCAGCGGCGTCTTCTCGCGCACCGCCTGGCGCACCGCCTCGTTGTCCGGCTTGACGCCCGGCCGGCGCGCGAAGGAGAACGTACAGGGCAGGCCCAGCTCGCTCTCGAGGAAGTGGCGCACGCCACGTGCGTAGGTCTCGCTCGCCACGATCGCGAAGCTGGCGGTGCCGAAGAAGTCCTGCGTGACCGAGCGCCACAGGTCCCACAGCGGCTTGATGGTGGTGTGCTTCTCGCGCTCGATGAACGGCTCGGGATCCAGCCCGAGCAGCTCGCCCAGCTTGCGTAGGAACTTGGTCGTGCTGTGCAGGCCGATCGGTGCCTGCAGGTAGGGCCGCTCGAGCTGCTCGCACAGCAGGCGGCCGAACTCGCGGTACATGCAGATGTTCACGTCCGCGTCCGCGAGCTTCGGGATCTCCGAGAGGTGCGTGCCGAGCGGGAACGCCAGGTTCACCTCGGCGCCGATGCCCTCGACCAGCCGGCGGATCTCGTGCAGGTCGGACGGCATGTTGAAGGTGCCGTAGCTCGGGCCGATGATGTTCACCCGCGGCTTCTCGCCTTCCGCCCGCGGCTTGCGCTCGGGGATGCGCTTGAGCCCGTACTGCGTCCACAGCCAGGACATCGCGCGGTTGCCGCTCTGCCACTGGTCCTCGTCGATCGTGCGCGGCAGGAAGCGCTGGATGTTGGTGCCTTCGGGTGTGACGCCGCCGCCGATCATCTCCGCGATCGATCCGGTCACCACCACGGCCGGCAGGTCGGGGTCGAGCGTCCGATGCGCGCGCTTCATCGCCCCCTCGGTGCCGTGCTGCCCGAGCTCCTCCTCGCCCAGGCCCGTGACCACGATCGGCAGCTCGTGCGGCGGCAGCGCGTCGGTGTAGTGCAGCACCGAGGTGACCGGCAGGTTCTCGCAGCCCACCGGGCCATCGATGATCACCTGCAGCCCCTTCACCGCGGTGAAGACGTACACCGAGCCCCAGTAGCCGCCCGCGCGATCGTGGTCGAGGACCAGCATCAGATCATCTCCTCGGCCTTGCGCGCCTTGGCCAGCTTGGCCACGCGCTTGCGGTACTGCTCGCGGAACTCCGGATGCGTCTGCGGCACGTCCTCCCACACCCCGGCGGTGTCGCCCTCGCCCACGCCCTCGAAGAAGGCCTTCATCTCGTCGAAGCGCGCCTTGCTGCCCATCGCCGCGTTGACCACCTGGGCCAGCGATCCCGCCCCGGCCGGTCCCATCAGCGGACGGGCCGAGATCAGGTTGGTGAAGTACAGGCCGGGGATCGCCATCGACTTGGCCTTCTGCACCACCGGCGTGGTGCCGATCGCCAGGTCGGGGGTGAATTCCTCCACTGCGGCGATGTCCTGCTCGAGCGAGGCGCGGTACTGCACGCGGATGCCCTTCGCCTCGAGCCACTCGCGATCGGGATCCGACCAGCGCGTGCGCGGACAGGCGGTGCCGACATAGCGCACATCCGCGCCGCTTTCGATCAGCAGGCGGGCAACCAGCAGCTCCGAGCCCTCGTAGCCCGACAGCGTGATGCGCCCCTTCACCGGCATCTTCGCCAGTGCGCCCTGGATCGCCGGCAGCATCCGGTTCTTGGCCGCATCGATGCGTGTGCGCGGGACGTCACAGGCTTCGCCGATTGCATCGAGCCAGGCGGCGGTGCCGTCGTACCCGACCGGGGCGGACCCGACGATCGGCCGGCCTGCAGCCTCGAACTCCCGGATCGACGCGGTGTAGAAGGGGTGGATCGCCGCGACCACCGCACCATCGAGCGCGGCATACAGCTCCCGCCACTCCCGGGTCGGCACGACGGGGCCGGCGGCGAGGCCCATCGGCTCCAGCATCATCCCGATGCCCACCGGATCGGCGGGAAACATCTCACCCAGCAGCGTCACCGTCGGCTTCTGGCTGCGGCCGCCACGGGGCGCCTGCACCGGACCCTGCTCGGCTTCGTTGCGTGCGTACTTGAGCATCGCACCGGCGAGCACGTCCTTGGCTTCCGCATGCGTCGGCACGCCGAAGCCCGGCACGTCGATGCCGATGATGCGCACGCCGTTGATCTCCTTCGGCAGGAGCTGCAACGGAACGCCGGACGCGGTCGGCACGCACAGGTTGGTGATGACCACCGTGTCGTACTTCTCCGGGTCGGCGAGCTTGTAGACGGCGTCGCGGATGTCCTCGAACAGCTTGCCGGTGACCAGCGTCTCGGAGTTGAACGGCACGTAGCCGACCGTGCGGCGCGCGCCGTAGAAGTGCGAGGTGAAGGTCAGCCCGTACACGCAGCAGGCGGAACCCGACAGGATGGTCGCGGTGCGGCGCATCCGCAGTCCCACGCGCAGCGAGCCGAAGGCCGGGCACATGCTCTGCGGCTGGTCGTGCGGTCCCTGCGGATAGTCCTGCGCGTAGCGCGCGAGCGTCTCGCTCTTGCCGGCGGCTGCGGCAGCGCGCTGCATCTCTTCCTTGCCGGCATGGCAACCCAGACCGTCAGTGGCGGTCGCAGCAGGCATGATCGGAATCACCCGCTGGGCGGCCGGTGCCGGCTCAGGGTTGTCGATCCTGGCCTCTGCGGCACCGTCGTAGACGACTTCGCCGCCGGCCATGGGCGCGGTGTCAGACGGCGTCGTCATAGATCACTTCCAGCGTCGGCTTCGCCGTGACGATGCCGCCGCACATGTCTTCCTGGGTCGCCGGCTGGAGCACGTAGTCGCGGCCCACGGCATCACCCTTGAACAACCCCAGCAGTCCGTCCTGGCTGAGGGGCTTGGGATGCATGGGGGGCGCTTCGGCCACGTTGGTGGCAAGCTGCTCGAACAGCGGCCCCCACTGGCCGCCGGGGCGGCCGATGATCTCGTAGTTGGCGCTCTTGCGGCGGATGTCCTCGTTGGCGGGGATGGATGCGAGCACCGGGATCCCGACCGCGTTGGCGAAGGCCTGGGCCTCGCCGGTGTTGTCGTCCTTGTTCACCACCAAGCCGGCAACGCCGACGTTGCCGCCGAGCTTGCGGAAGTACTCCACCGCGGAGCAGACGTTGTTGGCCACGTAGAGGGACTGCAGGTCGTTGGAGCCGACCACGATGACCTTCTGGCACATGTCACGGGCGATCGGCAGGCCGAACCCGCCGCACACCACGTCGCCGAGGAAGTCGAGCAGGACGTAGTCGAAGCCCCAGTCGTGGAAGCCGAGCTTCTCCATGGTCTCGAAGCCGTGGATGATCCCGCGGCCACCGCACCCGCGGCCCACTTCGGGCCCGCCCAGCTCCATGGCGAACACGCCGTCGCGCTTGAAGCAGACGTCGCCGATCTGCACCGGCTCGCCGGCGAGCTTCTTCTTCGACGAGGTCTCGATGATCGTCGGGCAGGCCCGCCCGCCGAACAACAGGGAGGTGGTGTCGCTCTTAGGATCGCAGCCGATGAGGAGCACCCGCTTGCCCAACTGGGCCATCATGTACGACAGGTTGGCCAGCGTGAAGCTCTTGCCGATGCCGCCCTTGCCGTAGATCGCGATGATCTGCGTTTCCTTCTTCACCGGCCCGGTGTGCACGGGGTTTGGCTCGACCGCAGCCTCGGCGCGGAGCTGGCTCTTCATGGTCTGCAGGAACACGGTCGCGGCCGCGCTGCCCGGGGTCGGGGTCATGAGCACTGTCTCCAGTCGAGGATCATCTTCAGGCAGGACGGGTCGTTGAACGCCGTCCGGTAGGCGCTGGCCGCCTCGGCCGCCTCCTGGCGGTGGGTGACCAGGCCGTCGAGCGACAGCGCCCCGGATTCCGCCAGCGCCTTGACGGCAACCAGGTCGGGTTCGCGCCATTCGGCAGCGATGCGGATGCGGGCCTCGCGCATGAACGCGGGCGGGAACGCGAACGACAGCGGCTCGTGATAGAAGCCGGCCAGGACGATCTCGCCGCCCGGCGCGAGGCGCGCGATCAGGCTGTCCAGCAACGAGCCGTCGCCGCTGACGTCGTAGATCGCGCGATAGTCCTTGCGCGGATCGTCGGCCGGGTCGAGCACCTGGTAACCGGTGGCACCACCGGCGCGCTGCGCGTTGCGCTCCCACACGGTCGGTGCGGGACCGCCGCGGGCGATGGCGACACGAGCCAACAGACGGCCCAGCACGCCGTGACCGATGATCAGATCGGGCGCCGCTGCACCGGGCGCAGCAATCGCGTGATAGGCGGTGGCCGCCAGCGCGAGCAGCACGGCCTGGTCGCCGAGACGTTCATCCACGGTCACAGTGCGCGCACCCGGCACGACCAGACGCTGGGCTGCGCCGCCGAACAGGCCGCGGACATCCTTGAAGCCGCGCGAACCCGGCACGAACACGCGCTCGCCGACGCGGCGCTGGGCGCGCGCGCCGGCGGCCGCCACCCGGCCGACCGACTCGTAGCCCGGCACCAGCGGATAGCCCAGTCCCGGGAACGGGGGCATGCGGCCCGTATAGAGCAGGCGCTCGGTGCCGGTGCTGATGCCGCTCCACTCCACCTGCACGACCACGTCCTCGTCGCCCGGCTCCTGCAGCTGCACGCGGCTCAAGCCGAGCCGCTCGGGCTCCTCGAGGACGACTGCCAGCGCATGCAATGGGGGGTTCATGGGCAAAAGGGGACTGCGGCTATTAGCGGGTAGTGGTGTCAGTTTACTGTGACGAATATCTCTGTCAAGTCATGTTTACACAATGGCCGTGCGAGCCGCCATGACAGTCCCGCCCTGCGGGACAAAGAGCCTGTACGTTCAATGCGCTACGAGAAGCAGGGTCTGCAGCGGCACGCGCGTCGGGACCACCTTCGTGTGCTGGAATCCGGCGCGGCGGAGCATTCCGCCCAGCTCGTCCGGGGTGCGCGGCCGCCCGCTGCCCATCGCCATCAGGTACCAGCCGAAGTACGCGCTGCCCATGGCTTCGGCGCCCGCGGTCCCTGCCATCGGTTCGGCCAGCAGCAGCGTCCCGCCAGGCTCGAGCGCCCGGCGCACCGCCTGCAGGATGGCGAGCGCGCTGGCGTCGTCGTGGTCGTGGATCACCCGCACCAGCGAGACCAGGTCCGCGCCCGCAGGCAGCGGATCAGTCAGGAAGCTGCCGCCCGTCACGCTGGCGCGGTCCGCGAGCCCCGCAGCCGAGAAGCGTGTGCGGGCCTTCTGCGCCACGGCCGGCAGATCGAACAGCATGAGCCGCAGGTTCGGGGCGCGAGCCGCAGCGGCGCACAGGAAGGTGCCGTCGCCCCCGCCGACATCGAGCAGGCAGCGGTGGCGGCGCGGCGGATATGCGTCGAGGATCTCATCGGCCACGAGCTGCTGCGACGCGGACATCAGGCGCGTGTAGGCACTGACCTGGGCGGTGGTCAGCTGCGCCGGCTGCGCCGCGCGCGCATAGGCCCAGAAGCGCGCCAGTTCCCCATCGCCGCGCTCCTTGCGCAGCATCTCGACCGGATCCTGCAGGTCGGCATAGAGCAAGGCATGGTGCTCCACCATGGCGGCGATGCCGGGATTGCCGAGCAGCGCCGCCCCGAGCTCGCCCAGCCCGAACTGCCCGCCCTGTCGGACTTCGAGCAGCTGCACCGCCGCGGCCGCTTCGAGCAGCCGCAGGGTCGAGCCCAGCGGCAGCGAGAGCCGCCGTGCGATCTCCTGGGCGGGCAGCGGGCCGGGCCGCAGGATCTCGAACACGTGCAGCCGCACGCATGCGAGCAGTACCTGCGAATAGACGAAGCCGGCGACGAGGTCGAACAGCGCGCGTGCGCGGCGCCGCGCGATGAATCGCGTCAGGGGAAAGGCGATGGCCCGGCGCTGGAACTCCGGGCTCGAGATCAGGCGATCGCGCAGGCCACGCAGCCGCTCGAGCAGCGACGGCGCGGCACTCGCCTGCGCCATCACGCGGCTCACTGGCATGCCCTGCGCGGTGCCGGCATCACGCGGCGCGCAGCGCGAACTCCTTGGGCACCAGGCGCTGCGATTCCATCAGGATCAGCGCGCGCAGGTGCGAGGCACCCGGGCAGGCCGGGATCGACTCGATGGCACCTTCCATCAGCATGTCGAAGCGGCGGATGGCGTTGCCGATGCCGAGCTCGCGTACTGCACTGGGGCGATCCAGCGCCACGTCGCGGCCGACCGGCTTGCCGATGACTTCGGCATCGGCAGCAGCATCGAGGATGTCGTCCGCCACCTGGTAGGCCTCGCCCAGCCGCTCGCCGAGCAGCCGCCATGGGCCCGGCTCCGCGCCCGCTGCATCCGCCCCCGCCATCGTCGCGGCGGAGAACAAGGCGCCGGTCTTGGCGCGCTGGTAGTCGGCCAGGGGCACGCGCGGCTCGCACTCCCACGCCTGCCCGGCCACGATGCCGGTGGGCGCGCCGACACCGCGGGCGACGGTCTGGACCAGCGCCGCGAGGCGCTGCGGCATCTCGACGCCGGCTTTGGCCACGGACTGGAAGGCCAGCACGATGAGGGCATCGCCGGCCAGCACGGCCAGGCGCTCGTCGAAGGCGCGGTGCAGCGAGGGCTTGCCCCGGCGGGTGGAGGCATCGTCGAAGCAGGGCAGGTCGTCATGCACCAGGGAAGCGCAGTGAAGCAGTTCGATCGCGGCTGCGGCGGCGTCGGTCAGGGCCGGTGCGTCGTCGCCGCAGGCCGCGGCAACCGCATGGCACAGGCGCGGACGCACCCGGGCGCCACCGGGGAACACGGCATAGTGCAAGGCTGCCGCCAGGCGAGGCGGGCATCCGCCGCCCTCCGCCGCCCCGGCGACTGCCGCCGACAACGCCTGCTCGATACGCCGTCCGAAATCCATCCTCGCCTCCCGCGGTTGTGACTGTATACTCCGCCTGTCACTTGAAAGTGTCAATCTCTCTGGACATCTGGCCGGCTGGAAGCGGCCGGAAGGCGGGTGCGGCTTGGCCCAGACTCGGGTAGCGGTGATCGGCGCAGGCATCGGCGGGCTGGTGAGCGCCCTGACGCTTGCCGCCGCAGGGCTGGACGTGACCGTGCTCGAGCGCGCGGCAGCCCCCGGCGGCAAGATGCGCGAGATCCCGGTCGGCGGGACGCGCATCGACGGCGGCCCCACCGTCTTCACCATGCGCTGGGTGTTCGAGGAGATCTTCGCCGCCGCCGGCGCCGACTTTGCGCAGTGCGTCAAGCTGCAGCGCGCGCAGCTGCTCTGCCGCCACGCCTGGAGCGAGCGCGAGCGCCTCGACCTGCACGCCGACGTGCAGCGCTCGGCCGAAGCGATCGGCGCATTCTCCGGCGCTGCCGAGGCGCGCCGCTTCCTGCGCTTCTGTGCCGAGGCAGCGCGCATCTATCGCACGCTGGAAGGACCGTTCCTGCGCGCCGACCGCCCGGGTCCCGTCGACCTGGTGCGCCGGGCCGGCCTGTCCGGACTGGCCGACCTGTGGCGCATCGACCCGTTCACCACCTTGTGGCGTGCACTCGGCAGCCATTTCCACGATGCCCGCCTGCGCCAGCTGTTCGGCCGGTACGCCACCTATTGCGGATCGTCCCCGTTCCTCGCGCCGGCCACCCTGATGCTGGTGGCCCACGTGGAGCAGGACGGCGTGTGGCTGGTGGAGGGCGGCATGCATCGCCTGGCCGTCGCACTCGAAGCCCTGGCCCGGGCAAGCGGCGCGAAGTTCCGCTACGGTGCGCACGTGGATCACATCGTGATCGGGTCGCCCGGCGCGCGCGGGGTACGCATCGCCGGCGGCGAGATGGTGGATGCGGACGTCGTGGTGTCAAACGCGGATGCCGCCGGGGTGGCGGCCGGGCAGTTCGGGCTGGCTGCGGCCCAGGCACTGCCCCCCGCCGACCCCGCGCAGCGCTCGCTGTCCGCCGTGACCTGGGCGATCCTCGCGCCATGCGAGGGATTCCCGCTGGTGCGCCACAACGTGTTCTTCTCCAATGCCTACGAGAGCGAGTTCGACGACATCTTCAAGCGCTCGCGGCTGCCTGCCACACCCACGGTGTACGTATGCGCGCAGGATCGCGGGGATGTGGCCATTCACCCGGTCGGCCAGCCCGAGCGTCTGCTGTGCCTGGTAAACGCTCCCGCCAACGGCGACCGCACTTCAGTCGACGGCTCGCAGCTGGCTTCTTGCGAGCAGGCCGCCTTCGCCCTGATGGAGCGCTGCGGCCTGCGGATCGGGGGAACGGCAGCCCACACGGTCGTGACCACGCCGGAGAAGTTCGATGCCCTCTTCCCGGCAACCGGCGGCGCCCTCTACGGGCAGGCATCGCACGGCTGGCGCGCTTCGTTCACGCGTCCGGGTGCGCGCACCCGCATCCCGGGGCTGTACCTCTGCGGCGGCAGCACGCATCCCGGGCCCGGCGTACCGATGGCCGCGCTGTCGGGGCGGATTGCCGCTCAGGCGGTGCTGCGTGACGTGCAACGAGAGGGCGGTCTGACGTGAACGCCTGCAGCCGCGACGCCATGCCGTCGGCCAACTCGGTCGCCGGGCGCGAGTCGGGGTTCGACGCGCCGGTTCCCCGGGACGGATACCTGTGGTGGTACGTCGATGCGTTGAGCGACGACGGCCGTCATGGCATCACGCTCATCGCCTTCGTGGGAAGCGTGTTCTCTCCGTACTACGCATGGGCGCGGCGGCGCGCCCGGGGTGACCCGCTCGACTTCTGCGCGCTGAACGTCGCGCTGTACGGCGATCGCCGCAAGCACTGGGCCCTCACCGAGCGTGGTCGCGCCGCGGTCGAACGCACGCCGGCGCACTTCCGGGTCGGACCCAGCGATCTGGCATGGCAGGACGGCGTTCTCACCGTGTCCATCGACGAGACCACGGTGCCGGTCCCCAAGCGGCTGCGCGGACGGGTGCGCGTGATACCGGGCACCCGGGTCGGCGAGACCTTCGCGCTCGATGCAAACGGGCGTCACCGCTGGCGGCCGATCGCGCCGCGCGCGCGGGTCGAGGTCGAGTTCACGGAGCCGAAGCTGCGCTGGCAGGGCGACGCCTACCTCGACAGCAACGCAGGCGACCGTCCCCTGGAGGAGGACTTCGCATCCTGGGACTGGTCGCGCGCGAGCCTGCCGGATGGCGGCAGCGCGTTGCTCTACGACGTGGTGCCGCGCGGCACGGACCCGAGGACGCTCGCACTGCGAATCGATGCAGCGGGAGCCGTGGAGCGGTTCACGCCGCCGCCCCGCGCTGTCCTGCCCGGGACGCTGTGGCGCATCGCACGCGGGACGCGCGCGGAGCTGCCGCATGGCGCGCGCGTGCAACGCACCCTGGAGGACACGCCGTTCTATGCGCGGTCGGTGCTGTCCTCGCACCTGCTCGGTGCCCCGGTGACGGCGATGCACGAGAGCCTGTCGCTGGACCGTTTCCGCGCGCCCTGGGTGCAGGCGCTGCTGCCGTTCAGGATGCCAAGGCGCGCACGCTAGCGGCCTTCCCCCTCTCCCCAGCCCTCTCCCGCGAGGGGAGAGGGAGAACTGCGCGCAACGCGTAGCTGGTGCAATCGGATGAGCAGCGCGTGGCGTTGCGCATGCGCCGGTCGCGCATCTCTCCCACCCCCTCGATGGGGGAAGGGCCGGGGTGGGAGTGGAACTTCTCGGGATGGTCCTACTGCTCTGCGCCCTGCTTGCGCTTCGCTTCTTCCTCGCGGCGCTTGTCGAGGCGCCGCCCGACCAGTTCGAGCACGCCCCAGCCGAGCAGGAACAGCACGATCACGATCAACTCGATGAACTGGCCGCCCTGCATCGGCTCGCCCTCCCCGTGCCGCGTGAGCGGCACAAATCAGACCAGGCGCCGCGCGAGCGGCACCAATCAGTTGGGGCGCCGCGCGAGCGGCGCGAATCAGACCGCTGCGCGTGCCGGTGCGCGCGCGCCCGGCTGGCGGCTGCGGTGCTCGCGCTCGAGGCGATCGAACAGGCCGACCAGCCACTCCACCCGGCGATCGAAGCGCTCCAACGTCTCGCCCCAGCCGAGCGCGACCGTACCCTGGCTGGGCGCGCCGTCCAGCGCGGCCGCTTCGACCAGGAAGCGCGTCTCCTCGAGCGCAGGCGCATGCAGCGCCTGCCGCGGGCGCACCGTGTCCAGTGTTGCGCCGAAGATGAGCTGGGCCTTGCGCCGCCCCGTCACGATGGCGCGCTCGGTCACCGAGTCGAGCTTGCGGCGTTCGACCTCGCGGCCGATCTCCGCGTAGACGCGGCCTGCGGCGCGGATGCCCGGCTGACAGGCCACGGGAAGGCCCGAGATGCCGGCCTCCGCTCTCGCATACAGCGCGTCTGCTGCAGCGAGCAGCCGCTGGATCACGCGCGCGATCGCGGGCGAGTGCGTGGGGGCCTGCAACCAGCGCCCGACATCGACGCCTTCCTCATCCAGCCAGGCGAGCGGCAGGTAGAGCCGGCCCGCGCGCGCGTCCTCGCCGACGTCGCGCGCGATGTTGGTGAGCTGCATCGCCACGCCGAGGTCGCATGCACGCGCCAGCAGCGCGGGCGTGCGAGCGCCCATCAGCACCGACATCATCGCACCGACGGTTCCGGCGACGCGTGCCGAGTAGGCATACAGCGACGACAGGTCGGGATAGCGGCGCCGCTCGAGGTCCCATTCGAACCCTTCGAGCAACGCCTCGGGCAGGGCACGCGGCATCTCGAAGCGTGCGACGACGTCCGCGAACGCACGGTCCACGCTGTGGGCCTGCGGCCGCCCCTCGTAGGCGCGCGCAAGGCGCTCGCGCAGCCGGGCCAGCACGTCCGGGCGCCGGATGTCCAGGTCGACCGCGTCGTCGGCGATCCGGCAGAAGGCGTACAGCGCGCTGGCCGGCTCGCGCACGGAACGCGGCAACAGGAACGAGGCGGCGTAGAACGTGCGCGAACCACCGCGCAGCAATTGCCGGCAGGCCGCGAGGTCGTCCTCGCGCTGTCGTGATTCAAGCCAGGGCTGCGGCATCGGGCACCACGGTGTCGAGAATGCGGGCGGACGAGATCACGCCCGGCACGCCCGCGCCGGGATGCGTGCCCGCGCCGACGAGGTAGAGGCGTTCGATGTCTTCGCTGCGGTTGTGCGGCCGGAACCACGCGCTCTGCGTCAGCACCGGCTCCAGCCCGAAGGCTGCGCCATGGACGGAGAGCAGGTGGTTGCGGAAGTACTCCGGCGTGACCACCCGGGAGGAGATCACCTCGGCCTCGAAGCCCGGCAGCAGCGTCTGCGACAACCGTTGCGCGATGCGCTTGCGGTACGGCTCGGCCTGGCTGGCCCAGTCGACGTCGCCGCCCAGGTGCGGAACCGGCGAAAGCGCGTAGAAGGTGTCGCAACCGGCGGGCGCGAGCGACGGATCGGTGGCGGTCGGCCGGTGCAGGTACAGGCTGAAGTCGTCGGCCAGCACCTTGTTCTCGAAGATGTCGTCGATCAGCCCACGGTAGCGCGGGCCGAGCACGATGGTGTGGTGCGGCACGTCCTCGTAGCGGCGGCGCGTGCCGAAGTACCACACGAACAGGCTCATCGAGTAGCGCGAGCGCTCCAGCCGGCGATCGGTCCAGTGCCGGCGTGCGTGCGCGGGCAGCAGGTGGCCGTAGGTCCACGCGACATCGGCGTTGGAGACCACGACGTCGGCCCGGATCTTTTCGCCGGAGGCCAGCTTCACACCGGTGGCACGGCGGCCCTGCACGGTGATCTCGGCCACCTCCGCCCCGTAGCGGATCACGTTGCCCTGCCCTTCGATGAGCTTGGCCAGCCCGCGCACCAGCGCCCCGGTGCCGCCCATCGCGAAGTGCACGCCCCAGCGCCGCTCCAGGTACGAGATCAGCGCGTAGATCGAGGTGACCTTGAACGGATTGCCACCGATGAACAGCGGATGGAAGCTGAGCGCGAAACGCAGGCGCTCGTCCTTCACGTGCTGCGCGGCCATGCCGTAGATCGTGCGGTGACTGCCGAGCCGGAGCATGTCGGGCGCGACCTTCGCCATGTCGGTCCAGGAGTCGAACGGCACGTGTCCGAGCTGCTCGAAGCCAACCTTGTAGATGTCCTCGCTGCGCGCCATGAAGCGCTCGTAGCCGGCCACGTCGCCAGGCGAGAGTCGCGCGACCTCCCGGCGCATGTGCGCCGGGTCTGCACTGCAATCGAGGGTGGAGCCGTCGTGGAAGCGGATGCGGTAGAACGGAGACATCGGCCTGAGGTCGATGTCGTCCGCCATGCGTCGTCCGCACATCGCCCACAGCTCCTCGAGCAGGAACGGCGCGGTGATGATGGTGGGACCAGCGTCGAAGGTGAAGCCGTCCTGGCGGAAGACATAGGCGCGGCCGCCGGGCGCGTCGAGCCGCTCCAGCACCGTGACCCGATATCCGCGGGCGCCGAGCCGGATGGCAGCCGCGAGGCCGCCGAAGCCGCTGCCGATCACCACGGCATGCGGTTGGCGCCTGGCATTGCCCACGGCGGAGCGGCCGGCTTCTGTCAGCATCTGCATACAGCCATTCTGTCAGATAATTCTGACAGTGTCAGCGGGGATGGCCGGGCGGACTTTGGTCAGGGGAGCGGGATCACGGCCAAACGCATTGACCGCAGAGGACGCAGAGGGTCGCAGAGGAACAGCGAGGAAGAGCGACACGCCCCAACCGGAGCGGCTTTCCTCCGTGTTCCTCTGCGTCCTCCGCGTCCTCTGCGTCCTCTGCGTTGAATGCGGTTGGGGTTAGGTTTCTGGCTGCGATCCACCCCCACCCAGGGCCTCCCCCCTCGAGGGGGAGGAGAAAACTAGGCGACGCGTGCGGCGGGTGTCTGCGGCAGCTCGGCGAGGCGAGCGCGGATGGACGCGAGGACGCCGTCGCGGTGAAGACCGACCTGCGCCAGCAGCTGCGCCTGGTCGCCGTGGTCGATGAAGCGATCCGGCAGCCCCAGGTGGAGGATGCGGACCTCGAGGCCCCGCGCGCTCAGGCTCTCCGACACGGCACTGCCGGCACCGCCTTCGATCACGTTCTCCTCGATCGTGACCAGCAAGTCGTGGGTGCGTGCCAGCTCGGCGACCAGCGCGTCGTCGAGGGGCTTCACGAAGCGCATGTTCACCACCGTCGCGTTCAGCTCCTCGCCGACCTCGAGCGCCGTCTTCAGCAGGGGGCCGAAGGCGAGGATCGCGACCCGGCGGCCTTCACGGCGCACCTCCGCCTTGCCGATCGGCAGCGCCCGCATCTCCTGCTCGATGGCCACGCCCATGCCGGAGCCGCGCGGATAGCGCACCGCCGCCGGCGCGTCGAGCGTGATGCCGGTGTAGAGCATCTGCCGGCACTCGTTCTCGTCGGCCGGCACCATCACCGTGATGTTGGGGATGCAGCGCAGGTACGACAGATCGAAGGCGCCATGGTGCGTGGCGCCGTCCGCGCCGACCAGGCCGGCACGATCCAGCGCGAACAGCACCGGCAGGTTCTGCAGCTGGACGTCGTGGATGTACTGGTCGTACGCCCGTTGCAGGAACGTGGAGTAGATCGCCATCACCGGCTTCATGCCCTCGCAGGCCAGGCCGGCGGCGAAGGTGACCGCATGCTGCTCGGCGATGCCGACGTCGAAGTAGCGGTCCGGGTATTCCTCGGCATAGCGGACCATGCCGGAGCCTTCGCGCATCGCGGGGGTGATGCCGACGATGCGCGGATCCTGCGCGGCCATGTCGCACAGCCAGTCGCCGAAGACCTGGGTGAAGGTCAGCTTGCCCCCGCCCTTTCCGCTGGCGATCCCGACGTCGGGCTCGAACTTGGACACGCCGTGATAGAGGATCGGGTCGGCCTCGGCCAGCTTGTAGCCCTGCCCCTTGCGGGTGACGATGTGCAGGAACTGCGGCCCTTTCAGCTCGCGGATGTTCTTCAGCGTCGGCACCAGCGAGTCGAGGTCGTGCCCGTCGATCGGCCCGATGTAGTTGAAGCCGAACTGCTCGAACAGGGTGGAGGGGACCACCATGCCCTTGGCGTGCACCTCGACCTTCTTGGCCAGCTCGCCGAGCTTCGGGATGCTGGAGAGGAACTTCTCCGCCGCCCTGCGCGCGTTCACGTACGCCTGCCCCGACACCAGCCGCGCGAGATAGCGGTTCATCCCGCCCACGGCCTGGGAGATCGACATGTCGTTGTCGTTCAGGATCACCAGCAGGTCGAGCTCGCTGACGCCCGCGTTGTTCATGGCCTCGTAGGCCATTCCGGCCGACATCGCGCCGTCTCCGATGACGGCGATCACGTGGCGCGGCTCGCCCTTCGCCTTCGCGGCAACCGCCATCCCCAGCGCAGCGCTGATCGAAGTGCTCGAATGGGCGGTGCCGAAGGTGTCGTAGATCGACTCGCTGCGTCGGGGAAATCCGGAGATCCCGCCGAACATGCGCAGGCGCCCCATCTCCTCGCGCCGGCCGGTGAGGATCTTGTGGCCGTAGCTCTGGTGGCCGACGTCCCAGACGATGCGGTCCTCGGGGGTGTTGTAGACGTAGTGCAGCGCGATGCTGAGCTCGACCGTGCCCAGGTTTGAGGACAGGTGCCCCCCGGTCTTGCTGACCGACTCGATCAGGTATGCGCGCAGCTCCTCGGCGAGCTGCTGGAGCTGGCGGCGGTCAAACCCGCGCAGGTCGGCGGGGCTTTGGATGGTCTCGAGAAGCGGGTAGCTCATGGAACCGGGCACTGGAAAGCGGGTGCGCGTCCGCACCCTCTACGAATTGTAGCCGTTTCCATAGGGGTTCTGATGGATGGGCAGCGAGCCGCCACCGCTGGCGCCCGTGCGACACGCGAACTGGCGAGTCAGGCGGCGCACCGCCGAGACGCTCCTCCCCCTTCAAGGGGGAGGTCGGGAGGGGGATGGGGGTCGTGAAGTTGGCGGTATGCACCGGAAACCCATCCCCACCCTACCCTCCCCTTGAAGGGGAGGGACCTCTTGATCTGCTGCCCACCCTGCCCTCCCCTTGAAGGGGAGGGAACGCTCATCCGAAAGCGGCGGAAATCCGACGCATCAACACGGTGGCCGGTGGCGCCAGATGGAAATCTGCCTCAGGCCGATGCCAGCTCCCGGCTCGCCTTGCGCTTGCGGTCCATCAGCTGGAGGATCAGCGGAGTGAAGATCAGCTGCATGGCGAGCTCCATCTTCCCGCCCGGCACCACGATGATGTTGGGACGCGACATGAACGAGTCCTTGATCATGTTGAGCAGGTAGGGGAAGTCGATCCCCTTCGGGTTGGCGAAGCGGATCACCACGAAGCTCTCGTCCGCCGCGGGAATGTAGCGCGCGATGAAGGGATTGGAGGTATCCACCGTCGGCACGCGCTGGAAGTTCACGTGCGTGCGCGAGAATTGCGGGCAGATGTAGTTCACGTAGTCGGGCATGCGGCGCAGGATCGTGTCCACCACCGCCTCGGTGGAGTATCCGCGCGTCGCCTTGTCCCGGTGCAGCTTCTGGATCCACTCGAGGTTGATGATCGGCACCACGCCCACCAGCAGGTCGGCATGCCGCGCGACGTCCACGGACTCGGTCACGACCGCGCCGTGCAAGCCCTCGTAGAACAGCAGATCGGTGCCGGCCTGCACGTCGGTCCAGGGCGTGAACGTGCCCGGCTCCTGCTTGAAGGGTGCCGCTTCGGCCGGGTCGTGCAGGTACTTGCGCGTCTTGCCCCGGCCGGTCTCGCCGTAGGTGCGGAACAGGCTTTCCAGCTCCTCGAACAGGTTCGAGTACGGGCCGAAGTGGCTGTAGTGCTCGTTGCCCTGGGCGACCGCCTCGGCCATCTTGGCCTTCATCTCCTTGCGGTCGTAGCGGTGGAAGGCGTCGCCCTCGACGATCGCGGCGTTGATCTTCTCGCGCGTGAAGATCCACTGGAACGTGCGGGTCACCGAGGTGGTGCCGGCCCCCGAGGAGCCGGTGATGGAGATGATCGGATGCTTGGCGGACATGGCCGTCCTTTCTTCTGGGCGGTGCTACGCGTTCTGGGCCGCGTGCATGAACAGCGATCGGTTGTTGAACAGGGGCGAGCTGAACGGCTGGTCGATCCCCTCCTCGTACTCCTGGTGGTACAGGGCGATGCGCTCGACCTCCGCGCGCGAGCCCAGGATGACCGGCACGCGCTGGTGGATGGACTCGGGACGCACCTCCAGGAGACGCCCGCGCCCGGTGCTGGCCGCGCCGCCGGCCTGCTCCACGATCCACGCCATGGGGTTGGCCTCGTACATCAGGCGCAGCCGGCCCGGCTTGGACGGATCCTTGGTGTCCTTCGGATACATGAACAGGCCGCCGCGCATCAGGATGCGATGCACCTCGGCCACCAGCGAGGCGATCCAGCGCATGTTGAAGTCGGTGCCGCGGGGACCGGACTTGCCGGCGAGGCACTCGGTCACGTAGCGCTTGACCGGGGGCTCCCAGAAGCGCTCGTTGGAAGCGTTGATGGCGAACTCCCCGGTGCGCGGTGCGATGGTGAGGTCGGGATGGGTCAGGATGAACTCGCCCGAGTCGCGATCGAGGGTGAAGCCGTTCACGCCGCGCCCGAAGGTCAGCACCAGCATCGTGCAGGGACCGTAGATCGTGTAGCCGGCGCAGACCTGCTCGGTGCCCGGCTGCAGGAAGTCCTTCACCGCCGGCTCGACGTTGCCCTCGGGGGCGCGCAGGATCGAGAAGATCGAACCGACCGAGATGTTGACGTCGATGTTGGACGAGCCGTCGAGCGGGTCGAACAGCAGCAGATAGCGCCCGCGCGGGTACTGCGGCGGGATGCGATAGATGTCGTCGAGCTCCTCGGATACCATGCCGGCGAGCTGGCCGTCCCACTCGCAGTAGCGCAGCATGATCTCGTTGGCGAGCACGTCCAGCGCCTTCTGCGTCTCGCCCTGGACGTTGGTGCCGGCGGCCTGGCCCAGCTTGCCGGCGAGCGAGCCCTTGCCCACCGTCTGCGCGATCACCTTGCACGCGGTGACCACATCGTTGAGCAGCGCGCTGAAGTTGCCGGTCGCACCGGGATGGCGGCGCTGCTCCTCGATGATGAACTTGTTGAGTGTGGTCCTGCCGTTGTGCATGGTCTCCTCCGCACGGCCCCCGTCTGCGTGGGGCTTCGTCACTGTCTCGTTCGATTGACGTCAGCTTACCCGAACACCCGGCTTGCGCGTATATCGGGCTCTTCGATTGTCATGAGTTCGGCACGCCCCACGCTGACCGTGCCGGCGAACAGCCGGCTCGCCTGCCGCAGCCTGGCCCGGTCCAGCGCATTGCGGATCGAGCGCGCGTTGGCGAAATGCGGCTGCGCACGCCGCAGCCCGATGTACTCGACCAGGGCCTGCCGCGCCGCCGGGCTGAGCTGGTACTGCATGCCATCGAGCATGAGGTCGGCGATCGACAGCAGCTCGTCCGGCGTGTAGTCCGGGAAGTCGATGTGGTGGGCGATGCGCGAGTTCAGCCCCGGATTGCTGCGGAAGAACGTGTCCATCCGGTCCTTGTAGCCGGCCACGATCACCACCAGGTCGTCGCGCTGGTTCTCCATCACCTGCAGCAGGATCTCGATCGCCTCCTGCCCGTAGTCGCGCTCGTTCTCCGGCCGGTAGAGGTAGTACGCCTCGTCGATGAAGAGCACCCCGCCCATGGCCTTCTTCAGGATCTCGCGCGTCTTCGGCGCGGTGTGGCCGACGTATTGCCCCACCAGGTCGTCGCGCGTGACGGCCACCAGGTGTCCCTTGCGCACATAGCCGAGCCGGTGAAGGATCTGCGCCATGCGCATGGCCACCGTGGTCTTGCCCGTGCCAGGATTGCCGGTGAAGGACATGTGCAGCGGCGGGGCACCGGTGGACAGGCCCAGCTGCGCGCGGGCGCGCTCCACCACCAGCAGCGCGGCGATCTCCCGCACGCGCGTCTTCACCGGCAGCAGGCCGATCAGCTCGCGGTCGAGCGCCTCGAGGACCTCGAGCGCCTGGGACTGGGACAGGATGGCGGCCAGGTCCGCAGTCTGGGCAGACTGTGCGGGCTCGACGGGAACCGGGTTGGGGGCAGGCTGCATGTCACACCTGCGCCAGCTGGCCTGCCGGGGCCGACTGCGTTCTGCCCGCCAGCTGCGCGCGCATGGCGCCGATGGTCGCGTCGTAGTTGCCCGAGCCGAAGATCGCCGCACCGGCGACGAACGTATCCGCCCCCGCCGCCGCCACCGCGGCGATGTTGTCGACATTGATGCCGCCGTCGACTTCGAGCCGCACGTCGCGGCCCGAGGCGTCGATGCGCTTGCGCGCCGAGCGGATCTTGGTGAGGCTGCCCGGAATGAACTTCTGCCCGCCGAAGCCGGGGTTCACCGACATGATCAGCACCAGGTCGACGTCGTCCATCAAGTGCTCGAGGTAGTGCAGCGGTGTGGCCGGGTTGAACGCCAGGCCGACCTTGCAGCCGAGCTCGCGCACCATCGCGCAGGTGCGGTGGATATGCTCGGTTGCCTCCGGATGGAAGGTGATGATGTCGGCACCGGCACGAGCGAACTCGGTCACCATGCGCTCGACCGGCTTGACCATCAGGTGCACGTCGATCGGCACGGCGGTGATCGGGCGGATGGCCTGGCAGACCATCGGCCCGAAGGTCAGGTTGGGGACGTAATGGTTGTCCATCACGTCGAAATGGATCATGTCGGCGCCAGCGCGCACGACCCGGGTCACCTCATCACCCAGGCGGGTGAAGTCTGCCGACAGGATGCTCGGTGCGATGCGGTGGATCGTTGCCATGCCCCCTCCCTCGGTGTGGATCGTTGCCGTGCTCAGTAGCGCTCGCCGGACGGACGCTGCGTCGCGTAGCCGCGGATGCTGTAGCGCTGCTTGCGGCCGTCGATCTCCTGGCGGTCGAGCACGAAGCCGGGCTCGTTCGCCGGGCGGTTGACGATGAAGGACAGGCGCACCGTCTCCCAGCCGCGGGTCGAGTCGAACGCGTTCACCTTGACGTAGTGGTTCGGGTAGGCCTTGCGGCAGGCCGTGACCTCGGTCATGACGCCCGCGGCATCGCGGATGTCGAACATCGGGTTGCCCCACATCTCCCAGTAGGTGTTGCGCGGATGCGGATCGTCGGTGTACTCCACCGACAGGGCCCAGCCCTTGTCGAGCGCGTACTGGATCTGCGCGCGGATCTGGTCGTCGGTCAGGTCCGGCAGGAACGAGAAGGTGCCTTGGGTGATGCGCATGGGTCTGCTCCGGTTCAGTGTTCGAGTCGAGTGCAAGTCGGTGATGCAGCAGACACCAAGGAGGAAGCGGTCGCACCGCGCGAGGGCCCGAGGAAAGGGGAGTCGGGGGATCTCGCCTGCAGGCCCGCGTTCAGCACGATCGCTTCCTCCTTGGCGTCTGCTCCATCGCCCTACGCCGGGGTCGGCGTGGACACGTAGTCGACGGTATCGGTCGACTCGTAGTTGAAGGTGATGTCCTTCCAGGTGTCCAGCGCGGCCTTCAGCGGCGCGCAGTGACGCGCGGCGTTGGTCAGGATCTGCGGACCCTCGTTCCAGATGTCACGCCCCTCGTTGCGGGCCTGGATCATCGCTTCCAACGCTACGCGGTTGGCCGCGGCGCCGGCCTGGATGCCCATCGGGTGGCCGATCGTGCCGCCGCCGAACTGCAGCACCACGTCCTCGCCCAGGTAGTGGATCAGCTGGTGCATCTGGCCGGCGTGGATGCCGCCGGAGGCGACCGGCATCACCTTGCGCAGGCTGGCCCAGTCCTGGTCGAAGAACAGGCCGTGCTGGAGGTTGGTCGGGGTGAACGGCTCGCGCAGCGTGTCGTAGATGCCGCGCACGACGTTGGGGTCGCCCTCGAGCTTGCCCACCACCGTGCCGGCGTGGATGTGGTCGACGCCGGCCATGCGCATCCACTTGGAGATCACGCGGAAGCTCACGCCGTGGGTCTTCTGGCGGGTGTAGGTGCTGTGGCCCGCGCGGTGCAGGTGAACGATCATGTCGTTCTTGCGCGCCCACTTGGCCATGCTCTGGATCGCGGTGTAGCCGATCACCAGGTCGATCATGACGATCACCGAGCCCAGCTCCTTGGCGAACTCGGCGCGCTCGTACATGTCCTCCATGGTCGCGGCGGTGACGTTGAGGTAGTGGCCCTTCACCTCGCCGGTCTCGGCGCTCGCGCGGTTCACGGCTTCCATCACGAACAGGAAGCGGTCGCGCCAGTGCATGAAGGGCTGCGAGTTGATGTTCTCGTCGTCCTTCACGAAGTCCAGGCCGCCCTTGAGGGCCTCGTACACCACGCGGCCGTAGTTCTTGCCCGACAGGCCGAGCTTCGGCTTGGTGGTGGCGCCCAGCAGCGGGCGGCCGAACTTGTCCATGCGCTCGCGCTCGACCACGATGCCGGTGGGCGGGCCCTGGAAAGTCTTCAGGTACGCGACCGGGATGCGCATGTCTTCCAGGCGGAGGGTCTTCACGGCCTTGAAGCCGAACACGTTGCCGATGATCGACGCGGTCAGGTTCGCGATCGAGCCTTCCTCGAACAGGTCGAGGTCGTAGGCGATATAGGCGAAGTACTGCTGCGGCGTGCTGGTGCCGGGGCCGGTGTTGGGGACCGGGTCGACGCGGTAGGCCTTGGCGCGGTAGAGCTCGCAGGCGGTCAGGCGGTCGGTCCACACCACGGTCCAGGTTGCCGTGGAGGATTCGCCGGCAATGGCAGCGGCGGCCTCTTCGGCATCGACGCCTTCCTGCGGCTGCAGGCGGAACAGCGCGAGGACGTCAGTGTCCTTGGGCTGGTAGTTGGGCTCCCAGTAGCCCATGTTCTTGTACGGCATGACGCCAGCCTTGTAGCGTTCGGCACTGGCAGAACGGATGGCTGGGTCGGCGATCTGGTTCATGCATCTCCTCCGGGTCGTTTGGTATCGCGCTGTCGGTGAATCGACTGTACGCCCGGCCTTGCATAAGGTAAATTCACTTGTACTTTGTCTTTGTATAAGGACTAACTTATGTCAGGCATGCGCGCCGTCACCGTCCGCCAGCTGCAGATCTTCGCCACCGCGGCCGAGCGCCTGAGCTTCTCCGAGACCTCGCGTGCCCTGCACCTGACGCAGCCCGCCGTGTCCATGCAGATCCGCCAGCTCGAGGACAGCGCCGGGCTGCCGCTGTTCGAGCGCAGCGGGCGCAGCATCCGACTGACCCAGGCCGGCGAGGAGATGCAGCACTGCGCCCGGCAGGTACTGGCGGCGCTGCACGAAGCCGAGGAAACCTTCGCGGCACTGAAAGGTCTGCGCGGGGGCCGGGTCACCATCGCCGTGGTGAGCACCGCGAAGTACTTCGCACCGAAGCTGCTGGCGCAGTTCGCCGATCGTCACCCCGGGGTGGAGATCCGGCTGTCGGTGAACAACCGCGAAGCGGTGGTGGGCCAGCTCGACCGCAACGAGGTGGACCTGGCCATCATGGGAACCCCGCCCGCGGCGCTCGACTGCGCCGCGGCGGCGTTCGCACCTCACCCCCTGGTCATCGTGGCCGCCCCCGGCCATCCGCTCGCGAAGCGGCGAAGCATCCCGCTCTCCGCACTCGCCGATCAGACGTTCCTGGTGCGCGAGTCCGGCTCAGGCACGCGCTCGTCGATGGAGCGCTTCTTCGGCGGTCACCGGCTGCAGCCGCGGGTCGGGATGGAGATGAGCAGCAACGAGACCATCAAGCAGGCCGTCATGGCCGGGATGGGCCTGGCCTTCCTGTCTTCGCACACCATCGGCCTGGAGCTCGCCACGCACCAGCTCTCGGTGCTGCGGGTGGAGGGACTGCCGGTCATGCGGCAGTGGTTCCTGGTCCATCGCAGCGAGAAGCGCCTGGCACCGGCGGCACTGGCGTTCAAGGCCTTCGTGCTGCAGGAGGGGGGCGAGTTCGTGAAGCGCTGGGCCGCGCAGCCGATCGGCAGCGCGAAGTGAGGCTCAGGCCGCGTTGCGGGTCACGGCACGGCGAATCTTGCGCACGCCCAGCGCGGCGATGATCGCGACGACAGGGATGCTGACGGCCATGGTGATCTCGGGGTCCAGGTGCACCCCGCCCGCCTTCAACCCCTTGGCCAGATATCCCACCAGGCCGACGATGTAGTAGGTGACCGCCGCGACGGAAAGGCCTTCGACGGTCTCCTGCAGCCGCAGCTGCAGCTTGGCGCGCCGGTTCATCGACTCCAGCACCGCCTGGTTCTGCCGCTCCCGGGTGATGTCCACGCGCGTGGACAGCAGCTGGGTCACGCGGGCGACGCGCTCGGACAGCGCGCGCTGGCGCGCGGAGACGGTCTGGCAGGTGCCCATCGCGGGCGCAAGGCGGCGCTCGGTGAACTCCTGGAAGGTCTGCAGGCCCTGGATGCGCTCCTCGCGCAGTTCCGCGATGCGACGCTGCACCAGGTCGTAATAGGCCGCGGCCGCCGAGAAGCGATAGGCGTGCTGCGACTCGCGGCTCTCGATCTGCGCCTCGAGCAGGGTCAGGCGGTCGAGCAGCAGGCTCTCGTCCTTCTCCGTGGCCCTCGACAGCGCGTCGGTGATCCGGGCGAGCTCGCGTTCGCTCTCGTTGAGGAACGGGCCGAGCTGGCGCGCCACCGGCAGCGCCAGCAGCGCCATCATGCGGTAGCTGTCCATCTCCATCAGCCGCTGCACCATGCGCCCGGCCTGGCGCGCGGTCATGCCGCGATCGACCACGTAGAAGCGGCTGAAGCCGTCCTCGCGGACGCGGAAGTCGGTCAGCGCCACCGCGGCCCCGCCGGCGATGGTGCCGCCGATCAGGGTGTTGCCAGCGAACAACCGCGACGAGAGCGACTCGTGATCCACCGGGTCGCTGCCGCCCCGCACGAGCGCACAATGCGCGGCGACCATGAGCTGCCCGCGCAGCGACGACACCCAGTCGGCCGGGACGGCATCGATGGCCGGCTGCGCGAACGGGTCTTCATCCGCACCCGGCACGATGAACTTGTAGCGGCTGAACTCGGTGTGCCGCTCCCATTTCATCCGGAACGGTCCGAGGTCGATGCTCAGGTGATTGGCGCCGGGCGGCGGGCAGGTGCCGCCGAAGCGGCCGACCAGGTTGCAGACGTGGCCGTACTCCTGCTCGCGCAGGGCGGGGTCGCACCACACCGCCAGGAACGACAGCCGCAGCGGCGCGACCAGCGCCTCCGGCGGCCGGGCGTGGACCTCGTCGTTGAGCTCGATGCGGTGAGGATGATTGGAGGGTAGCTGCATGCGGACAATATGCGCAAAGTTTCGCTTGCCGGCAAGGGCTCCCGCGCCGCAGCGCTACCAGCCTGCACCGATGTGGTAGCGTCCGGCAATCGCACGCTTCGGTTCTTCCCATGCGCACCGTCATCATCGGCGCGGGCCCGGCCGGCCTGCTCTTCGCACTCCTCATCCGCCGTCGCAATCCCGCGTGGTCGGTGGACGTGATCGAGCAGAATCCGGCCGGCGTGACAGCGGGGTTTGGCGTGGTGTTTTCGGAAGGGGCGCTGGCCTTCCTCGAGCGCGACGCCCCCGACCTCTACGGGCAACTGCTTCCGCGCATGGAGCGCTGGCCGATCCAGCGCATCGTCCATCGTGACCAGCGGGTCGATATCGACGGCAACGGCTTCTCGGCCGTGGCGCGGCTCGAGCTGAACCGCTTCCTCGAATCGCTGTGCCGCGACGCGGGCGTCAGGATCGGGCACGAGCAGCGCATCGACTCGCTCTCGGACCTGCCGCCCGCCGACCTGCTGGTCGGCGCCGACGGGGTTCACTCGATCGTCCGCAGGAGCCTGGAGACCCGGTTCCAGCCGCGCATCGACTGGCTGACCAACAAGTTCGCGTGGTACGGCACGAGCCAGGTGTTCGACTGCCTCACCCTCACCTTCCGCAGCAACGAGCACGGGGTCTGGGTTGCGCACCACTATCGTTACAGCCCGACGATGAGCACCTTCCTGGTCGAGTGCGACGCGGCTACCTGGTACCGTGCGGGCCTGGACCGGATGTCCGACGAAGCCTCGCGGGAATACTGCCAGCGCGTGTTCGCCGCGGACCTGGGCGGCCATCCGCTGGTTTCCAACCGCTCGATCTGGCGCAACTTCCCGCTGCTGAGCAATACGCGCTGGTCGGCCGGCAACGCCGTGCTCATCGGCGACGCATTGCGAACCGGGCACTTCTCGATCGGCTCGGGCACCCGGCTGGCGTTCGAGGACGCGATTGCGCTGGACCGTGCCTTCGGCGAGTGCGGAGACGACGTCGAGCGTGCGCTCGCCGCATTCGAGCGCGAGCGCCGCCCGATCGTCGACAAGATGGTCTCGGCCGCCAACGCCAGCTCGTTCTGGTACGAGCGCATGGCCGACAAGATGCAGCTCGAGCCCTGGCAGCTCGCCTACGACTACATGACCCGCAGCGGCCGCATCAACGACGAGCGCCTGGCGGCCATGGCACCGCAGTTCATGGCGCGCGTCGCCGCAGGGCGGTCACATGCGCCGGCCGGCGGAGATCCCAACCAGGTCGCCGACCCCTTCGATCGCAGCAGCGCACCGATCCGGGAGATCGGATTCTCCGTCCCCGACCGCTACAACTGCTCGCGCATCCTGTTCGACAACCTGGCGGCCGGCCGTGCAGAGAAAACCGCCCTCCTCTGCGGCGACACCCGCTACACCTACCAGCAGCTCTGTGCGCTGGCGTGCCGCGCCGGCAACGGCTTCGCGCAGATGGGACTGGCGCGCGGCAGCCGCGTGCTGCTGGTGATGCACGACACGCCCGAGTACGTCGCTGCCATCTTCGGTGCCCTGCGCGGGGGCTACGTGCCCGTGCTGGTGAACACCCTGTCACCCGCGGAACTGGTCGGCTTCTACCTGCAGGACAGCGGTGCGGAGGCTGCCATGTTCGACGGCACCCTGGCCCCCCTGCTCGCGCACGACTCGGTGCGCGGCTCGCGGTTGCGGCACGTCGTATACACCGGAACACCGGTCGATCCGCCGGACCTCGGGCTGGTGCGCTCGCACGACTGGAACACATGGGTCGCCGAGCAGGACGAGTCGCTGCCGGAGGCCATCACGCAGCGTGACGAGATGGCCTTCTGGATGTACAGCTCGGGTTCGACCGGCCGGCCGAAGGGCGTCGTGCACTTGCACCACGATGCGCCGTACACACATGCAGCGTACGGCCGCGGGACCCTCGCGATCCGCGAGGACGACGTGGTGTTCTCGCCGCCCAAGATCTTCTTCGCGTACGGCTTCGGCAACTCGCTCACCTTCCCCTTTTCGGTCGGCGCGGCCACCGTGCTGTGGCCCGGCCGGCCCGACGCCGAGTCCGTGTTCTCGGTGATCGAGCAGCACCGCCCGACGATGCTCTTCGGACTGCCGACGCTCTACAACGCGCTCGTCGCGCATCCCGGCTCGGAAGGGCGTGACCTGTCCAGCCTGCGCCTGTGCCTATCCGCCGCAGAGGTCCTGTCGGGCGAGCTCTACCGCGAGTGGCAGCGGCGCTACGGCCTGTCGATCGTGGAGGGACTCGGCTCCACGGAGGTCCTGCACATCTATCTTTCCAACCGGCTGACGCAGCAGAAGCTGGGCGCAAGCGGCGCGCGCGTGCCCGGCTACGAGGTCAAGCTCACCGATCCCGACGGCCGTGAGGTGGGTCCCGGCGGGTCAGGCGTGATGTGGGTGCGCGGCGACTCGCAGGCGCCGCTGTACTGGAACCGTCCGGACAAGACCGCGGAGACGATGCGCGACGGCTGGATCTACACCGGCGACCGCTTCCGCGTGGATGAAGACGGCTTCTACTTCTTCGAGGGTCGCACCGACGACCTGATCAAGGTCAGCGGCCAGTGGATCCATCCGCTGGAGGTGGAGCGCTGCCTGGCCGAGCACCCGCTGGTGCAGGAGTGCGCAGTGCTGGGCGTGGAGGAGGAGAATCGCCTCATGACGCTGGCGGCGTTCGTGGTGGTCAAGGCGGGCACGCCACGCGACGCAAGCACCACGCGGGTGCTGCAGGACCACGTCAAGTCGACGCTGACGCCCTACAAGTATCCGCGGCGGGTGGAGTACTTCGACGCGCTGCCGAAGACCGGCACCGACAAGGTGGACCGGCAGACCCTGCGGCGAATGGCCGCACCCCGGCGCGGCTAGCCGCGCTTGAGGAACAGGAACAGCAGCCAGCCCGCCGCCAGCACCACTGCGACCCAGAGCAGCAGGCCACGGCCACCGGGCTGCGGCTGCACACTTGCGTAGGCCTGCCGCAGGGAGGCGTTGGCGGCGAGATGGGCTTCCACCAGGTCCTTGGCCTCTTTCAGGCCCAGGCCGTGCGCGACGCGCACGACCTTGATCGCAGCGATCTTGTTGCCGCGCTGTAACGCGGTGGTCGCCTCGGCGGGGAGCGGGTGCATCGTCGGTTCGCGTGACATGTCCCCATCTTCGGCCATCTGACCGATTGCTTGATGTCCGGCGGCGGCGCGCTCGGGGTCCGGGTCCCCGGTGCGACAGACAGCGCCCGCAGCCGATCCGCTGCCTTGCTGGCACAATCCCGTCGTCCCACGACTCATCCCGAGGAGAAGCAGATGGACAAGCTCATTTTTGCAATTCGTGCCACCCTGGCAGGCCTGGCCCTGGCCATGCTGGCTTCCGCGGCCCACGCCGCCGATAGCGACTGGGTCTACCCGGCGATACCGGGCTTCGGCAAGGTCATGCCGTACCCCAACGCCGCCATGCAGCCGGGCAAGGATGTCGAGTACAAGGTGGTCTACAACGTGACCGAGCGGGGGGAGCCGGAGAAGGTCAACCCCGCCCTGGACAAGCTCGCGCGCGCAGTGAACATCTTTGCGTCCGCGGGCGTGCCGCTGTCGAAGCTGCACTTCATCGGCGTGATCCACGGGCCGGCAACCCCCTCCGTGCTCGACAACGAGCACTACAAGGAGCGCTTCAACGTCGACAACCCGAACCTGAAGGTCATCGAGGCGCTCGAGAAGGCCGGCGTCAAGATCATGGTGTGCGGCCAGGCGCTCGCGCACAACAAGATCGCGTCGGACTGGGTCAGTCCCAAGGTTGAACTGACACTTTCCGCGATCACGGACCTCGTCCTGCTCCAGCAGCAGGGCTACGTCTTCATCCAGCTGTGACCACCGGCGTCGCCCACTGGATCGCCGCGGGCGCGTTCGCGCTGGCGGCGGCCGGTGCAGCCGCCGGCGAAGTGATCCAACCACCCTGGAACCCCGGGCCCGAGGAGGGCAGGAACTTCACGGTGCCGGGCATCGACAACGTGCCTGATCTGTACGGCGACGTGGTCGACCCCGACCTCGTGGTGTTCTTCGCCGGCAACCAGTACATGGTCGTTCACGACCTGGTCACCGCGTTCCAGGCCGCCTACCCCGCCTACCGGCGCATCTTCGTCGAAACTCTCCCACCCGGCGTGCTGATCGACCAGATCGAGCAGGGCGCGATCGTGATCGGCAACCTGCGGATCACGCACCGGCCGGACGTCTTCGCCACCGGCAAGGGGCGGATGCAGGAACTGCAGCGCGACAAGCAGTGGTTCGCCCACCTCGAAGACTATGCGCGCAACCGGCTGGCGATCATGACCGCCCCGGGGACTCCGGATCGCCTCACGGGCTGGCCGGACCTGGCCAACCCGTCGTTGAAGCTGTGCATGCCCAACCCGAAGTGGGAAGGGGTGGCGCGCAATGTCATCATCCCGGCATTGCAGGCGACGGGCGGGGACGCGCTGGTTAATGCGGTGTACTCGGCCAAGGCGGAAGCGGGGACGACCTTCCTGACCCACATCCACCATCGCCAGACGCCGCTTTGGATCATGGAGGGACGCTGCAGCGCCGGGGCGGTCTGGTACACGGAAGCGTACTTCCACCACGTCATCAAGCAGTACCCACTCGGGATGGTGGAGCTGCCCGAAGTGCAGAACAAGTACGCCACCTACACGGTGGGATTGATGCGCGATGCACCACACCGGGAGGCCGCGGCGGCGTTCGTGCAGTTCCTCGTCAGTCCGGCGGGGCAGGCGGTGTATCGGAAGTACGGGTTCCTGCCAGCAGACTCAGGCAAGTAATCCGCGGTACCCCGCGCAGGTGAACGCTGCCGGCGGCTACCGCGCGAGGCGAGTCCCGCGTCAGCGGACGTCGTCTCCCGCAGCATTGGCGCGGGTTACGGCGGCCGCATGCCTTGCGCCGCGATGCATGCCTATCAGCAAGACGACGGCGAGCGACGCGAGCGCCAGAGACCCGGGTTCTGGTATCACGCTGCCGTTCACTCGCCATACCGCGTCGAACAGGACCTCTGCGCTCCCCGTCGCGAACTCCGGACGCGTCCAGTCGAACGCCTCTGCACCCAGCGGATCGATCGCGTAGAGGTACGAGAATCGGCCGTGACGAGCGCCGATCATGCCCTGTGAGAAGTAGGGCACCCTTTGACTGTCTTGACCAGTGGGAAAACTGGCCATGCCTCCCGCCACGAAAGCGTCGGTGGAGGAATCGTAGTAATACGCGCAACACCAATCGTCCCACAGCGTCTGCGGACCGTAGTGCGGCGTCACCACGCCGGTCTCCAAGTTGACCGAGGGACCGATCGAAGGCGGGTCCAACTCCCACGTGTCGGAGAACGGCGCGTCCTCGGATAACTTGTCACACAAGTCAGGCGGGAAACCAGCGGGGGTGGTACCGAGAAACTGGTAGTGGGGAAAGCACGCGACCTTGTCCGGGCCACCACTCAATTGAGCCACCTCATCCGGAGTCAGCTTCCACCGCAAGGTGAACCTGTCCCCGACCTTCCAATAGAAGTTCGGTATCTCGGAGACGCTGTAGGTTCGCAGCCGTATACCGCCGCTCGGCGTCGGCGTCGTGAACGACCCGCCGCCCGTGACACGACGCACCCTGGCGTCCAGGGTGATGTCGAGGTGGTCGAACGGAATCGCGTGAACCGGTGCTGGCCCGGACGCCACCGCCAGCGCACACACGACGATCCTCATCGTCCGCGCCCTCATCGCGAACCCTCCCTCGTCGCAGCCCATCAAGCGCGAGGCGGCAATGCGTCGGGCTTCTCAAGGGCTGTATGCCGACCTTGGTCCTGCGACCGCATCCGCATGCGAGCCCAACCCAACGCTACAACGACGGTGACGAATAATGTCCCGGCCGCCGGCTCGGAGATCGGGCGGATCCCGTCGCTCAGCGGTGCAACATAGAGCAGCAGGTCCGGGGGCGGTTCATCCTGGACCGGGGTCGTAAAGTTGGTGAGCGGATCGTTCTCCCCGCATGGGGCGTGCAGCGGCCGCCGGTGCCCGATCAGCACGACCTGACCGGTGTGGACGTTGTACTCGACGTTCAGGCCGCCCACGAAGTCCATGCAGAGCCACCCGGCCTCGGTCATGTCAAAGCTGCCACCATCGTCGAAGCCGTGGGGCGCGTTACTCGGCGGCGGCATGATCGGATGCAGGTAGCCGCGTGGGTCCCACAGCACCGGACCGACCGCCATCGCGTCGATGCCTTCGGTCCCGGCGAGCCAGCCGTCCGAGTTATAGCCGTTCACCCAGAAGTTGTAGACATACCCCTTCGGGTTTCCGTACCACACTACCTTCTCGACGTTGCCCTGCGCGTCGAGCAGCACGGCGTCGATCGCGCCGTCGTGATTGACGTCGCGGCCCCATCGGCCAACCGGAGTTGCCGCGGCCACGCCCGACAGGAGCACCATGGCAAGCGCATATGTGACTCGTGCCAATCTATGGTTCATCGTCCTACCTCCCTGCCCGGCAACTGATTCTCACTGTAGCCGCACTGAACACGACCAGACTGTTGGGCAGCACAGTGTCCTTCAAGCCGTCCCGTTGAGGTCGCGATCTCCCGCACGAAGTGGACTTGGGATTGCATGGGAGCTGTCGACGCAATTGACAGCCCGAACGCCACATATGTGCAGGCCATGGGGAAGAGATTGATTTTCGTGGCTCGCCCTCCCGGTTCTAGGGTGCGATCCAGGAACGGTGGCAATCCGGATACCCGTGTGCAGCGCCGGCAGTACGATCCGCGGCCCTAACCTGCACGTCAACGCCCGAACCATGCCTCCGGCGATGGCGCCGGCAACGATCACCCATAAATGACGAGCGCGGCCGACAGCATGGCAACCAGTCCGGCGAGTGTCCGGCAAGTCAAGCTGCAGCAAGCCTGGTAGATGCGTCGGCTAAACTTACTTGACCTCGACGCGGCGACCGCAGTTGTCTGATCTATCGACCAGGTCTTTCGCTTGCCCGCGGTTCCCGGTCTGTCACACAGGCTGCTGGAGAGGTTGAAAATGACACAAGCATCAATCGCAGCAACAGCGGGCGCAATAGCACTTGCCCTGACATCAGCTCATTTCGGGACGCTCGAGGCCGCCCCGATCACATTTCATTACGCCGCGAAGTTGGTCGAGCGCTTCGGCTCGGATCCATGCGGCCCCGCCCTCCTCGGGCGCGACGCGCAGATAGCGATCACACTCAACGCACATGCGCCCGATACAACACCCGAACCAGAGTTCGGCGACTATCCGGGGGCGATCACCGCGTTTCTAACAACGTTCGCTGGCCGACAGTTCCTTTCGTCCTCCGGAAATCTGCGCATCGAACTACCGCCGGCCAGTCCCCAAAGCTTTTATGCGTTCCGGCCGTCGTCGGACCCGTTGCTGGTGTCCGGCCCCCTCTTGCCTGGTGATTGTCGCGTCTCGGAGATGGGCCTTACCTTCTACGGTCCCATTGCCCCGCGCTTTGTGCCGAACGATAGGATTCCGTTCGCAGCGCCGGACCCCACCGGCTTCGACGAAGCAAACTTCGGCCTCACGTTCTGTTCGGGCCCGGATTGCGCTAACGGCCGTGACATATATAGGTTCACGGTCATCACGGAGCCGCCCCTGACTCTGCTCTTGTGTTGCATTGGAATGCTGCTTGGCATCATGGTTCGGCGCCCCCTCATGCGGTAAATTGGTAGCCCAAAGCCCGGTTCCTCATCGAATCCCCTCACAACGGCGCGGAATATCTGACGCTAGGCGACAGCGCGGGCCTCTGGAGGTTGGCGCAGCCCTGCGGCATACTGCCCGTCCATGCGGTTCAAGCGACTTCTGATCGGTGGTGTGGCAGCCGCCCTGAGCTGCACGGGCACGGCAGACGACGGCGACGTCACCCTGCCCGCAGGTTCGTTCACGGTTGCCGCCACCGACGCCGGCGCCTACTCCCAGCCGGCCCCGGTGCTGAGCGAACGCCAGCGCACCGCCTTCCTGCGCGGGCAGGCCGGGTTCAACCGGCCCTGGGTGGTGTTCTCCGTCAGCACGGGCGATTGGGGGCTCGGTCCCACCTTCGTGGCGGACCGCTGCAGTGCTTGCCACGGCGGGGCCGGGCGAGGCACCCTCCCCAAGTCCGCCAACGCACAGCTGCTGGCAATGGTCGTGCGCCTGAGCGTGCCAGGCACCGACCTGCACGGGGGACCGAAGCCCCTGGCGCACTACGGGGACCAACTGCAGAACCGCGCTCTTCAGGGCGAGAAGCCGGAGTCGCTGTTCGCCTACTCGCCCGTTCCCGCAGAGGCCGATGTCTACCTCGACTGGGACGAGCACAAGGTGCAACTGGCGGACGGCACGGAGGTCAGCCTGCGCAGGCCCAGGCTGAGCGTCGAGAGCCCGACGTTCGGCGATCTTCCTGCAGACACCATGACCTCACTGCGCCTGGCGCCGCCCGTGTTCGGCCTCGGACTGCTGGAGGCCGTGCCGGAGGACAGCCTGCTCGCCATCGCCGAGAGGCAGCGCCAGCTGGGATTCAACGGGCGCCCCAACTACGTCTGGGATGAAGTCAACCAGCGCATGGCGCTCGGCCGCTTCGGCTGGAAGGCGAACCAGCCCAACCTGCGCCAGCAGGTCGCGGCCGCCGCCCTAAACGACATGGGTGTGACCTCCAGCCTGTTCCCGAGGCAGAACTGCCCGGAAGTGCAGACGTTGTGCCGCAAGGAAGTGCCGGGCAACGACCCGGAGCTGAGCGACGCGGCCTGGGACGACTTCGAGATGCTGATGCTCGGGCTGGGCGTGCCGGCGACGCGCGGCATGAACAACGCTGCCGTGCAGCGCGGCGCTGCATTGTTCGAGCAGCTGCAATGCGCCGTGTGCCATGTGCCTACCCTCACCACGGCCGAGTACTTCCCGCGCTTGCCGCAGTTGTCACGCCAGACGATACGGGCCTACACCGATCTGCTGCTGCACGACATGGGCGAGGGACTCGCCGATCACCGGCCCGACTACGCGGCCGGCGGGCGCGACTGGCGCACGCCGCCGCTGTGGGGACTCGGCCTGTCGAAGACAGTGAATGGCAGCACAGCGTTGCTGCATGACGGGCGAGCGCGCAGTTTCATCGAGGCCGTGCTCTGGCACGGTGGCGAAGCGCAGAGGTCGCGCGATGCGTTCGCGGCGCTGTCCAAGCGTGACCGGGACGCGCTGGTCGCGTTCCTCGAGGCGATCTGAGCAATCCCGACCAGACAGATCTGCTCGCAGGATTACGCCGGGGCGCTGCGCTCGCGACGAAAACCGCTGCGGAGAGCGGTTTTCCTGCGAGCCTCAACGCCATGCTTGCAGGGGCGCCCGATGGCGGGCCCCCTGCAGGCGCTGGCTAGCTGGCCGGCTCACTGAACCGGCTGGATCTCGCTCGGCCGCCAGCTCTTGTCGAAGAACGGCTCGAGCGGGCTGTAGAGCCGCAGGATCACGAACCACCCCTTGCCGGGCATCGTCTGGATCCAGTTGCCCCGCTTGACCCCATCCGGCTGCTTGGGACCGAAGTACACCGTCGTCACGCCCGACGCGTCCGCCTCGGCGGCGGGCGACGGGTAGTTCTGGCTGCCGGCGCGTGGATAGCCCTGCGGTGTATCCAGCATCGAGCGCGTCTGGTTGTCGTAGAGCGTCAGGGACCAGAATTTCGCCTGGGGGATGCCTTTGGGCAGTGTGACCTTGTAAGTCTTCGAGCCGTCGAAGTACTGCTTGTTCGCGTCCTGGAACGCGAGCAGGTACTGGGACCCGATCCCCGGCAGCCGCATCGCCATGGCAGGCGTGATGCCCGTGATGCCGTAGAAGAACGCCGAGCGCGCGTCCAGCGTGCGATACCCGGTAGGCGGGAACGGCTTGACGCCCTCCCGCGTGATCATCGGGATCGGCGTCTCGAACTCGTGCCCGCTGACAAACAGGAAATTCGACCACGCCGAGCCGGGGTAGTAGTACCAGTCTGCCGCGCGCGGGGCCATGAACAGGCTGCGTGAGGTCGCATTGCCCACGGCGAGCGCGTCGGTGAGGATCTTGCGCATGCGCGCGTCGGGCGCGAACGGCTTGCCCTTGACGATGCCGATCGCTGCGATCGGGCCCATCAGTTCGGGGTCGAGCGCGGTGGCCGGCTCCTGCTGCACTACTTCGTTCAGCATCTCGAAGTAGCTGAAATCGTTGGGTGGGACGGTGTTCATCACCTTGCCGCTGCCTTCGTGGAACACCGTCTCCGGCGGCGGCGTGATCCGGCCGAGCCTGGCCTTGCCGCTCAGGAATTCGGCGACGCTGGTCCCCAGGCCGCCGGCCTCGTACGGGTAGATCTTGATGAACTTCCGGATCAGGTCCGCCGCCGGCGCCGGGTTGTCGTTCTGCATGAACATGCGCCCCAGGATCAGAACGCGGGTCGTCCTCGAGCGGGCGACGTAGAACCCGCCCTCGGGCAGCGGCCCGTCGTAGCCGGGAGGCAGAATCAGGTACTTGCCCCCTTCGCCCCGGTCAGGGCCGGGCACACCGAAATCGGTCACCCAGCGCCACCACATGTCATCCAGCGTGCCGAGTGCGTTGGGCGGCGTCTCGAGCACCATCGGCCCCTTCGTGAGGTCGAGGATGCCGACGAAGTACACCGTGTCCGCGTTCGCCGTCAGGAACAGCGACTTCGCGTCCATCAGGCGGGAGAACACGAGGATCTCGTTGTCCTTCACGCCGAGGTCGAGAAAGCCCTTGCGGAGGGCGGCCGCGTTCACCCCCTGCATAGTGTTCACGAACGCCTCGAAGGCGTGCGTGTAGTCCAGGTTGTCGTAGACCTTGTCCAGCGTGGCCTGGCTCGGCGCGCCGTCCCTGAAGTCGAGCGTGCCTATCCGGCTGTTGACCTGGTCCGGCGTGGTGAGCGCGGGAGGGGTCGCCGGAGATGACTGCGCCTGGGCCAGGCTAGGCACTGCCAGCAAGGCGCCGGTCAGGAGGACCGCCAAGGGCGTGACGGGGCGTTTCATCGGTTCTTCTCCTTGTTCCTGAGTAGATCGGTTTGACGCTGAGACCGCGCTGTGAGAGGCCGGAGGCTGTAGAAAAACTGTCCGGCACCGCGCGTCCATCATGCCACCGTGATCTTGCGCTTGCCGCCCCGCCCCGACCCGACTTCCAGCGGCAGAATTTCATCTCCTCGGGCTACTTTTCCCGCCTCGAATGCGCTCTCGAGCTTCCTGCCAGTCTCCAATAACAGGGAACGGTGACAGCTTGTCTACGTAGCAGATACTGTCCAACGGGACAGGGTCAGCAGTAGCGGGTCAGCCAGAGTGAGGGATAGCACACCCCTCCGCGCCCCCGGCTCAGATCGGCATCGAGATCAAGCACTCCAGCTCCTTTGTAGTATTGCCAACATCAATGAGAGCACGAAGAAGCTCAAACCAAGCATAGTGAAGGTGCGCGCAAACCTCTCGTAATGGATCTCCGTGTCGCGTTTGTCGTAGTGGTCTACGACGATGGACAGCATGACGAGGCAGGCGCAAATGATGGCGCCATACATTACCCAAACTGGCGCGTCGTGCAGGTGAATGCCACGTCGCCTTTTCCCCGGAAAGTACAGATCGTTCACCATGACACCGTACGTTCCATAGGCAAAAAGAGGCCGGGGCGCTTCACTCGGCATCCTACGCCGGCACACCGACGGTTGCGGCGAAGCGCTTCACCTCATCCGCCACCAACCCCGGCCGCTCCTCGTGCGCCAGATGCCCCAGGCCGGGCAGGGTGACGACCTGTGCTCCATGCACGGTTCGCGCAACCTTCCGCGCTTCCGCTGGCGCCACGGTCCGATCGTTCTCCCCCACCACCAGCAGCAGCCTCGGCTGCAGTGCATGCAGGTCATGCTGCAGCGGTCGCAGATCCCAATTCGCCATCATCTCCAGCGCACCGCCGACGTGTCCCGGGTTGCGCACCAGCCTGGCGTAGAGATCCAGGCCCCGCGCGTCGAGCTTCGACCCCGTGCTGCGCACCAGCCGCTCGACGGCCGCGCGGTCCTGCGCGCGCCAGGCGAAGAAACGCGGCACGAAGCTGTTGCCGGCCAGAAGCTTCGCCAGCGGCGAGAAGAAGTCGTAGGGCATCCCGTGCAGCGGCAGCATCACGCCATTCAGGCTGACCAGCCCACGCAGGTTGAGCCGGCCGTCGAGGCTGGCGCGGGCGAGGATCGCCGCACCGGCAGAGTGTCCGACGGCCAGCACGGGTTCGATCTCGAGCGCTGCGAGCAACGCGCCCAGTGCCTGTGCCATTCCAGGCATGGAGAAGCCCGAGCGCGCGGGGACGCCGCTGAAGCCGTGTCCGGGGAGATCCGGGACGACCACGGTGAAGCGCTCGGCCAGAAGCGGCGCGGCGTCGCGCCATGAGTGGCTCGCGGCACCGGTGCCATGTACGAGCAGGATCGCGGGTCCTGAGCCGAGCACCTGCACGTGCCAGCGCAGGCCGCCGGCCGTGACGAACCGGCTTGCGTCACGGTTCGGCCAGTCCCGGCCGTCACGCTCCCAGTGCAGGTGGTTGGTCATTGGATTCCGGTTTACCCCTCACCCCCGCCCCTCTCCCGCAAGGGGGGAGGGGAGGTTGCTGTTGCCTCGCTCCCGCAAGGCGGGAAATGCCGTGTTGCCGCTCCTGAGGAAGCGACGACGAAGCTGCCCCGTTCCAGTCCTCAGGCAGTCGCCGTCTTCACCGCGCGCGACAGCAGGTTCGCATCCGCATACGGCAACGGCACGTAGCGAGCGCGCATCTCCTCCGCAATGCGGGCGGCGGTGGGCTGCGGACGGGGCGAGGTGTCCACCAGCAGTGTGGTGATGCTGGCGGCCCGCAGCGCGCGCGCAGAGGCCAGCGCATCCTCCTCCGCCTGTGTGCGCCCCGGCGTCCCATCGCGCGCGATGTTGGCCCGGCCATCGGTGAGCAACACGATCACCGGCGTCTCACCCTTGCGCTTGATCGCATCCGCCAATTCCCCGGCTGCGTCGATGGCAGCAGCCAGCGGCGTACCGCCCCCGCCGGGCAGCCCCGCCAGGCTGCGCTTGGCGCGCACCAGCGAGCGCGTGGGCGGCAGCAGCAGCTCGGCCTCCTTGCCGCGGAATGCGACCAGCGCGACCCGGTCGCGGCGTACGTAGCTCTCGGCCAGCAGCAGCTCGACCGCACCTTTCGCCTCGGCCAGGCGGTGCAGCGCCGATGAGCCGGAGGCGTCGACCACGAAGATGGTGGTCGTTCCGGTGCGCTGTTTATAGCGCGTGATGCGGAAGTCTTCCCTGCGCACCTGGATGTGCGGTTGTGCGGCATGACGCGATCGCCTGTCCATCTCCCGCCGCAGCCGCTGCCAGGGCGCGGCGGCACGCAACGTCTCCAGGACGTTGAGGCGGCCGGAGCGCAGGTCGCCGCGGCGCGTGCCGGCCGGCCGCCCGCGAGTGCCGCCCTGCTGCTCCACGCCGGCCTTGCCTTGCGCCTGCGAGCGCGTCCGCGCCGCACCCGCAAGCTGCAGTTGCGCGAGCAATGCCGGCGGAATCGCAGCCTGCGCGGCCGCGAGCACCATGTCCTCCAGCACGGCATCTGGATCGATCTGCTGTTCCTCGGCGCCGTCCTGCTGCTCGGGCTCCGGCGGCGGCTCGGCGCTCTCCGGCGGGGCCTCCTCCGGCGCCTCGTCTTGTGCCGTCGGCAACCGCGTCGCGCGCGGCGCGAGCACCAGGCGCGCGGCGACGACCACGTCGTCTTCGATCACCTCGGTCCGCCCCTCCAGCGCCGCAGCGGCGCGCGCAACGCGCAACGCGAGGAGAGGCGCACGGATCGATACGATGCCCAGTGACATCCCGGCCGAGCACAGTGCCTCGACGACCGACTCCCCTGCGATCACACGGTCCAGTCGCCCGCGCGCTGCCTCCACGGCTGCGCGCATCTCGGCGAATTCCTCCGCACCCTGCTCGCGGCCCGCCAGTGCGGCACGCGTGTCGTCGGGGCGGATGCCTTCGAGATACAGGTGGAACGCCAGCCGGTCGATCAAGGCATCCGGGACGCGCTCATCGTCCTCGATGCCCTCGTCGAGCGCGACCACACCGAAGCGCGTCGGCGTGCGCTGTGCCAGGCCATCGCGCTCGAGCACCACTTCGCCCGCATCGAGGACTGCCGCGAGGCGCGCAGCCGTCGCAGGGCTCAGCCGCTCGGCCATCGCGAGCAGGATGACACCGCCGTCCGCCTCCGCGAGGATGCCGCGCTCGGCGACGGGCCGACCCGCCTGGAGAGTGGCGGTGAGGTCCAGCCCGCCGAGCAGCCGGCCATCGGCAATCTGCAGCGGCACCCGGCGCACCGGCGCCGAGACCGGGAGCAGCCCGCGCAGCAGGTCGAGCCAGCGGTCCCTCGCCCCGCCCGGCCTGGCGCGCAACACGACGCCACCCAGACCTGCAGGATCGACGGCGTACAGCGCGGCCGCAGTGGTCGCGTCGACCCAGCGGTCGACCGCGCCGGGCTCACTCATGCGGGAAACAGTTCGCCGACGGCGCGCTCGACGCGCGTGGTGGATCCGGCGTCGTCGAGCGGATTGCGGCGCAGGCGGTGCCGCAGCGCAGGCGGCGCCACGCGCTTGAGATGTGCATCCGTGACGGTCTTGTCGCCCTCGATGCTCGCCAGTGCGCGGGCCGCACGCATCAGGGTGAGCTCGCCGCGCAACCCATCGGTGCCCAGCTTCACGCACAGCTGCGCCGCACGCTCGAGCACGGCGTCGGGCACGACCACCGACGGCAGCAGCTTGCGCGCGGCCAGGATCTGCTTGCGCACGCGCTCCTCTTCCTTCTTCCACTTCGCCGCGAAGCCGTCGCGGTCGTGCTCGTAGGCGTCGCGCCGGCGCACCACCTCGATGCGGGCGGCCAGCTCGGTGGGCGTGGACACTTCCACCGACAGCCCGAAGCGGTCGAGCAGCTGCGGCCGCAGCTCGCCCTCCTCGGGGTTGCCGCTGCCCACCAGCACGAAGCGCGCGGGGTGCCGGATGCTGATGCCCTCGCGCTCGACCACGTTCTCGCCGGACGCGGCCACGTCGAGCAGCACATCGACCAGGTGGTCTTCGAGCAGGTTGACTTCGTCGATGTAGAGGAAGCCGCGGTGCGCGCGGGCCAGCAGGCCGGGCTCGAACGCCTTGATGCCCTGCGCCAGCGCGCGCTCGAGGTCCAGGGCGCCCACCACCCGGTCCTCGGTGGCGCCGAGCGGCAGGTCGACCACGGGAACGGGCACCAGGTGGTCCTTGAGCGCGGACTTCTTGCCGCGCGCCTTGCACTCCTCGCACAGGGCGGCGGGCAGGGCCGGGTCGCAGTTGTAGCGGCAGCCGACGATGACCTTCATCCTGGGTAGCAGCGCGGCCAGCGCCCGCACGGCCGTGGACTTGCCGGTGCCTCGGTCGCCGAACACGAGCACGCCGCCGACGCTGGGGTCCACGGCTGCGATGAGGAGGGCCAGTTTCATTTCGTCCTGGCCGACGATTGCAGAGAAGGGGAAGGGAGTAGCCATGGTCATATTGTGGCTCAAGCCGGCACTTCGTATCCATGCCCCCGTCAGCCCGCGCGCTGCGGCTCGTGCGCGAAACGGCTATCGTGCGGCCTTTCATCCCCGCAAGCGTCACCATGCCCCGCCTGCCCTACCTGCCCCAGGACACCGCCGAACCCGCCGACATCGTCGGCCCGATCCGCCAGCGCCGAGGCGGCAAGCTGTTCAACCTCGACCGCATGCTGCTGTACAGCCCGCCGCTCGCCATCGGCTGGAACGGGCTGTTCGACGCGGTCAGGGGCGACCGGATGACACTCTCCTCGCGGCTGCGCGAGCTGGCGATCTGCCTGGTCGCGATCCTGAACCGCGCCGACTACGAGCTGCACCACCATGCCCCGGTGTTCTTCAAGGCCGGCGGCACCCAGGCCCAGATCGACGCGCTGCATCAGCCGGACCCCGAGACCGACCCGGCCGCGCCGTTCGACGTGACCGAGCGCGCGATCATCCGCCTCACGCGCGAGATGACCCGCAGCGTGCAGGTAAGCGATGCGACGTTCGCCGCCCTGCGCGCGGCGTTGCAGGACGATCGCAAGGTGGTCGAGGCGGTGGGGACGATTGCTGCGTACAACATGGTGTCGCGGGTGCTGGTCGCGCTCGACGTAACCGCGCAGGGCGAAGGCTAGCGTGCGCCGTTGATTGAATCGCGTCGCTTCGCTATCGTTGCGGACGAGGCTGGTACGCCAAATGCTGCCAGCCATTCAGCATCCCCGATCTGTCGCCCTGTGGAGACCACGATGGTTGCAACCGCCATGAAGAGATTCCTGTCCGCATTCCTGATCCTGTGCCTGTCGCACCTGGGCATGATGCAGGCCGTGCATGCGGCGGTCATCGATACACAGTCCGCCGTCCAACTGCAGGATCGCGCAGCGGCGATCTCCGATGTGCAGGCCAAGCTCGATCGTGCCGACGTGCGCCAGGCGCTGGTGGGCCTTGGCGTCGATCCCGCGCAGGCACAGGATCGCGTCGCCGCCCTCACCGACAGCGAGATCGCGACCCTGCAGCAGAAGCTCGACCAGCTGCCGGCTGCGGGCGATGGCGGCTGGATCCTGCTGGTGATCGTGCTGGCCGTCATCATCTGGCTGTTTGCCAGCGGCAAGCTGGTCTACAAGTGATGCCGGGCACGGCCCGCAAGTGGCCGTGCTCCGCCTGTACCCCTCACCCCGGCCCTCTCCCGCAAGGGGAGAGGGAGTACTGAGCTGCGATGTCAAGTGCCTGCAGCACGGCCAGCGCGCGCTGGTTTCTTTTCCTGCTGGTACTGCTCACCGGCTGCGCCACCCGCGCGCCGGTGCTGCCGCAGGCGCTGCAGCAGCAGGAGGGACCAGGCTCGCTCGAGCTGACTGAGGTCCCGTTCTTCCCGCAGCAGGATTACCAATGCGGCCCGGCCTCGCTGGCCGAGGTGCTGCGCTACAGCGGCATCGACACCGATCCCGAGGCGCTACGGCCGCGCCTCTACATTCCGGGCAAGCAGGGATCGCTGCAGCTGGAGATGGCAGCCGCCGCGCGCAGCGCCGGCCGTATCGCCTATGTGCCGCCGGCGAGGCTGGCGGCACTGCTTGCCGAACTGCAGGCGGGGCGCCCCGCGATCGTGCTGCAGAATCTCGGCCTCGAGCGCTATCCGGTTTGGCACTTCGCGGTGGTCATCGGCTATTCGGCGCAGACCGACCGCTTCATCCTGCGATCGGGCGAGACCAGGCGGCAGGTGACCAGCGCGTACGACTTGGTGCGCACCTGGGCGCTCGCCGGACAGTGGTCGATGGTGGTGCTGGAGCCGGGACAGCTGCCGGCAACGGATGATCCCGACGGCTTCGTGCGCGCGGTCGCCGCAGCCGAGGCGGCCAATCCGCGGCTGAATGTGACGGCGTCGTACCAGGCGGCAGTGGGACGCTGGCCGGAGAATATGCTCGCCCGGCTGGGCCTGGCCAATGCGCAGCGCCGCGCGGGTGATCTTCCGCAGGCGATCGAGGGCTACCGGGCAGTGCTCGCACGCGAGCCCGGTCAGGTCGTCGCAGCCAACAACCTCGCCGACGCGCTGAACGCATACGGTTGCCGCAGCCTGGCGCTGCAGACGATCGATGCGGCCATCCAGGCAGCCGGCCCGTCGCACGCGCTTGGCAAGGTGTTCGAACAGACCCGTGCCGAGATCCTCGCCGGCGGGACGAGGCCCGAGGAGTCCGCGGAATGCGCGACCTGGGCGCGGATGCCCCGCTGAGCAGCCACGCGCACCACGCCGCCGCGATGCCATAATCGGGCGCTGCACCGGCACTCCACGCTGGTATGCACACCGCGCCAGGAGGGTCTTGATGGCAACACGAGGATTCACCGGCCGCGGCGGCGGCGCCTCTCGCACGCGCCTGCCGCCCGGCCAGTTCGAGACCGACGATTTCCCGGTGCTGTCGGCGGGGCCCACACCCGCCGTGCCGCTCGAGACGTGGAGCTTCGCCCTGAAGGTCGGCCCGCGGACGATCAAGAGCTGGACCTGGGCGCAGTTCATCCAGCTGCCGATCACTGCCTGGGCGGGCGACATCCACTGCGTCACCAAGTGGAGCAAGTTCGACACGCGCTGGGAAGGGGTGTCGATCGACGATCTGCTCGCCGATGCGGGCGTGGAGGCGCCGAGCGGCTTCACGCTGGCGCATTCCTTCGACGACTACGCCACCAACGTGCCGACGCCGGACCTCGTCGGCGGCCGCGCGATGATCGCGATCGCCTACGACGGCAAGCCGGTCACCCCCGATCACGGCGGCCCGGCGCGGCTGCTGGTGCCGCATCTCTACTTCTGGAAGTCGGCGAAGTGGGTGAAGGCGCTGCAGTTCACCGAGCGCGACGAGGCCGGGTTCTGGGAGCTGCGCGGCTACCACATGTACGGCGATCCCTGGCGCGAGCAGCGCTACGACGGCGACTGATGCCGGATGCCGCGCCGCCAGCACGGATCGCGTGGCAGACGGCGACCATCACCGCGATAGAGGTCCGCACGCCGACGGTCAGGAGCTTCTTCTTCCGCCTGCCACGGCCGTTCCGCTTTCATGCAGGCCAGCACGTGGACGTGCGCCTGACTGCACCGGATGGCTACCAGGCCCAGCGCAGCTACTCGATCGCGTCGGCGCCAGAAGCCGGCGACGACATCGAGCTCGCCATCGAGCGGCTCGACGATGGCGAAGTCTCGCCGTTCTTCCACGATGTCGCCGCCGTCGGCGACGGAATCGAGCTGCGCGGACCGATCGGCGGACACTTCGTCTGGCGCTCGGACGTCGAAGGGCCCGCACTGCTGGTGGGCGGCGGTTCGGGTGTAGTGCCGCTGGTCTCGATGGTGCGGCATCGTGCATTGAGCGGCAGCAGGGTGCCGCTGGCATTGGTGTACTCGGCGCGCACGGCAGCGGACCTGATCTTCGGTGCGGCGCTCCAGGCTGCGGCGGGGAACGGGTTCAGCTACCTGCCGACATTGACCCGCGAGGTCGAGGCGACGCCCGGCACGCGGCGTGGCCGCGTCGACGAGGCGCTGCTGCGCGAGGCGCTTGGTGCGCTGGGAGCGGTGCCTGTGACGGTGTTCGTGTGCGGCACCAATGCGTTCGTGGGGCATGTGACCGGGCTGCTCGCGCAGCTCGCCATCCCAGCCGCCAGCGTCCGGACTGAACGCTATGGCGGGTGAGGGACAGGCGGTGGAATGGACGGCGGTGTGTGAGGGTGAGAGTGATTTGCGGCGAAGAGCCCGCGCGTTGCTTACCCCTCACCCTGACCCTCTCCCGCAAGGGTAGAGGGAACACTGCGCGGCAACGCTGTGCCTGCACCCCAGTCTCAGCCCATGCTGTGTTCTCCGTCTCCCTCGACGGAAGAGGGTAGGGTGAGGGTGACGGCCACAAGCGCGTCACTCGTGCCCCTCACCCCGGCCCTCTCCCGCAAGGGGAGTGGGGGAACTGCGCGCTGTTGCGGGCGGCTACGCTAACGCTCAGCCTCAGAATCCGTACATCAGCAGTATCTCTCGATCCGGTTCCGGTCCTCGTTGCTGGCAGGTAGAACCACTCACCTTCACCGACCGATGTGTTCCCCCTTTCCCTCGACGGGAGTGGGCTGGGGTGAGGGTGAGACGCGGGATGTTCACAACCGGAGTTCTCGCCCCCGACTCAATCGGAACAAGACCCCAGGCAGCCGACGAACGCGGCCGCGGAGAGCGCTACTGGTCCTGGTCGCGCAACGCGGATGGCGGGATGACCGCACCGAGCGCCCGCTGCCACGAGCGCAGCGGCACTCTGTTCTGCAAGCGCTCGATGGCAAGATCGATCATCACCGGATGCAGCGCATGGCCGACCTCGTGTGCGATGTCCAGCGTCACGTCGCCGTTCATGCCGGCAAGATGATCGAGCGCCGCGTTGGCATGGGACACCGGAATGACCGTGTCCTCTCCGCCGTGGAACAGGTGGATGGTCGTATAGTCCGGGGCAGTCCCCGGCAGCGACGCATAGCGACCGGCGAATGCCAGCACGCGCCCGCCCAGCCCGTCGTGCTTCGCCACCGCCTCCAGCGCCATGATCGCGCCCTGCGAGAAGCCGGCCAGCGCGGTGGCATTGGGGAAAACCTTCCAGCGCTCCTGTTGCTCGCGGATGAACTGCACCAGTCGCGGCAACGCGGCCGCTACCCGCGCGGGGCGATTGGCCTCGTCGATGCCGCGCACGGAGAACCACTGGCGCCCGCTGCTGCCAAGGTCGAACCGGTCAAAGCCTTCAGGGGCGACGATGGCAGCGCGCGGGAAGGCGCCGCGCAATGCTTCGGCGAGGCCGAGCATCGACTCGGGGTTCGAGCCGACCCCGTGCAGCAGGATGAAGAGTTGTGCCGCGGGACCGTCGCGCGGCGGGATCTCGACCTGGGCCGGCGGAACTGCCTCGGCCATCAGGCGGCGTCGGCTGCGAGCGGCCTGGCGTGGGCCTTGAGCACCTGCGCGAGCATCGCGTCCATGGTGGCGGCATGGCTCTTGAACCAGGTCGCCAGTTCCCGCGCAAGAACGCGCCCGACTTCGTAGTTGCCCTGCTGCAGGTAGCCGCGCACCTCGCGCATCACTTCGAGCACGCCATCGTGCTCGGCGGTGTGGCAGTGCAGGGGCGGGAAGCTGATCTGCTTCATCCACTCCGTTTCCTGGCCGAAGTGCTCGATGGTGTGCTGGTACAGCTCCTCGAACCGGGCCATCATGTCGGCGTCGCTCGCCTCACCCAGGGCATTGACGCAGCGGACGAAGTCGCGGTGCGTGTCATCCATCGTGTCCACGCCCAGCTCGAGCGCCGCATTCCACTCCATCGTCGTCATCGCACAACCTCTCCATGCCAGGGACCGGGCCATGTTGCCCGGCGCCCGCGGCGGAATTGTTGATCCAGGTTAAACGGGGCGGGCATCCGTACCGACATGGTACAGGCAATCTCCGGAGATCAGCTTTTGGTCCGGTTCAGCGCCCGGGCCAGCGCCTCGGCCATCGCCCCGCCTGCAGGCGCCTTTTCCTGGCGGCCCGCGGGACGTTCATGCGGGCGCTGTGCCGGCCCGCGCTGCGCAGGGCGCGCATCGCCTCGCGGCTGCTGCGGCCTGGGTCCGGACCGATCCTGCCGCCGCGGCGGCTCCGAGCCCTTCTGCGGTGCGTCCTCCAGGCGCATCGTCAGCGCGATGCGCTTGCGCTTCTCGTCGACCTCCAGCACCTTGACCTTCACCACATCGCCCGCCTTCACCACGGTGTGCGGGTCCTTCACGAACTTGTGCGACAGCGCGGAGATGTGCACCAGGCCGTCCTGGTGCACGCCGATGTCCACGAAGGCGCCGAAGTTGGTGACGTTGGTGACCACGCCCTCGAGCAGCATGCCAGGCTGCAGGTGCTTCAGCTCCTCCACGCCCTCCCTGAAGGTGGCGGTGCGGAACTCGGGCCGCGGATCGCGGCCCGGCTTTTCCAGCTCGCGCAGGATGTCCTGCACGGTGGGCACGCCGAAGCGCTCGTCGGTGTAGCGGCGCGGATCCAGTGCCTTCACCACCGAGGCGTTGCCCATCACTTCCTTGATCGACTTGTTCAGGTCGGCCAGGATACGCTCGACCACCGGGTAGGCCTCCGGGTGCACCGCGGAGGCGTCGAGCGGGTTGTCGCCCTGCAGGATGCGCAGGAAGCCGGCCGCCTGCTCGAACGTCTTCGGGCCCATGCGCGGGACGTCGCGGAGCTTGTCGCGGGTGGCAAAGGCCCCGTGCTCGTCGCGGTGGCGCACGATGTTCTCCGCCAGCGTGGCCGTGAGGCCGGAGATGCGCGCCAGCAGCGCGGCCGAGGCAGTGTTCAGGTCGACCCCCACCGCGTTCACGCAATCCTCCACCACGGCATCGAGGCTGCGCGCCAGGTGGGTCTGGTTCACGTCGTGCTGGTACTGGCCCACGCCGATCGACTTGGGATCGATCTTCACCAGCTCGGCGAGCGGATCCTGCAGGCGGCGGGCGATTGACACTGCGCCACGCAGGCTCACGTCCATGTCCGGGAATTCCTTCGCGGCGAGCGCCGACGCGGAGTAGACCGAGGCGCCGGCTTCGGACACGACGACCTTGGTCAGGCGCAGCTCGGGGTGGCGCTTGATGAGATCCGCGGCGAGCTTGTCGGTCTCGCGCGAGGCAGTGCCGTTGCCGATGCTGATCAGCTCGGCGCCGTGGCGGGCTGCGAGCGCGGCCAGTGCGGCGATGGAGCCGTCCCAGTCGTTGCGCGGGGCATGCGGGAAGATGGTCCCGGTCTCCAGCACCTTGCCGGTGCGGTCGATCACCGCCACCTTCACCCCGGTGCGCAGGCCCGGATCCAGGCCGATGGCGGCGCGCGGGCCGGCCGGCGCGGCGAGCAGCAGGTCGTGCAGGTTGCGTGCGAACACCCGGATCGCCTCCTCCTCGGCGCGCTCGCGCAGCCCGGTGAACAGGTCGCTCTCCGGCTGCCAGGCGATCTTCACCCGCCAGGCCCACCGCACGGTCTCCTGCAGCCAGGCATCGGCGGGGCGGCCGCGGTTCACGACCCCGGCACGCACAGCGATGATGCGCTCGGCGCTCGTGGGCTGGGCAGGCTGCCCCGCCGCAGCCTGCTCCTCCAGCTCCTCAGGCAGCTTCACGGCCAGGCGCAGCACCCCCTCGTGCCGGCCACGGAAGAGCGCCAGCGCGCGATGCGACGGCACGTCCTTGACCGGCTCGGTATGGGCGAAGTAGTCGCGGAACTTGGCGCCCTGCTCCGCCTTGCCCTCGGCCACGGTCGCGACCACCCGCGCGTTGGCGAGCACATGCTCACGCAGCTTGCCGATCAGCTCGGCGTCCTCGGCGAAGTTCTCGGTGAGGATCTGGCGTGCGCCGTCCAGCGCGGCCTTGACGTCGGGCACGCCCGGGTTGTCGCCATCGGGTCCGGTGAAGGCGGGCTTGAGGTACTTCGCCGCCTCGGTCTCGGGATCGAGCGAAGGGTCGGCCAGCAGCGCATCCGCCAGCGGCGCCAGACCCGCCTCGCGGGCGATCTGCGCCTTGGTCCGGCGCTTGGGCTTGTAGGGCAGGTACAGGTCCTCGAGCCGCTGCTTGGTCTCGGCCTCCTCGACCTGCGCGCGCAGCGCCGGGGTCAGCTTGCCCTGCTCCTCGATGCTGCCGAGGATCACCGCGCGGCGCTCTTCCAGCTCGCGCAGGTAGGACAGCCGCTCCTCCAGGTCGCGCAGCTGGGTGTCATCCAGGCCGCCGGTCGCCTCCTTGCGGTAACGCGCGATGAACGGAACGGTCGAACCCTCGTCCAATAGTCCGACGGCGGCAGCCACCTGTTGGGGCTGGACCTTCAGTTCGGCGGCGATGCGTTGTTCGATCGGAGGAAGCATGGGGCGGATGGGAAGAACAGCCGTAACGGGAGGCGCGCACTATGCAGAAACCCGCTGCGCGAGGCAAGGGCCAGAGGGCTCGCCGCATCGCGCCGGGAGGCCCGGACCTTGCTGCAAATCAAACTCTTCCCGCCATCTTTGGCGGTAAACTTCGGGCCCTGACGACGCCCGCAGGGGCTCGTGACGAGGACGCGACATGACCGACATCCCGACCGGCGCGCAACTGAAGCCCAGCGCCTCCCAGCTGCCCGTCTCCTGGTACTTCGACCCGGAGATCTTCGCGCTCGAGCAGAAACTCCTGTTCGAGCAGGGTCCGGGCTATGTCGGCCACGAGCTGATGGTGCCCAACGAGGGAGACTACTACACCCTGGACTGGGCCAGGCACGGCAAGATGCTGGTGCGCAGCCCCGGCGGGGTGCGCCTGTTCAACAACGTCTGCCGTCATCGCCAGTCACTGCTGCTCGAAGGCCGAGGCAACGTGAGCAACGTCGTCTGCCCGGTGCACAAGTGGACCTACGGGCTGGACGGCAAGCTGATGGGCGCGCCGGAGTTCGACCGCAACCCCGACATGGGGCTGGTGGAGACGCCGCTCACCAACTGGCACGGGCTGCTCTTCCGGGGCCCGCGCGACGCGGTCAAGGACCTCGCGGAGTTCCCACTCGCGCACGAGTTCGACTTCAGCGGCTACGTGTTCGAGCGCCAGCAGGTCGACGTGCTCGGCTACAACTGGAAGAACTTCCTCGAGATCTTCCTGGAGATGTACCACGTCGTGCCCTACCACCCCGGCCTGCAGTACTTCGTCGACCCGGGCAACTACAAGTGGGGCTTCGGCGAGCGCTGGTCCTACCAGATCCTGGGCATCAAGGACGAGCTGCGCAACCAGGTGTCGCCGCACTACACCCGTTACCGCAACGCCATCCTCCAGTACGGCAACGGCGACCTGCCCAAGTACGGGACGCTCTGGTGCATCCTCTATCCCAACGTGATGCTCGAGTGGTATCCGTATTCGCTGGTGGTCAGCACGCTGCTGCCGGTGTCGCCGGAGCAAACGCTCAACATCGTGCAGTTCTTCTACCCGGAGGAAGTCGCGCTGTTCGAGCGCGAGCTGGTCGAGGCGCACCAGGCCGCGTACGCCGAGTCCGCGGCCGAGGACTCCGAGATCTGCACCTGGTTCCAGAAGGGGCGCCGCGCCATGTACCTCAACGGCGAGGAGGACGTCGGTCCCTACCACTCGCCGCATGAGGACGGCATGGTCCACCTGCACGAATACCTGCGCCGCGAACTGGGCCGCACCAAGGCGTGATCCCCGGCGGCGTCGCGGCCCTTCGTGCCGGCAGCTCCGGACTCGCCGGACGCCTCTGTCCGATGAGCGCACAATAGGCTGCGATCTTCGTCGGGGGAGACCCACATGAGTGCTGCAACCACTGCAGGCCGGTGGCTTGCCGTCGCCGGCCTCGTCGTCGCCATCCTGTGCGTGGCGGCTGCCGCAGCTTCGGGACTGGGCTATCGGGCCGACCTCTGGCACTTCCGCACCGGTTTCCTGATCCTGCGCTTCGCGTTCTTCATCGCGCTCGCGGCCGCGGCCCTGTCCTTGCTCGGCGTCCTCCTGTCCGGCGGAGTGCGCGGCACGGTCGTCGCGGGGATCGCCGGCCTGGTCATCGCGCTTGGCTTCGCCTACGTCCCGTGGAAGTGGAAGCAGACGGTCGATGCCCTGCCCTACATCCACGACATCACCACGGATACGGACGACCCGCCCCAGCTCGTGGTCGCCGCCACGCTGCGCAGGGAAGGCGACCACCCCGTGACGTACGACGGTCCCGAGGTCGCCGCGCAGCAGAAGCAGGCCTATCCGGACATCGTGCCGGCGACGTTCAGCGCCCCCGAGGCCAAGGTATTCGAGGCCGCGCGCAAGGTGCTCGAAGGGATGGGGATGAAGATCAATGGCGCGGATCCCGCGGCGGGGACCATCGAGGCGAGCCAGACCAGCTTCTGGTACGGCTTCACCGACGACATGGCGGTGCGCCTGACGCACACCGGCCAGGGGGCGCGGGTGGACGTGCGCTCGAAGTCGCGGCTCGGTCGCAGCGACATCGGGCAGAACGCGAAGCGGATCCGGACATTCCTGGCGAAGTTGCGGTCGGAGCTGGGCGCTACATCCTGACCACCACCTCCTCGGGCAACCGACGCGGGCTGGGCTGCGCCGCGCGCTGCGGATAGCCGAGCCGGAACGGCATGAGTGCCTGCCAGCCGGTTTCGCCGACCAGGTGCTTCATCGCGGCACCGAACTTCGCTTCGAGCCCCTGGCTCGCCTCGCGATCCGCTCGCTCCAGCACCTGGTTGAGCGGCTGCATCGCGATGCCCTGGCCCGCAGCCCACAAGTGCACGCGCTGCCACAGCCGCCCCCCTTGCAGGCGCTGCCGATCGTCGCGCGCATCGCGCACGACGATGAGCCCGAAGGCGGGCGCCGTGGCGACATGGACCTCGCGCGTTGCCTTCAGCCAGGCCGCGTCGCTGTCTTCCGCCGACATCGGCGGCAGCAACTTGGCAACCGCAAGCACCACCGGCGCAAGCCCCGCCGCGTCGAGCGTGACGCCATCGCGGTGCCGCTGCAGTTGCTCCCACGACATCCGGAACCACCGCGTGCTGTCGGCAGACTGCTGCCTGTCGGCGATGATCGCCTCGGTGGCGGCGACGATGAGCGAGGAGAGCTCGCTGCGGTCGCGATCGGAAGTGAACCAGCGCATGCCCACGTCCGGGAGGTCGCTGCCCAGTCCCTGCATCGCCTCGAAGGCAGCGTCCGACAGCGGTCTCGCGACGTCGTAGGGCCCGCGGTTGGTATGGCGGTGCGCGATAGCATCGGAGAGCGGCGAGGCCTGCTTCCCCGCCGGCGCCAGCTGTACGGCGGCAACGCGCGGCGCGTCGGCGCCGTCGGGCAGCAGAGTGATGCCGGGTTCGTGACCCGCTGCGCGGGCGGCGATCACGAGGTTCTCGAGTGCACAGCCGAGACCGATGTGCATCTCCCGGCGGAAGGGATCGATGCTGCCAATGTTGCGCTCCCGGTCCGCGAGCAGGTCGATGCTGGTGTCGGTGACCCGGAACAGCCAGGGCTGCGTGTTGTGCGGGCTGGCGGCGAGGATGGCAGCGTGGACCGCGTGCATCGGGCCGCTGCCATCCGGTCTCCAGGTTCGCCATGCTTCATAGGCGGGACCCCGGCCCGCACTGAACACGCCGTTGCGGTACGCCCGCCAGCCCAGCCCGGCTGCGCCGGCGCCGACCGCGGCTGCCGCCGCAACAAGCAGCGTCCTGCGCCTCATCGTCCTGCCTCTCCCGATGACTGGTTCATAGCTTGAGCGGTCGCCAGTATCCGGTCAACTCCAGGTAGCCGCGCCCGACATCGCGGCCGGACTCGACCGCTCGCACGGCGCCCTCCCAGTAGATCGTGCCGGTGCTCGCCCGTGCGTCGAGCTCCTGGTCATCCATGAGCGGCACCAGGTCGAGCGTGTGTTGCGGCCACTGCACGCGCATCGACACGGGATACTCCACGCCCGTGCGCGGGGAGCGCCATCGGCGCAGTGGCACGAACGTCACCTCGTGCGGGGTCAGTGCCTGCGTGCGTCCGTCGGGCCCGCGATAGCTGCCGCCGGCCCAGATGGTGCCGCCGTCCTTTCCACGGATCCGGAACACGGTGAGCGCCGCGCCGTCGTCGAGATTGATGCCGGCCCAATCCCACCCCGCCGCGGTGGCATCGAGGATCTCGCTGGACCATTCGTGATCCAGCCATGCGGCGCCGGTCACCGCGGCATCGCCCTGCGGCGTGCGCAGCGTTCCTCGAACCTCGAGGTGCGGCCGGCTGTAGTAGTAGCTGGCCTGGGTCGGTCGCGGCCCCTTGCGGCTGTATCCCGCCTCGCCCTGCAGCAGCACGGGTTGCGTGGGCCGGAACTGCAGCTGCATCGAGAATTCTCGCGAGAGGATCCGCGCCGAATAGCCGGCCTCGTCGAGTGCCAGCGACCAGTCGTCGATGCGGACATCCGTCGTGCCGGTGCCGGCAGCCGCAAGGTCGAAGCCCGCGCGGGCGGCGCGCTGATCGTGCAGCAGGTGGCCGATGCGCGGATCGGCCAGAGCCGCATGCGCGAAGAGCAGCTGCGTCGGCGCGAAGGCGCTCGGATTGTCCTCCTGCAGCAGCGGGCGGTTGCGGAAGAACGTGATCTGGATGCCGAAGCGACGGCCGCCGGTGTCCTCCACCCAGCCGGTGATGTACCACCACTCCGTGCGGAAGTCGGGGTGTGCGCCGTGGTCACGCGGAAACTGCAGTCGCGCGCCCGCCTGCACCGCCGGATACCGGGCGTACGCCGGCCACGGCACGACGAGCGCAGGCGCCGCGAGCAGGAAGTCCCGGCGCCGCACGTGTCAGGGTGACGGCATGCGCGAGGAGTGGTGATGCACGATCACCCACAGCTCTCCGCGCTTCTCGAACACGAACGTGAAGCGGCCCGGCGTGAAGATCTCCTGGCCGTTCTTCAGGTCGCGCACCGTGTAGCTCCCTGCCGCGAGCCCGACGTCACCGTAGACCCGGATGCGATGCTCGCCCAGGGCGACGCGCAGGTTGGGATTGCGCACCGACTCCGCGAAGTAGGCCGCGATCTGCTCGGGTCGGTCGGCGAGCGTGTTCGAACGCGTACCCCAGAACAGCGCATCGGGCGCGTAGAGTGCAGTGATGCGGTCGGCGTCACGGCTGTTGTAGGCATCGGCCCAGCCCACGAGCGCAGCCGCTACCGCCTGCTCGCCGCCGTCGGCTTGCGCCGACGTTGCGCAGAACAGGTTCGCAACGAAGAGGACGACGAGGATCGCTTGCGGTGTTCGGTGCATGGTCAGGAGGTGCGATCGCAAGGTGCCGATGAGTATACGCGGCAGGCGGTGGTGCGAAATACCCTGATCTCCACCACCCCTTACCCTGTACCTCTCCCGCAAGGGGAGAGGGGATCCTCTCCAGAGTACCGAATCGCGGTCAACCGATGCGCTCGCGCCACTGGAGCCCTCCCTTGACGGGAGACGGTTGGGGTGAGGGTGAGCCGCGTGAACGCAACGTGAGAACCACATCTGTTGTACCCCTCACCCCAGCCCTCTCCCGCAAGGGGAGAGGGGGAACTGCACCACCGCCGTGCGTATCAGCGCTCTCGCACTGCAGCGCTCTCGACCCATCTCCAGCCCGGGCTGCTGCCAGGCAGATCCGCACGACTTCCTTCACCGATATGCTCCCCCTCTCCCTTGACGGGAGAGGGCCGGGGTGAGGGTGGCGCGCGCAGCGCAGACAGAGCGACCGCCCCGTTGGCGTCACCTCCTTACCCTGTCTCTGGCCATTGGTGGTGACGGTGACTCAGCATGCCGGTGACGAGCGGCGCAAACGTTCAAGCTCGGGACGGAAATCCCGCGAGACCGATGCGACCGCTACCAGTCCTCCCGGACCGCGTGCACCACATCGCCCCGCATCGCCTGCCGGCTGGTCCACGCCGCTGCCAGTATCGCGAGCAGCAGCATGCACGCGCCGAAGCCGAGCAGTCCCAGCCACGGAATGTGCAACGCCATCCCCCAGTGGAACGACTGCCGGTTCACGACGTGTATGAGGACCAGGCTGATCAGCCAGCCGAGCAGCAGGCCCACCGCAAGACCCACGGCGCCGGTGAGCGCGCCCTCTGCCGTGAGCATCGCCGACACCTGTCCCCGCGTCATGCCGATGTGCCGCAACATGCCCAGTTCGCGCCGGCGCGCCAGCACCCGGCTGGCAAGGCTGCTGGACAAGCCGAACAGGCCGATGACGATGGCGGCAGCCTCCAGCGCGTACGTGGCGGCGAAGGAGCGGTCGAAGATCTGCAGGCTCAGCGCGCGGATCTCCGCCGGCTGCGCGATCTCCAGGCGCTCGGCGCCGGGCAACGACGCGCGCAGGCGCGCGCTCACGTCCGTGGCCGTCACGCCGGGCCGCAGCCACAACCCCGCGTCGGTCACGGTCGCATCGCCCGTGGCAGCGACGTACGGCGCACGCTCGATCACGACCGCGCCGTTCTGGCGTGCGTAGTCACGCCATACCCCTGCCACCGTGAAGCGCAGCGCACGCCCCTGTAGCGGCAGCTCGATCTGCTGCCCGACACGCCACCCGTAGAGGTCCAGCATGGCCTCGCTGACCCATGCGGGGGCTGGGTCGCCCGACGCCACTTCGCGCTGCTCGCCCACGAAGGGCAGCAGCTCGTTGACCGTGCCCGAGGACAGATCGCGAATGATCACCGTCACCGGGGCGCGCGCCGGATCCAGCACGATCTGCAGGGTACGCAGGAAACTGATGCGATCCACACCACGCAGGTCGCGGATCATCTGCTGGTCCGAAAGCGACAGGTAGCCCGTGTCGCCAGCTGCCCCGGCGCGGATGTAGAGGTCTGCCGGAAGGATCTGGTAGAGCCAGTCCTCCACGGACTGGCGGAAGGACGCGACCATGATCGCCATCGAGACGGTCAGGCCGACCGCAGCGACGATCGCTGCCAGGCTGGTGGTCGCAGGCCCCGGTGCGTTGACCAGCTGTGAATGCGCAAGGCGCAATGACGTTGCGGGCGCTCGCGGCAGCGCGCGCAGCAGCAGCATCATCACGCGCGGCATCAGCATGATCGTCCCGACCAGGAGCAGCGCGATGGCGATGTAGCCCCAGAGCGGAAGACCATCGACGGCAGGCAAGCGCGTCAGCAGCGCGCCCAGCGCCAGCACTGCCAGGCCCGGCCAGGGCGAACCGAGCCGCGCGAACACGCGCACATCGTCCCCCGCCTTGAGCGCCCGTGCGGGCTCGGCACGCGCCGCTTCCAGCGCCGGGAACAGGCTGCCGAGCAACGCAGCACCGACGCCGAGCAGAAAGAAGACTGCGGCCCCGGTCGGTTCGACGCGCGGTGTCGCCGTGAGCCCGCGGAACTGGCCTGCTCCAAGATCCGCGCCGACGAACTGCAGCACCGCGGCCGCTATCACATACCCGAGCACCAGGCCGAGCAGCGAACCGGCAGCGCCCACGAGGGCGCCTTCCATGACCAGCAGCCCGACCAGGCCACGCCGCGTCACGCCGACGACCCGCAGCAACGCCAGTTGCGCCCGGCGCCGCACCACCGACAGCGCCTGGGTGGAGAACACCAGCAGCCCGCCGGTGAACAGCGCGACCAGCGCGAGCACGTTGAGGTTGACCCGATACGCACGGGTCATGTTGGCCGAGGTCCGCAGCCCCGAGTCCGGGCGCTCGACCACAACGCCCGGCGGCAGCATCGCCTGCAACGCTTGCTGCACCGGTTCCAGCGCGACACCAGGCCGCAGCCGCACGTCGATGCGCGTGAGGCGGCCCTGCCGGTCGAGCATCCGCTGTACGCCGGCGATGTCCATCACCGCCAGCCGCGAGCGCGTGGCGCCGGACGGCAGCCACCCGGCGACGCGCAGCTTCACCTCCTCCAGGCCGACCTGGACGGCGATGCTGTCGCCGACCTCCGCCTTCAGCCACTCCCGCGCCGCACCGCTCAGGAACACCGCGTCCCCGCGCAGCAGGTCGAGGAAGTCACCGCTCTCGGGCAGCAGGAGCGGCTGGATCTGCGCGGCGCGGAAGACGTCGATGCCGACGACGCGCAACGGATCGTCCTGACCGGAGAGCTCTGCCTGCACCTCGAGCATCGGACTGGCCACCGCGACCTCCGGCAGGCGCGCGATCTGCGGATAGAGCCGCTCGTCGAACCCGGAGCGCGGCCCGCGTACGGTCAGGTCGGCCTGCCCGGCGAAAGTCTGCAGCGCATGCGTGAACTCGCCGACCGCGGCGCGGTTGATCAGCTGTATCGCGTAGCCGAGCGCGACCCCCAGGCCGATCGCCAGCACTGCGACGAGCATGCGTCCGCGGTTCTGCCAGAGGGGCGCGAGAAGGAGGGAGATGGGCGGCATGCCGGGTGCCACGATGGTGCGAATCGGCCGGCCGTCACAATGCAGCCGTCCAGCCGACGAGCTTACAGCCGGTTGACGAACGCCGCCATCGCCTCCAACGTCGCCTCCTTCTGGTCCACGTGCGGCGAATGCCCGCAGCGAGGCAGGATCGCCTGCTCGACCGGTCCGCGCACCTGCCGCGCGATCGCATCGATCTGCGCCAGTGTGCCGTACTGGTCATCAGCGCCCTGGATCAGCAGCACCGGGCAGGCGATCCCCGGCAGGTACGACTCGATGTTCCAGTGCAGGAAGTCCGGATGCAGCCAGATGTCGTTCCACCCGCGGAACGTGGCGACGGGATCGTCGTGGTAACGCCCGAGCTTCTGCGCCAGGTCGGTGGTCTCGAATGTCACCTTCGCCTGCGCGATGCTGTCGACGGTGAGTTGCTCGACGAAGACATGCGGGGCCATCGCCACGATGCCGCGCACCGGCCACCTGCCCGCGCCCGCGTGGATCAGCGAGATCGATCCGCCGTCGCTGTGGCCGACGAGGATCGGGTCGGCCACGCCGAGTTGCGCGAGCACCTCTGGCAGCACCTCGAGCGCCTCGCGATGCATGTAGTCGACCGCGCGCGGCGCGGTGAGCCCGTCTGACCTGCCGTAGCCGTAGCGCGAGAACACCAGTGCCGGGCAGCCGGTGGCTTCGGCGACGCGATCGGGGAAGGTCTTCCAGAGTGCCGCCGAGCCGAGCCCTTCGTGCAGGAACACCAGCACCGGGCGCTCCGGGTGCCCGCGCGCGCCTGCCGGCCGCACCCAGTGGTACTCCAGCCGGTGACCTCCGGCCTGCAGGAACGAGGGCTCGTGGCTGCCGGCCGTCGCGGCGCTGCCCGTCATGCCTGGCCTACCCGCGCAGCTTGAAGCGCTGGATCTTGCCGGTCGCGGTCTTCGGCAGGTCGGGCACGAACTCGATCCAGCGCGGGTACTTGAAGGGCGCGAGGCGGTCCTTGACGTGCTGCTTGAGCGCCTCGTTCAGCGCCGGCGATGCCGTCACGCCGGGCTTCAGCACGACGAACGCCTTCGGCTTGATCAGGGCCTGCTCGTCGGGCGCCCCGATTACCGCGGCCTCCAGCACGTCGGGGTGCGTGACCAGCGCGGCCTCGACCTCGAACGGCGAGACGTACATGCCGCTCACCTTGAGCATGTCGTCGGAGCGTCCGCCGTAGGTGTAGTAGCCGTCCTCGTCGACGCTGTACTTGTCGCCGGCCCGGGTCCAGCCGCCCACGAACGTGCTCAGCGAGCGCTCCCGGTTGTTCCAGTACTGGATCGCGCTGGTGGGACCGCCGATGTGCAGGTCGCCCAGCTCGTTCGGCCCGACGTCCTTGCCGTGATCATCCACCAGGCGGATGCTGTAGCCGGGCACCGGCTTGCCGGTGGTGCCGTAGTGCACCTCGCCCGGCCGGTTGGACAGGAAGATGTGCAGCATCTCGGTCGAGCCGATGCCGTCGAGGATCTCGATGCCGAAACGCTCGGTCCAGCGCCGGCCGAGGTCCGCAGGCAATGCCTCGCCCGCGGAGGTGCACAGGCGCAGCGCGAGCTCGCCGCGGGCGGGCAGCTCCGGGCTCGCGAGCATCAGTCCGTACAGCGTCGGCACGCCGTAAAAGATGGTCGCGCGGTGCTCGCGCAGCCGCTTGATGACCGACGCCGGTGTGGGTCGTTCCGCCATGAGGACTGCCGTGGCGCCCACTGCCAGCGGAAACGTCAGCGCGTTCCCCAGCCCGTAGGCGAAGAACAGCTTCGCGGCCGAGAACACCACATCGTCCTCGCGGATGCCCAGCACGGGACGCGCGTAGAGCTCGGCGGTCTGGATCAGGCTCGACTGGATGTGCACCGTCCCCTTGGGCGTGCCGGTGGAGCCGGACGAGTAGCCCCAGAAGCAGATGTCGTCGCGCGTCGTCGGCGCGGTCTCGAACTTCGCATCCGCCTTCGCCATCAGCGCCTGCAGATGCAGGTGCCCATGTGCATCCTTGCCGGACACGATCACGTGCCGCAGGAACGGCAGCTTGCCCAGCAGCGGCTCGAACGCCGGCAGCAGCGCTTCGGACACCACCAGCGCGCGGGCCCGGCTGTCCTCGAGCATGAAGCGATAGTCGTCGGTGGTGAGCAGCGTGTTCGCAGCGATCGGCACGATGCCGGCCTTGATCGCGCCGAGGAACACGCTGGGCCAGTCGACCGTGTCGTGGTGCGCGACGAGGATGCGCTGCTCCATCTCCAGGCCGAGCCCGGTGAGCGCATTCGCAGCACGGTTCACCCGCTCGGCGAGCTCGCCATAAGTGGTGCGGCCGGCATCGTCGATGTAGGCGACCTTGCCGGCGCGCCCCGCAACGAGGTTTCGCTCGATCAGGTCGTGCGCCGCGTTGTACTGGCGCGGGATGTCGATGATCGGCGGGCTGACGCGGTGGTCGGCCCGGCTCATGAGTGCCACGGTCGCTCCTCTCTCGGTCTGTGCTGTTTTTCTTGTGGGGCAACTATACCGTCTGCGGGGCCGCCGGACGCCCTCAGGCGGTCGACACGCTGCGTGCCCGGCACAGCGCGATCCAGCCGTCGATCCACTCCGACGCGACTTCCTCGGGCATGGTGCCCGCGCTCGCGTCGTGCAGCAGGACCTCGCCGATCCGCTGTGCGCCCAGCTCGCCCAGGATGGCGTCGAAGCGGCGCCCGCCGTTGCAGAAGGTGTCCATGTAGGTGCGATCCCCGAGCGCGATCACGCCGTACTGCACGTTGGTCAGGTCCGGCCGCTGGGCAAGCAGCGCGTCGTAGAGCTTCTTCGCGTTGTCGGGCACGTCGCCCTGGCCGTAGGTGGAGGTGCAGATCAGGAACAGGCCACCGCCGGCGAACGCCCCCGGGCCCAGATCGTCCATGAGGATAGCGCGGGCCCGCGTGTCGCCATCGTCGAGCCGCAGCTCGAGCTCCTGCGCCACGCTCTGGGCGGTGCCGGTCATGGTTCCGACGAGGATGGTGAGATCGAGCGCCATGGCCGGGGTTTCCGGGTGGGGTGGACGAACGCGACGACGTGCATTATAGTGCATCTCATGTTTCCTGTTAAGCACTATATTGCATGAACGCGCAGACTGCCATCCGCCCCGCACCCGACCGCGCGGGGCAGGAACACGACGACTTCCTGCACGGGCTCGGCGAACGCGTGCGCGACGCCCGCGCCCGGCGCGGCATGAGCCGGCGCGTGCTCGCCGAGGCCTCCGGCGTGTCGGAGCGCTACCTGGCCGAGCTCGAGTCCGGGCGCGGCAACGCTTCGGTGCTGGTGCTGCGCCAGATCGCGGCCGCACTCTCGCTGCCGGTCGAGGATCTCATGCGTGCCGGCGAGGAGCGCTCGGTCGAGCGCACCCTGATCGAGCAGCTGCTCCAACGCATCCCCGAGCATCGGCTTACCGAGATCCGCAAGCGGCTCACCCTCGAGCTGGAACAGGACGGCGGCGCAGACAAGGCACGCGTCGCCCTGATCGGCCTGCGCGGCGCCGGCAAGTCGACCCTCGGCGAGCGCCTCGCCGACGCACTGGGCGTGCCGTTCGTCGAGCTGGATCGCGAGATCGAGCGCGAGGCCGGCACCAGCCTCTCTGAGGTGTTCCTGCTGTACGGCCAGGGCGGCTACCGCCGCTACGAGCGCCGCTGCCTGGAGAAGGTGCTCGAGCGGCACGACCGGTGCGTGATCGCCACCGGCGGCAGCATCGTCTCGGAGCCGGGCACCTTCGAGCTGCTGCTCGACACTTGCACCACGGTGTGGCTGAAGGCCGCACCGGAGGAACACATGGCGCGCGTGATCGCCCAGGGCGACACGCGGCCGATGGCGAACAACCCCGAGGCCATGGCAGACCTGCGGCACATCCTGGAGGGGCGGGAGCGCCTCTACGGGCAGGCCGACGTCGTGGTCGACACCGCCGGCCGCACGGTGGAGCAGAGTTTGCGGGACCTGAAGCGGGCGCTGAAGCCGGCCGGAGAGAGGAGAACGCGATGAGTGCAGTCATGCAGGAGCAGCCGTCCGGGCGCGGGCTGATCACCTACGACACCCACCCGGACCGCTACGCCCACTGGACCCTGAGGGTGGACGGCGCGGTTGCGACGCTCGCCATGAACGTCAACGAGGAGCGCGGCATCAAGCCCGGCTACCGGCTCAAGCTGAACTCCTACGACCTGGGCGTGGACATCGAGCTGCACGACGCCCTCCAGCGCATCCGCTTCGAGCACCCCCAGGTGAAGTGCCTGGTGATCACCTCGGCGCGTGAGCGGATGTTCTGCTCGGGCGCGAACATCTACATGCTCGGCCAGTCCACCCATCCGTGGAAGGTGAACTTCTGCAAGTTCACCAACGAGACCCGCAACGGCATCGAGGACTCCAGCCGGCACGAGGGGTTGTGCTCGCTGGCCGCGGTGAACGGCACCGTCGCCGGTGGCGGCTACGAGCTCGCGCTGGCGTGCGACGAGATCCTGATGATCGACGACCGCTCCTCGACGGTGAGCCTGCCCGAGGTGCCGCTGCTCGGGGTGCTCCCCGGCACGGGCGGCCTCACGCGCCTGACCGACAAGCGGTGATGCGGCGCGACCTCGCCGACGTGTTCTGCAGCACGGCCGAGGGCGTGCGCGCGGATCGCGCCAAGCAGTGGAAACTGGTGGATCACACCGCCCGCCCGCAGCAGTTCGCCCAGGCACAGCACGAGCGGGTGCAGGCACTCGTCGCGCGCAGCAGCCGCAACGGCGCCGGACCCGGGGTCGCGCTCACGCCGTTGCAGCGGCGCATCGACGACAGCGGCTACCACTACCAGCATGTGGACGTGATCGTGGATCGCGCCGCGCGCACGGCGACGATCACGGTGCAGGCACCCTCCGGGCAGCAGCCCGCGGACCTCGCACAGATCCACGCCGCGGGTGCAGCCTGGTGGCCGCTGGCGATGGCGCGCGAGCTGGACGATGCGATCCTGATGCTGCGCACGAACGAGCTGGAGCTCGGGCTGTGGCTGCTGAAGACCCGCGGCGATGCGGACGCGGTGCTGCAGGCGGACGCGAAGCTGCAGGCCCATGCGGCCGACTGGTTGGTGAGGCAGACGCAGGGCATGCTGCGGCGAACGCTCGCACGCCTGGACGTGTCCTCGCGCACGCTGTTCGCCATCATCGACGAAGGCTCCTGCTTCGCCGGGACCCTGCTCGAGCTGGCGCTCGCCGCCGACCGCAGCTACATGCTCCTGCTGGAGGACGAGGCCGCCGCGCCGCACATCGTCCTGTCGAAAGCCAACTTCGGCGCCTATCCGATGGTGAGCCACGAGACGCGGCTGGCCAATCGCTTCAGCGGCGAGAAGCGGCCGGTCGAGGCGGCGCACGCGCTGATCGGCGACCGGCTGTCCGCTGCGGTCGCGGAGGAACTGGGACTCGTGACGTTCGCCCCGGATGACATCGACTGGGCGGACGAGGTGCGCCTGGCGGTGGAGGAGCGCGCGAGCCTTTCGCCGGATGCGCTCACTGGCCTGGAAGCGAACCTCCGGTTCACCGGCGCGGAGACGATGGAGACGCGCATTTTCGCGCGCCTGTCCGCCTGGCAGAACTGGATCTTCAATCGACCCAATGCCGTCGGCGAGCAAGGCGCGCTGAAGGTCTACGGCACCGGCAGCAAGGCGAAGTTCGACTGGACGCGCGTCTAGGTTAAGAGGTGAAAAGGTGAAGAAGTGAAGAGGAACCACCGCGATCTTCGCGCATGGCAGGACGCGATGACGCTCGTCGAGCACATCTACCAGATCACCGGCAGCTTTCCTGCCAGCGAGCTGTATGGCTTGACTAGTCAACTGAGACGCGCGGCCGTATCAGTTCCCACCAATATCGCCGAGGGCGCCGCCCGCAGTGGTGCGAGAGAGCTGCGCCAGTTCCTCTCCATCGCATAGGCTTCGTTATCCGAGCTGGATACATTGATCGACATCGCGGCACGCGTCGGTTACCTCTCCGACGCATCCACCACCGTCTCTCGCATCGACCAGGTTACAGGTCTGATCTCTCGACTACGATCGTCGATCCACGACTGACCCCATTCACCTTTTCACCTATTCACCTCTTCACCTGAACCATGTCCATCAACTATTCCGAAAAGATCCCCAACAACGTCAACCTCGCCGGCGACCGCACGCTGCAGCGTGCGCTCGAGCACTGGCAGCCGAAGTTCCTCGACTGGTGGCACGAGATGGGGCCGCATGACTTCGAGGGTGCCGACGTTTACCTGCGCACCGCCGTCGGCGTCGACGCACAGGGCTGGGCCAGCTACGGCGCGGTCAAGATGCCCGATTACCGCTGGGGCATCTTCCTCGCCGACCAGGTGCCCGGGCGCACCATCCCCTTCGGCGACAACTTCGGGCAGCCGGCCTGGCAGCAGGTTCCGGGCGAGCTGCGCTCGCAGTTCCGCCGCATCATCGTGACCCAGGGCGACACCGAGCCGGCCTCGGTCGAGCAACAGCACCTGCTGGGTCACACCTGCCCCTCGCTGTACGACCTGCGCAACCTGTTCCAGGTCAATGTCGAGGAAGGCCGCCACCTTTGGGCGATGGTCTACCTGCTGCACGCGTACTTCGGCCGCGACGGGCGCGAGGAGGCCGAGGAGCTGCTCGCGCGGCACTCCGGCGATGCCGACAAGCCGCGCATCCTCGGCACGTTCAA